>CAJTKA010000004.1:0-112592 GCA_910576815.1 uncultured Lachnospiraceae bacterium
TTTCCGGGTGGCTCTGAAGCGGGAAACTGGTGGCTCCCAAAGGGGATAATATTCACTTGATTCGATCCTTCTCTCCAAATCTCTGTAAAGTTCCTCTACCACAAGCTGCGCCTTGTTTGGTATCGGAATTTCAAGTCTGCTCATGTAACCCCTCCCCATCCGTATACTCTTTTTTGTTAAAATGTAAGCGCTTACATTTAAGATAGCACAAAGCGCCCCCTTTTGCAAGTATCATTTATATCTTGTTGCAAAATTGGGCGCAGCTAGCGTAATCTACTATTGACTCATTTGGTCAAGCAACACAATCTTCATATCATAAAGCCTGCTTGACAAATCGACATGTACCCTGTGCGGATTGACCAAACGTCTGGCTTCTTCCCACAGGGTATTTTGTTCCTCCCTGCAATAATCGCGAATGTCCATCACTTTGGGCGACTGATAGCAGCATTTTCCACCCTGAAAAATCGGCATCATCAGCTCGCGCAGCGTATAACTGCCCGGCTTAAGCATCGTCTTTTTCCACGGTTCCGCCGGATCAAAGAGAAGCAGCGGATCATTCTCATCAAAGGTTTCATCCGCCAAACAAATCAGGTCTGCGCGAATCTTTCCGTTCTCTTTGTCGTATATTCTGTAGATCGTCTTGTTCCCCGGATTCGTCACTTTCTCGGTATTTTCGGAAAGCTTGATCTTAGGAATGAATTTTCCGTCCTCTCCCATGACTGCCGCCAGCTTGTATACGCCGCCAAAGGACGGGCAGTCCTTGGAGGTGATCAGGTGAGTGCCGACACCCCAGGACGTGATCTTTGCCCCTTGATCTTTCAGGCTCTGGATCAAAAATTCATCCAGATCATTGGAGGCGGAGATCACCGCATCAAAAAAGCCCGCCTCATCCAACATCCTTCTCGCTTCCTTGGAAAGATAGGCCAGATCGCCGCTGTCCAAGCGGATACCGTAAAAGGAAAGGGGAATCCCCGCCGCCCGCATCTCCTGAAAGACACGGATCGCATTGGGCACGCCCGATTTTAAGGTGTCGTAAGTGTCCACCAGCAGAATGCAGGCGGAAGGGTATAACTCTGCATATGTCTTAAAAGCCGTATATTCGTCAGGAAAACTCATGATCCAGCTGTGGGCATGTGTACCTTTCACGGGAATATCAAACAACTGCCCGCAGAGCACGTTGGAGGTACCCACACAGCCGCCGATGACAGCCGCTCTTGCGCCGTAGGTGCCCGCATCCGGCCCTTGCGCGCGGCGCAGTCCAAATTCCATCACGCCATCGCCCTGCGCTGCGTAACATACCCGCGCCGCCTTGGTGGCAATCAGGCTCTGATGGTTGATGATATTTAAGATGGCCGTCTCCACAAATTGGGCCTGCATAATGGGCGCGATCACTTTTACTAACGGTTCCCGCGGAAAGACCACGGTGCCTTCCGGGATCGTGTAGATATCCCCGGTAAACTGAAAATCCGCCAGATAATCTAAAAAATCTTTGTTGAAAATACCAAGCCCTGCCAGATAATCGATATCCTCTTTTTCAAAATGCAGTTCCTCTATGTAACGGATCAGCTGCTCCACACCCGCCATGATGGCAAAGCCGCCGTCGCAGGGGTTGTTGCGGTAAAAGGCGTCAAATATGACCGTCTCATTTCTGTCCTTGTTCTTAAAATACCCCTGCATCATCGTCAGCTCATAGAGGTCGGTCAACAGTGTCAAATTTTGTCTGTCCATGGATATCCTCCCAGGTCTTATTTCTGTGGCAACTCAAACTTGGCAATCAGTTCATCCAGTGTAACGGCCTGCGCCGACAACTGCTGGCTGGTAGCCGAAGATTCCTCAGCCACCGCTGCGTTGGTCTGGATCACATCCGAAATCTGATCCACACCAAGCTCTGCTTCCTTCATGGTAGCCATCTGACTGGCGGAAATGGTGCTCATCTCCTTAGAGGACTCCGCCACCTTTCTGATGCCTTCCACCACGATCGCCAGTGAGGCAACCGCGCGCTCCGCCACCTTGTTCCCGTTCTCAACTTCTTTCAGAGTACCCCCAATCAACGCTCTGGTGTCCACGGCAGACTTACTGCTCTCCTCCGCAAGCTTCCTGATCTGGTCAGCCACAACGGCGAATCCTCGTCCTGCCTCTCCTGCTCTCGCCGCCTCGATCGATGCATTCAGGGAAAGCATGTTGGTCTCTGATGCAATATTCTCAATTTCTGAAATAATATTTCCGATCTTCTGGGAAGCCTCGCTGATGCGGGACATCGCCTCCACCATTTCATTCATATCTTCGCTGCTGCGTTCCGCCACATCCGCATATTCCCGGGACTGCTTATAGGCATCCTCAGCCGAAGCAGCCGCCGTCTGTGCTGCCTCCGCGATCGTCGTGATCGTCGCATGAAGCTCCTCAACGGCTCCCGCCTGATCGGTCGCACCCTCCGCCAGACTCTGGGAAGTATCCGCCAGATTGGAAGCGCCTGCGTTAACTTGCTCCGAGGACATCCCTATATAGCGAAGCGTATCGATCATATTGTCCCGCAGCTGCTTCAAAGAATCAAATATCTGACGGAATTCACCCTTGTATCGATCGCCGTCCTTTGACCGAACCGCAAAGTTGGAATTTGACATGGAACCCAAGATATATTCCAGATCATAAATAACGAAATCAAGCGTCTCCGCCATATCCTTGGCCGAATTGATCACATCAGCAACCTCATCATCCGACTGCGCTTCCGGAAACGGTGTTGTCAAATCGCCCTCGGCAAACTTTTCCATTCTGTCCTTCAACTGATTCAGCGGTTTGTCGATATTGTCCGCTATATACCTTCCCAGACGGATAGAGGTGAAAATCGCAAGGAAAATAATCACCACAATCACGATTGCAAGCCCGATGCAGACAAACGTCAACGTTTTGGAGGTTGTGTCCCCCCGCTCTACCTTGATATCCATAATGGAAATCAGCTGATCGTTGATCTCCGTATAGAGGGGTGCCAGCTCACTGATCGCCCTATCCTGTGCAACGGCACACTGCTCCCGATCCGTAACACCGCCCTGCGTTATAATCTCGTTATCAAGCGCCCAATAAGCCGACAGCTTGGAGCTGATATCCGCATATACTTTCTTGTTCTCCGCAGATACCATAGCGCTTTCCAGCTCCGCAAAGCTGGCCGTGAAATTTTCGATACTCTTCGCGTGGTCAGCTTTCAGACTTTCAATCATGGCTTCGTCATCATAGCCGATGACACCTCTCATGGTCGATCTTGCTTCCGCAAAATACGTCATTGCCTGGCCTACATCGCCCTGCGCAAACCCGTATACTTCCAGTGCATTGGAATAGATGATCGCCACTATGATCATGGTGATCAACACAACTGCCGCTACAATAGCCGGAACCCCCGATGCGATCACAAATCCTCTCACCAAGCGTTCCTTGATTCGATACTTGTTCAGTTTTTCATACATTTCTATCCCCTCCTAATATACTGCCGCAGCTTAGATCAAAGCCTTTTCCGTCTCTTTATGCTTTTCTCCAAAGCTCCGTTCCTATCTGTAACAAACCGATCAGACATGAAACAAAACTGCCTCTACATCGCTCCTCCTGCGGCTATATAGTCGAGAATCATGAAACTCTGCACTTCCTAAATGTTAGAAATCCGACAATTTTTCTGCTTTTGCCTGAATTGATAAATTACGTATCCATTATAATCCTTTCTACCTCAAAGTCCCAGATAAATATATTACAAAAAAACTAATTTGTATTTATTTATTATGTATTGTTTTGTCCTAATTGCATATATTTTCGCAACATTTTCATCATTTTCTCCCACATCGATCGGTGACATTGCTCCTATCACCATCCGTTCTTCCCCGTTTCGGATCGTGGTACAAAGCAATCAAAAGTCATCATCCGCGCAGGCCAAAAAAGCTTCGGCTACAAGCGGATCAAAATGCGTGCCGCTCTCCTCCCGTATGATCGCATATGCCTTTGTGAGAGGCATGGCATCCTTGTAACAGCGTTTGGAAGTGAGCGCGTCAAACACATCCGCCACCGCCATGATCCTGGCGCTAAGCGGAATTTCCTCCCCGTCGATACCGTAGGGATATCCCTTACCATTCCACCACTCATGATGGTAGGCCGCCATCTCCACTGCCGTGTTCAGATAGCCCGACTCCCCAAGTTCCGCCTTTGCGTGGGTAAGCAGTTCCTCCCCTGCCGTTGTGTGGGTTTTCATGATAGCGAACTCCTCCTCCGTGAGCCGCCCCGGCTTGTTTAAAATAGCGTCCGCAATATGAATCTTTCCAATATCATGAAGCGGCGCCGCCACGATCATATCCTCCATATATCTGTCAGTCAGAATTTCCGGGTATACGCCCCGCCTTTTTAATTCCTTTGCGATCCGCTCCACATAATCCGCCGTGCGTTTGATATGACCGCCCGTATTGTCGTCTCTGTTCTCGACGACCTCCGCCATGAAGGTGATCATCCCCGACTGCATACCGGAAACCCGCTCATGGTAGAAAGTCCGCATATTGCCCTGCATGATCAGCACGATGATCGTGACTGCCATAATAAAGACGGCGATGCTGCTAATCATTATGAAGGAGGCCAGCTCATTCCTATGCGCTCCGTTCGAAGCATACAAAGTATATGCGTCAATACTTCCCGCTGCTTTCTGCGCCGCCAGCTCATTGGAAAAAACAAGCATAATGATTCCAATCACCCACAGCAGGGTGTTCTCTGAGCGCCGCAGACTCCTGCTTCGCATGTTTTCCCGAAACCAGCTGCGCCACACGCTGCCTTTGGCATAAAACAATAACAGCGCCACACCTAATATTCCATACATGACATACTGATAAATCATCGTTTCCTGTTCGGACAATGACATCAAGTAAGGCGGCACCAGAAGGAGCGGCCCTAAAAGCCCGTTGATGATACCTGTAAGTGGAATCATCAAAAGCAGCACCCACAGATGCCCCTTTTTCCTGCCAAGCAGGACATTTACTTCAATCATCAGGATCGCTGCCATCCCCGCCGCATCTTTCCCAAAGGCAAGAAATACCACGCCGATCACAAGGAAACTGACCAAATAGAAAACGCGTTGCTTTTTTGCCTCCATATCCGACTCTAAAAACACATATTTTTTGATTAGGAAACCGCTGATCGCAATTGCAGCTGTTTCCAGTAATTCCAATACTACTGTTTCCATCGTTTACACCCAACCCTCGCTTCCTTTGTGAGCATCAAGATCCGCCAATCTTTCCTCGCATCATTTCCGTCAATCCGACACTTTTCCAACCATTTTGTTTCTCATCAGCACAGCAGCCGCCGTAATAAGCGGATAAAGAATCGTCAAAATCACAAAGAACGCAATGCCCGCATCCAGAAATACATAGACGATATTAAAGCCGAAATGCAGCAGCACCGAGTAAAGCAGATTCCGTTCCCGCTCCAAAAATAGATTCATTAGTACCGTAAGGCAGGTGATGACGACAATATTGGAAATAATGTAAGGCACTGCCCGCCAGTCAGTGAAATCCGAGTCCACCGCCCACAGCAGCGTATGCCAGAAACACCACACCAAGCCCTGGCAAACCGCGGATTTCAGGAAACCGTATCTTGCATCAAACTCCTCTTTCATAAAACCGCGCCAGCCCAATTCTTCACCCGTCGGTCCCGAGGTAAACGCAAGGAACAGCCAGATACAGCAGTACATGTCTAACACAAAAAAAATCAGCATAAACCAGGCATACGCTCCCATCATATCTCCCCCTGTCTCCTAATGTACTCCCTTTCCACGTCCTTATAATATTTCTTCGATATGCTGACCTCCGTCCCGTTTTTCAATACGATGTTGTAACGCTCCACACTTTTTGCATACTTCATATTGACCAGAAAACTTTGATGGACACGGCAAAAGCCGTACTGCCGCAGTTTCTTTTCTACCTCGTCCAGCCTGTCGTAACGGGAATACTCTTTCACGCTGTCTTCCATTACAAAAAAGAGCACCTTATGCAGCCTGCTCTCCACATAGAGAACCGCATCCGTCGGAATGCGCTTTTTCCCGCTCTGAAATTCAAATTCACACACTGCCTCCTCTTTGTGCAGACGGTCCGTAATTGTGTCCAGACATTCTTGCTGCGCGTTTTTAAGACTCCCCTCCTCTTTCAAAAGATAACGCACGGCACCCACCTTATAGCCCTCTAAAGCATAGGTGATATACGCCGTCACAAAAACAATACAGACCGTTTCAGACAGCCTACGGATCTGTGCGGCCGTCTGCAGCCCATCCATTTCTTCCATACTGATATCGAGAAAGATCACGTCATACGGCAAATCGACATCCGCGCGGTCAAGCAGCTCCTTCCCCGACGCATACAGATCGATCCGACACTCCCATCCCCGATTTTTCATATATTGTTCGATCAGTTTCTTTTCCTGAGTTCGAAAATAGGCTTCGTCGTCGCATACCGCAATACGGAACATGCCGCCTTCCTCCGTCCTGTTATTCTGTTCTCAAATATATCATACACAAAAATCAAACGCCAATCCATCTTTTGATTTACCAGCCCATATGATATATTTTGTCAGACCTATGCTCCGTCATAAACTGATTCTCGAAACCGATTATTTTCCTAATGCGGTTTCTCTACTTTGCACTATTGTAAATGGTTCCTGAAATGATACAAGAAAATTGGCAGAATTGGAAATGATTTTGCAGAATTGGAATAAGCTATGTCAGGCTTACTCCGCCACGGTCGGCACTTTCAATTCCTTTTCTTCGATAGAATTAGATAAGTATCGAAATGTGCCGTCATCAAACGGCTGCACCACGATCCGATTGGTAAAGGCCAGATCGGAATCATAATCCGCCCACACGGCGTCTACGATCAGCGTGACCGTGCCATCCGCATTTTCTGTATAATCGACCACTTCCCCAAAGGGCGGATACTGTCTGGAAAAGATCATATCATACGCATAGCTGTCGCTTTTTTCATCATATCCGCATACGTTTCGCAACTGTTCTACTGATACGGGAAAATAAGTCGTCATGATCCGCTCGTAAGTTTCTGCCGGTATCCTCCCGTTTTGCGGACTTATATTTTCTCCGGTATCGATTCGATAAATATCCTCAAACATACAAGGCATCAAAATGTCCTCCACATTTTTGCTGTCCCAATTTGTTACCAGCACATTATAGTTTACATAACTCAGTCCGTGGATATATTTTTCTGTCAATTCCCTGCACGTGTCAGAAAGCGGCTTTATCCGCCAATACTGCCGCAGGCCGGAATACGACATCATGTTTTCATGAGCATAGATCAAATATCCCTTCTTAGTCAGTTTCATTTCCGCAATGTCACTGACCGAAGTACTCCTGATCTCAGGGATACCACCCTCCCGCCAGCCGATTCCCACATAATAGGTCTGCACCTTTCCATCCCGACACAAAAATGTGATCGCTCCAATCAGGCCGTCCGAATTTACGTAATATAATGTTACCATAGCATTACGTTTTTCCCTGTACGCAGCATAGAAAGTTTCTACCTTCTCATAATTTTCCATGTTCATATCATCTGCAACGCTGACGTATCCTGCGCTTCCCAGAAACGTGACCACCTCCAGACACTGCTCCTTTGTAAACTCTTTGATTCCCGAACCGAAGGCCGATTCGCCTGTCAGTTCTATGTCCTGATATACCTCTTTAACTTGTTGTGCGGCTGTGAGGTTAGTCTCTTTTAATTCCTCTATTTCTGTCTCCGTCAGCAAAGATTGTTCTGCTTGCGGAAGCATCCATAAATCAGAGTCCGTTTTGTCCTCTCCCCTATCTGCCTGTGTGTCCACGATATCTACGTTTTCCACCACCTCATCACCGCAAGCCCCAAACAGTAATGTCATCATGCAGACTGCAGCGGATATAAGCGCTTTTCTGCTCCTGTTTCTTTTCTTCCACAATATCTTCCCAAGCATAACTGTTTCCTCTTTTCCCGTTATCTCTTTCTACTGCATCCGCAGTCATACCGATGACAGCAATCCATTTGATACGCTTTGCTCCTAAATTCATTGTATCCCATTTATGATCCCTACGTCAAAAAGTGCCAAAGACAATGTAACACATTATGTTGCATACATACCTCAAAAAGCATATGATAGTTGGTGGATTCCCTTTCTTCGTTATGTCATAATCATAGTTGCCCAACGGCCGATTGGCAGAATAAACTCAAATTTTATCGAGAGATTTGTGTCTGCACGCTGCTTGCCACAAACTCGATCATGCACAGAGAGAAACGGAGAGGAGAAAAAGAAATATGAATTTAGGAAATAATATCAGTTTTTTGCGGAAGCAGAAAAAACTTACGCAGGAACAGCTTGCCGATCAAATGAATGTAACCAGACAAACCGTGTCAAGATGGGAGTCGAATGAAGTGGTTCCCGAGCTGGACAGGCTTGTGGAAATGTGCGGGATTTTTTCCTGTAATCTGGATGCCCTTGTGCGAGAAGATTTGACCGGCCAACACAACATTTATTCAGAGATCACGATCAAAAGAGTCGCACCGTTTCGGATGGCCAGCTATATCATCATTTCGCAGGATCCGGAAAACGATGCGCTGGAGCATATAAACCACTGGGCGAAAAGCTGCGGTTTGACAGAGGTATGTCCTGAGGTGAAACTGATTGGATGGGACTTTCCCTTCATATCACAGGAACAGAACAATCGGTTCGGAATGCACGGATATGTTGCCGCCTGTGTGATCCCGGATGATTTCCAGACAGATTACCCCGGCGCGATCATTTCAGAAAATAGGGAAGCAGACTATGCCGTGATAACCATCAAAGAGCCCTTCATTCAGCCGTTTGAAAGGATACCCAAAGCCTATAAACTAATCATGGACTACCTGCAGACTAATAACTTCAAAGAAAAACCGCAGGAAAATATCATCGGCTGTTTTGAGTATGCGTATGAGAAGAACGGTATTTCTTATATGGACGTGTATATTCATGTGGATAGTGTAACAAAGGCGGATTCGTATTCCAGTTTTAGCTGACGAAAACGATAGAATAACACAGTAAACCGCTATCATAAAAACAACAGCGAAGGAAATGCCATGAAAAAAATCAATTACATCAAACAGCCTACCGAATATTTATGCGGTCAAGCCTGTGTAGCCATGCTTGCCGGCGTGACGGTCGAAGAAGTTGTTTCCGTTATGAAAAATGACAAAGGAACGGGGAAAAAGGATATTGAAGCGGCTTTGAATCATTATGGAATCAAACAGGCCAAGACGATGACGAAAGCCGACAACACTTCTGTTTTGCCAAAAGCATGTATCCTAAAAGTTCTGCTTCCCAAATATGCCCACTGGATCTTATACTATGATGGAAGATATTATGATCCGGAATTTGGATTGACGGATACGTTATATCAAAAGGCAAGAATCCAAGCCTATCTGGAGATTTTTATGGATGAGGAATTTTCTTGAAGATTTTTTACTAAGCAGAGATAAAAGGAGCATGGTATGGAACTCGTATTGGCAAAATCACAGGATGCACTCGTGCTTACTTCTATATCCAAGAGAGCATTTGAGTCAGATATCACAGTCGGGAGTCCGCAGGCAGGCGGACCTCCCGGCTATCAGTCCCGCAAATTTCATCAAAAAATGGCAGCGCAGAAGCATTTATATACCTTCTACCAGGACCGCCTGATCGTTGGCGGAGCCATTTTATTTAAGGATGGGGCGCATCTCCATATTGGAAGAATCTTTATTGATCCCGAACATTTTCGCAAGGGTCTGGGGATACAGTTGATGGAACTGATAGAGGATCTCTTTCCCGACGTCACTACATTTTCTCTGGATACGCCCTTGTGGAATATCCGCACCAACAATTTTTATCAAAAGCTAGGCTATGAAATGGAAAGGACGGATCAGGAGTTCGCCTATTATGGCAAGAAAAAAGGATAATTTATTTCCTTGCATCCTCAACAAAGATTTCATATAATGTATGTATTAACCTGCAAAGGAGATACGCTTATGCCCAATCCCTATCTTCCCGGCTGGGAGTACATACCTGACGGTGAACCCAGAGTTTTCGGAGATCGAGTCTACATTTACGGCTCTCATGACAAGGCCGGCTCAGACCATTTTTGCGACTACGTGTTAAAGTGCTGGAGCGCACCGCTAGATCATCTCGACCAATGGGTCTGCCATGGCGACATTTTTCATACCATGCCTGACAGAGACCATCCCGCAGACACCGACTGGACAGGCGATGAAAATCAACTGTTTGCCCCGGACGTCGTGGAAAAGGACGGCAAATACTATCTCTATGCTTACATCATCGGCGCAAAGGGCTGTGTGGCAGTCAGTGACAGGCCTGAGGGGCCTTTTAAACTGTTGTCGAAATATCAATACACCATTCCGGATTCCATCTGCTGTGACGGCTGGTTCATTGATCCCGGCGTGCTGGTGGACAAGGACGGAAAAGTGTATATCTACTGCGGATATGAGCGCTCCTTCATGGCTCAGATCAATCCTGAGAATATGTATGAAGTGCTGGACGGGACCTGCATCGAGCACATCATTCCCTGCGAAATCACCCAGGAAGGCGGATTTACGAGCAAGGAGACTCTTTTCTTCGAAGCCGCGTCCCTGCGCAGAGTAGGAGACACCTATTATCTCATCTATTCCCCAAAACAGGGAAGCAGACTGGCCTATGCTACTGCAGAAAGCCCCACAGGGCCTTTTACCTACAGAGGTTACATTGTGGACAACGGCGTGGATTACCCCGGGGGAAACAATCATGGTTCCATTGCCTGCATCAACGGCCAATGGTATATCTTCTATCATCGGATGACTAACGGTTCGATCATGTCCAGACGGGCGTGTGTAGAGCGTATCGAGATTCTGGCGGACGGCTCCATCCCTTCTGTAGAGATGACCTCGCTGGGTTTTCAGGATTCTCTGTGTCCCTATCAGGAAACACCTGCTGACCTTGCCTGCGTCCTTACGGGAGGATGCTTTATCACGGAAAAGAATGTGTTTGAGCGTGTGATCACCAACGTCCGTGAGGGCTGTATCATCGGATATAAGTATTTTGATTTCGGCGAGGATTTTTCCAGCGAAACCATGGAATTTTCCGCACAGATAGGTGGCTGCGGCAGTGATTGCCAGATTTCCATACGAATCGACAGCCCCGAAGGGGAGGAAATCGGTCAGTGTGCGGTAGGGCATGGAGACGGGATCGTCAGCTGTATTGTGAAAAAGGTCACGGGACGGCACGCGCTGTACCTGGCAGCGACCACCGAGTATCAGGGATGGACGGCTGCTTATTTTAAGGATCGTTGTCTGTTTGAGCTGAAATCTTTTGTCTTTATGAAATAGTGAATTAGATTTCATTTGATATTTTTCTTGAATATCATAATTTAATATGCTATATTATAATCATAAAAGGAACAACCACCCACAAGGGGTTGACCTAAGCTAAAATGACAGAATTGCCACCCTCGCTACTGGCCAAGTTTACAAGGGTGGTTTTTCTGCGCCTATTGCTAGGACTTGAAAAACGCTACTGACTCATCATTACGATTAAGGTCAGCAATGCAAGAATGAACATTCCAAAAGACATCAAATCTTTGAAATCATATTTCATCCGCACCACCTCCCATCTATGTAATAGGAGGTCAACACCTTGCAGTGACACGGTTGTTCCGTATTCAAAGCTTAGCATATAATATGAAATTTTGCAACTATTTATAACATATTTTTTATCATCTAAGCGACCATTCTTTCTGCATATTTCAATTCTGCAAACCAGAATTTACCGCACAATAAACCTCATCAGATGATACGTCGGCACATCATCCACAAACCCGACAGACTGATACAGCCGATACCCGTCCTCTGTGGATTTCAAATCGACAACGCTCAGATTTTTATCAGCGGCATCTGCCAGCAGTCTTTCCATGATCTGTCTCGCGTACCCTTTGTGGCGGTAAGATGGCTTGGTGTACACATTTAACACTGTTCCTGTTCTGCAGGTAAAAGGTTACATATTTTTTCAGGGATTTCAAGCAAGCTGACAAAATCAGAAATGATTTTGCAGGATTGGAATGCGGAAAATTTATTTTACTTTGTAAAAGTGGTATGTTATATTAAATCCACCATCAAATCAATCTTTCGTACAAGTGCATGAAAGTCTTGTATTCATAGCATGAAAGGATACCCTGTATGTTTCAGTCATTATTTCAATATATTGAAGTTCATCTGGATCAAAAAGTCGATATCGGTGATGCTGCAAAATCTGCCGGATATTCTGCGTCACATCTGCACAGGCTTTTTACATTTGCGTATGGCATCTCTGTCGCTGATTACATTCGAAAAAGAAAACTTACCAACAGCTTACCTCTTTTACTGGATCGCAGTAAAAGTATATTAGAGATTGCTATGGTTTGCGGTTATGAATATGAACAATCCTTTTCTCGCGCGTTTAAGGATGAATTTGGCATGACTCCCGGAAAATACCGCATGACGCAGCCTATCCTTAATATAACCCCGCCCATCCACGATTATGGATATACATGCGGCAGCGGCCTATTATTTGGTCCTGAGTTTGTCATGTTCCCCGAAATCACGCTGATTGGAACAGAACATGATATTCCTTATCAGGACTCATTGTGGCTCTGTCCGGAAGTTGCCTTACGTTTCTGGGATCACGATAGGCACCTCATTCAAAACATGACAAACAATCATGTATATTATGGGCTAACGCATCATCTTGGAGCAGGATACTCTTACTCAAAATACATGACTGCAGTAGCGTGTGATCATACAAATGAAATTCCGGAAGGTATGAAGGCAGAATCTTTCGGGGGATATTCCTGCATAAAATTTCATTACATTGGCAGGCATCACTACCGGGAACTTTCACAGGAAACGGCACAAGCTATGTATGCTGCCATCGGAGAATACTGTCATACAGAAGATCCACCCTCCAAGATCCATCTGGAGAAAATAGACATCGACGAATTTGACGGCGAATACTGTCTTTTTGAGTTTTATATGCCTCTAAAAAAAGATTCTCATACAACATGATTAAAAAAGTTCATTTTTTACAATGCCGCTGCGATATATTAAAAACGTCGGGCACAACAAAATATTATTACAGAAAAAGATTTGGAGGTACAAAATGCAAAGTATAAGAATTTATGAAATGCCCTCTTGTAAAATGGTTTCCTCGGGAAAAGGGATGTTTGGAGACGGAAATTTCGCGCTATTTGAAGAATGGTTCTCCTCACAAAATCGCGGCCTTTTTCCCAAAGATTTTCTGTATTGGGCTGGAGACGGATTTGTTTGGCTGTATCAATATGAAGATGGAATGACGGTACCGCCGGAATTGGAGATAGTTGATTTTCAAGGAGGTCTTTATGCTGTTGCAACAGACATCGACCAAAAAACAGATAAGGATCATATGAATGCTGAAGTGGACAAGTTCCTGAGTGAAAATGGGCTTGAACGCGATCCGTCGCGCCCTGAGCTGGGGAATATCATCACCTCACCGCTTGTGCAAAAAATAATGGGATACGAGCAGATGGACTATTATACTCCTATTAAAGCAAGACAGTAACAGTCCACAACTGTGAGTTGCGTGATAAGCTGAAAAAACAACCTGTCATATATGGACTTTCCATGATGCAGCGGGCATAATAATGACACAGTATATTACTGCTATTAGAAAGCCAAAGGAGAAGACAGCTATGTTTGATGTCAAAAAAATGGGAGAGCAGATTGCACATCTGCGCAGGGAACACAACTACACGCAAGAACAGCTCGCGGAAAAACTAAAAGTTTCACCGCAGGCAGTCAGTAAATGGGAGAATGGAAAGGCAATACCCGAAACGCCGATGCTTTATGATCTATCCAGACTTTTCAACTGTTCTGTGGACAGGATTCTTGATCCGTTGTCATGTGCTTTACACAATATGGACTTTCATTATGAATTTGTCCTTAAACCGCGAATCCCCGCAGCTGATTATTCCGGTCCTGAGTGGCCTAAAAGCATCTCATCTGCTTCTCTCTTAGCTGCGATCAAATTGTTTTTTGGTTTGGAGGCGCGCAAGGACATAAAAGGTTGTCAGATCAACGATGACGAAGAATACATTTTGCAGTCAGCTATTACGAATGTATGCTTTGGCTATTCCTATGCCCCCGATCCATGTATTCATGATAGTTTTTTACTATACGGCTTGGATTATGAGCTCCATACAAAGGCAGATCACGCAGAAGATGAATTGATTGCTCTCGCCTGCAAACAGATTGAACACGGCTATCCTGTTATAATAATCCCCAAGGAGTATACGGACACGATTCTGGCCATCGGATTTTCCGACCATGGACAAACTTTAATAGGATTAGGATTTTTGGAGGGTGATGATCAAAAAAATGTAGGCATAAACTTTGACCAACTTCATCAATACTCAGGATGGTACAAGTCGGACTGCGATATGATGATATTGAAGCCAGCAAGTGAAAAAATATCTTTGGAGCAGACATGTGATCATGCGCTCCATCGGGGGATAAAGTTGTTATCCAATACCAAACATTGCGGAGAAGATAAAATGCAGGGCTACGGTTTGGTCATTTACCAAAACTGGTGTAATCTGCTTAGGGAAGAAAACCAAAGAGATGCAGATCAAATGGAATGTATTTTCCCTCATGCGTTTATTCATTATGAAAATAAACTGCGAACAAAACAGTTTTTTGAACGATGCCAAAACATCATTCCCGGCATAGATAAGGAGCTAATGACCCTGGCAATCAACCAATATCATGACATAATATCCTCCGCAACAGAAATCGCAACCATTGCTCATGAACGTAACTCCTATGCCAAAGATTCTTTGAAAGAAAAGAGAAATCATCTCATTGAAATGCTTCGCAGAAGCCGTGAGCAGGAAGAACTTGCTTTATCTTATCTGGATAAAGCAGTTCCCCTATCAAAAGCCTATTGACATGATCACGGCATTGGACAGTGAATGCAGCAGAACGCTGCTCCAAAGATTTTTATTGCTTTTTTCATATAATAATCCGAGCGCAAATCCCGCGATGGCCTGCTCCGTCATAATCGTTTTGAAAGCATTGACCACGTTTCCGGACACACCGTCCCAAAGATAATAGGCAAACGGAAAATGATATAACCCAAATAAAATACCGGTGATGAAAACAGCTAAATAAGGTCGTTTCAGCGTATTTGTCAGGCATCTTTGCAGAATGCCTCGAAAGAAAAATTCTTCCGTAAATCCTGCTGTCACCATCATCAAAAGCAGAAAAACAGGAAAATTTCTCAATATCTTCAAGATATTTAGGTCCGCCATAGATGTTTCTTCACTCAGGCTAAACACAAAAAAGATGATGCCTGTATAGATCATGCATACCAGCAATATCTTCCATCCTGTTTTTTGATCAGGAAGCCTTACTCCGATTTCTCTAAGCGTTACAATGATTTTCTCTTTTCGTATTCTCGCTGTAATCAATAATGGCAGCAAGACGAGCAGCAGCCAATTTGTGGCTTCATTTACAACGGATATCTGAAACTGATTACTAATCATGGCAAGTGCAAAATAAAAGGAAAACCATGCGATACCAAAAAGCAATTCTGATTTCGTCCCTTGTTTCAGCTCAGGCTTTGCTTTTCTAAATATGACAAAGATAAATATCGTTATGATAACATAAAAGAAAATGATAATCGCCTCCCTGCGTACTTCATACTTTTGGGGGACACGAATTTCCCCCATCAATGCATCTTTCCTAGAAAAACCGAAAACTCTCAAAGTCAAAATGACTCCCCGGTAAGAAGACAAACGACACATCCCACTTGCCGCTTACAGGCTCTAAGGCAAATTCCTGCAGCATGTACTCTCCGCTTTCAGGAAATTCCACGATCTGCTTAATTTCCTCCGACCCATTATAAAAACGGATGTGAATGGTATTACTGCCGTTATGTGCCCTTCCCTTGACGGCCACTCCTTTAACAGCTCTCTTACCGAAATCCATGGCGGAAAATTCAAGAAATACATTATTGCCGATTCCTTCTACCCTGTCGCCGTTCTTCGTAAAGCTGTCGCCAAACACGCCGTCCGCTTCTCCCGCCATCAGCTCCTGCCATGCCTTCTCATATTTGGTAAAAGAAAAGCCCTTGATATGGATCTTCTGATAAACATGGAAGCTGATGGCTGTGTTTCCTTTCAGCCGCCTGTTCAACTTAAAAGTCTCCTCCTGATACACATTCCAGATAGAAGGCTTTTGATAAATCACATCCGCAACGATCTCGCTGCCAGCTTCTCCCGGAATGCCCTCCCAGATCTGAATGGGGTATTCGTTACCGTCCAGCGCAAAAATGGGAATGGTGATCTTATCGCTGCCCACGGTGCCAAAATCAAGATTTTCAAAACAGACAATGGTATCGCCGTCTCTCCCCGTCGCGACGCCTCTCTCGTTGCCGCAGCCGACATCGCCCTTTGCCACCGAAGTATACAGGCTGCCTGCCACAAAGTCATAAGGGTCAGTGTACGCCTGCCCGAAACCTTCTACAGAAAACTCAAGCTGAGACATCACTCTGGTCTTGTCCGTTCCGCTCTTTGACAAAGCAAACAGGCGGAACTCGCCGTCTCCTTTTGCCGTCATTACGGCACGGTTTCCTTCTGCCGTCAGACTGACCAGATTGACCGGTACCCCCGTATCGTTCACTGCACGGAAGGTCACTTCCTGATCGTCCGCCTGCGGCGGCTCTATCTGCGCTTCCACGGTAATGGCAGCATTGTCTTTTGTAAAATGCTGTCCGTTCAGGGATTTTAATACAATCTTACGCACGGGAACTTCTTCCGCTTTTCCCAGTACAATGGGCATTTCCTGATTCACTGTAAACGTAGCTGTTTTCTCGCCTGACTGTGCTTCACACTCACAAGCATAGCTCTCACAGACGACGGTCGCGCCCTGCAAACCTTTCGCCGACACCTCGACTTTGATTTCCCCGGGCATCACATCCGCCTGCACGATCGCCAGCAGTTTGCCGTTAAACAATCTCCTGCTCACGCCTTTATAAGCATCGAAGTCCGTACTGTCCCCATTGTCAAGGCCGACCAGCCTGCCCATTCCCGTCACTTTCACATGAATCCTGTCGCAGGCATTTTCCACGGGTATCCCGTTCTCGTCTACCGTAGTAATGGTAAAGAAAAGCAAATCCCTGCCGTCCGCCTTAACGCGGGTATTGTCGGGGACGATCACGATCTTTTTAGAATTGCCAAAGGAATGCTTCTCCTCTTTTGCCACTTCGTTGTCGTTATCATCATAGGCGATTGCCGTAAGCGTACCTTTTTCATAAGGGACCTGATAATCCGCAATGATATGGCGGCCGCTTCCGGGTTCATGCGTCAGCTGCTGCTTCCCGAGACTCTTTCCGTTCACAAAAAGCTCCACATACGGCGCATTGGAACACACGCGCACATCGATCAGCTGCCCTTCGTTAAAATCCCAGTACGGGAAAATATGTACCATCGGTTTCTGGCGATAATCCGTCCAAACCGACTGATATACGTAGTAAGAATCCTTGGGGAAGCCCGCCGTATCAATCTGCCCGAAATAAGAGTTTTTCGTATGATAAGGCGTGGGTTCTCCGATATAGTCAAAGCCCGACCAGAGAAACTGTCCCAGCGAAAATTCCAGATCCCTGTCAACCGTAGCGCAGATTTCCATAGATTTCGCGCTCCAGCTCGTCGAGCTGTTGCCGAGCGCTGAACACTGCTCGTCTTCCTCCGCAAGGATGCCCGCCTTTAATGGGAAATGATACACGCCCCTGCTCTGCACGATAGACGAAGTCTCGCTGCCGTAGATCACCCAGTCAGGGTGCGCTTTATGATGCTCCTCATAGTATTTCTCTGCGTAATTATAGCCCGGTATTTTCAAGATATCCGCACATTTTTGGGTATTTTTCCACGGCATATAGTTAGAGCCGAAGGTAACGCGCGCATTCTTCATGGGGTCATGCTTTTCCGCCTCGTCGCGCAGATAGCGGGTCAGTTCCATCCCGTGCGCATCCGCATGGGTATCATAGATCTCATTGCCGATGCTCCAAAAAATAATGCTTACATGATTCCGCTCACCCCTGATCCAGCTCGCCACATCCTTTGCGGACCAATCCTTGAAAAACCGCGCGTAATCATATTCTGTCTTCGGCTTCTCCCACATATCAAAGGCTTCTGAAATAATGAGCACGCCCATCTCGTCCGCAAGATCGAGTGCCTCCGGCGCCATCATATTGTGCGTACCCCTGACGGCATTTACACCCATTTCTTTTAAGATACGGAATTTACGCCGCATCGCTGACTTATTAAATGCTGCTCCTAACGCACCCAAATCATGATGCTCACAGACGCCGTTTAGTTTGATGTGCCTGCCGTTTAAGAAAAAGCCCTTGTCCGTGGTGTATTCCACATAGCGGAAACCGATGCGCTGCACATCCTCATGCAGCGTCTCCCCGTCCACCAAAAGCGTCGTTTTCAGGGTATGGAGTACAGGCGCATCAATATCCCAAAGCCGCACGCCGCGCACACGAAAATACCGTACGATTGCAATTGTTCCATCCGGGTGAGTCGCTGCCCCTTTTGCAAAAGAATCGGCCGCCTTTTCCACAGGCTGCATTTCCACTTCATTGCCGTTCCCGTCAAAAAGCGTGAATGCAATCTGTGCACTGTCCTTTTTTTCGCCCGCGATCTCGGTCTCGATCCTCACCAAAAAGCTGTCATCGTCCTGCTTTTTGGAGCTGACATAGACCGCATTCTGCGGCAGATAAGTCTTCTCTGTTGTCTGGAACCACACGTTCCGATAAATACCCGCTCCTGAGTACCAGCGGCTGTTGGGGCTTAAGAAGCATACGCCCACTACAATTTCATTTTCTCCCGCCTGCAAAAAATCCGTGACGTCCAGCGTAAAGGAGGAGTAGCCATACTTCCACTCTCCAACCTTTGCACCGTTTAAATAAACCGTGCTGTCCATATAGATGCCTTCAAAGGTGATGAACGCTCGCTTGTCATCCTGTCCGTATGTAAATGCTTTTCGGTACCAGCCCGTCCCGTCCTCATAGAGATTAAGCGTATCATGGATGAGCCAGTCGTGGGGGATATCCACCGCCTGAAATTCCTGTGATCTTGCCAACGCCTGTTCGTAAGTCGTGCCCGGCGCAGTCTTTAAGAAAGACCAGCCGCTGTTCCATAATATTTTTTTGTTCATCGTTCAGTTACTCCTTATAAATTTAACTCTAATCTTTTGACCGCCATTTCCATGTATTCTTCGGGGATGTCCAATCCGTTTACTTCCTCACCCGCTTCCTCACATAATTCTCTGGCAAGCATAATGCAGGCCGCGCTATGATCTTCCCCTGTATAGAGCAAATGTATGTTTAATCTTGTCCACCACGGCGCCTTTTGATCCAGTCCTGACAGTTCATATTCTTTTATAACCGTGTCCACATCGTATTCCAGTTGAAAAAATTCCTCCTGCCAGCCGCTTTTTGTCCCATGCAATATCATATATTGGCTTTTTCCGCCATGACCGATTGGAACGCCCACGGAACCGGGATTGACCCATTCTTTATTACCGACTGTGACACTTTCCTGTATGTGGGTGTGAGCGCCGATCAGCAAATCCACATCCACGTCTTTCAGGATTTTTTCCAGCTTTTCCTTATCCCCGCTAAGATACTCTCTGGAGGAGGCAGGCGAACCATGACAATAGCAAAAAGGAGGAAATCCTTCTTTTTCATAAAAGCCGCTGATAGCCAGACCTTCAAAAAAATCCAAATCAGACTCGGAAAGATTCTCGTATGTATAGAGAAGGCTTCCACTCGTGGAAGAATAAGTCCATACTTCCTGTGAATCTTTCCTGTGGTGCAGCATATAATCTTCCCGGTTTCCACGGATAAAACGGCAGGAATACTTTTTGTTCATATCATAAACAATCTGCATCGTTTTCTGCGGATAAGCACAGTCGCTTATGTAATCGCCGAGAAAAAGAAACTCATCCACATCTCTTTCTAAAGCATGTGCTATACAGGTCGCAAGCGCTGTGTGATTGCTGTGGATATCTCCAAGTACTGCGATTTTCATCTGCTTTTTCCTCATAATAAAAAGTCGTACATAAACTACGAAGCAAATAACAGAGTAAACTTTCCAAATGTGTTCCGAAACATATTATACCTTGAAATTTTACTGAAAAGCAATTGTAACTTTTGCAGTTATATTACAGTTACAATTTGAAAAACCCGCAATCTGCATATAAGGCAGACTGCGGGTTTTATCGTCCTTTTATCTTTTTTCGCAGGAAGTTACTGTTCCATCTGCCTGCCCAAAAATCCTGCCGCCGACTGGATTAGCTTCTGCTCCACCTCTCCCATTCTGGACTTATGGTCCGTCTCCAACAGGATCACGGAACCGATCACATCGCCCTCGCAGATGATGGGGCTGATAGCCTCGTGATGAACGTCCTCAAGGTCGGTGCTGATCTGGATGAAATTCCTGTCTCCTCTGGCAGCTACCACACTCTCCCTGCGGTCAATTTTTTCCTCCAATTCCCTGCTGATGGACTTGCCTAACAGGTTTTTCATGCCGCCTGATACCGCGATAAACTGATCTCTGTCCGTAATCAGGGCGACATGGCCGGATACCTGCGCCATACTCTCCGCATACTGCTTGGCAAAAGTTCCCATCTCACCGATGGGAGAATATTTTTTGAGGATGATCTCGCCCTCTCTGTCCGTGTAAATTTCGAGGGGATCCGCCTCACGGATCCGCAAAGTTCTGCGGATCTCCTTGGGAATCACAATACGCCCCAGATCATCTATTCTTCTCACAATTCCTGTCGCTTTCATAAGTTTTCTTTCCTCCATTCCAACATTCCGAAGCATCTTTGGCTGTTATTTAATCAAGCACTGTGCCTGGTCTTTTTCGTTTTACTATTATTTGTAGCAGAGGAAATAATATACATACTCTTTGCAACAAGCGACGGATTGTGCTATTTTACTGTAAAGTATAATTAACAAATATTTGAACCCGAAAAAAGGTGCAAATAATCAAATCCGAAGCACTATAAAAGGTGCAAATAATTGCTCAATAAACTTGCGAAATGGTACGAATTATGTTAAACTTTGAGTATTCACAGGCATTGGAGGTTTTTCTATGGAACGAATCGCAACACAAAAATTGATCGAATGGAATCATAGTAATCGCAGAAAGCCTCTGATGGTGTGGGGCGCAAGGCAGGTTGGCAAAACCTATCTGATCAAAGACATCTTTGCCGAAACCTTTTATAAAGATCAATATATCTACATTGACTGCAAAAAGGAAGATGAAGTACGCGAGTTTTGCACCGCAACAGCTAATGCCGAGAAAATCATTGAATATATTTCCCTGCTCAAAGGACAACCAATCACCGAAGATACCCTTCTAATTTTTGATGAGGTACAAGAATGCCCGAACATTATCTCTTCGCTCAAATATTTCTGTCAGGATTTCCGACAGATTCCTGTCATTGCCACGGGTTCCATGGTTCGCATCAAAATTCAGAGGGAGACTCACAAAAGGGGCACCGCTGGAAGCAGTCAGTTTTTGTTCCCGGTAGGAAAAATCGACCAGCTTAACATCTATCCCATGTCATTCGACGAATTTTTGTTGAACAGCAACAAAATATTATTTGAGACTGTTAAAAAGGCTTATGAGACCAGATGTCCGCTTACAGCCGGCATTCACGAACTGGCTATGGAACAGGTGTATAAATATCTGTTAGTGGGAGGTATGCCTGAAGCGGTAAATGCTTATATTGAAGACGATAACCTTTTAGAGGCAAGAGAAATCCTCAAGGCTCTTTACGATAATTATCTTTCTGATATGGAACTCTATCAGGCAAGCAGAGAAGCCCTCCTGCGATCCCGTGCACTGTTTTCCAACATTTACCGAGAGTTGAACCGTGAATCGAAAAATTTTTCTCCCGGACTGATCGAGGAAAAAAGCAAAACAAGGGATTTCGCAACCTCTATTCAATGGCTCACCATGGCGCATATTGTCAATCAGTCTTTTCAGCTAAAAGAACATATCACAATGCCTCTTATGCCAGAACGTGAGAGTAATTTCCGACTGTTTCTCGGCGATATTGGTATGTTTTCCTATCAAAGCGGCATCAATGCTGCTTCCTTTGTGACCGCTCAAAAAGAAAATACGCTTTCCGGCATTTTCTTTGAAAATTTCGTTGCCTGTGAACTAACTGCCAAAAACAACAACCTTTTTTACTGGAGAGGAAAAGCATCCGCCGAACTTGAATTTATCATCGAATCGAACAATACCCTTTATCCAATCGATGTAAAAAAAGGTAGAGGCACGCTTAATTCGCTGGCAAAATTCGCAAACCATAATCACTTTGCCTGCGCTGTCAAGATATCCAAAAACAACTATGGTTATGATCCGGAACAAAGACTTTTAACCGTGCCTTTCTATTTCACCCCATTTATCTCCGAGGATCTGGCAGCGGGCCGTCCTCTGCGATAATGCCCTTCGCCTTTCTATTTTTTCACGCCCTTCGCCCCCGATAAATTTGCATTCTGCAAAATATTGGTATCAAACGACGTCAGCCTCCCCTGCTCCTCGCGTGCCCGCTTTAACGCCAGCCTGACCATATCGTCCAAAAGCTCTGCGTAGGGCTTCCCCAGAGCCTCAAAGAGATAAAAAGCCAACGAGCCGGGAATCGGATTGATCTCGTTCACGTAAACTTGGTCGGTATCGCAGTCAATCATAAAGTCAATACGGGACACACCGTTACAACCCAGCACACGGAACGTCTTTACCGCGAGCGAGCGGATCTCCTCCCGCTTTTCGGGTGTCAGGTCTGCAGGCAGTTCTCTCTTTGCGGTCCTCATGCCCTCGGAACCGCCTTTCCCTCCTGCCACATATTTATCTTCATAGCTTAAGATCCCTGTCTCACCGCCGGAAATGGGCTCCTCACACTCAGATGCCTGCGCTTCCTCGTAGTCTCCCAACACGCCGCAGTTGATCTCCCGCAAATTCAGGATCGCCCGCTCGGTAAGCACCTTCTCAGAAAAGGTGAACGCATACTCCAAAGCATCCCTCAATGCCTCCCTGTCCTTCGCCACTTTGATACCCACGCTGGAGCCGAGGTTTACGGGTTTAACGATCACGGGATAACCAATCTTATTTTCAATCTGATCAAAGGCTTTCTCCTCGCTGCCCTGATAATCTTTTGCGTGAAGCGTCACACAGGGAAGCACGGGAATCTCGTTATCCTGCAGTACAGTTTTCATCACATATTTATCCATCGTCACGGCGGATGCCATCACGTCACAGCCTGCAAAGGGGATATTATAGTGGGATAAAAATCCCTGGATCGAACCGTCTTCCACATTTGCGCCATGCACCACGGGAAAGGCCACATCGATCTGCGCCACTTCGGAACTGCCAAATTTTTTGACAGGATATTGGATCAACTTTACACAGTTTCCCTCGCACATCATAAAAACACGTGTACTCATTTTTAGAAGCGCGGATATATTTTTATAATTTGCGATATCTCCGACTGCCTCCCCCGTATAAAGCTCGTTCTCCTTCGTGATGTAGATGGGGATCGGCTCGTATTTCGTCCTGTCAAAGTTATTGAAAGCCTGCAGCCCCGAGATAACGGACACCTCATGCTCCACACTCTTTCCACCGAAAAAAACGCCCACTCTGATTTTCATAATCGTGTTTCCTTTCTCGTCTTACTTACTGATTCTATTTTCGATCCTAACGATAATATTGCAGTAACTGTACAGATATCACAATCATATTATTGTCCGTCGCTCACGCGTACACATCCGGCAGATCGTTTTCTAACAGGATCACCTTCTGCCTCTCGTCAGGAATGGCGTTTACCATCTGAAACGCCTCCTGTAATGTATCCACTAAAATCATCCGATTCTGCGGAAAGCCTGCCTCCATAAGCCCGTCCTGAATAGGCTTTGTCTGCTCCCTTCCAACTAAAATGGCGTAATCACATTTATCGGCAGCATACATGCCAGCTTCCTTATTCTCCTCATACTGCTTTTCGCCCAGTTCCACCATACCGGGAGTCAACAGGATACGCAGCTCCTGAAACAACACCAATGTGTCGAGCGCTGCCTCAAAGCCGTTCTTGTTGGAATTATAAGCATCATCCAATATGATTCGGTCTCCCTGTCTGATCAACTGTAATCTGTGGGGAACGCTCTCCAACTGTCTGACGGGATAGAGCAGCTTTTCCATGGGAATCCCCAGTGTGTGTGCCACAGCAATCGCACCCGCGATGTTCTGCACGTTATGACTGCCCACGAGCTTCGTGTGAAACTCATGCTCCGTTCCGTTCTCATCCTTCATCCGAAAAGAGGAACCTCGCGCGGACACACGGATATCATAGGCCCTAAAATCTGCAGCGTCGTCTCCGATCCCATAGCTTACCACAGACTTCTCTATCTTATGTCCTCTGATGTATTCATTATCATAATTCAAAAATACCTTACCCGTATCGGGCACTGCATCCGCCAATTCAAATTTCGTGGAAATGATATTCTCCATCGTGTGGAAACTCTGCAAATGCTGCGGCCCGATGGACGTGATGATACCGTGATCAGGATGCACCAAATCACAGATCTCTTTGATATCTCCAACTTCTCTGGCGCCCATCTCACAGATAAAAATCTCATGAAAAGGTTTCATCTTCTCCCGAATCGTCCGCACAACGCCCAGCGTCGTGTTATAATTCCCCGGTGTACAAAGTACGTTATACTGCGCAGAGAGCAGGGTGTTCAGGAAATATTTCACACTGGTTTTGCCATAACTCCCCGTCACGCCGATGATCCGCAGTCCCGGCATTTCCCGCAGGATACGCGCTGCATCCTGAATATAATGTTTGTTGATTCCCAACTCCACAGGGTGGTTGATCAGATTGACGAGCAAAAGCAGGACGGGCTGCAGGAGAAATAAGAGCAGCATCGTAACGCCCAAGTTACGAAACAGGGGAAACAGCCCCGTCTCGCCAAGCTGTATCACCACCGCCCCCTGCAAGCTCATATAAAGCCATGGAAAAGTCACAACCAACAGCACCAGGAGCCAGATGATCCCCGTCGTGGCAAGCAGCCGCTTTATGCGGGGCGTATACACCAGCGGCTTTTTCGCCTTGTGAGGTTTATTGACTAATATGGTCATTCCATTCATAAGGCAGGCCGCGACCAGGCAGCCCCTGTTTCCGACAAACATAAGGGGCAAAGATATTATGGCATACAAGCTCTTACCCAAAAGCCGTCCCACATTCGTATGCACCCGCAGCCACTCCCCGTATTCCCGCGGCTTATAGGAATTTTGCTGGAACATATGCGTCAGGTATAGCACATACCAGACAGCGCCCACCGCGAAGGTGGCAAACCATATTACAAAAATCACGCTAACCTCCATGTCACAACTCTATTGTGACTCAAATCAATGCGGAGAATGCCGTCTTTCAGGCATTCTCCTGCGTGAGACTTAGAACTTCGAAAGCAGCTATGCTGCTTTTGCGAATGCAGCCCTTGCTGCGAGTGACTAGAAGTTCTTCTCACGCTCACCAAAGAATGCCCGCAGCGCCCCATTCACCTTCGCCGGCTGCTCTGCAAAAGAAAAATGCCCCGCTCCCTCGCACACCACCAGTCCCGCGTCCTTGATCAGCTCCTCCATCCGCTTCGCATCTGCAATCGGCGTAGCCGTATCCAGATCTCCCCAAATCAAAAGCGTTGGACACTGCACCAGATGAATCAGTGGCTCCAGATCCTCATTCACCACTTTTACCAGGGTAGCTCGCATCAGAGGCGTCGCATTATTATAGTCGGAAGACCCTCGCTTTCTACGCATCTCCTCCACTGCATCGGGATAAAGAAAGCGCATCACAGGCGTACTCATAAAGGTACGGCCTGCCTTGTAAAAGCGGAGGCTGAGTCTTTGACGCAGATTTTTTTTCGGTAGAATCCCCGCGCTGTCTATCAACACGGCGCGTTCCATCGCAAATGGCAAATTTTCTCTGGCATTCAGCTTAAAAAAGACGCGGCCGCCAAAAGAGTGCACCACCACACTCAGACGCTGGATCGCAAAGGACTCAATAAAGTGCAGGACAAACTCCGTATAGTCATCCACACACCAAGGCACGGGCGGCTCCGGCGTCTTGCCAAAACCGGGCATATCAAGAGCAAGAACCCGTCTGCTTTGTTTCAGCGTGTCAATAATTCCACGGTACAGGGTAATATTCGCCCCCCAGCCGTGCAGGAGTAGAACCGCCTCTCCTTCACCCTCGTCTGTATAATTCACGGAAATTCCATCTATCTTTTTGATCATAAGCGCTCCCGTGCATTCCTCACATTTACAATCGGCACATCTATGCACTATTCTATAACTATGTCGGAGCCGGCCGACACATTACCATTGTATTGTATTTCCCATATGTTATCAACCGAAAAATGACAGAAGCCGCAACTGTGTGCCGATATCTCTGCATCCCTTTAGGAATATGCCCGTTAATCCTCCAGATAATCCGCATAATCCTCCTCGCTCGCAAACAGCATATAGCCTCCGTTCACATATCCCATATAACCACTCTCCACTGCATATCCTTTCATAATAATATCCTCTCTTTCCGTTCGTTTTTGCATCGAACTAATGTTCTAAAGAGAGGATACCATGTATTAAGTCCTATATTTGGGACTCAGTATGATTTTTTGGGCGTCTGCTCGATCGAAACTGCTTCGGGGTAACCCCCTTATACTTTTTGAAATTTTTGATAAAATGGCTGCAATCGGAGAATCCCGTTTCCTGACTGATGTAATTGAGATCAAAATCAGTAAAAATAAGAAATTCTTCCGCCTTATAAAATCGCATTTTCTCTATGTATTGCTTGCAGCTCATGCCGTACTGCTCGTGAAATTTCTTGGCAAAACAGGAGTAGCTCAAGCCACACTGCTCCGCGATATCCGCCACACGCAGATTTTCCGACAAAAAAAGATCAATATATTCGGTGATATTATCAATCGTATGATCTTCTGTCTGCGGGATAAAACGATTGTCGATCACCATACCGTCAGCCAGCCACAGGCGTATGATATTCATTAAAAGCTCATAGATATTAGCCTGCAGAACAAGCTCCCTGCCGTACTGATAATTGGCGATTTCCGCCATGCACACAGACCAGATCCTGCTGCACTGCGCCTTTTCCACCGCCTCCCGACCAAATAGGATTTTCATACCGATCTTCTCCGCATACTGAAAAATGCTCCTGATTTTCGGCGCATAGGACGGCGTATGATTAAATCTGTTGATGTCAAATTTCAACACGGCATAGACAGGCATGCTGTCGTCGGCAGGATAGATAGAATGCACCGCGGAAGGATGGAAAATCATCATCTCACCCTTTTTTAAGACGCATGAGAAGTCATTACTGCGCATTTCCGCGCTTCCCTCAAGCATATAAATAAACTCTGCAAAGTAGTGCCAATGCGGCTTTACGGGGAATTCATGTTTCCCCGCATCAAAAACAAAGCACTCTATGGGAGTATTCAGGGCATCACTTCTTTCAAACAAAGCGCTCATAAGCACACCTCACAAATAGATTTTTACAATTTTTCCATATAAATATTATAGTACACAGAGAAATAAACCGCTATACTGAATTTTAAATTTATGGGACGGGCTTTGACAAAGCAAATGCATAAAACAAAGCCATGGCAGTCCCTGACCAAAGATGAGGCGGGAAGATTATGAATCAGACAGATTACAGCAAGGGATCAGGGGCAGTAAAAACAAATCCTTTTCAAATTTTTGTGAACCAGGCCGGATATCGTCCCAATAGCAAAAAAACAGCCGTCATGAATTTCCCATGCGAAAGTTTTCGCATCGTTGACCACAACGGGACCTGTCGATATGAAGGAAAAGCGGTGCGGTTCGGAGACGACAAAAACTCCGGGGACACAGTGTATGAGGCAGATTTTTCCGCTTTTTCCCAAAAAGGGACCTATCGTGTGGTCGCTGTAGATGAAACTTCTGCGGAATTTCAAATTGCAGAAAATGTGTATGACGAGGTCTTTCATGATATCGTAAAGGCATTTTACTATCTGCGCTGCGGCTGTGGTCTGGACGAAGCTTATGCGGGCGTGTATCGGCACGGAAAATGTCATACCTCTACCGCTCTGCTCTACGAAGATAAAAAAACGGAACTGGAGGTCTCCGGCGGCTGGCATGACGCAGGCGATTACGGCCGCTATGTGACTGCTGGATCCTGTGCCGTGGCGCATCTGCTCTATGCTTACAAGATGTTCCCCTCCGTTTTTGAAAAACGGCAGTTTGCGATTCCCGAAAGCGATAGTGACGTGCCCGATCTGCTTGCGGAATGCCGCCTTGAACTGGAATGGTTTATGAAAATGCAGCGGGAGGACGGCGGCATCTACCACAAAGCCACGACGATGCGCCACGCGCCCTTTGTCATGCCGGAAGATGACGATGCGCCCCTCTATGTTTTTGCGGTTTCCTCCATGGCGACAGCGGACTGCGGTGCGGTATGCGCTCTTGCCAGCAGGATCTATGAACCATACGACAGGGAATTTTCTAAGAAACTTCGTCAAACAGCAAAGAAAGCGTGTCAGTGGCTGGATCGCAACCCCGATTTTATCGGTTTTCAAAATCCAAGCGACTGCAATACGGGTGAATATGGCGAATCCAACGACTTTTCAAACCGCTTCTGGGCATACGCCGAGCTGTACACTTTGACTGGTGACAATAAGGATCATGATAAGATGTTAAAGGCGCTTGGAAACGAGTTTTCCTTTACGGCACTGGGATACGCTGAAATGGGCGGCCTGGGTGCACTTTCCTACCTGCTGTGCCCACACGAGACCGACAGCGCACTTGCAAAGCAGTTTGCCGATCACTTTCATATGGAAGCCGCGCGGCTGAAAGACGTGGCCGATCACTGCGGATACGGCTGTGCCATGGAAGAACATGATTTTACTTGGGGAAGCAATATGACGCTGCTGGAGCACGGCATGATTTTTGCCATCAGCGATTATCTGGAGAAGCGTAATACGTATCGAGACTATGCTGTCATGCAGCTTGATTATCTTTTGGGTGTCAATCCCACGGGCTACAGCTATGTGACGGGTACCGGAGAATTTTGCTGTAATTATCCCCATCTTCGTCCCGCCCATGCGGACGGCATCGAAGCATGTATTCCCGGCATGGTGAGCGGCGGCCCGAATCGGGTTCCATGTGACCCGGATGCCGAAAGATTGATTCCCAAGGGAACGCCTCCCATGAAGTGCTATGCCGATCATGTGGGCTGTTACTCCCTGAATGAAATCACCATATATTGGAATTCACCTGCGGTTTTTCTACTGGGATATCTCTATTGTTAAGACTGCGTGCTGAGTGTTTCCTTTGCGGGAGCGCTCAGCGTCTCCTATCGATTCCTGCCGTCCTGTAGTAAGCGGCCTTATCCTCATACATCCGTGCCTCCGCTGCTGCCAGCACAACGTTGATCCCCTCATCACTGTTGCTTTGCCAATCCGCGCCCACCGCCATATTGACAGAGGAATCCGCCATGATTTTTTTCAGGTTCACGACCCGCTCCTTGAAGTCCGCCTCGCTGATGCCCGCGCAGATCGCCAGAAGTTCGTCACCGCCGATACGGAACAGCTCATAAGACTCCCCAAAGGCTTCCTTCATGCACTCGCAGGAAGATTGGATCAGGCGGTCTCCCGCCGCATGCCCCTCCGCGTCGTTCACCCGTTTCAAACCCGTAATATCACCGTAAACGATCCCCACACTCTCATCGGCGCGCATGTTCTCCGTATACTCCACCATGGCGTAACGGTTTCCAATCTGCGTCAGTTGATCCAGATGGGACATCCTTTGCAGGTTCCTCACCAGATTGCGCATTTTTAACAGAGATTCAATAAAATGTCCCATGATCTGCAGCATATTGGAAGTGTAGTGCAGAGACTCCGCAGGCGGATTGTCGACGCCATAAAACCCGATCACTCTGTTGTCTTCATAGAGCGGTACCACCGTGACAGAAGAAATATTCTGCCGCTTCAAGATCTCATATTGCAGGGGATTCTTTGTTTTGATTTCCTCCACATCCCTGATCACCACGCATCTGTCATCCGCAAAGCTGCGATACCAGCCCTCACAGACCTCTGCGGGAACATTTTGCAGATTGTCCTTTTCCGGGCTCACACCGTTTGCCACCCACTCGTATGTATTGTCGTCATTTCCCTCCGCGTTTTTTTCAAAAATATAAACTCTCTCGCCGCCTAATGCCTTTCCCAGATACTCGATGGCAATCTTTAGAGAAGTATCGGGATCGGAAGCCTGCATGGCAGTCCGCAGTGCCTCGTTGATCAGCGCTTCCCTGTGCTGGTAATCCTGAATGATCTCATTTTGTTTGGTATCGGCACTGATATCAATGGACAACTCTATGCGCAGCCGCCTGCCGTCCATTTCAATGATCGTATCTTTCACTAAGATGTGTCTGTTGTAGATGGGATTGTAATAACGCCACTCCTTAAACTGCCCGGGAACAAGTTCTTTGTTATTGCAGATCTCACAGGGCGCGGAAGCGTTTTGCAGCACTTCGTAGCATTTTTTGCCCTTTGTTTGTTCTAAGGAAGTAAGACCGCAGATGGAAAGCGCCTTCCTGTTCATATAGATAAACTCATAGGTATCTGCGTCAGCGACGTAAACCAGCTCATTCAAATTCTCAAAAAAATCCCAGATATGTTCCATGTATTCGTTTCCCCTCTTATGGCCTGTCGTCGCAGCTTGCAGCCCTTCCTAATCAGAACTTTGCCAAGAACCCCCGCAGACTGCATAATTGTAATCATTGTACCACAAAAAAAATACTTTGTGTAAATTTTTCTACCGCTGCCCGCTTTTCCCACGAATCATCAGCCGTCGGTTCTTCGCGCCAACACTGCCATGCCTTCCTTTCCCGGAAGCGTTACCGTCACCGTTCCGCTCACCCCCTCAAGGACTTTCTGCCGCGTCATATTCCACACATCAATCACTTCAACGTCGTAACGGTGTTCCTTTGACAGATGAAACTCCGTGACAGCCGCGCATTTTCTTTCCAAATATTTCAGATACGCCTCGTCGCCAACGCATCCCGCATATTCTTTGCCGTTTAGCATGGCGCCTTTTGCCCTCTCCCACGGAACGCTCACGACCGCCCGCCAAAAATCATTTTCAGCTTTTTCGGGATGTTCGCGGATCTCGTCATACTTTTCCTTTGAAAATTCAAAACCGCAGTAAGTGAGCGGCCCCGGCAGAGCATCTACGATGTCTTTTAAAAAGGCAATACGCTCTGCGCTTTCTCCTTTGAGGACGCCGCCTCTGGACCACCACAAAACATCGTCGTCGCTCAGGTAAGTTTCTCCATGCGTACAATAGCCGCCCTGCACCGTGGCGATCCAAAAGCGGTTGACCATCTCGAACGCCGAAATGTTACCCCATTCAAACGCGATATTTCCCTCGTAGCAGCACTCATCCACCATCAACGGCTTCCCGTATTGTTTGAGAAAACTGCTCACCTCATCGCAATTTTTGATCTGCAGACAGATATGCGTGGTATCCCTGTTGTCAAAATCCCAAAATTCGATGCAGTTATGATTGCTCAAAAGATGATGAAAGGCATCTTTCCCGGCAACAAAGGCTGCTATTTCTTCCCACTCTTTCTGCGTATATTTCATAAGGTCAAACTCGTTGGCCAGACTCCACCAGACATTGGGAAAGGCCGCAAGCCGTCTGATCAGATAATCGAGATATGTTTTGGCCTCCTCCATTGTCAGATCGGCAAAGCCCCACCTGTCGTACGGATGAAAGAGGATCAGGTCGCACTGGATCCCCATCTGATCAAGCTCTGTGATCCTGCTTTCCAATTCGTCAAAAAACGCAAAACAGGGCCTTTTCACGTCAAAGCTGCCATCTTTCCTTTTCTCAAAGGCAAAAAACTCCGGCTCATTGTGGTTATAATCATAATGTTTTGGAAAAACGCACATCCTCACCTTATTGAACGGCGCCTTTGACAGCGTTTCCATCGTTTGGTCAACCAGCACCTTTTCCTGATGGATGAGTGCGTAAACGGTGGTGCCAAACGGATAAAACCAGGTGCCGTCGTCATATCGAAAATGTGTCCCGCGGGCCCTCACGATTCCATGCGCCGCATCTTCTGCCATCCGCTCACAGATCACGCTGCCCGAAGCCGTCACTTTCCCACTCACTTCATAAGTATATTTACCGCATACAGAAGGATAGAATCTTACCTTTATCAGATTGTCTGCCGCCGCAAACCCTTTGACAGTCGTTGTGACTCCTGTCTCATCGGTAAATTGCGCCGTAACCTCCCCGAACGGATCGTCGCACGCAAATGATAATTCAAACATTTGATATTGTTTCATGTCAGTTTATCCTCCTCCGATTTCTCTCTGTATTTTAGTGTACTGAAAACTTATCTCTCTGTCAAAATATAGATGATTGCAAAATACCTCCCGACGCGGCAGCAATCCCGACCACCTGTATGCCGCAAACGACCGACCGTCGAAATTCAATTGAAAGAAACTGCCGCGTCCCCTATAATGGCATCACAGGAAGGAGGGAGTGACAATGCAGGTTGAGATAAAAATTGACGCTTCGTGCAGTGAACCGAAAGTGATCATCCTCACTGATACAATGACCGAAGAAGTCAATGCCATTGTGCAAAAACTGTCAGACCGTAATCTCCCCATCATTTCCGGGACGAAAGACGGGAAGACAAAGATTTTAGAACAGGACGAATTGTTTCGGATCTACGCGGGCGGCGGAAAGGTTTTCGCTGAGACAAACTACGGAGAATATCTGCTGCGCCTGCGGCTCTACGAGGCGGAAGATCGGTTGAATCCCGCACAGTTTGTCCGCATTTCCAACTCGGAGATCATCAATTTAAAAAAGGTGAAAAACTTCGACTTAAGCTTTGTCGGTACGATCTCCGTTGAGATGGCAAACGGCACCACCACCTATGTCTCAAGGCGATATGTTGCCAAAATCAAAAAGCTGTTAGGACTGTAAACAACGATTCAGAATAAAATCATGAAAAAAGAGGCGCAAAGCGAATCTCGGAATGGAGGAAACTATGAGTATCAAAAAGAAAATCATGTTACGCGCAATATCGGGCCTCCCGATCGGGCTGTCCATCGGTTATCTGATCACGATCGTGATCTCCCTGATCTGGGCGGACGGGTATTACGCATCCTGCGTGCCCGCATTGGCGGAAACGATGGGAAACGAAATCAATGCCGTTATCCTGCAGGCACTTTTATGTGCCATCCTCGGCATGGGCTTCGGCGGCTGCTCCGTCATCTGGGAAATCGAGGATTGGGGCATCGCCAAACAGACCGGGATCTACTTCCTGATCGTATCTCTCATTATGATGCCGATCGCCTATGTCACCTACTGGATGGAACACAGCGTCTGGGGCCTTGTAAGCTACTTTGGCATTTTTGCCTTCATCTTTGCCATCGTATGGGCGATCCAATATGGCAGAGCAAAACACAATGTCAAGAAAATCAATGAAAGAATGGAATCTTTTCGGTGATGACACCGCATCCGATCTTGACGCCGGAATTGCCGGACGGCTGTGTCGTAAAATCATCGGGCGCACTGTGAATGATCAGGGAGCGTTCGATGATCTCCGGCAGTTCCACCCGATCGGTATAGACAACACTGTAGGCATATCCTTCATTACCAAGAAGCGGCGGCAGATCGCCGGCATGTTCAGGATGCGGCAGGCTCCCAGGATTATAATGACTTCCCGTTTTGTCAAAGGGAAGCGTGCAGTCCCCCGTCTCATGGATGTGCAGACCATAGAATTGTCCGTACGGCGGTACCTTCTCATACGGGAGATCAAAAACTTCCGTCTCGATCAATACGCCTCCGGAAGAAACAGGATAAAAATAAGCAGTTCCCTTTAGGGAAGGATAATCGGCATTGCCGCTGATTTCAGCGTAAGCGCCCGGATGTAAATAATGTTTCATGATAGATTGCCTTCAACAAAGTAAGTTTGTGTTATCATATGAAAAACGACACATTTTTGTGCCGTTTTCCTTTTCCGAAACCTCTATTACCCAATCCTGCTCATAAATCTTTATACGGACGCCGAAACCTTCGTCCCCGCATTTTCAGACTGTTCTACCGTCCCCGCACTCGAATAAAACACAGGCTCCAAATCCGCCTTCGGCTTCGCGGGCGCGGCTGCATCCAAATCTACAGTTTCTGAATCCATGCTATCCGCAGCATCACTCTCAGGCGCAGTGCTTCCTTTCAGGAGCACCTTGCCCTCCTCGCTGATCTCCACCGTATCCGTCTGCTTCTGATCCTGCTTTTCCTTCCTTTCCTCCTCCAGCTTTTTCTGCTGCTCCTCGCGTTCTTCCCTGCGTTTTTTGATCATCTCCTCGCGCTGCTCCTCCGCGATCTTTCGGGTTTCCTCCACGTCCTTTTTCATGCCTTCGTCAGCTACTTCCTTATACTCGTACGCGTCTTCCTCGCATTCGTTCATATAGCCCATGGCACGTTCCATCATCGCGGTGTCGCCTTTGAGTCTTGCTTCCTTAAACACCCGAAACGGGGTGTTGAGCAACTCCATATTCGTCCTCGCCCCAATCAGGCCTTCCATTGTCTTTGTGTGCATAATCTGTTCCTCCTTTACCAAAGGTTTCGACAAAGGGTTCCTTCGCTTTTAGCATCCCGTCTCAAACAACCCGTTCCATGTCATAAGCGGCTTCCCCCAAAGGAAGCAGGATCGAAATGTCAAAAATGCCTTCCTGTTTCTCCGTGTTCATAACGCCGTTGTACTTTCGCACCACATCGCCTACATTTAACAGCCCGATCCCATGTTCCTGCAAATCTTCTTTCGCCGAACCGTTCCTCTGCGTTTCCCCGATATCCATACTGTTTTTTACTTCCAACAAAAAACAGCTTTTGACGTTTCCCGCCTGCACGCGGATAAATGGCTTACTTCCCTGCTCCTGCCCTTTTTCCTTTTGCTGCAATCTTTCGCAGGCTTCCACCGCATTATCCAGCAGATTACCAAACAGGACGCAGAGATCAAACTCATTGACACTGCACCGTTTCGGTACCCGCACGTCGCATTCCCAATCGATCCCTTTTTCTTCCGCCAGCTTCCGTTTCTGACATAAAAGCGCATCCACCGCCCTGTTTCCCGCAGCCTCCCCGCTCATGCCAAACTGTGCGCTATCCTCCATCCTTTTTAAGTAATCTCCCAGCTTTTCCCATGCCTTTGCTTCCCACAGACCACGAAGCGCAAGCACATGGTTTTTTAAATCATGCCGCAGGCGCTCCGCCTGTCTGTACTGCTCCTCCAAAGTTTGATAGACCGCCGTCTGCACCTGATACTGCTCCGCTTTTTTCTGCTCCACATAGATCCTGTCCATGCCGAAAACAGATACTGTCACCGCAAACAAAGATAAACCCGACAAAACGACCCAGCCCACATAAGAAAAAATTTGATCATAATAGATGCCCATATCTCCAGCGCTTCTGAAAAAAACACCGTAACTGGCGCCCCAATTGGCCGCGTAAATAGCGATCACCACCATCAGCAGCGGAAAAATCAGTACCGCATACCATCTCCAGGGCTTTTCGCAAAAGACAGCCTTAAGCCGCCTTTTCATCCCATATACCGCTAGTACTGCCAGACCGAAACTGCTGCAGGTGAGCCATGTAAGCTCCATCTCATTTGTTTCTCCCAAAACAGGAACGGCAATACCCTCTGCCGTATGTTTCCAGACCAACAGCAGGCAGGACAGCAGAGCATTGAAAAAAAGATCGGCCAGCATTACCAGCGTGACTACCGTAATCAGCATCGCCGCCATCCGAATCCCTTTTTTCATTCTCAAACCCTCCCTTTCATATACTGTAGAATTTCTTCACAAAACGCTTCATACCGCCTCTTGGCAATGGCGATCCGCTCTCCGTGATCAAGAATGATTTCCTGCCTGTTGTACGCGTCCACATATTTTAAATTGACAAGGTAGCTTTTGTGACAGCGAAAAAAGCCCTTTCCCTGCAACTCCTTTTCCAAAACTCCAATCTGCCCGTAATAGCTGAATATCCCGCCTATCCCATGGGCTTCGATCAGCCGCCCGCGTATCTCAAAATAATAAATATCATCCAAAAAAAGTTTTTTATTCTGCCTGTCTTTGCTGACAAGGAGAAACGCCTGCGAGCGCTCTTTTGTCTTGCTGACGGCCTTTTGCAAAACGCTTCTCAACTTTTTGTCTTCGATCGGTTTTACCAGATAATGAAATGCTTCCACATCGTAAGCGTCAAATACATGATCCCTGCTGGAGGATATAAACACGAGCAGTTTATCATATGCCTTTTCCCTGATAAGCTGCGCCGTCCGCATACCGTCCAGACCGCCCATGAGGATATCCAGAAAAATAATGTCGAAAGTCTCCTGCGACTGCAATAATTCCCGCCCGCTGTAAAACTGCCGTACCTGGCAGGACACTTTCATCTCCTCTAACATGCCCTTGATCTTTCTCGCTATTTTATTGCACACGATCGCCTCGTCGTCGCATACCGCGATCCATAACATATTGATACCCCTTTTTATAGACTCAAAAATCCAATATAGATATCGGCTTGTGGTTTGATGTTCTTTTCGTTATGCTGCAAACGGTGATTTCCGTGTCATGATCGTTCGCCGTCCTATATCTTTCGCACTTTCCGATAAAGTAAAAAGCAGCGGCAATACTATCTATGATAGCTTTACCGCTGTCTCTTTTTTCATAATCATTCAAAAATCCGGTCTATTTATGTTTCTGTCCCAGTCAGGCTACGATACAGCGCGCGGATCGTCTCCCCATCCGCCAATCCTTCCGAAAAAGCGGTTGCGCTTCCCGCCGCCAGACCCATAGAAAAGGCATACTTGTAATCCTGCCTTTCCAGCCATCCCACCATGAAGCCTGCCGCCATGGAATCACCCGCACCGACACCGTTTACCAGCTTCCCAACCGGAGCAGGCGCTTCCTGCACACTGCCGTCCGCCGCCGCGAGCACTGCCCCTTCCCCCGCAAGAGATACCAGCACATTCACCGCCCCCATCTCCTGCAGCTTTTTCGCAAAAAGAATCACAGAGGAACGGTCCGTCAACGTCACGCCGAAAAGCTCCCCCAGCTCATGGCAGTTAGGCTTGACTAAGAAAGGATGCCTGGGAAGCGCCTGTTTCAGCTGCTCCCCCGCCGCGTCCACAACGACCTGCACTCCCTGCGGCGTCTGTTCCATCAGTCTGCAATAACTGTCCTGCGGCAGGGAGGACGGGATGCTGCCCGACAAGAACAACACGTCGCCCACCGTAAGCTCTCTCATCCTCTCGCAAAGACACGAGAACGCTTCCTGTGGGATCAAGGGACCCTGTCCGTTGACCTCCGTCCCCTCCACCGAGCTGAGTTTGAAATTGATGCGCGTCAGACCTTTTTCTAATGAAATCAATCCGTCTTTGATTTCGCGCTCTGCCAGCTGTCTCTTTACTTCCTCACCCGTAAAGCCCGCCACGAAACCAAGCGCTGTGCTCTCCAGACCCAGATTTTTTAAGACCGTGGAGACATTGATGCCTTTGCCGCCCGCCGTCAGGGTTTCCGACGACGTGCGGTTGGTATAGCCCAATCTGAAATCGTCCACCGTCACGGCATAATCCAATGACGGATTTAAAGTCACGGTATAAATTCTGTTTTTCATAAGCGATAGATTCCCGCTGAGCAGGGCGCCGCCGCAAAGCCTCCTGCCGCGCCTTCGATCTTATCCCCGATCGTGTAAAGCGCTTCACCGGGAGTAATGCCGCCGCCAAGAGGCTGCTTTCTGTCAGAAGGATTGATGACCACCAGCAGTTTCTCGTTCGCGGTCTTGCGTACAAATACAAGCGGGTAATTCTCTGTTTCGATAAACTCGATCTCCCCGTCGTTTCGAAGCGCTTCATGCGCCTGTCTGAACGCGATCAGCCGCTTCACTTCGCTGTAGAGAGATGTCTCGTCACCCATCTGCGCTGCCACGGTCGGTCGGTCTGCTTCGCTGTCCTGACGAATATATAGCTTCGCGGGATCTGCCGCGGAAAATCCTGCATTTAAGGAAGCGTCCCACTGCATGGGAGAACGCGCGCCCGTCCGCTCATAGCCGCCTTCCACGGAATTAAGCCCCTCCACATAGCGCATACCGATCTCGTCGCCATAATAGATAAAAGGCGCCCCCGGCATGGTCAAAAGGAAGGCGAACGCCAGCTTCATCTCGTCGGGCGTAAGGTGTCTCGCCATCCTGTCCATATCGTGATTGCCAGAAGGGATACAGATCAGACCGCCGCAGGACTTCGCATAACTCTCCTGATATTTCTTCCAAAATACCGCGCTGTCTCCTTTTCCTCTCTTGGCAAACCAGGGCTCCTCACATCGGAACATATCATTGTAATGAGAAGGCCCGAAATGCAGCAGGAAGTCCATGTGAAAGCCGCCCGCCAGAGACTTGTCAGGCTCACCCCACTCAGATACCATCACCGCCGCAGGGAACTCTCTGTCCAAAAAGGCACGGATATCCTGCCACAGTTTGATCGTTCCCTTGCTCTCCTCGTCGCCCTTGACCAAAGAGTGCGCCATATCTACACGGAACCCGTCGCAGCCCGCCGAAAGCCAGAAGCGCATCACATCTTTCATGGCTTCTCTCGTCGCCATCGGTCCCGGTGCATCCATGGACTGCTGCCATTTCTTATCGGGGTTCGGCTTATAATATCCATAATTTAAGGCCGGCTGGTGGGAGAAGAAATTGACGCCGCAGGCGCCCACACGCTCGGACACACCCTTCAGCGCAGTCATGCCGTCCGGCTCCTCCCAAGTGCTGTCCGTCCACACATAGCGGTCGGTATATTCATTGCGCTCCGCCTTCATGGACTCGCGAAACCATTTGTGATCAACCGAAGTGTGCCCGGGCACCAGGTCTAAGAGCACGTGCATGTCCCGCTTATGCGCCTCCTGAAAGAGCCTTACCAGATCCTCGTTTGTGCCGTAGCGGGGCGCGACGGTCAGATAGTCCTCCACATCGTAACCCGCATCATAGAAAGGCGACTTGAAACAGGGGTTGAGCCAAAGCGCATTGCATCCCAGTCCTTTGATGTAGTCCAGCTTCTCGATGATGCCGTTTAGATCGCCGATCCCGTCCGCATTGGTGTCCCGAAAAGACTGCGGATAGATCTCATAGAAAATCGCGGTGTTGAGCCATTCAGGTCTTGTTGCCATATTAGATTCCTCCTACTCCTTATTCTTCAGAGAGCACGCCCGCCCTCCGATATCCCTTTTCTAACACAATACGCGCATCCATCGGCAAAATCAATCCCAAATACTATCACATACTAATACTATACTATCATTATTTTCTATTTTTAATCACAGCACTATTTCATGGATATTTCCGAATCCACATCTTTCACGCCATTGATCTGCAGTCTGACATGCAATTTTCCATTTTCAAAGGCATCCAAAGGATATGTTAGCGGTTCGGAAAGGTTTGTTACATCCATCGACTCCACCGTATCTTCCTGTACCAACCACAGGACAAGCGTCGCGCCATCCGGCACGGTGCCGCAGGAAATATCCGCAGAGAGCATCTGTGTATCCGCATCCGTGATCGTCATATTTTTTTGTTTCACAAAACCTTCACTGGCGCTGCTGATATGCAGTTTCCAGACACCCTTCCGATAGCTGCCATGATCCATGATCACACCCGTATTCCATACCGTTCCCTTGGAAGTGACATCTGTGTTGATACCGTTTCCCAAAGCCGCGCTGAAGATAAATCCCGTCAGACACGCAAACATAAGCGCCAAACTCACAATACCGGCAAAAATAAAATGTAAGTGATGTGTTCCCTGTTTGACCATGATCTCAGAATCCTCCTTTTCCCTCTGTATGCCGCAATTTTCACAATAATTTGCTGTTACTGAAATTCGATGCCCGCATGACGGACATACCGTCTTGATCTCTGCGCGCCGCAGAAAGTAGATCAGCAGTCCGATAAAAGGTGAGACCGCCCCAACCACAACCGTCCACAGCACCGGGTCATCGCCCCGCTTTTTACAATCCTGATAAACCCAGGCCGCAAAAAAGACGGTAGTACACAGCGCAAAAAAAACAATACCAAAAATCATCATATCAACGCACCTCTTTTCTCAATGCAAATCGTAATGTCTTTTATATTTGCCCTCTTTACGCCTACGATCGTCAGCAATATGCCTGCCACGCCAATATAAAGACAGCTTCCGACGGCAAGATAAGACAAATATTTGTTTTCGATCACAAGCAGTGCCAGAACCGCCAACAGAGAAAATGTGATCAAATTCAATATCATCGGCAGATACCAGAGGGACACCTGGCGCACGGCAGGGTGCCCACGCAAAACCGCTTCTCTTTGATACAGAGTCGCTTTTAATTTACGATTCAGTTCCGGATTTGGCACATCCTCTGTTTTCACACAGGTACGAATCATTTCTTCTAATTCCAGATCCAAGCGTTTATCTCCCATAACCGGCGTCCTCCAATCTCTTTTTCATTAAACTCCTTCCTTTGAACAATCGGCTTTTCACAGTACCGGGCGGTTTCCTGATAATCCCCGCGATCTGCTCTATGGAACAGTCGGAAAGGTAATATAACAGCAGCGGCACCTGAAACTTTTCCGGGAGCGTCTGCATGATTTGCCGTATCTGTACCTTCAATTCTTTTTGCAGATAACCTTCCTCCACACTTTCTTCGGTATGCAGTACCGTCTCCGCCGCCTCATCAAAACTGCCGCCGGGAGCGATGGCGTTTCGGCGCGCCCATTTCCTTCTGTCGCTTTTCCAGAGATGATAGGCAAACGAGAAAAACAATGCTTTCGGATTGTTCTCCCAATCCAGCAATTCTTCTGTCTCTAGCGCTTTTAAAAATGTCTGTTGGTACAAATCCTCGGCATCCGCCTTGTCCGGACAGAGTTTCAGGCAAAACCGATAGACATCCGCGCCAAAACCGTCGATACATTTTTCAATTTCTCCTGCAGTCACCGCTTCACCTCCCCGCCTGTTCACCTTATATTCGCCATGACTTAGTGTATGGTTCATTTTTTCTAAAAAAAAAGAAAAGCCTGCATCTCCACCGGTATCATCAAATCGTGACATACAAATAACTGTTTTCTTCAAAAAACAGCCTCATTCGCACACATCGTGTTCATAATATTAATTTTTACACCTAATTGCGTAGAATATAAAAAAGGAAGAGAGGAGGAATCCCTATGGCACAGGCAACTTTCAGCGGCCGCATGGACGAAGTATTAAAGAAACAATTTGATGCATTATGTCAAGAATTTGGCATGAATGCTTCTACCGCAATCAATGTATTTGCAAGGGCTGTTGTAAGGCAACGCAAAATTCCTTTCGAAATCGCATCCCCCGAGTCGGATATCACAAGAGAAGGCGCAATGCAGGCATTTATGACTTTACGGGAGCAGGCCAAAGATAACGGGATTGCTGATATGAGTTTAGACGAGATCAACAAAGAAATCAATCTTGCACGCATGGAGGCTGAAATATGATCTGCTATGCAGTTATTGATACCAATGTAATCGTATCGGCATTGCTTTCAAGCAAGGATGCTCCTTCCGGATTCGTTCTTCCAGATATGAAGGATTTACCCTTCTATGAAGTTGTTCTGGAGAAGCGCGATGATGAAGCTTATCTTGTTACAGGAAATATCAAACATTTCCCCCATGAACCTTTTATTGTAACACCTCGAGAGCTTCTTGATCTACTTGACAATTATAAATAGCATCAGTCCACTCCCGCAAGCAGCATCTCCCCCATCTTTACAAGCGCCTCCTCTGTCAGCGAAAGAAGCGTCTCCTCATCTTTCTCGATCACGCCGCATTTTTTATAATTGAGGAAAAAGGCTGGTCCCGCCTTGGGATCGAAGCGCAATCTGCCGTTAAATTCGCCGATCAGCAAAGGAATGTTTTCCACCCGCACGGCGGCATCAGGCAATAGCGTAAAGCGCACCTTCTCATCCTTCCCCTTGACCTCCGGCATAAAAAGCGCGTGCGCGTGCGAACGGATGAGCGCGATCCGCAGAAGATTTTCCGCCGACTTTGGAATTTGACCAAATCGGTCAATCAGTTCTTCCCGCATATCGTCGCATTCTCTCTCATTTTCAATGCCCGCGATCCGTTTATAGATATCCAGCTTCTGCGTCTCGTTGACAATGTACTCCGCGGGAATATAAGCGTCCACATCCAGATCCACCATGGTATTGAAATCCTCGATCACATCGATTCCTTTCTTCGTCCTGACCGCCTCATTCAACATCTTGCAGTAAAGGTCGTATCCCACCGCCTGCATATGCCCGTGCTGGCTTTTCCCTAAAAGGGTGCCTGCGCCGCGGATCTCCAAATCGCGCATGGCGATCTTGAACCCGCTTCCCAAATCCGTAAACTCGCGGATGGCCTCTAAACGTTTCTCCGCCACTTCCTTTAACACCTTATCCCGTTTATACATGAGGAAAGCATAGGCAGTGCGGTTGGACCGTCCCACGCGGCCCCGCAGCTGGTAGAGCTGAGACAGTCCCATCTGATCGGAATCGTGGATGATCATGGTATTGACGTTAGAAATATCCAACCCTGTCTCAATGATGGTGGTCGCCACCAGCACATCGATCTCGCCGCTTACAAAATCGTACATGATGCGCTCCAGCTCCGACTCCTTCATCTGCCCATGGGCAAAGGCAACATTTGCCTCGGGAACCAGTTCACTGATTGCCGCCGCCACATCCGCGATATTGTTGACGCGGTTATAGACATAGTAAACCTGTCCCTGCCTGGCAAGTTCCCTGACGATTGCTTCCCGCACCATCTCCTCATTATACTCGCAGACAAAGGTCTGGATCGGCAGCCTGTCCTCGGGCGCCTCCTCCAACACGCTCATGTCCCTGATCCCGACAAGGCTCATGTGCAGGGTTCGCGGAATAGGGGTCGCCGTCAGTGTCAGTACATCGACATTTTCCTTTAATTTCTTGATCTTCTCTTTATGGGCCACGCCGAAGCGCTGCTCCTCATCGATGATGAGCAGCCCCAGATCCTTATATTGCACGTCCGCCGAAAGCACGCGGTGGGTGCCGATCACGATATCCACCATGCCCTTCTTTAAATCCGCTACAGTCTTTTTTTGCTCCGCTGCTGAGCGGAAACGGGAGAGCAGATCGATGCGCACGGGAAAATCTTTCATCCGCTCCACAAAGGTATGATAATGCTGCTGCGCAAGGATGGTAGTGGGCACCAGATACACCACCTGCTTATTTTCCTGCACGGCCTTGAATGCCGCACGGATGGCGATCTCCGTCTTACCGTAGCCCACGTCGCCGCAGATCAGGCGGTCCATGATCTTGTCGCTCTCCATATCCTCCTTGGTAGCGGCGATGGCCAAAATCTGATCCTCCGTCTCCTCAAAGGGAAACATCTCCTCAAACTCCCGCTGCCAAACCGTATCCTGCCCGTAGCAGTACCCTTTTGCCGCCTGCCTGGCCGCGTAGAGTTCCACCAGATCGGAGGCTACCTCCTCCACTGCCGTGCGCACCTTTGTCTTCGTCCGCGTCCATTCCTGCGTGCCCAGCTTGTTCAGCTTCGGCTTTGCGCCCGCATCCGCGGAAGCATATTTCTGGATGACATCAAGCCCCGTCGCCAGCACATAGAGCACGCCGCCGTCACGGTAAGATATCTTCATATAATCTTTGGTAACGTGATCCACTTCTACCTTCTCAATACCCTGATAAATGCCCAGGCCATGGCTTTCGTGCACCACAAAATCGCCTACTTTGAGATCGTTGAAATCCTGGATCCGCTGCCCCTGGTAGACCTTTTTCTTGCGCTTCTTTTTCTTCTCCGCGCCAAAAATATCGCTCTCCGCGATCACCATAAATTTTAAGAGCGGATATTCAAAGCCTTTTTTTACTCTCCCGTAGGCTGTCATCACCTCGCCCGGCTGCACCTCGCGCAGAGGGTCCTCCGTATAAAAGGCACTGATTTCCAATTCCCGCAGATCCTCCGCCAGACGTTTCGCTCTCGTCCTCGATCCGGAAAGCAGCAGGATGCGATAGCCTTTTTTCTTATACGCTTTCAGATCCTTTACCAGCGCGTCAAAGCTGCTGTTATAAGACGACAGGCTCCTCGCTTGTACGGCAAATTTATGATCCGTCTGTAATAACGGGTTTTTCCCTTCCATGGCGGAAAGGCTCATCACCCGCAGCGCGCCAAGTTTTGCGGCTGCCTCCGCCGCAGGGTAAAGAACGTCCATCTGCCCCGGCAGGATATAGCCTTTCTCGGCGCGGTGGCTCATGCTCTCCCGAAATTCAAATTCCACCGCATCCACATGCTCTTTGATCCGCAGCGGTTCATCCAGAAAAACGCAGCTTCCCTCCAAAGAAAAACAAGTCAAAAAAGAAGTGAGTTCGGGGACAAAATAACGCACATAGCTCTCCAAATTCACGGCATTATAAGACAGTCCCAAATCCAGCAAAGTTTCAGAAAGCTCCCGCACCTGCATCTCGATGCGATGCGCCTCCTCCGTTTTCATCTGCTTTCGCAGCACTTCCTCCTGCTTCTTCCCCTCCTCACGGATACAGGCCAGCCCTGCCTTAAATTCCTGTTTGGTCAGGACAAGCTCTGTCGCCGGATAGATTGCCACCGACTCCAGTTTCTCAATGGAGCGCTGACTTAAAACATCGAAACTACGGATGGACTCGATCTCGTCCCCCCACAGTTCGATCCGATAAGGGTTCTCCTCCGTCAGATCAAAAATATCCACGATGCCGCCGCGGATGGAAAACTGCCCCGGCGCTTCCACCTGATAGGCATTCTCGTATCCCAGTTCCACCAATTTGGCCGAGAGTTTTCCCTCGTCCACCGACGTCTGTTTGTTAAGATGCAACACCCATGAGCTCCATGCCTCCAAGGGCGGCTGGGGCGTCATCAGCGCATCAAAAGTCGTGATCACAGTAAGCGGCGTTCCTTCCGAAAGCCGCCGTAAACACCGTATCCGTTCCGTGGTCAGGCGGTTCCCGTGAATATCCGCCTGAAAGAAAATCAGATCCTTTGCCGGATATAACATGACATTCCTGTCATAAAATTGATAATCTTCGTAGATTTCCCTCGCCCGCAGATCGCTGTAAGTAACGATCAGTTTATGACAAAAGCCCTCGGAAAGCCCATAGATCATATGCAGTTTCTGCGAGTCCACACAGCCCGAAAGGGCAGCCGAAAGCGCCCCCTTCTTTGTAAGGAGGCTCCTGATCTCCTCATATGCGCCCAGTTCCGTAAGCGGCGTCAGTAATGCCTTCATATATCGCTACTCTCCGTCTTCTGCTGCCAGAGTCCCCTGTTTGGCAGCCTCATCCAATTTCACCTGTTCTTTGTCTTTTTCCTGCTTCTCCGATTTATCCTTCGGTTTCTTGCGCACATTATAGCGATTCATGGCCGCGTCCGCCCCCTCCGAAATGATCGTCTCGATGGCCAGGGTCGCGCGCTTGATGCTCTCGATCATCAGCTCCCGCTCCTCAGACAGGAAATGACCCAGCACATAATCTGCCAGATCCATTTTGGGCGGCTTCTCGCCCACGCCCATGCGCACCCTGATAAACTCATCGTGCCCCAAATGAAGGATGATATTTTTCAAGCCGTTGTGCCCGCCGTCACTGCCGCGCTTGCGTATGCGAAACTGTCCCGGCTCCAGATTCACGTCGTCCGAGATCACGATCAGCTCTGATTTCTCATCCGCCTTATAAAAGTCTATGACAGAGCGGATGCTCTCACCACTCAGATTCATGTAAGTAAGAGGCTTTACGAGTACTACTTTCTCTCCCGCAACGATTCCTTTGCCGATCACGGCCTTATGCTTTTTTTCACCGATCACAATATCGTTTTTCTCGGCAATCGAATCGATCACTTCAAAACCGATATTGTGCCTGGTATTCACATATCTTTTTTCGGGGTTTCCCAAACCTGCGATAATGTACATAACTGCATCCTTCTGCATTTAAAACTCTTTGCTCGATATTTTTAGACATCAAAAAAAGCAGCCGCATATGCAGATGGTTGCCTTTTTTGCTTTATTGCCTATTCATTGATCTTGTCAATGGGAGTCAAGTTCACGTCTAAACTTGTCAGTATTACTTTTAACGATATATAATCTTCTTTCAAGTCCGCGTATGTTTCAACCGCATTTTCTTTCCTTGCTAAAAGCATCCTCTTTTGTACTTTTTGAAAATCATTGATAGACCTTTCAATAATCTCACCATTACTGGGCATATTATTCACCTCCCAATGAAAAACAAGGTTATTGGTTAGGCTCAGTATACCATAGCTGGGGTGCAAAGTCTATTACAATTTAGATAACAGCCCGCACCACCAGCTTAAACACCGCCGTGTCCGCGTAGGTGAGCGCATCCCCGTGCATAAAGAAAACGATTCCGTCCACCGGCGCCCGTAGCGTTTCGATGACTTCTCCCTCACAGGCATCCACAAGATATGCCAAAATCTGTCCCTGTTCTACCTCCTCTCCCACGGAAACGCTCGGGTCAAACAATCCTGCTTCCGTTGTCCTCACAGAGACCATATCCACATCTTTCACAACCTGAGACCGATAGCCGTCGTGCCCATGATACTCTGCAATCCCCTGCTTGTGTAAAAATGTCAAAATGCCGCGCATAGCTTCTTTCGCGCTCTTTTTATCGAGTCTGGTCGTGGTGGTCGTGTACATACTGAAAGCCTGCCTCTCCCAGATCTGCCAATTATAATTGAGGGTGGTCGTATCATAGGGACGTACCTTTCTGAGGACCACATAGGGCATGCCAAACTGTTTCGCCAGCTCCGTATCCTCAAACCCCGTATCCATCATGCGCACATGGGGCATAAACTCACCGGGCATATAAAAGGATGTGAACTGAATGCCGAACCGATAGGAAGATATCACCCGAAACACACCATCCGCGATACGCTGCGTCGTCTCCCCCAGATCATAACCGGGAAACATCCTGTTGATATCCGTATTGTCTACCGTCCAAAAGCGCTTCTGTATATTCATAGAGTAAGGATTGACGCAGGGAATCACCAGAATCTTTTTCCCTGGTGTCAGCTTTCCCGCCTCCTCCATCGCTTTCAGTTTTTTCACCAGTCCCGAACAGCAGTAAAGCTGCTGCACTTCATTGCCGCGCATACTGCCCACGATGCAGACTGCTTCCTCCCCTTCTCCGAATTCATAACCCGTCACACGGAAATTGTCTCGGTATAGACCCTGTATTTCATAGATAGTAACTTTATTCATGATTTTGCAATCATCCTCCATGCCGAAGCAGTTTACTGCGATGGCACGCGCAGTAACCGCCCAATCAACGACCCCTCGTCCACGATCGGATACTCCCTGATGGTAAACAGCATACCGTCCATGGGCGCGCGTACTTCATCCCGCACGTTTCCCGAAAGCGGGTCAAGAATCTCTCCAATCAGTTCCCCTTTGCGAAGCTGTGCCCCATGTTTGACCGCAGGCACAAAAAGCCCGCCCGTAGCTGCGTTTAGGTATGCCACATCCTCCGAATCGTTTGAGACTATCGGTTGTCTTACTTTCTCCGTTTCGCCTTCCCAGATGCCAAGCTTTTTCATCAGATTAAAAATACCGACCACCATCTGATCCCCATAGGTTCTGGTGATCCGCATCCCCACTCCCATCTCCACCACCAAAGTCGGCGTACCAATACTGTTTAGACTGTAAGCCAACGTTGATTCCAGCACCGTACTTGCCCCATGCACCCAGACAAAATCCACGTTGGCCTCCTTTGCCAGCGGAAGAAGCTGTTCCTCATGCAAAGCATTGACGCGAATCTGGGGAATCTCCGTCAAATAAATATTGCTGGCATGGATGTCCAACACGACCGCGGAGCCTGCCAGGTCTTCCACGATCCGTGCCGCCAGGTACTCCGTCATATTGCCTTTCACATCTCCCGGAAACAGGCGGTTCATATCCAATTCAAAAGCAGGAATGCCCCGGGTAATGGAATCGATTCCCAGCGGATTTAAAGCCGGATAAATATCCACGGTGCCGCGCAGCTTTTCCTTCTGCGCATTGATGCGGCGGATCAGTTCAAAGCACACATACTGTCCTTCCAGCTCATCCCCGTGGATTCCCGTCACCACACTGATACGCTTTGGAGAATCCGCGCCATCCTCCGGCTGTATCCGATTTTTTTGTATCTTCAATTTCTCGTCCACCGGCAACGCCAGGGACGCCACTGTTGTAATCATGTTTTTTCGCTCCTACATCAATGTGATTTTTCAATCATCCTACATCCGTTATTCCGTCTGACACTTCCACGACCGACACGCGCACGATCTGCTCCTGGTTCCCGCCCCCGTGCATAATGCCCCGATTGATCAGGCAGTCCGCAGCGTCTCTCCCCTCGCCGATTTTGATATAATTGTCCCCTACAGGGATATCGTTGGTAGGATCGATCCCATACCAGAAGCCATCCTTGGCAATCTCCACCCAGGCATGGCTCGCTCCCTCCCCGGGGATCATCCCCGTCACATATCTGGCAGGAATTTTTTCCATGTGGAGCAAAGCAATCAAAATATGCGCATAATCCTGACAAACGCCGTGCCCCAGCTTCCAGGCTTCTTCCGCTGTTGTTCCCACATCCGTACAGCCCTTTTCGTAGACAAAATCTTCATGCAGGCTGTGTGACAAAAAAAGAGCTTTTTCATAAGCGTCTGCAGGAAGGCTCCCAGCCAGCTTTTCATAATAGGCAGACAGCGCCTCCTCCGCGCGGTTCAATCCATGAGGATGACGGAAAACCGCCAGCATATCCTCGTCAATTTTTTCTTCCCTGCGATCCAGCCCTGCGCACACATCTCCCGTGATGCGAAAAGAAAACGTAGTGTGGTCCACATCGTCCCAGCCGTAAATCTGCCCATTACCGAAAGAATCCGTCCCTGCATTGTAAGAGACATCTGGAGAGAGCTTAATCGTTACCTTTCCCACCCGCTGCCGCAGGGTCTCCTTTGGCAGGCATTTGATCGTAAAATGACAGGAGGAGACCACCTCTGAATAATCGATCTGCATATAATAATCAAAGGTCAGTTTTTTCACAGGATCGCCTCCACTTCCTTTACGATCCTGTAATAGTTCAGTTCCGGCCCCTTCACCAGTATTTTCAGGGACTCCAGCCTATCAGAATCATATTCCAGACCGCACCTTTCGACCCGCGGGATCATGCGGTGCACCTCCCGCTCCAGCGCCTCCTTTTTCATGCCCAGTCTCGCGTAAAGGTCGATGCGCTCGATTCGCTTTCCCGCTTTGATAATATTCCTGATCTGTTCTGCGTCGATCTGATCATCCGCCGTACCCCAAAACGCCATCAAATCATCCAGTGCGTGCTGCAGTTCAATCAGCGGCGCTCTGCTCTCCCCCGCCTTATTCATCTCATAGAGGGCAAGCTGTATGTATGACAAAGTCTCCGAACCGATGCTCTCCCGTAGGACGATTGCATTGTCATAGGCTCTGTTTAAATTGCTGACGATGGAATCGGGATTCTCCCCGTCAAAGGGATAACGTTTCAAAAAGGTAGATTTATCGCCGTATATATCCGGAATATCCACCATCTCGCAAAAGTCCCGATAGCTGTCCGTGATCTCATCGATCATCGAATCAAAACTTCTGTAAAAGATGCGAAGCGTCGTATAAACTCTTTCCGTATACCTTCCCAGCCAATATAATCTGTCCGCCTGTTCTACTGAGATAATACCCATGTGTCCTTGAATCCTCCTCCCTGTGATGAATTGACAATGAACGAATCGGGGTTTCTGGAAAACCGCGTCAGACCGCTTTTCCACACCAGCGGCTCCTCCGCCATCAGCACAAAGGCTCTTAAATCCGCTTTTCGCGGAATCACACTGCCTGCCTCCACGATATCCAGATCCTGAAAATCGATTACTTCCTGTGCAATGAATCTCCTGGGTTCCTTCTTTAACAGCGCGATAAATTCCTCTTTCCGGTCCTTCGTCATGGTATTGCCAAACGCCACTCCGTAGCCCCCGGCTTCCGCCACGTCCTTTAATACCAGATCGTCAAAGTGTTCCAGTACATACTGCATATCCTCCTCATAAAAAGGAAGGTAAGTCGGCGCATTCGAAAGGATCGGCTCCTCGTCCAGATAATAGCGGATCATCTTGGGCACAAAATAATAGATGCCCTTGTCGTCCGCCACGCCGTTGCCCGGCGCGTTTAGAAGCGCCACATTTCCTTTGCGGAAGACATCATAAATATGGGGAATCCCGATCAATGAATCCGCTCTGAAATTCATGGGATCGAGATAGTCGTCCGAGATCCGCCGATACACCGCGCCCACAGGTTCTAAACTCCCATCCATCGACACATAATAAAGCCTGTCATTCTTGACCCGCAGTTCCGAGCCGTTGACCAGATGCGCTCCCGTCTTCTCCGCCAGATAAGAATGCTCAAAGTAAGCCGCATTGTATCGCCCCGGCGTGAGAATGACCGTGTGGCCCCCCGTATTCACATAGTCCATCGTGCGGCGAAGAAGGTCGGCATAATTTCTGTTATCCTCCAGATGATTGTCATGGAAGGTATCGGGTGAGCTTCTCCTGCAAAGTTCTCTGGCAATCATCGGATAGGAAGCGCCTGAGGGTACCCGCAGATTATCTTCCAGAATATACCAATTTCCGTCCTTGCCCTTGACCAAATCGATCCCGGAAATATGGCAGTAGATTCCTTTTGGCGGCAGCGCGTTCTCACACTCCGCCATGTAACCGCTCGAAGCAAAGATAAAATCTTCCGGCACGATCCCGTCTTTCACGATCTGCTTTTTGCTGTAGATATCCTTGATAAAAAGGTTGAGTGCCATCACGCGCTGCTTTAAGCCCCGCTCCAGAAACAAAAACTCCTCATGCTCAATGATCCGCGGAATCGCATCAAACGGAAACAACTGCTCCTTAAAGACGTTATTTTTATAGATACCAAACTTCACACCGTAACGCGCAAGCAGTTCATTGACCGTGTCCGTATGCTGTAACAGATCAAGCCGCTGTATTCTTTCTTCCATGTTTCCCTTTCTTACCTTCCTTCTTCCTTATTCTCCAAAAAGCTCCCGCGCAAGTCCCGTCAGGATCCGCGCTGTCTTCTCTATGCCAAAGCGGCTTGAATCAACCATCAGATCCCGATTGGAAAAGACATCCTGATACTCCGGACAGTATCTTCTGTGATACAGCTCCCTGGAGCGGTCCACCTCCCGGATCATCTTTCTTGCCACTTTTTCTTCCATTTTCAATATTTCCGTGCAATTCTTTAAGCGCTTCTCGTATGGCGCATAAATATAGATGTTAAACCGATTTTCTGCATCAGCCAAAATAGATTCCGCGCACCGTCCCACAATGATGCAGGACTCCTTCTTTGCCAGATCCTCAATGATATTTTTCTGGATGCTGAAAATCTCATCCTGCATATTGGAAACGCCCATCCCCAGCGGATACTGTCTTTTAAAGTAGATGGAATTGGCATTTTCTTCTTTCGCACTGATCATGGACACAGGAAGTCCCATGCGTTTCGCTGTCTCCTCCACGATATCCCTGTCATAAAAGTTTATGTCAAGCGCCTCCGCCATCTGTTTTGCAATGGTCCGTCCCATACTGCCAAATTGTCTGGAAATCGTAATCACATACTGTTTCATCCCGTTTTCCCCCCGCTGTTTCCACATTTCTCACACTGGCACCGCCTGCTTCCGTTTCTTCTGCATATTCCTTACCAAAACGGAAATCGTGAAATTGATTATAAAATAGATCAGGCAGGCAAAGCCAAAAAGCACAAACACATCCGACACATTGATCGTTCCCAGCCCGTTATATCTCTGCGCCGAACTCAAGATTTTTTTCACCCGCGCCATCAACTCTATTGTCGCCACATTTGCCAGATAAGACGAATCCTTGATGGTCGTGATCACCTGACTTAACAGCGTGGGCACAATATTTCTGTAAGCCTGAGGTAATACGATATAAAGCATGATCTGTACCGTACTAAATCCCTGAGAATGTCCCGCCTCAAACTGTCCCTCCGCCACGGAATTAAGACCGCCTCTGACGATCTCTGCAATCACCGATGAAGTAAACAGGATCAGGGCCACCGCCGTTTTAAATAACAGCTTCACCTCCGCCGAGGAAAGCCCCCACATCTTATGCCCTAAAAATTTCGGACAGGGACAAAAGACCAGACAGACAAAAATCCACAGTAACAGCGGTGTATTTCGGAAGATCTCTATGTACGCCACAGCCAGCCATTTCAACACTCTGGTCTTTTTGCTGTTGCAGTAATTTCTAAGGAGCGCCAGCACCGAACCAAAGAGCAGCCCGATCACCACAGCAGTCAGGGAAATGATGACCGTAAAAGCAACACCTTTCATCAGATACAGAAAAACTGCTCCGTTTTTGATAATAGATAAGCTTCCTCCAATCGTCCCCATAGGTTACGCCACCCTTTCCGACTTCTTTCGATTCGTAATACCGCTTCTGTCCTCTCGCCGCTTTAAGGAAATCTCCCACATACTCGCCAGCGAGGAAAGCGGACAGCAGACCACAAAGAACAACAGACCGCTTATGAGATACGCAGGTGCATAAGCGCCTCCCGTATTTTCCCCAGTCACAAAACTGTAAGTTGTGGAAATCAAATCTGCCCCTCCCACAATATAGAGACAGGATGTATTCTTAAAAATATTTACCACCTGATTTACCATAGGCGGCAGAATCACCTTGATGCTCTGCGGCAGGATAATGTAATACATTCTCCCCAAATATCCAAAGCCCTGAGAAAAAGCTGCCTCAAACTGGCCTTTCGGAACTGCCTCGATCCCGGCCCGCACCACCTCTGCCATATAAGCGCCGTGGTAGATGCCAAGTGCCAGCACACCCGTCACCAGTATCCCCAGTCCATGCCCCGAAAACGCCAACGCATAGTAGAGGAAGCACATCTGTAACAATAGCGGTGTATTCTGTATCAGTTCCACGTAAATTCTGGCAACTGCCGCCAGCGGTTTTTTCCCGCTGGTGGCAAATAACCCTAACACAATGCCGATGCACAGGGAGAGAAGCAGTCCGAATCCCGCCGAGATCACGGTATTTTTAAGCCCCATCAAAAAGGTGCCTCTGTAAATCCATACTTTATTCCATGCGTTTGCAGAAAATAATCCGCCCATACTTTTCTCTCCCTATTCTCGTGTTGTTACTCGATTCCGTTCTCCGCAATCAGTCCGTCGATCGTGCCGTCAGATAACCATCCCGTCACCAGTCCGTCCACATAAGTACTGAAACCGGAACCCTTTGTGGTCGCTACACCGTACTCCTGCGGCGCAAACTTATCGTCAATATAAGTACGGTCGTCCGTGTGATAAACCGCCAGAATCGATTTATCGACACAGAAGGCATCCACCTCGCCCGCGCTTAAAGCGGTGGAAATCGTCGGATAATCATCATACTGTGCAAAGCTGATTCCGTCTGTCCATGTTGACGGATCAAAGGTCTCCTTATCAAAACCGTCACCGCTCAAAACACCATTTTCGACCATCGCCGTTACCAAGCTTCTTGCCGAAGTGGAACCGGAAGACACACCCACCTTCTTATCCTTTAAGTCTGCAAGGCCCGTGATCCCCGAGTCCTTCTGCACCAGAACCGTTACATAATCCGTGTAATAAGGAGTCGAAAAATCCCAGCTCTGCTTTCGCTCGTCGGTGATGGTAAAAGTCGCCAGCACGCAGTCGATATCACCCGAATCCAGAAGCTCGGTCCTCGTCGCCGCCGTTACCGTGGTAAACTCTACATCCACGCCCAAGCTCTCCGCAATCTTTTCTGCCAGGGAGATTTCCATACCGGAATATTCGCCCGTCAACTCATCCTGAAAACCAAAACCGATCACTGCATTTTTCACGCCTACGCGCAGCACACCTCTGTCGATGATTGCCTGCACATCGGCTGACACATCGCCTGCCACATCCTCTGCGGGCGCTTCACCCTCCTCTGCCGCAGACGAATCTTCCGCTGCCACATCGGGCTCTGCTGTCACCACTACCGGTTCCGCCGTTGCTGCCTTGTCTGTCCCGCAGCCCGTCAGCGTCGCCATCACCATTGCCACACCTAACACCATTGCCAATACTTTCTTTTTCATAATTTTCTCCTTTTTTCCTCTATATTTGAAAAACATCCTCACTTGCGGATGATTTTTCCCAAAAAAGTTTTCAGTCTCTCGTTCTGCGGATGTTCAAAAAACGTATCCGGCGTTCCTTCCTCCAAAATCTGTCCGTCCGCCATGAAGACCACTCTGTCAGCCACCTGTCTGGCAAATCCCATCTCGTGCGTTACCACCACCATCGTGATGTTTTCCTTTGCCAGCTTGATCATCACATCCAACACCTCCTGAATGGTTTCCGGATCCAGCGCGGATGTGGGCTCATCAAATAAAATGATTTTCGACTGCATACAGAGCGCCCTCGCAATCGCGATCCTCTGCTGCTGACCACCAGAGAGCGTCGTCGGATAGACATGCGCCTTTTCCCGCAGCCCCACCACATCCAAATAATGGTAAGCCAGTTCCTCTGCCTCCGCCCTGCTCTTGTGATGCAGCTTCATCGGTGCCAGCACCAGATTTTTCAGCACTGACATATGCGGGTATAGATTAAACTGCTGAAACACCATGGATGTCGTCCTGCGGACAAGCTGCGTTTTATTCCTGTGGGTCAATTCTTCCCCATCTATGTATACATGGCCGCCGCTCGGTTCCTCCAAGAAATTCATGCAGCGCACCGTGGTCGATTTTCCGGAACCGGAGGGACCGATGATCACCAGTTTTTCCCCTTCCTTTACCTCCAGATTGACATCCTTGAGCACGTGCAGCTCTCCAAAATATTTATTGACGTTCTCCAATTTGATCATAACTGCTCCTTCTTTCGCCCGCTTTTCATTTTCTGCTGATACAAAGAAAAAGGCGCTTCTTTCGGACTTTGCCGAGAGAAACGCCTTTGTTTCTGTATGTGTGTATACATGTATAATTTCTATCTGTGTCTTAGTATACTGTCATAGATAACAAAAGTCAACCCCTAAATTTAGTAAAATCTAATAATTTCTTAAATGGTTCATATCTCTTTTTCAATTCCCTCACCACACCATTTTCATCCCCGGGCCTAATCACCACATCACACTTTCCGGGAATGCTGCCAAACGTCACCATAGAGGAGGCCTCCGTCATCTCCAAAAGATAGCGATTCATGTTTTCCCTGACCGCATTTTTATTATAGATCTTGATATAACTGTAACCGGGATATTCCTCCGACGCGTACTTTATTACCTTAAGTTCTTCTAAAATGCCTTCACCATCCAGTGTCTGATAAATCTTTTCAATATCTTTATCAGGGTATACCATCATAAAATAGACCACTCCCTGAAAGTCGATATCACTCATTTTCATATAGTTGCGGTAGGGCGATTTCCTCATCTCGCGCAGAATTTCTTCCTGCATCTCACCCATCTCCTTCTCGTAACAAATCACCAATATATCATCTATAATACAATTTACAAAACAGGCATATCCGAGCTTATGGATGATTTCCAATATTCGCAGACTCATGGCTTTCGAAATGACATAAACCTTCAAATAAGTATTCTCATTGATATCATAAAGCACGGCACCATCCATGGCGATCACGGGAAGTCTCAGTCGGATATCCTGCACGATCCCGAGCAGAGACGCCGGTGTGCGCATGGTAGAAAGCGTAAAATTAACGCCCTTATCCAACATACGATTCAACTCTACCCTGCTGTAATCACTAAGTCTGTCATTTCGATCCACCAACGTTTTATCCACGCCGGACAGAAAGAGAATATCCTTTCTTTTCTCCACCGGAAGGGAAAAAGCATTGACCCCCACACCGATCAAAATACCAATGATAGTATCCAAAAAACGATTCCAAACAAAGAGATAGGGATTGGCATCCGCCACATGATTTACCACGATACTTAAAAAAACCACGCAGGAAAAATAGGAAGCATACTTCTTTTTGATCAAAACCGTAGTATAGAGCACCAACACGATCATCCCTGATATCACCAGCGCATTGATGAGCTGCTGCAGCATATCTTCCCGTCTGATGAACCTTTCCGACAATAAAAACAACAGACCATAAATTGCGCCTATCGCTGTTCCTATCATTCGCTGCAGCGCATTTTTCTTTGTATCGCTTTGATAAGTCTGAATACACCAGAGAGCGGCAAGCTGCGAATAAAAAACAATACCGCTTTCACCTCTCAAAAAAGATACCAGATAGCAAATCAGTACAGCCACCGCTGATTTTATGATCCGCAGTCCAATCGGCGGAACCGTGATTCTCTTGTACATTCTCATGTTGACCTCTTTTCACAAAAAGAGGGACGCATCAGCGTCCCTCTCTCCCTTGAGCGTTCTCCCACATACTAAAAACGATACATCTACTCACTATCCGGTTCCATAAGCGCACGTTCATAGCTTTCCAGAATCACTCTCTGAATCATGTCCCGCGTGTCAGAATTGATCGGGTGGGCGATATCGCGATATTCGCCATCCGATGCCTTCTTGCTGGGCATCGCTATGAACAGACCTTTTTCACCTTCAATTACTTTAATGTCATGAACTACGAATTCATCGTCGATCGTGATTGAGACGATTGCCTTCATTTTGCTGTCTTGAGTCATTTTACGTACGCGGACATCAGTAATTTTCATGAAGCGCAGCCTCCTTATCATATGATACCGGCTGGAAATTTGCCGGTTTTCACAAGCTTTCCTCACAAGTCATACTCATCAAGCCACGTAGCTTGTAATAAACATTCCATTAACTATGCAGACAACCTATTCCCCCTTGACAATCACTCCATCACCATGTTTCCTCCACACTGCCTGAAATTGCACTCCTGACTTAGAGCGTGTATCTGTCGTTATGCTCCACGACGATTTCGATACCATCCTCTCCTTTGTGGTATGAATTTGCACGGATCGTGCCTCGGCTTTCCACAATGCAGTTCTCGATGTGCGTATTATCTCCGATATACACATCGTTCAGGATGATAGAGTTTTTGATGTAACAATTGCTTCCGATGTAGGTCTCCTTAAAAATCACGGAATCCTCTACCGTTCCGTTGACGATACAGCCGCTGGATATCAGGCTGTTTTTAATGCTGGCTCCTACATTGTACTTTGCGGGCGGTAAATCGTCCACCTTGGAATATACATCGGGATACTGCTTAAAGAAGTAATCCCGGGTATCGGGTTTCAGGAAATCCATGTTGGTCTTAAAGTAATCTTCGACGGTAGCGATGTTGCTCCAGTACTCCTTCATCTTGTAACCGTAGATTCTCTTTAAGTTCTTCTGACGAATCAGGATATCCTTTACAAAATCATAGCGGTCCTCCTCCTTGCACTTCTCAACCAGCTCGATCAGAAGCCTTCTCCTGACAACATAGATGCCGCAGGAAATCGTGTTAGACTTCGCCACCACGGGTTTTTCTTCAAACTCCTCGATGCGGCTGTCCTCGTTCATCTTGATCGTACCGTAGCGCTCCACATTGGCGCTTGCATCCATGTCCTTGCATACTACGGTGATATCTGCCTTCTTTTCGATGTGATACTCTAACACCTTATTGTAATCCATCTTATAGACACAGTCGCCGGAGACGATCACCACATAGGGCTCATGACTGTTCTTTAAGAAAGACAGATTCTGCGCAATCGCATCCGCCGTACCGCGGTACCAGGCGTTGCTCTCCGCCGTCACCGCCGGCGTCTCCACAAACAGGCCGCCCTGCTTACGTCCAAAATCCCACCACTTTGAGGAACTTAAGTGCTCATTCAGGCTGCCGGCATTGTACTGCGTGAACACAGCCACCTTATTGATATGGGAATTGGTCATATTACTGAGTGCAAAGTCGATACTCCTATAGCTTCCCGCAATGGGCATCGCACATACCGCACGCTTCTGGGTCAACTGCCTGATCCTGTGATTGTTACCACCCGCTAAGATAATTCCGATTGCTCTCACGATTTATCACCTGCCTTAATCAAAGTTTTCCCGCTGGGAAGATTGCCGTTCTCATAATCCTCCGGCGTCGTCACACCGAATACCACGGAATTTTTCCCTATGGTCGTCCCTTTCGGGATCACGCTCTTTTCGCCTATCGTCACCAGATCGTGATCGTAGATATGGGGGTCTGTCTCGTTGGGAACCGCTGCACCAATACCCAGCTTCACATTATCCTTGATTTCTACATTCTCCGCAACGATCGCCTTATAGAGCTCGCAGTTACTGTCGATCTTCGTCCCATTCATAACGATGGAATCCCGTATCACTGTACCGGCTCCTATGGTCACGCCACAGCCGATTACGGAATTATAAACTTGTCCGTAAATCTCAGAGCCTTCGCCGATGATACTTCTTTCCACCACGCTGTCAGGCGACAGGTACTGCGGCGGCAGGATCTCGCTCTTTGTGTAAATCTTCCAGTACTCCTCGTAAAGGTTGAACTCCGGCACAAGGTCGATCAGCTCCATGTTTGCTTCCCAGAAGGAATGCAGCGTTCCTACATCCTTCCAGTAGCCGTTAAACTCATAGGCATAGAGCGGTGCGCCTTTGCCATGGCAATAGGGGATCAGATGTTTTCCAAAGTCAAGTCCCGGCTGTTCTTTGTTCGCAAGAAGCGCTTCCTTGAGCGTCTTCCAGTTAAAGATGTAAATGCCCATCGACGCCAGATTGCTGCGCGGATTCTCGGGCTTTTCCTCGAAATCCGTTATTCTGCGGTTTTCGTCGGTGATCATGATACCAAAGCGCTTTGCCTCCTCCATAGGCACGGGCATGACGGCAATGGTCACCTCAGCCCCGTTCTGCTTATGGAAATCCAGCATCACCTCATAATCCATCTTATAGATATGATCTCCCGAAAGGATCAGCACATATTCCGGATTGAAGTTCTCCATGTAGTCGATGTTCTGGTAGATCGCGTTGGCTGTACCGGTATACCACTCGCTGTTCGCGCTCTTTTCGTAAGGAGGGAGCACCGTAACACCGCCGATGTTCCTGTCCAGATCCCACGGGATGCCGATCCCGATATGGGTATTCAGGCGCAACGGCTGATACTGCGTGAGCACACCCACCGTATCGACGCCGGAGTTAATACAGTTGCTGAGCGGGAAGTCGATGATCCGATACTTACTGCCGAAGGACACCGCCGGTTTTGCCACTTTCGACGTAAGCACCCCCAGTCTGCTTCCCTGACCGCCAGCTAAGAGCATGGCAATCATTTCTTTTTTTACCATCTTTATCACCCCTATTTCTTAAAAATTTATATATTTTATAGCAAAAACCCTCCTGATAAGTAAAGTATACCACAATCTGCCTGAAAACTGAATATAATTTACAAGATTTTTCAGTTTCCAGCCAAACTGATATATAAATAATATACAATAAAACAAAATATTTTTCAATCTCTTTGTGAATTTTATCTATATAAGTTTTAGGTTGGTTTTTTTCATGGAAATGAGTATAATAATAGTAAAAAATGTAAAAAGGGAGAAACCCTATGTACCAGATCAACTTTCACAATCCGATTGCCGTCCATTTTATCGGCATCGGCGGCATCAGCATGAGCGGCCTGGCCGAGATTCTTCTGACTGAAGGCTTTACCATATCGGGCTCCGACCGTGCCCCCTCCGACCTAACATGTCGGCTGGAGAGCAAGGGCGCATGCGTTTTTTACGGGCAGAGTGAAGAAAACCTTTCCGCAAAGATCGACCTTGTGGTCTACACTGCCGCCATAAAGAGCGATAACCCCGAACTTGCCGCCGCCAAAAAACTTGGCATTCCTACTCTGACCAGGGCGGAGCTTCTGGGCCAGATGATGAAAAACTATAAAGTACCCATCGCCGTGAGCGGTACCCATGGCAAGACGACCACGACTTCCATGATCTCCCAGATCCTTTTGACCGCAAAAACAGACCCCACTTTGTCCATCGGCGGCATCTACCATCCAATCGGCGGCAACATACGGATCGGCAACTCTGATCTCTTTGTAACGGAAGCCTGCGAATACACCAACAGCTTTTTACACTTTTTCCCAAAGATCGGTATCATTCTTAATATAGAAGAAGATCATTTGGATTTCTTCAAGGATCTCGATGACATACGCAATTCCTTCCGCCGCTTTGCACAGCTTTTGCCCGCTGACGGCGCGCTCATTATCAACGGCGATATCAAAAATGTTGAGGAGATCACGAAAGGGCTGTCCTGTCAGGTGATCACCTACGGTTCTTCCCCTAAATTTACCTACAGCGCGTCCGAGATCAGCTACAGCGAAGACGGATATCCTTCCTTCCGACTTATGCAGGAGGGGAAACCTGCAGGTATCTTTACCCTCAAAGTCCATGGCGAGCACAACATCACAAACGCCCTGGCTGCCATCGCTCTCGCAAAGCTTTTGCATATTGCCGACGAGACGACTGCTGCCGGACTTTCCGCCTTCACGGGCTCTGACAGGCGTTTCGAGTATAAGGGACAGGTAAACGGCGTCAACATCATCGATGATTACGCTCACCATCCCACAGAGATCCGCGCGACCTTAAACACTGCTGCAAAATATCCTCACAAAAGAATCTGGTGTGTCTTCCAGCCTCACACTTACACCAGGACCAAAGCGTTTCTTGATGAGTTCGCCTCCGCCCTCTCCCTTGCTGACGAGGTCATCCTGGCAGATATCTACGCCGCCAGGGAGAAGGATACCCTTGGCATCAGCGCAAGGACTCTGCAAGAAAAAATCCACTCTCTCGGACATTCCTGCCACTACTTTCCTTCCTTTGAGGAGATTGAAAAATTTCTTTTGGAAAATTGCACAAAGGAAGATCTGTTGATAACTATGGGCGCAGGCGACGTTGTAAAAATCGGTGAAACTCTGTTACAAAAATAATTATTCACAATATCCACAGAAAAGAACCTTCGGCAGTCAATTTTTTCTGTGGATATTTTTGTGGAAGATACCACGCAGTTTTGTGCCCTCCCGGCACCCTGTCCACATTATCCACAATTGCCCGGGTGGCCACGGACCAATTTACGCTTATCCGTTTGTGACAGTTTGTACATTCCTTTTTCCCAAAAGAGATGCTATACTCCCTATAGTGATTTTTGAAATGAGGGACGCAGAATAATGGGTTTTCTGACGATTTATCAGGACAACTATACAGATTCCACCGTGATTTCCAACCGTTTCATCGACGAGTATATGCAGGCCGCAAACGACGCACAGTTAAAAATCTATCTCTATCTGATCCGCATGATGAGCGCAAGGCTCGGCACCAGCATCAATGATATTGCCGACAAGTTCAACTACACGGAAAAAGATGTTCTGCGCGCCCTGAAATACTGGGAGAAAAATCATCTTCTCACGCTGGACTACGACGAACATAAAAATATTACAGGCATTCACCTTCTGGACTCAAACGCCGGCACGGATATGCTGTCTATTACAAGGGATGTGACTGCCGCTTCTCTGGCTACCTATCCTGCCGTGACGGCACAAAGCTTTCAGCAGGCACCGCCTGTCGAAACCACAGAGTCAGTCAGCCCGACGAAGCAGCCTTACGGCAAGCCCAACTACACCGCTGATGAGCTGCGCGCTTTCAAAGCCAACGAGGACTCCGCGAGACTGCTTTTTGTAGCGGAACAATATCTGAAAAAACCGCTGAGCGCAGGAGATGTCCGCAGTATCTTCTTTATTATGGACAGGCTTGGATTTTCGGAAGATTTGACGGACTATCTGCTCCAATACTGCGTCGATCGGGGAAAACGGGATTTCCGTTACATAGAAAAAGTCGCCATCAGTTGGGCAGAACAGGGCATTACCACGCCGAAGCAGGCGGCTTCTCTGGCAGGGAAATATGATAAGTCCGTTTATGCGATCATGCGTGCCCTCGGAAAGACCGGCATGCCAACCGAGACAGAGGCAGCATATATTGAACGCTGGCAGAAAATCTACGACTTTGAAATGGACGTGATCCTCGATGCCTGTGAGCGCACCGTTCTGGCTACGGATAACCACCGCTTTGAATATGCGGAAGGCATTTTGAAAAGCTGGTATGGAATCGGTGTGCACCACAAGAGCGATATCAAAGCGCTTGACGCCGACCACCGCCGCGCTAAGAGCAGCCGTCGTCAAGCGTCTGCCAATAAATTTAACCAGTTTGCACAGAACAACTATGATTTCGACGCACTGGAAAAAGAGATCCTCAGTAACTAAAAACCATTTGATAAGCGACCAAACATAAGGAGACTCCCGTGCCGCTGACAAACGCGCAATACGACCAGATCCTTCACCAATATGAAGAAAGACAGCGCATAAGACGCCGCGAACTGGAAAGCAGACGCGAATGCGTTTACAGCAGCATCCCCGGCTATCGCGGTCTGGAAGATGAAACCGCTTCTCTATCCGTTTCGCAGGGAAAAAAGCTTCTGTCCGGAGAGGATAACGCCCTGCAGGATCTGCACAACGCCTTAGCTGATCTGCGCGCAAAACGGGAACGGCTTCTTCTGGAAGCGGGTTTTCCCGCAGACTATCTAAGCCCTCCTTTTGTGTGTGCCAACTGTCAGGATACAGGCTATCGCGACGGCATAAAATGCCACTGTTTCCGTCGGGCAGAGATTTCCCTGCTCTACGAACAATCCGGCATTGCCGAAATGCTGCAAAACAATAATTTTTCACACCTTTCTTATGAATATCACACAGGGGAAGACCGCGCCCATTTTGAAAAAGCTGTCGAAACCTGTAAAGATTTCATCAAAAATTTTGATTCTGACTACCACAATCTCTTTTTTTATGGTACAGTGGGTACGGGAAAGTCTTTTCTTTCCGGCTGTGTAGCCAAAGAATTGATCGACACAGGTCATGCCGTGATCTATTTCAGCGCCACGGGACTGTTTGATTTGCTCTCAGCGGCTGCCTTTGACAGCAAAAATCGGGAAGAACGCAGAAATGCCTACGCCGACCTTTACCAATGCGATCTGCTCATTATCGACGATCTGGGCACGGAACTGACAAATCAGTTTACCGCTTCCCAGCTTTTCTCTCTGCTAAATGAGCGTGCCCTCGGCAAGAAGGCTGTGATCATCTCCACCAACCTTTCCCTGCGGGAATTGCAGGACAGATACTCTGACCGTATCTTTTCCCGTATTACGAGCAATTTTATGGTCTGCAAACTCACAGGCCCCGACATCCGTATGTATCAAAAGAGACAGCAGAGCAGAAAGTGAGGTTTCCATGAACAGACGCGAGGAAAAAAGGAATCTCGAGACCATACCCGTCGGCTCTCTGGGGATGATTCCCCTAAGAGGCTGCAAAACGCTCGGTGAAAAAGTAGACTACTATCTGGTCAAATGGCGTACCGAACGCGAGAGCGAACATAAAGACTCTCTCGCTTTTTCGGGTTATCAGCGCGACACTTATATTCTGGAAGCCGCCGTTCCGCGGTTCGGCTCCGGCGAGGGAAAAGGCGTGATCAAAGAATCTGTCCGCGGCTCCGACCTCTACCTTTTGGTGGATGTGGCCAACTACAGTCTCACCTACTCCCTCTGCGGTCACGAAAACCATATGTCTCCCGACGACCACTATCAGGACTTAAAGCGCATCATTGCCGCAGTCGGCGGAAAAGCGAGACGAATCACGGTGATCATGCCTTTTCTTTATGAGAGCAGACAGCACAAGCGCTCCGCGAGGGAATCTTTAGACTGCGCCCTGGCTTTACAGGAAATGGTCAATATGGGCGTGGACAACATCATCACCTTTGACGCTCACGACCCTCGTGTGCAGAATGCGATTCCCCTGCACGGCTTTGAAACCGTACAGCCCGCCTACCAGTTTATCAAAGGACTGTTGAACCATGTGGACGGCCTGCGCATCGATAACGATCATATGATGGTCATCAGCCCCGATGAGGGCGGCATGAGCCGGGCTATCTATATCGCAAACGTATTAGGCCTCGATATGGGTATGTTCTACAAGAGACGCGACTATACGCAGATCGTAAACGGCAGAAATCCCATCATTGCCCATGAATTTCTGGGAAGCAATGTTGAAGGCAAGGACATGATTATTATTGACGACATGATTTCGTCTGGCGAAAGTGTCCTGGAAGTGGCAGCTGCGTTAAAAGAACGCAAGGCGGGCAGAATCTTCGTCTTCTCCACCTTTGGTCTTTTTACGGCGGGACTGGAGCGCTTTGACAAAGCATACGAAGAAGGCACAATCTGCAGGGTATTGACCACGAACCTGATTTATCAGACCCCCGAACTGCTTTCCCGAGAGTGGTATATCGACTGTGACATGAGCAAGTACATTGCCTACATTATCGACACCTTAAACCACGACGCTTCCATCAGCGATCTCTTAAATCCTGTGGAACGTATCCAGTCGATCGTGACAAGGTATCATGCAGGGGAGCTGGACACCTGCAACTCCTGAAAAGCCGCAAAAAGCTGCCGTATCGTTCCGGCAGCTTTTTTAATATGCTAGAACTGAAAATAAATAAATTGCTGGAGATCGTACAGCTCCCCATAACAACCGTACAACAGGATGATAAATAATAAAAACATGATTCCGCTCACCCGAAACCACCAGCCCTGCCTTAAAAAAGCGTCTGCAACGTCTTTTCCGCGATACTTATGGTAATCGACAACAAACAAAAGCAGCATAGACGCAAGCAGTACATTCATTTGGTTTGGCGCCACTCCCAATTCATACAATGAACCGTCAAACAAAATGACCCAGTTATTTTCATGGAATATCATTTTCAGAATCTCCATGGCATGGTCCATTCCGCCCGCCCGAAAAAACAGCCACGCGAAGGATACCAGCAGAAAGGTGCGGACGGTGCGGAACACTTCCGTGCTAAAATGCCCGCCCGCCTTTTCCTCCGAATATCCCAGACACTCCCGCAATTTGCGGATATGTTCCGCCAACCATTTCCCCGTTTCTGAGACCGCATCCTCTACCACCTGATAAATACCGTTTAATAATCCCCAGAAAAGAAAGGCAAAAGACGCGCCATGCCACAGGCCGCTGACCGTAAAGACCGTCAGCAGGTTCCCCTGCTTGCGCAGCCTTCCCTTTCGATTCCCGCCCAGCGGGATATAGAGATAGTCTCGAAACCACCCTGACAGAGAGATGTGCCATCTGCGCCAAAATTCTTTTACACTTTGAGAATAATATGGCGCATCGAAATTTTCCATCAACCGGATCCCCATGATCAGGGCCGATCCTCTCGCAATCGTGGAATACCCGTAAAAATCACAGTAGATCTGTATGGAGAAAAACAACGTTGCAACGACGATATAAAAACCGGAATAGCCCGCGCTGTCCTGATAAACCGTATCGACAATGATTGCCGCCCTGTCCGCGATCACCATCTTTAAAAACAATCCATATAATACAAGCAGGCATCCCTTGCGCAGATTTTCGTAGGAAAAGGGCTGCGGCTTCGAAAGCTGCACCAACAGATTTTTTGACCGCTCGATCGGTCCTGCCACAAGCTGCGGAAAAAACGATACAAAGAGCGCATATCTTAGAAAATTCTTCTCCGCGTAGATATCCCCGCGGTACACGTCGATCAGGTAGCCAAGCGCCTGCAAGGTATAAAAGGAGATGCCGACAGGGAGCAGGATATCGTTTCCCCAGCTCACCTGATCGATATGGATCACTGACAGCAGACGATTTAGGATGGAAATGCCAAACTGAAAATACTTAAAGAATCCGAGAATCCCAAGATTCAGCACAATGCAGGCCGCAAAACACCACCTGCGTTTCAAGCGCTTTTTTCGTGAAGCTTCTTCCCCCTCCGCTTCTCCGGCTCCAAGCTGCTCTAGGATCCTTCCGCACAGATAGGTGAAAAGAGTACACGAAAAGAGCAGCGTGATATACAGAGGATTCCACTGCATATAAAAATAGTAACTCGTAATCAAAAGCCAGATATAGCGTACCTTTTTCGGCAGGCAGTAATAAGCAAAAACAACGAAGGGCAAAAAGAGCAGGTATTGCGGCGTATTAAACAGCATTTTTCTGTCCTCTTATGTAAATTTCCATTGTCTGCACAATATTCTTCGGGTCATCCTTCATTCTCGCTACGATCGTGCAGATGCTATCTTCTGTTGGTGGTAGATAAAATTCCTTATTCTCCTGAAAATCTTGAACCATATATTGCTCTCCTTCGTCAGGGGTAATCAGGATCCTGTACTCCATCCCCTGATCACGATTCGATGCGACACACACTTTTCTGCTCTGTTCTCCCGCATCATTATAATCTATGTAGTATGCCCCATAAATGGTCGGCGCAAGTGCTTGTAGTTTTTCATCGTAAGAATCATAAAAATACTTTGTATGATCCGCCTCCTCCCCTCTTACTACCTGATAAAAAAACTGCGTAAACAACTTGCTTCCATCCCGGTTCAAATGCCCTGTATCGCGAAAATAGCTGTCATTTTGAATCGGATAATATTCTTCTTTTGTAAGATTGAAATCATAGACAGGCAGATCATATTCGGCCGCCAATTCTCTGAGTTCCGTCACATAATTGTCATAGCCCTGCGTACTGATCAGTTCCAGATCATTGATTGGAGCAACATACAGGGTTATTGGGATTTCCTTTTTCCTGCAATACTCGATGATCTTACGAAAATATTTTTCACTTACTTTACCCATAGACGTTTCATTCAGACCGGTTCTCTGACTGAAAAAATGATACCGATTTTCAAAGGTACTTGTTGAGTCACAATATCCTTTCCGACAGATCAGCCGCTGCCCGTTCCCGTCTGCCCATTCACGTTCCCATTGATAATCATAAAAATCCATTTCTTTTTTCCCTTGGAACGTCTTTTTGATATAGTCTTTATCTCCTAAATATTTGCGATACCGCGTATAGGGAAACAGTGTGTTGATATACTGATCCATTCCGCCGATGGAAAGCATATATGCCGCTTTGTTGAGAGACCACTTCATATAGTCGTCATTTCTCCAATTAAGGGCATAATCTGTAAGCTGAAGATCCTCCTGATTGCAAAAATAATACAGTTCCAGATACACATGTGACAGTTGATTTCTTTGATCTGCTTCCCGCAGCAAATAATATGAGCCATTCATGGTTTGAGACGGAGACGCCAAATTGAAATTATTTACTCCCGTCAGCTGATCCATTATTTGGGGATCGATATCGCAATATACATGAGAAGATCCTAAGAATAAATGATCTATTTTTCCTTCATTTTCATAAAACTGCTGCCATAAAACAGGATACCAATAATCTGTATAATCAGAACAGCTCACATACATCCTATCTAAAAATTGGCTGATTCCAACAAAAATGATAATACCGGCCATAATTCCGACGATTCTTTTGATCAAAACATCATATATTCTTTTTGCCTTATTCACTGCATATTTCATACTATTAGTCCCTTTTATGTAAATTCCAGTATTTATAGTATATATTTTGCGGTATTTAGTGTCAATAGTCTGTTGATAACGGCAAATAATCTTTATAGTCTGTTTTCATAAAACCCGAAGCAAAACGGATTTCGAAAAAACATTTTCCCGGATAGAAATGGATAGGAAAGGATTCAACGATCATGGATATCACGAAGGAATTAGGGCTTAGAATTCGATGCTATAGAAAAGAAAAACATCTGACACAAGAGAACCTTGCGGAAATCTGCGGTCTGCATCCCACCTATATCGGGCAGCTCGAACGAGGTGAAAAGAACGCCACAATAGAAAGCATTTATCGCATTGCGCGAGGGCTAAACATTCCTTTCGACAAACTTTTTGAAAATATGGGATACATGGAGCAGGATCACGATAATATTCCCCTGTCTATTTATCACTCTCTTTTGTCAGTTCCGCAGGATCAACAGATTCTGATTCAAAATATTCTGGCAGAGATCATCTCTTTGCTGAAAATTAATTGACAGGCTTGACTTTTATGAAATTCATTGTATAATAATTTTTTGGAAACCCATAAAATCGGTTTTCCCGATACCTACGTCAGTTCGAGACCCTCCTGACGCTAAACAAATACTACGGCAGCATATTCCTATTGGAATCAGCTGCGCGAGTTTGTAAAACAAACTCGGGGGAGATCATGAATCATGAAAACACATCACACACAAACACAGGCGGTTTTTGCAAAACCCACCCGTTCTCGCACACTCTTTCTGACACAGGCGGCTATGATCGCCACGCTCTACATCGTATTGACTTACCTTGCTAATGTCTTAGGGCTGGCAAATCACGCCATTCAGGTCCGCTTCTCAGAAGCGCTCACCGTTTTGCCCTACTTTACCCCCGCTGCCATACCGGGACTGTTTATCGGCTGCTTTTTGAGCAATATCCTCACAGGCTGCGCCCTGCCCGATATCATTTTTGGCTCTTTGGCAACGCTGCTTGGCGCTCTCGGCACTTATGCTCTGCGGAAATGGAAGTGGTGCGCGCCCGTATGCCCGATCATCGCCAATACGATCATCGTGCCGCTGATTCTGGTTTACGGTTACGGGCTGCTGATCGAAGGCATGACTTTGGTACAGTGCCTCGGCTTCTATTGCCTGACCGTGGGAGCAGGGGAAGTGATCTCCTGCGGGATTTTGGGAATGATATTATTACGCATTTTGGATAAATATAAGAGGCGGCTTTTTTAGCCGCCTCCTCTTTCCATCTTTTTGACGTTTCTTTTGATAACCGCTTTCTTTTAATAAATCGCTTTCTTCTCGATGGTAAATTTCACCGTCACGCTGCCGCCATATCTCCCCGCCCCGGTGACCGTCACACTGCCTTTGTTTTTCCCTGACGCGATGTTCGCACCGTAGCTTACGGTATAGTCGGCTGCCGACTCTCCTGTTTCGCCTGTCAGCTTCTTCAGCTTATACTTACCGGACGCCGCGGTCAGTTTTGTCTCGTCCTTCTCCTTATCATTCTTCGCCGCGCTGACTGCATTTTTCTCCCCGTAATACACCGTCACATCCGGCGTAACCTGTTCGCCTGTATAAACACTCTGTCCGGCTCCTTCCGACACAATCACATACAGATTTGCCGTGGTCAGCTTGTCGGCGTAGATATATCTGCCAAGCGGGATTTCTATGCCCGCTCCTCCGGCATAGCCGTTCTTTCCCGTCACCTTCACCACAGGCTCCGGCGGCAGCGGTGTTAAGACGGCAGCGGCGTCTGCGGACGCGTCCGAAGCCGCCAGCGCATCCGCGTAGGCCTTTATGATCTCCGGCGTGCACTTCGTCTCGTCGATGACATAGTCCTTTGTCTCGCCTGCACCGAGAGCTTTCTTTCCCTCCACAAGCTTAAACTTGAAATCCTTGCAATTCATGCCGTTCTTCTTCTGCACCTGCGCACACGATACGGTGACGGTTCCATCCTTCATCGCCTGCTCCAGCGTCGTCGGTATGATTGTAAAGGACACTTCCACCTTTCCTGCATAGTTTCCTTTGCCCGTGACTGTCAGAAGAGGCTTCTTGTTCTCAGCCGTCTGCGCCGTTGTCACCGCTTCGTTATTCTTATATTTCACCATGTAATCCGTGCCTTCGCGCAGCACCGTCCCCGCTTCATCCGTGACCGTAAAGGTGAGCTTCGCCCCGTTTTTGCTGTAAGCCGCCGTGCTGTTTGGTGATATTACTGTCAGTTTTTCCTTTTTCAGCTCCTGCGGCGTGATCTTGAAGGTCTTCTTAAAGCTGCCGGTGTAGCCCGACGCGGGTTTTGCCGTAAAGGTCATGGTGGCTGTGCCCTTCTTTACGTTATTCTTATAACCGATGGTGTAATGCTCGCCGTAGGTGAGTTCCTTCGCCTGCGGATTATTTTTCGTCACTTTCGTTGTCAGCTTAACTTTGTTCTGCGTCACCGCCCTCCCGGTATAGGGCATGGAGGCACGGAAAGCGTCCGTCTGCGGCTCACTCTGCCTTGCATTGTCATAAGCCTTCACGTCAATGGTATTCACCGCGAACTTCGCGCCCGTGATCTTGAAGGTGACGCTCTTCGTGCCCGCGTACCCGTTTATCCCCGTAAGAGTCATGGTCGCCGTGCCTGCCGCGCGGTTTGTGCCCGCGTAGTCGATGGTGTAGTCCTTTCCCCAGACCAGACTTTCCCCGCCTGCCTTTCCGTTCTTCCCCGCTTTCACAAGGAACATGTCGTTTGCATTCTCCGCAGCCACAGCGTCTACCGTGCCGGATGCCGTCACTTTATGATATTTCTTTGTCTCCGCGTTATAATATCCGGGCGTCAGCTCCACGTCTTTCCCCGTGTAGGCAAATGTCTTCTGGTTTTTGCCAAGGGTGACGGACGCGTTCTTCATCAGCTTCTGCTTGTCGGACACATACAGTTTCCGTCTGACCGTGCCCGTGTAGTTGCCTTTCCCGGTCACTGTCAGGGTGAAGGCGCCGCTGTAACCCTTGGGAATCGCAGGCAGCACATACTGCTTTCCCGCATTCAGCGTTCCCTCCACTTTCCAGTCTGCGGCAAGGGGATTCTTCCCTGCGTCAAAGGCTCCCTCTCCATCCGCCACGCCGAGCGTCACGGCAAAGTCCGTTCCCGCTTTCATCGCTTTCTTGTATTTCAGGGAGCCGAACGGTTTCTGCTCCTTCGTCTGATTCACCACAAGCTGATCCGTGTATTTCAGGGTAAAACCCGCCGCAAGAGGCGTATCGCCCGCCTGTACGGTCGTTCCCGCATCCGCCGCAATCTGCGCCGGCAGGATCAGGAAGTTCCGGTAAATCGTCTCCGTATAATTTCCCTTGCCCGTAATAACCACATAAGGGCAGTCTTTGGTGAAATGTCTGGTCACATCCGTGAGCTGTTCATCTGCCTTCCCCGGATTTACAACCTTCGCGGTGCCGCCCGTCTCTTTCGGCAGACCGTTCTCATCCAGAGCCACCGCATTTGTATTGTTGACATATTTCACCGTATAATCTTTTCCGGATTTCAACAGGGTCGTGCCGTCGCTGTCATATACGGTCACCGCCGGCTTCTGCGCGCTTCCCGTATAGACCTGATCCGGGATTTCCTGCACGCACAGCTTTAAGCCGTTTCCGTCCTGCGCCGCCGAAGTCAGCCAGCAGGCGTACAAAGTCAGGTCGGACTGCACCGTGTCCGTATCGAAGTTCCACTCTTTCCCTTTGGCAAGGCTCTTATCTTTGTACCAGCCCGCAAACACATAGCCCGGCTCTTTCGCCGCCGGCGTCCGCTGCTCCTCTGTCAGTTCCAGCAGCGCGCCCGACTTGATGCCGCCCTTTCTGAAATCGTCGTAATGTCCCATACCGTCAAAGGTGACCGTATACGCCACCCGCTCCTCCGAAACCGTGAGGATGCCGGGCTTGCAGGTCAGGTTATAATTCATCCCCGCATCCGCGTTAGACGGCTGGATGTAATACTTGCCCGTCTTTGAAACATCAATCGAGGAAACGGCATTTTTTCCTTCTTCGTCCGTCGTGACAGTATAGGCGGGAGTTGTCGTCAGCTTATCCCCGTTCAGAAGCCCCGACGTCTCATAGCCGAAAGCATTCTCTCCCACGCCGCTTTGTCCCACGGAAACCGTGCCGCCGTCCGCCTGCATCAGCACAATCATGTCTTTCGCCCGCACGACGGCATCCGCCTTTGTGATCGTGAACGGGTATTCTTCGCTTCCCGCATAGTCCGGGTCATCATCTTTGACCGATATAGTCAGTCTGTAGCTGCCTGCATCCGCGGGCGGCTTTTCCGCAGCGCTTCCGTCCGGCGCGCCGCCCTGTGCGGGGTATGCCGTGCCGTCCGCCATCGTGCCGCTGTAGTGATAGACGAGCGCAACCTTCTCCGTGATATCCGTACCGTCCTCCGCTTTTACCGCTGCTTTCCCGCTGTAAGAGACGGGGGTGCCGCTGTACACCACACTGTCCGGCATGACGATGCCGGAGATGAGCGCCGCCTTCTTTGCCACCATGGTGACTTTCACGGTCAATTCCGCGTTCTTGTAGTTCCGGAAAGACACCGATATCTTTATGGAAGCCGTTTTGCCTTCTTCCGCCGCCTTGGTGCCATAGGTAAGGACGCCGTTTTTAATGTCCGCCGTGACGGGTGCTTTGGAGAAAATACTGTCCGTATCCACCACCTGCGTGATCTCATAGCCCGTCTTTTTCCCGCAGGCTCTAAAGCTGCCCGTCAGGTCAATTTTCCTGTTTTGCTGTGCCTGTGTGCACTGTTCGGCCGTGACATTTCGCGTCTCCCCAGCGGGAGCCGCCGCCTTGCCGATGGCAAAGGTCTTCGTGACCGTGCCGCTGTAGCTGCCCGTGCCTTTGATGATGACTGTGGGGGCGGCGCTGTCCGTGTCGGGCTGCTCGCAGGCATCTGTATTATTGCGGTAGGATACGGTATAGTCCGTGCCCTCTGCGAGCGTCACCGGGATTCCCGTACCGTTCGTCGACGGTTTCGTGTAGGTCACCGCAGCCGGCTCCGGCGTTTTGGGCGTTCCGTCGTAGGTATAGGCTGCTGTCGGGAGCACAATCTCCGTATTGTCAGCGAAAAGTCCGTAGGTAACCGTCAGAATAATCTCCGCCGTCAAAGTCATGCCGCCGCCCTGACAGGTAACGACCAGCTTCTTATCGCCCGGCTCGGTCATGGTTTGATTCAGCTCACCCACGTTGGTTGTATACGCACTCTGCTCCAGCTTCTTTACGCTGCCGTCAGAGCCGTAATAGGTGACGGTCAGATCGTCAAGAGCGATTGTCTCCCCGCATGTGTATGCGGTTTTTGATTTCCGCACCGTGATACGATTCTGTACATTGTCCGGCTTTTTCCCTTTCTCCAGATAAATACTATAAGAAAGATTTGGTATCGAGCTGTAGACTTTACCCGCCGCATCATACCAGTGGATTTCTAATGTATTACCCGGCACATCTTCCGGCAGGAGTTCTTGAGATGCCGGCAGATTACAGGGCGTATAAAATCTTTTAAGGGCATCGCAACCTGTCAGAAACCTTATGCTTTTGCCACTCCCACCCACTTTTACCGCCTTCAAATCAAAACTGCTCAAGTCAAGCTCCTCAAGCGCCCAGCAATTATAAAACATATTACTTGCATCTATCACACTACTCGTATCAAAGCTATCGAGGTTTACTCCCTGCAAAGCTCTGCAATCTTTAAACATTCCTCGCATATTTGTAACATTTGCTGTATCAAAACCACTGAGATCCAGATCCGTCAGGTTTTTCAAGCCGGAGAACATAGCCTCCATATCTGTCACTTTGCCCGTATCAAAACCACTGAGATTCAGCCGTTTAAAGCCTTCGCCATACCCACTGGAATCTATAACACCCGAATAAAACATATGGGCCATATTGGTCACATTGCAGGTATCAAAACTGCTCAAATCAATGGTATCCATCCCGGCACAATTATCGAACATAGCAAACATACTCGTTACCTGCGCCGTGTCAAAGCTTCTAACGTCAAGGCTTGCCAACTTACTGCAATCGCTAAACATACCACTCATATCTGTTACTTTCGCCGTATTAAAATGCGTCACGTCAAGATCGGTAATCATTTTACATCTACCAAACATGTAACTCATATTCGTTACATTGCTTGTATCCAAACTCGTTACGTCAAGATCGGTAAGTTTTTCGCAGCTCATAAACATGCGCGCCATATTACTTACATTCTCTGTCCTGATCCCACTCACATTCAAGCTTGTTAAGCCGCTGCATCCATCAAACATGCCGCTCATATCCGTCACACTGCCGGTATGAAAAGCGCTGACATCGAGACTTTTAAGCCCGCCCGTATAACCGCAGTTCGAAAACATCCTCGACATATTGTTTACATGGTCTGTTGTAAATCCGCTTACATCCAAGCTGTCCAGCTTAGAGCAACCGTTAAACATGTAACTCATATCTGTTACTTTACTCGTATCAAATTTGTTCAAATCAATTGTTTTCAGTTGTCTGCACTCATCAAACATACGCCGCATATCAGTTACACTGCTTGTGTTAAAGTCGCCAAAGTTAATACTCTCCAAAGCGTAGCACTGCATAAACATTCCGCTCATATTGGTCACCTTAGCGGTGTCAAATCCGCTAAGGTCAATACTTGTCAAATTGGAACAGCCCTGAAACATAAACGAGGCATCCGTTGTCTCCGAAATATCAATCTGCGCTGTTTTTATGCTCAATTTCCAAGATTCCCACGGCGCTCTGCCATAATTACCAGAATCTCCGACAGTCAGTGTGCCAAACTCACCCGTCCCTTCCACCGTCAGCTTCCCGTCCGCATCAATCACCCATGTAATATTCCCGTATTTTCCGCTCGCAATTGCGTCCGCGGGCACCGCCAGGGCGCGCACTTCTCCCATCCCTTCCATGTCGTTCTCCGACACGGAATTATCCGATACGGAGTCCGTTTCTTCTTCCTCCGGCGTGTCGTCCTCTTTTGAAGCGCCCGGCTCTTCTTCCGGGTCGTCTGTTACCGTGTCTCCTTCATCCGGATTCTGTGTGTTGTCCCCATCCGTTTCATCGCCGGGATTCTGTGCGTCGTCCCCATCTTTCCCCTCGTCGGGATTTTGCGTGTCGTTCCCGTCCGTTCCATCGCCGGGATTCTGTGCGCCGTCCCCCTCTTCTCCGCCGCCGGGATTCTGTGCGTTATCCCCGCCCTTTTCGTCGTCTGGGCTCTCCTCGCCTTCCCCTGCTTTTTCCTCTTCGGGGTTCTGTGTCTGGTTTTCTCCACTTTCGCCGCCGGGATTCGTCACTTTATCCCCATTATTTTCACCCGGATTCTCCGCTGTTCCTTCCCTATTCCCACCGTCAGAATCCTTTGTTTCCTCTGCCCCGCTTTCGTCAGGCCCCTGTGCCTGCTCCACTGTCACAGCGGTCTCCTGCGCCCATACGGGCATCACGGACGCCAGATCCGCTGCAAACAGGCTGATGCAGAATAACCCCGCCACCAGCCTGTGTCTTATCTTTCCTACTTTTCTTGTCTGCCACATTCTCTTTTCCCTCTCATTTCTTTTTAATTCAAATATAATCAAATAATCCGCAGTCTTCCCCTTTTCCATCTTACCCCCCCCCCACGCGATTTTGTCAAGGAGCAGCATGGGACTTGAAGTATTATTACTTTCAAAAATGCTGATAGAAAAGGAGGGGCTGGAACACCATCTGCAAGGTGTAACCAAAGTGTAACTAAAATTTCCGCTTTTGTATTGAAAATAAATTTTATATATGTATGAAAAAGGTAATTGATTTTCAAAGTGGTGATATTATAATGATAGAAAAGTCCCATACATTTGGGAAACTCACAGAATGTTCATATTATGTTCGTTGCATGTTTGAACGCGCTTGGGTATATTATAGATAAGGAACCGTGTGGATTCCTTAAAATCGTAAAATGCAGCGAAAATATGACTGCTTAGATTGGCTGATGAAGTGTACGCCGTGATGGGAAGCGGTTTGCATGGAGGTCTATAAGGGTATGAGGCTTTACCAAAGCAACTGCTTAATTTTCAATATCATTTTACCGTGTATTCCCACAAGCAGAATTTCCCCGGCATACCCCGCAAGCGCCTGTGTATACTTCCTGTCCTTTATCTGCTGTTGTATGCCGTATTTCTTGACCGGAAGGATCCCCGTCATATACGCTAACGCCACATAGGACTGGTCTTTTAACAGGTTTTGCAGGAAATCGAGATACTGTTTTTGTAAGTCTTCCGCTTCCTGCCTTTCACGCATCACGCAGTCCCACTCATCAATCAGGAAGAGGAACTGATTGCCTGTTTTCGCATATATTTTCTCAAGCGCCTCCGCCAGACCAAGTCCCTGTCTATTCAAAAAATCTCCGTAACTCTCACGCAGGTCCTCAACAACGACTTCTTCCAGATATTCTGTTATATCCCGCCCCTTTGCACAGATCAAAAACTGCTGCATATTTAAAAATATCACATCATACCGATTCAGATGTTCTCTGAAAGACGCATCCTGTTCTATCCGCAATCCTCGGAATAAGTCCGCAAAGTCACAGCCACGGCTGTAATATGCCGCAAGCATGTTAAGCGCCATCGACTTTCCGAAACGTCTCTGCCTGCTGCATGTTCGTTTCCTTTTATTCCTTTCTGATATAGGCAATAAACTGATTGCCATTTTCTGCCAGCCACTCCGTGGAATCATTCATGCCTCTCTTTTCCAGTGTTCCCGCCACGGGATCCATGACCACGATATTTAATTCGTTAAAACCGGTAATCAGCACTGCATTGCCATCCTCTAACGTCGCGAGCACCGGAATATCCTTATTCACATAGTACAGGACCGCATCCAGGCTGCACCCCGACAAATCCAAAATGGTACAGTCTTGCAGATTGCTCTTTAATATCCCAAACACCGTATCACCCTGATTCAAACGTACCTGCGTATCGCGGGAGATGCCCTCAAATTTCAAAATCGTATCCAAACAGACCGCCAACGAGCCTTTTGTTTCCGTCACCTCATTCTCCGTGATCGCCATGATCTGATTCCGGATACTTCTGGTCTCACGCTTCCATACATAATCTCCATCGTCATCCACTACTACACCTGCTTTGCGGTATGCCAGCTCCACCGCCTTGCCGGGATTGACATAGATATCTTCAATACCATCCTTGCCATACACATAGAATCGATTTTCCGTATCGCCTTTTTCCAGTCCCCCAACCGTACGGCTGCCCTCAAACAGGATCTCCTTGGGGGTCAGATGCACCAGCGTTTTTTTATCGATTTCCTCTTTCAAGGAAATCTCACTAATCGTCTCATAGTTTTCCGTGACCACAAATTCCAGCGTATTGCTGCCTGCTTTGACTTGCTGCGTATTCATGATTTGATCTTCCGGCGCAGGAATATAGCTTTCGCTCTCCTCGTCAAACGTCACTCGGGAAAGGGTGAGTTGATTCTCCGTAATCTCCGTGTCCACCACAAAGATACCCTGTTTCTGATAGGTTTTTAGGACATTCCCCCTGTCACTTTGAATCTTCAAACAATGCATGGGAAAGGTGGTAATGCCCGTCCTGCTTTCCTTGACATCACGTTTTCTGGCAAGACCATAGATCAGGTCCTCCTCCATAAAGCCCACCACTGAGATGTATTCTCCTGTGCCCGCAGAAATACGCGTCTGGGCCTGCGTATTCAAATTCATCAGAATCAGGTCCTCTGCCGCATAGAGATCGCCGCCTTCCTGCCAAACCAGCATTTTATTGGATTCTGACACATGGTAACTGCCTTCCTTAAGCCCCGTAACAAGTGTCTGCACCGACACAGACTTCACATCCGCCGCATAGACACTGCCATCCAGCATAAAATAGTAAATGCCTGTCCTGCTCAGATACGAAAGCTTGTCAATATCTGTCTTTAACAGCTCATATGACCTGTCATAAGGAATATAGATCATCTCCTCCACTGTGTTTGCCATACTGTTAAAGGCATAAAGCGCCGCGCCCACACAACCCTCATGCCGCCCTCTGTTCATATAGCCGTAAACCAAAAACAGGATATTGCCCGCCTCATCCACCGAAAGCACACGAATATCGTGTCTGTTATAGGCATTCCTGGCATCAGCAAGTCCTTCCGTATTTCCGTAAAAACTGAATAATCTGGCCAGTTTATTATCGATTACATTATAGCTGTAAAGTTTGTCCGCCACGGTAAAGACCAGAATATTGCCGCCGTCGCTTTCCCGGATTGCCACCCGATCCCCGGTGATTCCCAGCATGATCTTATCATTGACGTAAACATCCGCTTCCTCGTCGAAAACCTGCTCCATCGTTCTCTCAAAATCCAGAAGATACATGCGGTCAGGCGTATAACGCACTCTGTAATATTCGATGACTCGGTAAAATTCTGTCCGTTTATCAGCTCTTATCATCGCCGGATATTCCAGCGTAAAAGAGCCTGTCTGTTCCGCCAGTTCCTTTACGGTCACGACCGGTTCCGCCGCCTCCACCACATCCAGCTCTCCCCATGTCACCTGATTAAAACTGGAGTGGATCGTAACCTTATGGAACGTCGTATTATCACCCTCTGCGTTGGATTCTAAATATTTCGTCAATTCCGCCGCCGCTTCCTTATCAAAAGTACGCTGATGGAAATCCATCACATAATCCAATTTTTCATGAATATGCAAAGAATCACTCAATACAATGCGCGAATAATAGCGAATGGGAGTACTCTCCTTGGGCGTAATCAGAAAAACCAACATATACTCAATGTCATTCTCGATCAGGTCCTTTAAGATAATCTCAAAAGTAATGACATCCTCCGTTTTCTGATATTCCGTTACCGAAGTGCTCTCGACCAGACGCTCGCCGTTCAGGCTCCTCACCTCAAACGCAATCTCACTGATGTCCCGTCCATAGGTATCTATTCTTACGTCTATTCGGCGATTCCCGCCCACAGGCTGCAAGTTATCCCGCAAATAGGCGCAATCCATCGCCTGCGCATAACCATGCAGGCTCCCTACCCTGTGCGTCCCAACTGACATGGACAGCACAGGGTAAGTCGCCTCACCCATCTCGGTCGTCATATCCGTATTTCCCTGATTCATCACGGTGCTCAATATCATCAGCGCTGCCGCGAAGACCATGCCTAGCACCAGCCCTTTTATGATCGCTCTTTTCATGCATATAATCTCCGATGCTGTAATCTTTGGCAACCCCGGAAGAATTACGCAGTAATTCTTTTGACGCAGACTGCTGAGTCTGCGTCCAGTATATCATAATCCTTAGAATTTCAAAACCCCGTTCCGATTACTGTGCCTTCTCTGATATATCTCTCCGCACAAAAGCACCTGCACCAGATCTTCGATTCCCTCCGGAATCTTTGCACTTTCTCCTGCCTCCGTGACTGCCATGTCCTTTATTCTGTCCACAATGATCTGCTTCAGTCGGTAGATCTGCCACCTGTCGGGATACTCGTCATAGATCATGCTGCCTTCATAGTCTAACCGATCCAGAACATCCACAATCACTTTTCGATATTTCTTTGCCTCCGCAGGGTACATTTCCTGCAGATATTCCAAATCTCTCATCACCGTATCTTCTTCCTGATAAAAGAGAGGCATGGGATATGCCATATAGAACGGTAAAATTCTTGATTGTCTCATACATTCACCATGATAATCAGTCGTTTATTTTATCATATGCAAACGTGTGGGAATGTGAGCAGTATTAAATTTTTATGTCTGCATCTGTGCGTTTCAGTCGAAAACTTCCCACAAGCTGTTTGAGCATATCAGCCTGTCCGGATAATTCCTGACTCGTAGCAGCGCTTTCCTGCGCTGTTGCAGAGTTGGTCTGCACCACACCGGATATTTGTTGGATTCCCGTAGCGACCTGACCGATTGCATCTGTCTGATCTTCCACCTCTTTCGCAACAAGTTCCATCTGCTCCACCACCTGATCGGCAAGCTTCACTACCGTAGTCACCGAATCGGTTACTCTTTCCACGACCTGACTGCCGCCTCCGACTGCCCTTGTGGACCGATCGATCAGATCTTTTGTCGCTTTTGCCGCCTGATCCGACTTAATGGCCAGATTCCTCACTTCTTCCGCCACCACGGCAAAGCCCTTGCCGCTCGTACCAGCGCGAGCCGCTTCCACCGCAGCGTTAAGCGCCAAAATATTGGTCTGGAAAGCAATATTCTCAATGGTGTCTATGATACGGCTGATTTCGCCGGAAGACTCCGTGATCTCGTTCATCGCCTGATTCAGACTGTCAATATACTCGCCACTCTCCTGAAGTTTATGGCCGGCTTCATTCACTACGCCTTTGACTTGTTCAGTCAACTGTGCGATTTCTTTCGCTTCCTCGCTCATATTGGAAACCGTTCCCAAAAGTTCTTCCACTGAATCTGTCTGTTCCACAGCCCCCTGAGACAACGTCTCCGCAGTGGATGCCACCTGATCAGCACCTGCCGAAACCTGATCCGAAGCAGCAACGATCCCCGCCATGGTATTGTTCAATTTTTTACTGATCACCTGCAGAGAATCCCACAGTACGGCAAAATCCCCGGGATAACGCTGATTGGAAACTTCCCTGCTCAGATCTCCGTCCGCTATCGCGGCAAGGACCTGCTGTATCTCATTCACGATCGCGCCAAAATCTCTGACCAGCTGGGCACTGGAATCCGCCAGTATTTTCGTCTCATCTCTGCCTTTTACCTGCGCCACTTCGCTCTTTAAGTCTCCCTGCGAAAGTGCCTGCAGCCGTCTTGCACATTTAACGACAGGCGAAGCAATGGAATGACTGACTTTCAACGAAATAATAATAACCAGAATACAGGAAGTCACGCAGATTATGATCTGGAACATGTTCCCGTAATCGGCAGGGCGCATAAATTCATCTTCGTCTATGGTCACGGCAATAGACCAACCATCCGTACCCGCAATCGGAGCATAGCTCTGAATATTGTTGGAATCATCCGCCGCATAGTAGAACCGCTCTACGCCAATTTCCCCGGCAACCATCCTGCTCTCAATAGCCGCCACTGTCTGCAGACCTTCATCTTCCGGATTTTCCACTGCTTCCCGGATGACATTCTCCTGACCGATGACAGCTTCCTGATCCACATAAGCAATCGTGGTGCCGTTCTTATCTAAAATATAGGCTTCTCCTTCTTCGCCAATCTGTAAGCCCTCAATAATAGAATTCAAAATATAAGTATCACACTGAAAATAAAGAACACCCTTCACTTGATCGCCCTTACAAACAGGCGCGGAAATCATGAGATACATATCATTGCCTTCTATGTAAGGTTCCGACATGTAATTCTTTCCCAAAACCGCCTCCTGAAAAAAGGGCTCGGAAGAAATGTCCACATCGTGCGCTTCGTCATAACCGTTTATATCGGCCAAGCCTCCAAAGCGCATATAATATGCTTCTACCCTTGTCTGAATAAATTCCTGTTTATCTTCGAGTGAAGCGGTTTCATCTGTAAGTATCGGGTTTGATGCCATTTCCGCAACAACCAATGTATATGTGGAGATCATATTCTCTGCTGCCAGCGCAGCAAGCTCCGCCGTCTCCAGGAGATTTTTCTCAAGTGCCGACGTGGTTGAATAACGTGTCACCAGCGTGCCGATCAATCCCGCGATCATTGAAACGCAGACTGTTGCCAGCACAACCATCATAACAATTTTTGTCTGTATTTTTTTCATCTGCTCCGGCCTCGGGCCTCCCTCTTCCTTCGTCAAACAGGGGAACGGATCTTGCTTCCGTCCCCCCGCATGAAACGCATTCATTTTCTGATCATTTCTTTACTGTCTCTATCCTCGCCACCGCCCTTTTTAAGGACATCTCTGCGCGGCGCATATCCGTTCCCGGCGCATGTTCCCTGATGCGTTCCTCTGCGCGGGCTTTCGCGTCCTCCGCACGGTGAACGTCGATCTCGCCGGGCCATTCAATGATCTCGGCAAGCACCGTGACCTGATCGGGCAGCACCTCCGTGAATCCCGCATGGAGCGCGGCTTCCTTCACTTCGTCTCCCTTCGTGATCGTGAGGATCCCGGGCGCAACGATCATCGTCATCGGGATATGCTCCCTGTAGATGCCGACCTCGCCTTCGACCGTATTGAACTCCACCATAGATACTTCGTCCTCATAAAAGACTCTGTCCGGTGTGATGATCTTTAACTTAAAGTTTTCAGCCATATACTACCTGCTTTCTTTAACCGCCTATATGGTCTCTTATTTCTTCGTGCGCTCGACAACGTCATCGATGCTACCTGCATTGAGGAAATAGCTCTCCGGAATGTCATCGTGCTTGCCTTCCAGAATCTCCTTGAAGCCGCGAATGGTCTCGGAGATCGGCACATACACGCCGTTCATTCCCGTAAATTGTTCCGCCACATGGAAAGGCTGGGAAAGGAATCTCTGGATTCTTCTCGCACGTGCCACGACCAGCTTATCTTCCTCGGAAAGCTCATCCATACCGAGGATAGCGATGATATCCTGGAGTTCCTTATACTTCTGCAAAATCTCCTGCACGCCTCTGGCCACCTGATAATGCTCCTCGCCGACGATTCTGGGATCAAGGATTCTGGAGGAAGACTCCAGCGGATCCACTGCCGGATAGATACCCAGTTCCACAATGGAACGGGAAAGCGTTGTGGTCGCATCCAGATGGGCAAATGTAGTCGCCGGAGCAGGGTCCGTCAAGTCATCCGCAGGCACATAGACCGCCTGTACGGAAGTGATGGAACCGTTCTTCGTGGAAGTGATACGCTCCTGCAGCGTACCCATCTCCGTCTGCAGCGTGGGCTGGTATCCCACAGCGGAGGGCATACGGCCAAGAAGCGCCGATACTTCGGAACCTGCCTGCGTGAAACGGAAGATATTGTCAATGAACAGCAGCACGTCCTTGCCACCCTTGTCACGGAAATACTCCGCCATTGTAAGTCCGGTCAGACCCACTCTCATTCTCGCCCCGGGCGGCTCATTCATCTGCCCGAACACCATCGTCGTCTTGTCGATAACGCCCGATTCCTCCATCTCGTGATAGAGGTCGTTCCCCTCTCTGGTACGCTCTCCTACGCCCGTAAATACGGAATAGCCGCTGTGCTCCGTCGCAATATTACGAATCAGCTCCTGGATCAACACGGTTTTCCCTACGCCTGCGCCACCAAACAGACCGATCTTACCACCCTTCTGGTAAGGGCAGAGCAGGTCAACGACTTTGATACCCGTCTCCAGAAGTTCCGTCGCCGTGGACTGTTCTTCAAACGTAGGAGCCTGTCTGTGAATCGGCTCGTGCCCCACATCCGTGGGCGCGGGTTTATTGTCAATGGGTTCTCCCAGAACGTTAAAGATACGTCCCAGCGTATTTTCTCCGACAGGAACCGTGATGGGAGCGCCTGTTGCAACCGCCTCCATACCTCTTACAAGTCCATCGGTAGGACCCATGGAGATACATCTGACGGTATCATCACCCAGATGCTGCGCCACCTCCACAGTCAGGTCGCCGCCCGTCTTGAGCGGAATCCTGATCGCGTCGTTGATCTCCGGCAGGCTGCCGGTCGTAAACTTGATATCAAGCACGGCGCCGATGATCTGAGTGATCTTTCCAAGATTTTCACTTGTTTTTCCTTCTGCCATCTCTTTTTCCTTTCACTCATGTTAATTTTCCGTTCAGCCATGGCCGTTCGCCTTGGCTGAACCGGTATTACGAGATCGCATTCGCACCAGCGATGATCTCTGTCAATTCCTGCGTAATAGATCCCTGACGCGCTCTGTTGTACTGGAGCGATAAGTGATCTATCATTTCCTCAGCATTACTCGTTGCGGAATCCATTGCCTGCATTCTGGCGCCATTCTCACTCGCAACCGCCTCCACCAGGCCGCCGTAAATCAGACTGGTGATATATTTAGGGATGATCATATCAAGCGCCTCGTCGTCTTTGGGCTCAAAATTCATCATCGCCTTACTGCCGGTCTCCTGCGCACCCTCTGCTTTCTCTACAGGTTCCACGGGAAGAAGCTTTAAGAGCGTCGGCTCATGCACCACCGTATTTTTAAATCCGGTGTAAGCCAGATAAATCTCCCCGATCTCCCCCTTCGCAAACGCGTCGAGCAGTCTCTTGCTCAGCGCCATCGCATCCACATAGGAAGGTTCTTCGATGATATCGGAATCTTCCTCCACGATCTCATAGCCATAGCGTTTGAGGGCATCTCTGCCCTTTTTGCCGATAGCGTAGATCTTCAGATCTTCCTTCTGCAGACTTCCCTTTGTGATCAGTTTCACCACATTGGAATTATAACCGCCTGCAAGACCTCTGTTGGAGGTGATCACGATCACCGCCTTTTTCTGGGATTCCCCTGCCTTCAGATAAGGGTGATTCAAGTTGCCGGACTTTGCCAGCATGGAGGTCACCGTCTCGTACATGCACTTAAAATATGCCTTCGACTGTTCCGCGCGCTGTTTCGCTCTTTGCAGTTTCACGGTAGAAACGAGCTTCATGGCTTTGGTAATCTGCTGGGTACTCTGAATACTGCCCTTACGCCTTTTTATGTCTCTCATTGAGGCCATAGCATTACCCTCCTAATTGCTCGTTTTCTACTTGAACTGCGCCTTAAACTCCTCGATGGCTTTTTTCAGCTTCGCGTCTGTCTCGTCATTGATTTCCTTGTTCTGTGCAATCGCACTCGGCACCTCGGGATACTTGGTGTCAAGGAACTCAAAGAACTCCGTCTCAAACCGGGTGATGTCTTCCACCGCAACGTCGAGCAGATACTTGTTCGTCACCACGTAGATGATGATAACCTGATACTGCACCGGCATCGGCTTGTACTGCGGCTGTTTCAGGACTTCCTTGATTCTTTCACCCTGCGCCAGCTTCTCCTTCGTGTCGGCATCAAGCTCGGAACCGAACTGGGAGAATGCCGCCAGCTCACGATACTGCGCAAGCTCGGTACGGATAGGAGCCGCAATCTTCTTCATCGCCTTGATCTGTGCCGCGCCGCCCACACGGGACACGGAAAGACCCGCATTGACTGCCGGACGGAAGCCGGAATTGAACATCTCCGTTTCCAGATAGATCTGGCCGTCCGTGATGGAAATCACGTTGGTCGGTATGTAAGCCGACACGTCGCCCGCCTGCGTCTCAATGATGGGAAGCGCCGTCAGCGAACCGCCGCCGTACTCATCACTCATTCTCGCCGCGCGCTCTAACAGTCTGGAATGCAGGTAGAACACGTCGCCGGGATAAGCCTCACGCCCGGGCGGTCTCTTTAAGAGCAGGGAGAGCGTACGGTAGGCTGCGGCCTGTTTGCTCAGGTCGTCGTAAACCACGAGTACATCCTCGCCGTTCTCCATCCACTCCTCACCGATCGCACAGCCGGAATACGGTGCGATGTACTGTAAGGGCGCCGTCTCACTGGCTGTTGCGGCAACCACGGTGGTGTACGCCATTGCGCCGTACTCTGTCAGTGTTTTCACGATGGAAGCGACAGTGGAAGCCTTTTGGCCGATCGCGACATAGATACACTTCACTCCCTGGCCCTTCTGATTAATAATGGTATCGATGGCGATTGCCGTCTTACCGGTCTGTCTGTCGCCGATGATCAGCTCACGCTGGCCCCTTCCGATGGGCACCATGGAGTCGATCGCTTTGATACCTGTCTGTAACGGTGTGTCCACGGATTTTCTCGTGATCACACCGGATGCAACTCTCTCGATCTTACGATATTTGTCAGTCTGGATCGGACCCTTGCCGTCAATCGGCTGGCCCAGCGCATTTACGACACGTCCAAGCATACAGTCACCCGCAGGTACCTCTACCACGCGGCCTGTCGTCTTTACGATATCGCCCTCGTTGATGTTGTGTTGGTTACCAAACAAAACCACACCTACGTTATCTTCCTCAAGGTTTAAGATCATACCGTAAACTTCGCCGGGAAACTCCAGAAGCTCGCCCTGCATTGCATTCTCAAGTCCGTGTACGCGAGCAATACCGTCCGCCACCTGGATGACCGTACCCACTTCGGATACTTCCAGCGCGGAGGCATATCTCTTGATTTGATCCTTAATGACTGAACTGATTTCTTCTGGTCTTAAATTCATGGATCATTCGCACCTTTCTTTTTATTTTTTATACCTGTACTTTTAACAGATCCTTCTGCAGCTCAGAAAGTTTCGTGCTGATGCTGCTGTCCACTACTCTGTCACCGATTCGGATGACCATGCCGCCGATCAGGGAAGCATCCACATCATAATGGATCTCCATGGACTGATACTTCGTGGTGTCGAGAAGTTTTTTCTCGATCGCCTTATGCTGGTCACTTTTCAGCGGAACAGCGGTCGTCACCGTAGCGATGCCGATCCCCTTATATTCCTTTACCTTTGTAACAAAGTAGCTCAGAATCTCGTCGATCTCTCTGTAACGGTCCTTTGTGATAATAATAGTGAGAAAGCCAAGCAGCTCCTCCGATATCCTTCCCGCAAACACGTTTTTCGCAACCTCGACCTTTTCCTCCTTCAAAATCTTAGGATGATTCATCAGGCTGCCAAAGTCCGCGTTTTCCGCAAGAACTGTTTGAAGCTGTTGGATTTCCTCCAACAGGACATCTACCTTATCAGTCTCTACCGCCAGATCAAACAACGCGTCACCGTATGTCTTTGAAATCAGCTTAGCCATGTGCTCTCACCTATTTCCTTTAGCGTTTCTTCCACCAGACTGTCCTGTACAGTCGTGTCGATCGCCGCATTCACAACCTTGGCTGCCATCATGGACGCAAGCACTACCATCTCGCGCTTCACTTCGTCGGCTGCCTTCTTCTTTTCAAGCTCGGCCTCAACCCGTGCTCTCTCCAGAATCCCGGCTGCCTCATCCTTCGCATCAGCAATGATCTTGCTCTCATTTGCCAGAGCCTTCTTTCGTGCTTCCGCAAGGATGACCTCCGCCTCCGCGTCCACGTCTTTCAGCTTTTTCTCATATTCTTCTTTCAGCGTCCTGGCATTCTCCATGTCAGATGCCGCCGTATCAAGCTCATTCTTGATGCGCTCCTGCCGCTTCTCCATCATATCCCGCACGGGATTGAACAGGAAATGCGATGCGATCAAAAAGAGTGAAAATACAGCTATGATCATCAGCACGGAATCCGCAATGAGCTGTAAGTCGAGGTCAAACAACCTCGGCGTCATCTCCGCGGACGCCATCACTAAATTCGCAACTGTCGCACTCAAGCGTTAGTACCCCCTTTCATGGTTTATCACTGGTCTGCGCAATTACGGCAAAAGGGGTTTTACGAAGAGCAGCAGCATTGCGATCAACAGACCGTACAGACCTGTGGTCTCGGCAACGGCCTGCCCCAACAACATCGTAGAGGTAACGTCAGACTTTGCGCCCGGGTTTCTGCCCACTGCTGCCGCAGCATGACCTGCCGCAATACCCTGACCTACACCGGGGCCGATACCTGCGATAACCGCAAGACCAGCGCCGATCGCTGAGCATCCTAAGATAAAGTTGTTGTTAAATTCTCCCATTTTTGTTTTCCTCCTTGTGAAAGTGAAATATTTTTATTCTGTGGTACACGCGTCCGTGATGTATGTCATGGTCAGCATACAGAACACGTACGTTTGGATCGCGCCTGAGAACAGGTCAAAGTACACATGGAGCGCTGCCGGCCAGATGATTGCGATCTTTGCAAGAAGCGCATACACCAGCGCCATCATAACTGTGCCCGACAGGACGTTCGCAAACAGACGCAGTGACAATGAGATTGGCACCGCCACGTCGCCGATGATATTGATTGGCGCCCAGATCGGCCACGGATCGCACAGTCCCTTGATCACGCCTTTTACCTTTTGATAGCGGAACTTATTGAAGTGGATCAGCGTAAAGGTCATGATACCCATTGGAAGGGTCACGCCGTAATCCGCCGTCGGTGGTCTGAGTCCGAACAAGCCCGAGATATTACTCAGCAGAATAAAAATGAAGATCGTGCTGATGTAATTGCGGAACTGCGGACTGAACTTGCCCATAACGCTGCCGACCATCTTATCGAGCATCTCCACCACCAGCTCGACAATGTTCTGGAAGGTCCCCGGCACATCCGATGCCTTTTTGACCGCGTGACTGGCGGCAATACAAAAAGCGATGATCACCAGCATAACGATCAAAACGCAGACATGAGTCGTGGTGATCCACACCGTCTGGCCAAACAACTCATACGAAAAGACGCCGTGAATCATAAAATCAATGTCCGCAGCTCCGGACAGCATAATTCCCTGTCCCATTCTTTCACCTCCTTCTACACAAAATTTTATATCTTATTGTGACTGCAGAGAATGCCGTCACACAATACTACCGTCAGAATCTTCTCTCCGCCTTGTAAGGAGCTTATGGATCAACGGATTTAAGTAGGCTGAAACCTTCATGCCCATATAGCCTGCAAATGTAAAAATCGGGTTTGCAAGCTTTGTGCCAATGAGCAGAGCCAGCACCGCCGCCAGAATTAAATAACGTATGATATTTTGTGCGCTCAGGCTTTTCACCGCTTCTTTTTCCGGCAGGTCAAGCCCTCTGTTCAAGGACCACCACATATGTACGGCTCCCGCCAGTGCAAGGACAACGCCGATCAAAAGTCCCAGGCTGTAGGTGATCTTTCTGGAAAAGATCAAAAGTATGATCTCAAAAACAACACCGTATGCCGCGATCCCAAGGCAGAGCTCAAATAGGGTTGGATCTATCTTTTTCTTCATGATCTGTCTTATCTTTCTCGTCTTTCTTCTCTCCGTGCACGCCCTGTGTGCTGCGCCTCCGCGTCTTAGCCGGCGTTTGGTAGATCCGTCTCGCAAATCGGAAGACATTGGTAAAGCCCGCCAACGCACCCACAAAAAAAAGCGCCACCATCCAGACGGAAGTATTCAGCCACCTGTCCAGATACATTCCCACAAAGGAACACAGAAAAATAGGAACCAGCATATTGACGCCAAACTGTGTGATCATCATCAGTGCCTGATAGACAGTTTTATTATACTTCAAAGCCATCGCCTTCCCAATCCAACATTCCCCACAAGCCCAACAATAAAAGTATACCTTTTTTTGGTACTTTTGTCCAGACCCAGCACAAAATTTCGTTGACAGCCCCTCTCCACAGTGATACCGTAAAAGAAAACAGGAAACAGGGGAGAGCAGCATATGAAAAAACCGATCCTATATCGCAAAAGACTGATCCCGGAGGAATGCGTCCTTTTAAGGGATGACCGGCTGCTTTACCGCGACGATGCGCTCATCGTAACGGCCTGGGACACCTTAAAACCCCGCAAGGACATCCACCACGGCTGCTCCTGTTACTATCTGCAGGAAAACATCAAGGTAAGCCGCTTCTATAAAGAAGACGGCACCCTGCTGTATTGGTACTGTGATATCGTGGAATATGACTATGACGAAAAGACTGACACCTACGTCGTCACCGACCTGTTAGCCGACGTAATCATCTACCCGGACGGCTTCGTAAAGGTGGTGGACCTTGACGAACTGGCCACTGCAAAAGAAGCCGGACTTTTGAGCGACAAAGGATTGAAGACAGCACTGCTCGCGCTCAATAAGCTGCTGCAGACCATCTATGACGGCAGGTTTGAAAAGCTGCAGGAGCCATTAGAACAATATCAATAGTCGGCCGTGCTGATTCGCGGCTTAATGAATGCTAATAGAAAATGTGTCCCCCAATTCTGTACTTCGGATCGATCCCATCTACGGGCGTGCGGAAATAGACGCAGTTTCCGACATTGGTAGTGCCGCCCATCACTTCGTCAGCCGCCTGATAGCAGGCCGCAGTTGCCCTGCCTTCACTGAGGGCGAGCGCCAGTCTGCCGCTGGCCACGGGAGAAAACTGCCCCGACTGATAAATAACACCAGTTACTGTATCCGGATAGACCGAACTCAGCACTCGGTTAATGACAACAGAACCGACGGCAACCTGACCGTTGTAGGGCTCTGCGCCCGCTTCGCAGTAAATCAGGTTCGCCAAAAGATACCGATCCCCCTCTGCAAAACTCACCTCTGAGATGTCGCGCCAGCTCGACTGCGCAGCCAGCTGTGCCATCCGAATCTCCTCCGCCAGCTTTGCACGCAGCGCCGAAAGGTTCTCCTCCTGCTCTTTCAACTTCTGTTCGTAAGCAAGAGCCTCTGCTTCCGCCTCAGAAATCTGGTCTGCCGTCGCGTGCAGGGAACTGGAGGTCTTACTGACCAACCCCGACACACGCCCCTGCTCAGCTACCACCTGCACCCGGTAGTCGGAGAGCTCATCGTGGTTTTTTTCCTGCTCCGCCTTTGCAAGCTCAAGTTCTTCCTGCTTCTGCTCCATAGCCGCCTGCGCTGCCTTGTACTCGTCAAGGACCTTTTTCTGATAGGCCGAAAGCTGCTCAATATATTCATTTTTATTTAAAAAATCAGACAGACTTCCCGAAGAAAAAAACAGTTCCAGATAAAGGTTGCTGCTGCGCTCGTAGGTAAACTGGATCTGCCGCTTCATGGTGGCATACTGCGCCTCTTTCAGAGCAATGGCCTCGGCAAGCTCCTCCTCCACCTGAGCGATCTTCTCCTCCAGATCCCGGATCTCGTCCTCTTTTTGGGCAATCTGCTCCTCCAGCTCATTCAGGTTATTACTCACCTGTGTAAGCTCCGTATTGAGCGTGTTGAGGGCACCCTGCAGGGATTCGTGCTGCTCATTCAATCCCTTAAGGTTCTCCTCAGTCTCGTTAAGCTGTTCCTCTGTCTCCTTTTTCCGCCGTTCTTCCTCCTCAATCTGCTGCCTGGTCTCCTCCGTGGCCTGCACGGAAAGCGGCATCATACTACAGAGCAGAACGAGCGCAAGACAGGCGGCTGTCCTTCGTCTTATTCCCATATTTCTCTCCAAACGCGGAGAATGCATTTTATGCATTCTCCAGCATGTTTACCCTTCTTTGGTGCTTTTCCTCGCCGGAGAAAGGCGTATCCAAAAAGATGTCCACAATATTGAGCGCTACCCGCTCTCCGATGATCGCAGCACCCATGGCCAGCACGTTCGCGTCATTGTGTTCTCTCGTCAGTCTCGCGGAAACGGGATCGCCGCAGAGCGCACAGCGGATCCCTTTTACCTTATTGGCCTTGATGGAGATACCGATGCCCGTGGTACAGATCACGATACCCCGGTCACACTCGCCCGACGCCACTGCCTTTGCCACCGCTTCTCCAAAAATGGGGTAATCGCAGGAACTTAAGTCCGGGCATCCAAAATCCTTATACTCCAAACCTCTCTCCTTCAAATGCTCCATCACTTTCTGCCGCAGCTCATACCCGCCGTGGTCACTTCCAATTGCTATCATATCCATTCCCTCCTTATTTTTTTTACACTTCAATAATATGATACCCCGCCGCCTTCATCAACCGATTCATTACCGCCGCGCCCACGCCTTCCTCGGCAAAGCACTCTGATAAGATCAGTTCCACACCCTCGTCGTCGCATTCCCGCAAAACGCGGTAAAGCCGCTCCGCCACCGCCTTTGCGCTGCCTTTTTCACCCACGCCAAAGCGTACATCAGCCTCATAGCGCACCGCCGTCTCGTCCGTTGCAATAACACCTGTTTTTTTATTTTCGGCCCGTCCTTCCCGCAGCCTTTCATTGATGTATGCCGTTACTGACGTCTCCGAGCCTTTGACGATAACGAGCTCACCTTTCGGCGCGTAATGCCGATACTTCATGCCGGGCGCTTTCGGAGCCTGTCCGCTGTCCCCGCGAAGAAGGGTCTCATCCACTGCCACCTCTCCCAGTGCCACGGAAAGCATCTCCTCCGTGACAAAGCCCGGTCGCAGGAGCATGGGCGGCTCCACAGTCAAATCCACAATGGTAGACTCCAGTCCCAGGGTAGCCTGTCCGCCGTCCAGGATCATCTCGATCCTGCCCTCCATATCCTGCGCCACATAAGCAGCCGTGGTGGGGCTTGGTCTGCCGGAACGGTTAGCACTGGGCGCCGCCACATAACCGCCTGCCATCCGAATAAAATCGAGCGCCACATCGTGGACAGGCATTCGCACTGCCACCGTATCAAGACCGCCCGTAGTCTCTTTTGGCACCCTTCCTGCCTTTCTCAGAATCATGGTAAGCGGCCCCGGCCAAAAAAGAGAGGCCAGTCTTTTTGCCGTCTCCGGAACCTCCTCCACAATAGCAGACAACGCTTCCATCTCAGCGATATGCACGATCAGAGGATTGTCGGAAGGTCTTCCCTTTGCCTCGTAGATCTTTTTAGCGGAAGCAGGATTCAGCGCATCCCCGCCAAGTCCGTAGACTGTCTCCGTCGGAAAAGCCACCAGCCCGCCTGCCTTTATGATCTCTCCCGCCTCCCGAAGCGCGGCCGTCCTGTTTTCTTTTGAGATTGTGATCACTTTTGTAACCATACTGCACTATCCTTTTTTCGCCGATCCGCTATCTGGTGTTCAGATATTCCAGCACCGCCAGATGAATCGCCCACGCCGCCCTCTCCTGATAGTGAGTCTGAGAGAGCTTCTGTGCTTCCTCATAATTTGATAAAAACCCACACTCCACGATCACGATAGGCGTGGAAGTCTTTTTTAAGAGATAATAACTGTCGTTCGCCTTCGCCTGCCTGGCGTTGTCGGGATCGATTTCCTTTGCCAGCGACTGCTGGATCCGCTCGGCAAGCTCCTTACTCTCCTCACTCCCGGCAAAATAAAAGACCTGGGCGCCGTGCACATACTCCTCATGATAGCTGTTTTGATGGATGCTCACCGTCAACGCCGGCTTCTTTTCTTCAATGAGCGCCACCCTGTTTTTCATGTCCTGCACTTTTTTATTGGAAATATTCTCGTCGTAAAGCCCGGCATCTGTCTCTCTGGTCAGCACCACCTCTACATCTGCCGCCGTAAGAAACTGCGCAAGCTTTTTGGCGATCTGTAAGTTGATATCCTTCTCCAGACTGCCGTCAACGCCCACCTTGCCGGGATCAGCCCCGCCGTGGCCCGCATCGATCACCACACAGGGACGCTCCTTCTGCGTCAACACCCTGCCTGAGGAGACAAGTCTTGCCCCACCCCGCACGATAAATCCCGCTGCCGCAACCGCCAAGGCCAGCAGCAAAATTCTGAAAGCATTGTCATATTTCCCCGATTCCATTCTCTCCATAATACCCTTTTTCTCGAGGTTTGGTTGCATCCTCGAGATCCCGCACTGCTCTCAGTGTATTTATATGAAGAAAATGTTGCGAAAATGTCCTAAAAACTCCCGACGCGCCTAAATCCCGTCTTCAGATCCGTTCATGTAGTCCGCGATCACATCCCAGACATCCGCCGTCTCATATCCCAAGCGCCATGCCGCCACGCCGCCGATTTCATACTTTTCCATGATATTTAACTTCACGCGAATGGAGTCTGCGTCTTCCAACCAGATCTGGCAGAAACTTTCTCCTGACTGAAATTCCCCATAGTTCTGACAGGTCGTCTCGTCCCAGCGGATGGCAATGCTATGATTCGCCACATATTCCTGCGCGCTTCCCATGCCCAGCGCCTGACTGCTCACGCTGGTGCCCTTTGTCTCCCAAAGCCGCGTATAAAAAGGAATCGCATTGATGACCTTATTCGCCGGCACTTCCGCCACCGTATTTTTGATACCGTTTTCCACATAATTGATGGAAGCGACGCTCCCCGCCTCATCGCTGCCCGCGTAATGCTCGTCGTATCCCATGACGATCACATAATCTGCCACCACGCCCTGCTCAGCCCGGTCATAGTGGTCCCTGTGAGACATGGGCACATAGTTGTCCACCGAAAGCACGATCCCGTATTTTCTACAGGGAACGGAAAGCTCCCTGATAAACTGGATAAAGGGTTCCCCCGCGTCCAGACTGACTTCCTCAAAGTCAACGTTGATACCATCCAGCTCATATTCCTGCGCAGTCGCGATCAGGTTGCGGATCAGGTTCCATCTGCTCGATGTTCGGGAAAGCAGCTCATACATATCCACATCCACGCTCTCCACATTGCCCACAAGCCCCCAGACCTCAAGCCCCATCCCATGCGCCTTCTCCACATAGGAAGCTGAGGCAAAGCTGGAAAATTCTCCCTCGTTGCCGGTGAGCGTAAACCAGGTGGGCGCAATCACATTCATCTCCTTTGTCTGCGCGACGACGCTGTCAAGCGTATCGTTGCCCTCCATATTATAAATCCCGTGAAAACCCAGATTGATCTTATGGTCTCGGGTGTTTGCCTTATAGTCGGAAGGCATATTGTTTGGCGGCGGCGCCAGCGTCTCCGTCGTCTGTTCCCCTAACCGCTTGTTTTCCACATAGCCAATGATGGAATCCTGCGTCTTTACCTTGCTCCAGGTTTCCATCTCTTCCAATACAACGACCGTATCTCCCTCGGAGACGTCCGTCAGGATGTCGCTCTTGATACCGCCCTGATAGCGCACCTGTGTATCCTTTGTAATGGGTGCAGTCTGCCGCTCTGCTCCCTCCGTGTAGACCTGCACACGGTTCGGCTCCGTAAACAGCTCGTAGGTAAAATTGGAATACTGCTGTACAAAGTCCGCCTCGATATAGAGCACGCCGTCTTCATAGCGGGAAACCACATAATCCAGCGCCATGCCTGCTTCTTCGAAATCCGCGCCGTAATCCGAAAGCTCCGCATAACCGATACGGGTCGTCCAAAACCCATCCGGCAGCGCATAGACCAGAGTCCCTGCTTCCTTATCCTCATAAAATCTGTCGTTAAAATATTTATGCACCGTAGCAATATCGAAATAACATCTGTTATCAAATATCTTCGCGTGTTCTTCGATCCGCTCATCCTGCAAGATGATGGGGACGTCGTTTTCCCCCTGTATGCCAAAATATTCCTCCAGATCCGCTCTTTCCTTTGAGTAAGAGTACTTTTCCAAAAGCATCGCGCCAAAGCCCGCCGCCCCGATGATAAGAATCAGGACGATCGCGACGATCACCGGAATCGCTTTTTTCATTTGTCCAGCTCCTTTCCGACCGTCTGTCGTGAACGCCGACCAAGCAGGGAAGTGATTCCTTCCCTGCCCGCCGCGTTTACTACGATTATAGCAAACTATTCCCTTTCAGTCATCAGTTTTTTTCGAAAAGACAGCAGCCAACCTGCCGCACAGCGGGTTCCTACCGGCATATACAGTCGCCTCCTTTCGCGGCTGCCGCTCAAAAACCATGTATGACATACCCTCCATGCCCAGCCTCCAAAAGGAGAATAAAAAAGAAACTTAAAAAACGCAACCGTGATATACTAATGGCATATGCTATAAGAGGGCGGAAACTGTTTGGAAGACGTCTCTGACATGCAGATAAATTTGAAAAATAACTGTATAACCTACTCATTCCTTGTGAATTATAATTTGTGGATACTACGGAAGGAAATAAGAATGGTCTCCGATTGGGCGCGTCGCCCATAAGACTGTCCCTGCAAAAGAAATCTGCAAAGACACAGATGTTATTTTATGAAATTATGCAATCCCCCTCTCCCTGCGGACTATCAGAGGACATCTTGTAGGACAATTATACCCATAAAATGACAATATATGCAAGCATTTTCTAAAATTATTAAAAATTCTTAAACACTTTCCGCGCACTATTGACGAAAAGTGACCTTCGGGATTAAGATACACTTAGTTAGCGCACCACAGAAGCTGTACAAATTTATGATTAAGGAAGCGAACAAAATATGAAAATAGAAAAAGTAAATGAGCAGCAGATTCGCTGCACTCTCACCAGAGAAGATCTTGCGAACAGACAATTAAAGATCAGTGAGCTTGCCTACGGCACGGAAAAGGCAAAGACCCTCTTTCGCGATCTCATGCAGCAGGCATCCTACGAATGCGGCTTTGAGGCAGAGGACATCCCGCTGATGATCGAAGCGGTTCCCTTGAATGCCGAGTGCATCGTTCTGATCGTCACTAAAGTGGAGGATCCCGAGGAGATCGACACCCGCTTTGCCAAGTTTGCCCCCTCCGTCCATGACGTAGACCCGGATCTTGACGAAGATAATGAAGCGCTGATGGAAGCTTTTGCCGACAGCGCGGATGAAGTATTGAATCTCCTTCGCCGTATGAATAACGGGGAGGATTCCACGGACGCACAGACCGCTTCCACGAATGCTGCTGATGCCGCGAAGTCCAAAGAAAAGACAGTGAGTCGTCTCTACTCATTCCGCTCCCTGCGCGAGGTGACCAGACTTGCCCGCGTGACCGGCGCATCCTGGGAAGGCGGCAACTCCCTCTACAAAGACGGAAGCAGCGGCGCCTACCTTCTGCATCTGCATCCCGGCGATGCCAATGCCGCCGACTATAACCGCCTGTGCCACCTGATCTCCGAGTACGCAAACTTGGAAAAGACCACCAATGCTACAGGAGCTTATCTGGAAGAACACTGCGAGGCACTGGTAAAAGACAACGCCCTCAAAACGCTGGCGGCACTTTAAGGATCGGGAACGGATACCTAAAGGTTAAAATACAGAAAGAAACCTCCGGGATGTTGTCCGGAGGTTTTTCATTATACTGCCTGTACAGCCTGGATCTTCGCCATCAGGTCTTCCGTCGCGATGCCGTGCACCATCGCTGCCTCCTCAAGGGTCTCACCCTGCGCCGAGGGACAGCCAAGGCAGTGCATCCCAATCTCTAACAGGACAGGTGCAATATCCGGATTCGTCCGCAGCGCCTCTCCGATCGTCATATCCTTCGTGATATCTGCCATTTCATTCCACTCCTTTCCTAGCTTTCTGACATGATTTTAGTGTACACCATTCGATCCGTCAATCCTCCATGCAATTTTCACAAAATTTTCATACTTTTTTCTTCATTTGTATGAGAAAAAGAACAAAGGCTGTCTTGACTGAGCTTCAACTGATAGCATATAATATTCTTACTGAGTCAGGGTTGCATTTTACAGGTTTTCGCAACTTTGGCACATATGCTTTTAGTTACCTTATTAAAAAATTTTATAATAGGAGGTTGGTACAAAATGAGACCAGAATGGAAAGATTTTGTAGGCGGCAAGTGGGACAAAGAAGTCAACGTTCGCGACTTCATCCAGAGAAACTATCATCCTTATGATGGCGATGATTCCTTCCTTGCAGAACCTACACAGAACACGAAGGATCTGTGGGCACAGGTTCTTGATCTGCAGAAGCAGGAGCGTGAGGCAGGCGGCGTCCTTGATATGGACACCAAGGTGATTTCTACCATTACATCCCACGGCCCCGGCTATCTGGACAAGAGCAAAGAGACCATCGTAGGTTTCCAGACCGACAAGCCCTTCAAGCGTTCCTTACAGCCTTACGGCGGTATCAGAATGGCTGAGAAAGCTTGCTCTGACAACGGTTACGAAGTAGATCCCGAGATCAGTGAGTTCTTCTCCACCCACAGAAAGACACATAACGCAGGCTGCTTCGACGCTTACAATCAGGAGATGAGAGCGTGCCGTTCCTCCCACATCATCACGGGTCTTCCGGATGCTTACGGCCGTGGTCGTATCATCGGCGACTACAGACGTGTGGCTCTGTACGGTATCGACAGACTGATCGAGGATAAGCAGGAGCAGAAGGATTCTACCGGACGCGTTATGACAGACGATGTGATCCGTCTTCGCGAGGAGCTTTCCGAGCAGATGGTCGCTCTTAAGATGATGAAGGAGATGGCTGCTTCCTACGGCTGCGATATCTCCAGGCCCGCTTCTAACGTACAGGAAGCGATTCAGGCAGTTTACTTCGGTTACCTCTGCGCAGTAAAGGAGCAGAACGGCGCGGCTATGTCCCTTGGACGTACCTCCACCTTCCTTGATGTATACGCAGAGCGCGACCTTGCAAACGGTACGTTCACCGAGCAGCAGATTCAGGAGTTTGTTGACCACTTTATTATGAAGCTTCGCTGCATCAAGTTTGCCCGCACACCTGAGTACAATCAGATCTTCGCAGGCGATCCGGTATGGGTAACCGAGTCTCTCGGCGGCGTTGGCGTTGACGGACGTCCGATGGTAACGAAGATGAGCTTCCGTTATCTGCACACCCTGACAAACCTTGGTCCTTCTCCGGAGCCGAACCTGACCGTTCTCTGGTCTACCAGACTTCCTGAGAACTGGAAGAAGTACTGCGCGAAGATGTCCATCCAGACCTCTTCCATCCAGTACGAGAACGATGATCTGATGAGGGCGACCCACGGTGACGATTACGGTATCGCTTGCTGCGTATCCTCCATGGTAATCGGTAAGGAAATGCAGTTCTTCGGTGCACGTGCTAACGTTGCTAAGTGCCTGCTCTACGCATTGAACGGCGGTATCGACGAAGTTACCAAGAAGCAGGTTGGTCCTAAGTATCGTCCTGTTACAGGCGATGTGCTCGACTATGACGATGTTATGGATAAATTCATGGATATGCTGGAGTGGCAGGCTGACGTGTATGTCAATACACTGAACATCATCCACTACATGCATGACAAGTACTGCTACGAGAGAGCAGAGATGGCTCTCCATGACAAGAACGTGAAGCGTTACTTCGCAACCGGTGTGGCAGGCCTCTCCATCGTTGCTGACTCTCTGTCCGCAATCAAGTATGCAAAGGTTGAGCCCATCAGAGACGAAGACGGCATCATCGTTGACTTCAAGACCACCGGCGAGTTCCCGAAATACGGTAACGACGATGACCGCGTTGACGAGATCGCTCAGGAGATCGTGCACAAGTTCATGACCGCGATCAGAAGACATCACACCTACAGAGAAGGCGTTCCTACAACTTCCATCCTTACCATTACTTCCAACGTAACCTACGGTAAGGCAACAGGTAATACACCTGACGGACGTAAGAAAGGCCAGCCTTTCGCTCCCGGTGCTAACCCGATGCACGGCCGTGATACCCACGGTGCAGTCGCTTCCCTGTCTTCCGTATCCAAGCTTCCGTTCAATGATGCACAGGATGGTATTTCCAATACCTTCACCATCATTCCCGGCGCACTTGGCAAAGAGGATCAGGTATTTGCAGGCGACCTTGAAGTAGATCTCAGCAAATAACATGTAATTTTAGGAGGCGTTGTTAAGATCGCAGAGCAGAATCTAAAATTCTGCTCGCGTTCCTCAGCAAGGAGCGCTTCGGAATGGAGGAAATCATGGATGACAAACAGATGATAGACGATTTTATCAAGATGATGGATTCCGGGATGACACAGGGCGTCGGACATGTGAATGTGGACGTCGATGACAATGCCGACAACTCTAAAAATGTGCAGACCATGGGGTGTACGGACTGTTCCCGCACCCCGCTGGCCTGCAGCGTTCCCACCCTCCACGATGGGTTGGATGGGTTGGAAGACTATAAATAATTTAGGAGGAGGACAATACAATGGCAGCAGCAAATGCTCAGGTAGATAACTTAGTAAACTTATTGGATGGCTACGCAACAAAGGGCGGCCATCACCTCAACGTGAATGTGCTCAACAGAGATACCTTACTCGATGCACAGAAGCATCCCGAGAACTATCCTCAGCTGACCATCCGCGTTTCCGGCTACGCAGTGAACTTCATCAAGCTGACCCCGGAACAGCAGGCTGACGTTATCTCCCGTACGTTCCACGAGAGCGTATAATCTCGCTTGACAAATGAATGATCAACTACAGAGAGCTGCTTGACTTCCAAGCAGCTCTTTTATTGCTCTATCACAGCCTCTGTATACTTTACACACCTTACTTGCTTTGTTATAATATAGGCAGAATTGGACAGCATAAAACAATAGCAGAATTTTAAATAGAAAGAAGGTAATTTCTATGCAGGGAAGAATCCACTCCTTAGAAAGCTTTGGCACCGTAGACGGCCCGGGGACCCGTTTTGTGGTCTTCGTGCAGGGCTGCCCCATGCGCTGCGCCTACTGCCACAATCCCGACACCTGGGACATGAACGGCGGCACACTGATGGAGCCGGAAGAAATCTTTGAACAGTATAAACGAAATGAGGCGTTTTACCACGGCGGCGGCATCACCGTCACCGGCGGCGAACCATTGATGCAGGTCGATTTTCTGATCGATCTTTTTACCATTGCCAAGAAGGAAAACGTGCATACCTGTATCGACTCCTCAGGCATTGCCTACAAGAAAAATGCAAACCCGGATTGGCTTGCGAAACTTGATCATCTGATGACGCTGACGGACCTTGTCATGCTGGATATCAAGCACATCGATCCCGAGAAACACAAAGAGCTCACCTCTCAGCCCAATGAAGGCATCCTCGCCTTTGCGGAATACCTGGACGAGAAGCACGTGGATGTGTGGATCCGCCACGTTATCGTACCCGGCCTCACCGATGATGACGAATATCTTTATAAACTCGGCTATTTCATCGGCGGTCTTACGAATGTGAAGGCACTGGACGCTCTCCCCTACCACACCATGGGCGAATCCAAATACGAGAAACTGGGGATGGCATATAAGCTTGCGGGCGTTCCCGCCATGGATAAGGATAAACTGATTGAAAAAAAGAAAGTGATTCTCGATGGCGTTCGAAAACGCAGAGAAGAGTTGGGACGGATCTGAACGCTTCAGATCTGCTCCAACTCCTTCCGTGTAATACCCCGCACATTCTTCTCCGCTTTCACCCGCGGAATCATAATCTGGTGCCCGCAGCCTTTACATTTGAGGCGAAAATCCGCACCGATCCGCAGCACCTCCCACTCGGCCGAGCCGCAGGGGTGCTGCTTTTTCATTTTTAAGATATCGCCGACCTGAATGTCCATAACCAGTCCCCATGATTAAAGCTGCGAAAAGATTTCCCCGATACTTCCCTGCACCACGAGGTCCGCGATCCCGTCTCTGGCAGTGGGTGTCTTGTTGACAAGCACCAGCTTATTGCCATTATAATAATCCAAAAGTCCTGCTGCCGGATAGACCGCGAGAGACGTTCCGCCGACGATCAGCACATCCGCTTCGCTGATAGCGCGGATGGCTGCCGAAAGCGTGCTCTGGTCAAGCCCTTCCTCATAAAGGACAACATCGGGTTTAATGTCCCCGCCGCACTCGCAGTGAGGAACCCCCTCAGAATGAGCAATAAAATTGACATCGTAAAACTTGTGGCAGGTCTCGCAGAAATTACGCAGCACCGAACCGTGCAGTTCATACACTTTCTCACTGCCCGCCGCCTGGTGCAGCCCGTCGATGTTCTGGGTCACCACCGCCTTTAATTTCCCTTCTTTTTCCCATTGCGCCAGCTTCAAATGCGCCGCATTTGGCTTTGCATCAAGGCAGAGCATCTTATTCCGATAGAACCTGTAAAATTCCTCGGTGTTCCTCCTGTAAAAAGTGTGGCTTAGTATGGTTTCCGGAGGATAGTCATACTGTTGATTGTAGAGACCGTCCACGCTCCGAAAATCCGGAATACCGCTCTCCGTGGAAACGCCCGCGCCTCCGAAAAAGACAATGTTATCCGATTCGTTCACCCACTCGCGCAACTGTTCTATTGCATTCATACGATTTCCTCCTCCTTTGATTTACTTTACCCGAGTTCGCGAAGCGACACTCGAAAGTTAATCGCGCAGCGATTTACTTTATCCTAATCCCAGCCGATTCACCGCCGAGAAGATCGCCCGCACGGACGCTCTCGTGATATTGGAGCTGACGCCCACACCGTAGGTCACGCGGCCGGTCTCCACGTCAAGCAGATGGATATAAGCAGCCGCCTGCGAATTGGAGCCGCTCTGGAGCGCATGCTCCTCGTAATCGAGGATCTTGATGGAAATCTCCAGCTCCTCCTGCAGACCGCGCTTTACGGCATCAATAGGGCCGTTTCCGACCGCTTCAAAGGTCTTCTCCTCACCTGCATTGGTGTAGACCACCGTCACCTTGGTGTCAAATTCGGATTCGGTCTCGCCGCTTAAATCGTCCACCCTGAGTTTTCGGAAATGGATGGGTTCCTTTTTCAGCAGATACTCCTCGCGGAAACTCTCCATGATCTGATCAGGACTCACTTCGCCCTGTTTCTCGGAAATGCGCTGGATCACATCCGCAAACTCGCGGTGCATTCCCTTCGGCAGCTTAAAGCCGAAATAAGTATCCATAATAAAGGCGACACCGCCTTTACCTGACTGCGAATTGATGCGCACGATGGGCTCATATTCTCTGCCAATATCCGCCGGATCGATCGGCAGATAAGGCACTTCCCAATATTCACCACCGCGTTCTTTCATCGCCTTCATGCCCTTATTGATGGCATCCTGATGGGAACCTGAAAATGCGGTAAACACCAGCTTTCCCGCATAGGGATGTCTGGGATGTACAGGGATCTTGCAGCATCTCTCATAAATTTCAATGCTCTCATTCACATGCTCGATCGCAAGTTGAGGATCGATGCCCTGCGAAAACATATTGTAGGCAATATTCAAGACATCTACGTTACCTGTTCGTTCACCGTTTCCAAACAGGGTGCCTTCCACGCGCTGTGCGCCCGCAAGCAGCGCAAGCTCTGCCGTCGCCACCCCGGTTCCCCTGTCGTTATGAGGATGGATGCTCAGGATAATAGCCTCACGGTTTTCCAGATGTTTATTCATCCATTCGATCCTGTCCGCGAAGACATTGGGCGTGGTCATCTCCACCGTGGAGGGCAGGTTGATGATCATGGGATTTTCTTTGGTCGGTCCCCATTCCCTCTGAACGGCGTTGCAGACTTCCAGCGCGTAATCCAGTTCCGTACCCGTAAAGCTCTCGGGAGAATACTCTAAAATGATCTTTCCGGGGAAGTTTGCCGCATGACGTTTCACCATCTTTACTCCTTCCACGGCAATGTTTGTGATCTCCTCGCGGCTCATATGGAACACGACATCCCGCTGTAAGGTCGAGGTGGAATTATAAATGTGCACGATCGCCTGCTTACAGCCCTCTATGGACTCAAAGGTGCGCTCTAAGAGCTCCTCTCTGCACTGGGTCAAAACCTGCACCACTACGTCGTCAGGGATCATCTTTCGATCCACCAGCTGACGCAGAAAATCAAATTCGATCTGGCTGGCCGCCGGGAAACCGATCTCGATCTCCTTAAAGCCCAGCTTGATCAGGTAATTGAAAAATTCAATTTTTTCCGATACGACCATCGGGTCGATCAGCGCCTGGTTCCCGTCTCTTAAATCGACGCTGCACCATACGGGTGCCTTCTCGATCTGCTTATTCACCCATTCTCTTTCGGGATAATCCACGACGGGATTTCTGCGGTATCTCTTATAATTCAACATAACATTTTCCTTTCTGTCTGTATTTTTTATGTAGTATTGTTTTTACGAAAAATAGGACCCGCCTTTACAGCGGGTCCGTTTTGTGACGTTATTCTCCAAGACCGTTTTCGATCGCGCTGACCAGCGCTTTCAGGGCCTCATCCTCGTCTTCTCCATCACACACAAACTCAATCTCATCGCCACACTTGACACACGCCCCTAGGACGCTTAGGACACTTTTGGCGTTCGCTGTATTCTCACGAAATGAAAAAGTTATCAGAGATTTGAACTGCATCGCTTCCTTACATAGGATGCCAGCCGGTCTTAGGTGCAGGCCCGTTGGATTTTTGATCACTACCTTTTGACTTACCATAACCCCGTCCTCTTTCTACATGATAATGTAAAGAATCATGCTGATGCACTGATTCTTTACATGGGATCGGCATCAAAACTGCCAATCCTCTGATCGCAGTCGGAAATGTGATATTTCCGACGCGTGTCATCGCAGAAAACTGCTCTGACATAGTGGATATTATGAGTATAACATCTTCGCCGATATATCTCAAGCCCTACAACATAATATTCTGAATCAACTCGGCAAGCTTTTTTGCTTCCTCGGTGATCAGGTTCTGATCCTTACCCTCGATCATCACGCGCACGAGCGGTTCTGTACCGGAAGGACGGATGAGTACGCGGCCCTCGCCCGCAAACTTTTTGTCAAGCGCGGCAATCGCTTCCGCGATTTCTGGATAGTCCATGAAATTCTCTTTTTTATGATTGGGCACCTTTGCGCCGACAAGCGCCTGCGGCATCACCTCCATGATGGAAGCTAACTCCGATAAAGGTCTTTTTGTCTCCACAAGCACCTGTAACAGATGCAGCGCGCTTAGCAGGCCGTCCCCCGTGGTATTCTCGTCAAGGAAGATCACGTGCCCGGATTGTTCGCCTCCAAGGCTGGCTCCGATCTCACGCATCCTCTCCAGCACATAGCGGTCTCCGACCTTGGTCTGCTCGATCTTGATGCCGTTCTCCTCACCCATCAGGAAAAAGCCGAGATTGCTCATGACGGTGGCAACAATGGTATCGTGGTTGAGCTTGCCCTGTGCCTTCATATGCGTGCCGACGATGGCCATGATCTGATCGCCGTTGACGATGTGGCCCAGTTCATCCACCGCAAGCAGTCTGTCAGCATCCCCGTCAAAGGCCAGGCCCAGCTGCGCCTTCTCGTAGACAACTCTTGCCTGTAGTTCCTCCATATGCGTGGAGCCGCAGTTGGCGTTGATATTCGTGCCGTCGGGATTGTTGTGGATGGCAACGACTTCCGCGCCCAGCTCCTTCATGGTCTCCACGGAAGTATAAAACGATGCCCCCTCCGCACAGTCCAGCACGATCTTCATACCGGTGAGATCGACATTCACCGCTTTCATGGCATGATTGATGTACTCCTCCCTGGCATCCGTGCGGTACTTGATTTTGCCGACACTTGCTCCCGTAGGGAATTTAACGCCGCGCATATCACTTCTGATCAGATCTTCGATCTCATCCTCCAGGGAATCCGGCAGCTTATAACCGTTTCCGTCAAAAAATTTGATGCCGTTAAACTCTACCGTATTGTGGGAGGCAGAGATGACAACGCCCGCATCCACCTTGTACTTTCTGGTCAGATACGCTACCGCAGGCGTGGGAACAACACCCACATAAACCGCATTCGCGCCCACGGAGCACACACCGGCCATCAAGGCATTTGCCAGCATGTCACCGGAAATCCTCGTGTCGCACCCCACCATGATCGTGGGCTTGTGCGCATTCTCTTTCGTAAGGACATAGGCGCCCGCCTGCCCCAACTGCATCGCTAAAAGGGGCGAAAGTTCCTCATTTGCAATGCCGCGCACGCCGTCCGTGCCAAATAATCTCGCCATATCGTTCCTATCCTTTCCAGATTTATTCTTTTTCTATCAGATGCACACGTACCTCCGTGGGATTGCCCTGTTTGACATTCTCCACTGTCGTGGTCGCGTTCACCGGCATCCAGTAACTGCCCTCCGACAGTTCCTCCAATCCTTCCGATTCCATCCACGCATCCAAGTCGATCACTGCGGTCACGTTTTCCGCCTCAATCTCATTTAGGACCGCGGACAGGCCGGTGAGCGTCACGCTGCATTCATTTGCCGGCTCAGTGATAACAGCCTCGTAGCCGTCAGGAAGCCCTTCAAAGAGAATCTTGCCGACAGGGATCCGTACTGCACGGTTCTGCTCCGCCTCGATTTTTGCTACCGCATTGATTTTGCCTTCAAAATTTTCCTCTGCAAGAATCACATTCGCCGGGAGATAATCATTGATATCCACGAGCGCCGTCACATCCTCTGTCGCATCCGTCACATCCAGGATCCCCTCGGGAAGCTCGATCACATCAAGCCTAGTCAGATATTTCGAACGGGCGGCCACCTTAATGCTCGGTCTGGTAAAGGAAACTTCCCCCGTAAAGCCGTAACCCTCCGCCGGTCTGCCTGTGACCTTGCAGGTGAGGGGCAGCTCCTTAAGCTCCAGGATATCCACGCTGACGCGCACCTTGGATATGCTTTTTTCAATGTTGTTCGACATGATCTCCTCGCCGTCTTCATTGTAGAGGCGAATATTCGAGTCAGTGGAAATGGTGTTGGTAAAACCGGACACATCCACCTCGGCCTGCGCCTTGGTCACCTGCGAAATCACAGATTTCGGCCCTGATATGCGAATCAAATTCTGTTCCGTAGTCACATCACCAACTACGTAACCTTCCCGCACATCTCCCGTCGTAATGGATTTTAATGGCAGGGAACGGGTCTGCTTTTCCTCGATACTCAGCTTTACGCTGTCGATATTACCGCGGATGCTGTCCAACTTATCGTTGTATTTATTGGTGGAAAACTTAATAGCGACCGTATCCACACTGGTCAGGTCATTCACATCGGCTTCCGCCACAATATTGCTTTTATCCAGAGCATCAATAATGGAGCGGGGCGCCGATATCGTTACGACATCCACAGTATCCGTACCGTCAAGCACTTCAAATACCTGCCCCCTGTCCGTGATCAGGTTTGCGTTCTTGATCGTGACCGGAACGTCATTCACACGGTAGGTGGCTATGGGGTCGTTGATATTTGTTACCACCAGCCAGAGCACGGCTGCGCAGAGAAAGGAGGCGATCTTTAAGCCCAAATTGGCAGTAAGCTTATTTTTCATACTTGATTCCTGCCTTTCCGCCGGCCTTGCTCTTAAAAAGCTTGCGTTTTTTATCCTCTATCGGCTTATCCTGAATCTCCTGCAGGCGTTCGCGCAGTCTTGCCGCATCGAGATTTCTCTCCAATTCACCGCCGTAAGCCACGCTGATCTTGCCCGTTTCTTCCGAAACGATCACCGTCAGGGAATCTGTCACCTCGGAGATACCGACGCCTGCCCTGTGTCTGGTGCCAAGGTCCTTACTCAGCGCCATATTATCAGAAAGCGGCAAATAGCAGGTCGCGGATACAATACGATTGCCGCGCACGATCACCGCGCCGTCATGAAGCGGCGTATTATGCTCAAAAATATTGATGAGGAGCTGGCTGGAAATAATACCATCCACATCGATTCCTGTTCTTTCATATTCTTTAAGGGACTGCTCGTGTTCGATCACGATCAGAGCCCCTGTTTTGACCTTGCCCATCTCAAAAGCCGCCTTCACGATCTCGCCGATGGTGCGATCAGAAAAACGACCGTCCTCCCGCTTATTGGCGTCCAAAAAAGTGGCCAAAAAATTCTTTCTTCCAAGTTCCTCCAAGGCGGAACGCAGCTCCGGCTGCAGTACCACCACAAAAGCAGTGGCTGCAATGCTAATAATATTAGGCACGATCCAGAGTATCGTGTTCATTTTACAAAAAGCCGCAATAATGATAAAAATCAAGATCACAATCACGCCTTTTAAGAGCGCCCAGGCTCTCGTATTTTTGATCCAGACCAGAATGTGATATGCCACAAAAGTCAGGATAGCGATCTCGGCAATATCATTCCAGCGAATCGTGGGCATATGCAGCCTTGCAAGATAGACGCCGATCCAGGTATTCAGTTGATCCATCTCACATCACCGCCTCTTGGAATTGATCTGCTTCACTTTCTTTTCAGGCCTAGTCACTGTGACCTTGGGTACAGCCTTAACATAATAATAGTATTCATCGTCCTCAAATTGAACCTTTTCCGTGCGACTGTAATCGACATAAAATACGAAAAATTGCAGCACCAGCACGATCAGGAAGGAAACGATGGTTCCCAAAATGATACTTAACAGGGACTGGTTCGTGTCAAAAATCAGGTCACCCACAAGGAGCACCATGATATTGACCACCGCACCCGCAATCATGGCAATCGTCCATGCGTAATCGACGCTCAACCGTCGCAGGAGATAAACGATGATCACCGTAATGGCAAATGCCGCAATGACGACCACCATCTCTTTATTTTTCAATAAACCGTCTATGATAAACTTAAATTTTGCAGCTGTTTCCTCCTCTGCCATAGATGCGATCACCGTCTCATTTTTCGTTACATAGTGAAGCAAGTAGTAAACGATCACCCCACAGGCAACAGAAACCGCGGAGGCAGGTCCTCCGATCAGCCCCATGGAAATGGGAATCACATACGGAATCCGCATCAGAAAGCAAATCGGCAAGAGCACTACCACCAAAGTATCCTTCGGAGAAAATCGCAGATACAGTAAAAAGAGCAGGAGGAAACCGGCTCCTATCACCGCTGCGCATTCCATGCTGAAAGAATAGAGGTGCAGAATCGAGAAAAGCGCCCCCATCACCACAATAAAATTGATCGGCATGAACGAACACATAAGCGCCACGATCAATACCAAAGTCATCCTGTTCAGCGCCTCCATGTACCCAAGCCTGGAATTGAGCAGAAAGAGGGTAATAAATGCCAGAACAAATTTCAAAAGGGGAGTGATATACACCTCATACTTGCCATATATAGTTAACAGCATTTGTTTAATAAGCAGTAAAGTCGTCATTCCGTGTCAATTCCTTTGTCAGTTGTTCTCGTACAAAATAAGTGCGAAATCAATGTGGAGCATTCCTAGCGTTTGCCGTAGGCATACTCCTATTGCCTGCTGTCCGGCGACGATTTCTTGTACATGGCAGCAAGCCTGTGCAGATTCATATAGTAGGTCCGCAAGCTCTTTTTGGCCCTGCTGTATCTGACCGTATAAACCGCGTATGCGATCACGGCGTAGATGCCAACAGTGGCGAGATACCAAAATAAAACGTTCTTCGCAAACTCCAGAAGATCCATCTTATAAATATCGGTCATAAAGATTTCAAAATCATAAAAAATGTACATAGCAAAAACCACTACAAATGCGATGGTTGCACTTATAATGGATTTAAGCACCTGCCAGCCTATATAGTCGTTCCGAAAATAACTTCCAATATCCAGATTCTTCCTGCCTTCATTTGCCTCGTAGGAAGCCATCTTAGTCATCAGAACAACTCTCTCCTCATTTAACATAATGACTCCAATCAATCAAAACACGGTAATACGGAATCAGCCCAAAAAGCGCATTTTCGGGTTTTCCTTCGTGTCCTTTTTCGGTGCGGGCTTGGGAGCCTCAGGCTTTTTAATGCTGGCACCCAGCTCATTTGCCATACTGTTCTTACATTTATTGCAGAAACGACCCGTCAAAATGGTAGCGCCGCAGGTTTCACAGGTGAGCGTGATGCCGGAATCCTCAGCAAGCTCCAATCTCTCCTCTCTGAGCCACTGATGAATCTGATTCGTGGAAACGTCACAAGCTTCCGCTACCTGAGGGATCGATGCATGGCCGTTATCCTGGATGTACTTTTTCACTTCCTGAAACTTTTCTTCAAGCCTTTCCCTGCAGGCCGGGCAGATCGGTGGCCCGGAGACATAGTTGAAAAGACTATTGCACTTCCTACAATTTCTCACATTCATAGCTAATCCTCCTTAGGCTGATTTCCTCATGCACCCCTTCCGATAGCAAGGGTCATGAAATAAATGCGCTCTACACCCGCTTTTTTCAGCTCACGACTCATGGCGTCTATGGTGCTGCCCGTCGTATAAATATCGTCAATAATAATGACTGTACTTAATTTTACATCATTTCGTCGGATTTTGAAAGCCTTTTTCAGATTATTTTGTCTCTCACGCGCAGATAAGTCTTTCATGGGAGCTGTTTTTTCCACGCGGGCAATCCAATCTGCCAGCACAGGGATCCCTGTCAGGGCGGAAAGCTCCCTTGAAAGCGCCTCCGCCTGGTTGTAACCTCTGCGGCGCTGCCTGCTTTTGTGGAGTGGAACGGGCACAAGCGCCTGTGCCCCGCTGTCTTTGATAAAACCGCCCAGCCGCTGTGCCATACAGGCTGCATAGTAAACAGCGTATTCCTGCCGTCCCGCGTACTTGAAACGGGCGATGGATGCTGATATGCTCTTATATTCAAACAGGGCCAGTCCCCGGTCAAAAAGATGAGCACGGGCAGAACAATCTGCGCAGTATTCCTTTTCAGCGCGGTCCAAATGCTTGCCGCATTTCATGCAAAAGGGCGGCTTCGTGTAGACGGGAAGCTGCGCACATTCCTTGCAGATCAAAGCATTCCAGGGTTTTACAGGTTCATCGCAGACAGGACAACGCCGGGGGAAAAAGAGATTCAAAAGATTCAAGTCCACACCTCCCGCAATTGGTCTGCAAACCCCGTATAGCGAAGATTCTCACTGTTATTGGCGATCATCTCCGAGATGGTTGCGCGGCTCCCCAGAATGGTAACGCAATTCTTGGCACGGGTGACGCCCGTGTAGAGAAGATTTCTGTTAAAGAGCATGTGCGGTCCCGTCAAAAGCGGCATGACGACAGCCGGATACTCGCTGCCCTGCGACTTGTGAATGGTGACGGCATAGGCAAGTTCAAGTTCCTCCAGCCCCGCATAAGGATAGGTCACGCGCCGGTGCTCATCAAATTCCACGACCACTTCCCGTGCGTACTCGTCGATAGAGCGGACAACGCCAATATCGCCGTTAAAGATGCCCATACCGCTGTCAATGGGAATGTTGTAGCGGCTGACCACCTCCCACACAAGCTGATAATTGTTCTTGATCTGCATGACCTTGTCGCCCTCCCGAAAGAGAGCATCGCCCACCTGGCATTCCTGCTTGGACGGGTTCGGCGGATTCAGATAACGCTGCAAGATCCCGTTTAATGTCTCCACCCCCAGTTTTCCCTTGCGCATGGGAGTCAATACCTGGATGTCAAAAGGCGATGCATCCACATAGCGCGGCAGTTTTTCCAAGATCAATTGTAACATATGTTTATAAATGACGTCTGTGTCATTTCTTTCCAAAAAAAAGAAGTCTCGGCTCTTATTGTCCAGCACAAGTTCTTCCCCTGCATAAATGCGGTGGGCATTAAGCACGATGTCACTCTCCTGCGCCTGGCGAAAGATTTTTTTAAGGACCACCGTCTCAAAGGCGCCGCTCTCGATCAGATCGTGCAGAACCTGCCCCGGTCCCACCGACGGAAGCTGATTCACATCGCCCACCAGGATCAGTCGCGTACCCACGGAAACCGCCTTTAACAGGGATTGAAAGAGAAAAATATCCACCATGGACATTTCATCCACGATGATCACGTCCGCCTCCAACGGATTTTCCTCATTGCGCTCAAAGCGCGCTGTTTTTCCTTCCAATGCCGCAGCGCCGGAAAGCTCCAGCATCCTGTGGATGGTACGCGCCTCGTAGCCCGTCGCTTCGGTCATACGCTTCGCCGCCCTGCCTGTGGGTGCAGCTAACAGAATATCCATCCCCTGGGAAAGAAAATAGCGGATGATCGCGTTGATGGTAGTCGTCTTGCCTGTTCCGGGGCCTCCCGACAGAATAAATATGCCGTTTCTGATGCTTTCCAGGACAGAACGCCTCTGCAGCTCATCGAGCGAGATACCCAAATCTTCCTCCATAAGCGCAATCTTTTTGAGCAGCGCCTCCTCCCCGGCTGGCAGAATATCTTCCCTGACGTTTAAGTCGTGCAGCATTCTGGCACAGGCAAGCTCCGCATAATAAAAGGACGAAGCGTAGACTCTGCGTTCAGATCCGGCCTTGATTACCAGCTTTTTGTCCATGGCCAGATTGGCAAGCTGCGGCTCCATCAGCGCAGCTTTGACACCCAAAAGCTCCTCCGCACGGGTAAGCAGCTTCTCCGCCGGCAGATAACAATGCCCCTCAACACCCGCCTGTTGCAATGTATAGAGCAACCCGCTCCTGATGCGATAGTCAGAATCGGTATGAATGCCGACTTTCGCCGCGATCTCGTCCGCAATGCGAAAACCGATGCCCGAGACATCCTCCGCCAGGCGATAGGGATTTTCCCTCATAACGCCGTAAAGTCCCATACCGTAAGTCTCGTAGATGCGCAGCGCCAGCGTGTTGCCGATGCCGTAACCCTGCAGGAATGTGAGGGCGTCTCTTGCATCCCGCTTTTCGTAAAGAGAAGCTGCAATCTCCCTGGCTTTTTTCAGGCTGATACCCTTTACCTCTGCAAGGCGTTCCGGTTCCTCCTCAATGATACGGTAGGTGTCTTCCCCGAAGGCTTTGACGATCCGTTTGGCAAGCGCTTGTCCGACACCTTTGACTGCACCGGAAGCGAGATAACGCTCCACGCTCTCCTCATCGCTCGGCGGAACAATGGTGTAATGTTCTATTTTGAACTGTTTTCCATATATTTGATGCGTGGTGTACTCACCGCTCGCCTCAATGGTCTCACCCTGATCCATCGTCTGAAAAAAACCCACACAGGTAATTTCTTCCTCCTGCGTAAGTAGATTCAAGACCGTGTAGCCGTTTTCTTTGTTGCGGAAAATAATGTGCTCGATGTAGCCTTTAATTGTGTCCATAGAACCTCTGAATTTTAGAATTTCATTTGTATGTTAGAATATAGAAATTGATAAATGTTATCTTTTGTATCTTTGTGCAATCACAGAAGCAACCTTACAATTTGGCTTACTGCTCTGAAGCACTGTCTGAGAATAGTAAATGCCGGCGCATTAACTATACGACTTCGCACAGTTTCTTCCGAAGAAATTTACTACTGGCGAAGTGGTGCGAGTTTGCGCAGGAGCATAAGGCAAATTGTAAGGTCGACTCTAAACTTTATAATTATAACCCGTAATTGATCTTCGCCTGCTCATAAAGCATCTGCGCAAGAGAGTTAGACCCCTGTGTCGCAGTCTGTTTTGAAATCTCCTGAATCACGGAATCCTTGAAATAATCGACCATCTGGGAAGCGTAACCGTCTTCATCATCACTGAAGATATCGACGGTCTTTTGCATCTCCTTATAGACCTGCTCCCAGAGATAAGCCTCAAACTGCTTACAGGCATCAAAGAGGGCATCATCTTCCTTATTCTTTGCCGCGCGGTCGGTAGCTTCCAGTTTCTTCTGGAGATTTTCCGTCATCACGCGGTTGGTGTCAGTCATATAATCAGTATAGGCTGCTAAATTGGTTAAGTCGTTCATGCGTGTTCTCCTCTATGTTTATGAGCCGTTTCATTCGCAACCGCTTCGCGGCTTGCTCATGCGGGCTGTCGCCCTAT
>CAJTKA010000004.1:112692-166121 GCA_910576815.1 uncultured Lachnospiraceae bacterium
GAGCCGTTTCATTCGCAACCGCTTCGCGGCTTGCTCATGCGGGCTGTCGCCCTATATAATTGTGTCTAAGCCGCCCGACGTATGCAAGCATACGCGGTCTGCTTAGCCCCAATTATGCACGGCTCTTAGCGTTTCAAGTTGTTAGCCACTTCCAGCATGGAATCGGAGGTGGTGATGGACTTGGAGTTCATCTCGTAGGCACGCTGCGCCACGATCAGGTTGACCATCTCGTTTGCCACCTGTACATTAGAGCCTTCCAGATAACCTTGAATAATGCGGCTTCTGTCTACATCATCGTTGGTTGCCTCGTTGATCACACGACCGCTGGCATCAGTTACCTCTAAAAGGGTATCTCCCACACGTCTTAAGCCGCTGGGATTGTTAAACTGGAAGGTGCCGATCTGTTCGCCGATGGGCTGCGGATTATTACGCTCGTCAGGGTAACAGATCTGTCCGTCCTCTGTAATCGAAAGGTTGCTGGCAACCATGCCTGCCGGTACAATAATGGCACGCCCTTCTGTATTCAATACCGGGAGTCCGTCCGCATTGGTCAGAGTCATACGGTTGCCGACGCCGATCGCCCAAGTAAAATCACCGTTTCTCGTATAGAAGATCTGATTATCATCGCCGCGCACAGCGAAGAATCCGTCTCCTTCAATGGCAAAAGCAGTGTCAGAATCTGCATCCAGAAGGCTGCCCTGTCTGAAAATCTGATTGATGGACGAGGTGCGCACACCGAGACCCACCTGTGAGGTGGTCGGCTTCGGATCGCCGTTTGCCGTCGTGGTAATGGACTGCAGGTTCTGGTACAGCAGCGACTTAAACTGCGCCACCTGCGCCTTATAACCAACGGAATTGACGTTAGCGAGGTTGTTCGCTATCGTGTCAACATTTGTCTGCTGCGCATTCATGCCGGTTGCACCCGACCATAAACTTCTAATCATTTTTAATCTGTCCTCCTAGTGTTCTCCTGATTCTTCATCAGCCTATCTTACCATTCTGGTTCACCGCCTGCTCCAATGTCTCGTCGTAGGTGGTAATTACTTTCTGATTTGCTTCATACTGCCTTTGCAGGGTAATCATATTGACCATTTCAGTCACTACCGAAATGTTTGCCATTTCAAGGTAGCCTGCAAGGACCTGCGTATCGGTCTCCATATCATCTTTTTCTATGCGCGTAGCGCCATCGACTGTCCTAAATAAGTTTTCACCGAAACGCTCAAGGTAATTATAATCTTCAAAATCCACGACGTTGATGGTAGCAACTACTTCGCCGTCCTGAATAATATCACCGTTGCGATTGATACCCGCAGAGAGCGCAGGGTCAAGTCGAATCCTGCGGTCAGAATCATCCAGCACGTAATCGCCGTCCTGCGTTTTCAAGAAACCCTGTCTGTCCATGGTAAAATTACCGTCTCTGGTATACATGGTGGTTCTTTCATCCCGCTTGTTCGTGTATTCTATCGCAAAGAAGCCCTTGTCAGAGAGTGCCAGATCGAGGTCATTTCCCGTCTCTTTGATGGGGCCCTCAGAGTAGTCCACATAGTTTTCACCGATCTTGACTCCGAGATTGAGGCCCGTTTTGCGGACTCTTTTTTGCAGATAATCCTCGTTGAGCGGATTATTCACTTCGTCCTGATCGACCGCCCTGTTTGTTGCCAGTGGTCTGGGAAGATTTCCCGGCTCAGACAGATCCTTGATTTTATAGGCGAGCACTGTATCAAACGCCTCGCTCGTAGTGCCTTCTTTCTTAAAACCGTTGGTCGTCGCATTCGCCAGATTGTTCGTCAGCACATCCATCCTGTGCTGCTCATTCAGCATACCAGTGTATGCGGTGTATAATCCTTTGAGCATCTGATATGTTCCTCCATTTATGCCGTGGATGCGCTTTTTGCATCCAGTGTTTCTTTTGTCTAGTCTTCGCGGTAACCGGCAAGAAATTCCACATATTTACCCGTTCCGATGGCAACCGCCGTCATGGGATCCTCTGCTGTCATGGTGTTGATCCCGGTCTTAGCTGCGATCAAATCCTCCAGTCCGCGCAGCAGACTGCCTCCGCCCGTCAGGACAATACCCCTGTCTGCGATATCCGCTGCCAACTCGGGAGGTGTCTTCTCAAGCACGCTGTGAATCGTCTCCACGATCTGTACCGTGGTCTCGTGCAGCGCTTCCTCCGTCTCCTCGGAAGATACCTTTACGGTCCTGGGTAGTCCCGTCACCAGATTACGGCCGCGTACATCCATGTAGTCCACTTCGGGCCGCCTGAATGCGGAGCCGATCTTTATCTTCAAATCCTCTGCTGTCCGTTCACCGATCAGCAAATTATGTTTCTTACGCATATAACGCACGATGGCTTCGTCAAAGTCATCGCCCGCAATCTTAATGGAAGCGCTGACCACCGTGCCGCCCAGAGAAATCACGGCGATATCAGAAGTGCCGCCGCCGATATCCACGATCATATTGCCGCAGGGCTTTGAAATATCGATGCCCGCACCGATCGCCGCCGCGATGGGCTCCTCAATAATGGAAACCTCCCTCGCGCCCGCCTGATAAGTTGCGTCTTCTACCGCCTTTTTCTCCACTTCGGTAACGCCGCTGGGCACGCATACCGCGATGCGGGGCTTTCTGAAGCTTTTCTTTCCAAGGGCTTTCTGGATGAAATACTTCATCATCTTCTCCGTTACCTGATAGTCGGAGATAACACCCTGTCTCAAGGGCCTTACTGCCACGATATTGCCCGGTGTTCTGCCGAGCATCAGGCGCGCGTCCTCGCCGATCGCCTTGATCTTATTCGTGTCCCTGTCAAATGCAACCACGGAAGGCTCCTTAAGTACTACACCTTTCCCGCGGATATATACCAAAATACTGGCTGTGCCAAGATCTATTCCAATGTCTGTAAACTGCATGACCTTTCCCCTTCCTGAGAGTATAGCATTATCATTATACCCTCATCCCGAAGGATTTTCAAAGGTTTTTTCAATTTTTTCGAATTTTTCTATCAAAATAAAGAAAAACGCCAAAAGCAGAACGGATCCTTCCGCTCTGTTTTCAGCTTCCATGCCTAACTATATATCGGACGAAAAACGTAATTTGTTAATAGGAAATAACAGGAAAATCTCACAAAGACTTTTGCTTGCTCAGAATCGGGGGATTCGATATAATAGACGCAGACTCATTACAGAAAGGACTTCACTCCATGAAAACACAGGCAGAACTGCAAAGACTCCTCCGCGATATCGACCACAAGGGCTATAAAGCTTACAAAGTTTTAGAAGGAGAGTACGACTTCGGCGCATACCGTCTCTGCATCGACCATGTGCAGGGCGATCCCTTCGCTTCGCCTTCACGGGTACGGCTTGTATACAGAAACCAGGGCAACATTCCCGCCTCATTCTTTGAGAGCAGACACAGGCGGATCGCTGTGGAGGATTATCTTCTGCGCAGTCTTCATCGAAATCTGCGGACCGGAGAAGGCAGGGCAGCGGAGGGGCGCGCAGCGACACTTCCGACGAAAAATCCTGAAAGGAATTTTCGTCAAGCCAAAGGCTCCGGCAAGAGCGGTCTGGTAACCGCCTGTCGGACAAGTCAGGAGATTTTGGAAACCACTGCCATGCACATAGAAAAAGAGGCCATTACGGCCCGCATCGAGGTCGGTTTTCCCGCCTTCGGCAGAACGATCGCGGCAGGTGAGCTTTCACAGATCCTTTTTAAGGTCCTGCCGGAACTTTGTGAAAAAACCTTTCACATGAATCCTTCCATGAAACAGACACTTGATAAAGTCGTTTCTCTGGCGGATGACCAGCAGTTTATCAGGGAAAGTCTTGCCGAGCAGGGGCTTGTGGCCTTTGTGGCAGATGGTTCGATCCTGCCCAGAGAAAGCGGTGTTTCTCAACGTCCCATGAAAGACGCGGTGGTATTTGAAAGCCCCGAATCCCTTGCCATCACCTTAACGCTGCCCCATCGGGGTGCAGTACGCGGCATGGGCATCAGGCGCGGCATCACGGTGATCGCAGGCGGCGGTTTTCACGGAAAGTCCACCCTATTAAAGGCGCTTGAACGCGGCGTTTACAATCACATTGCAGGAGACGGCAGGGAACTTGTCATCACCGATGAGACAGCTTTTAAACTGCGGGCGGAAGAACACCGCTGCATCCACGAGACTGATATTTCCCTCTTTATCAATAATCTGCCCATGAAGTCGGATACCACGCGTTTCCAAACGGAAAATGCCAGCGGGAGCACCTCGCAGGCCGCCAATACCGTGGAAGCGCTGGCAATTGGCAGCACGGTGCTGCTGATTGACGAGGACACCTCCGCCACGAATTTCATGGTGCGCGACGACCGCATGGCGCAGCTTGTCTCCGATGAAAAGGAGCCTATCACGCCCTTTATTCGCAAGATCAGGAGCCTCTATCAAGATCTCGGTGTCTCTACGGTACTGGTAGCAGGAAGTTCCGGCGATTATCTCTCCGTGGCTGATACGGTATTACAGATGGACTGTTATGAAACAAAGGATGTGACTGCGCGGGCAAAAGAGCTTTCCGTTCCCCTCACAGAGGAGCGTGTAAGAGAGACCGAGTGGCTGAAAAAGAAAGTCCGCTCCCAAAAAATAGAAAAAGTGCGGGTGCATGGCTGGGACACCATCAGTCTGGATAAAAATGAAATCGACTTACGTTATCTGGAACAGATTGTCGGCGAGAGCCAGACCGCTTCCCTCGCCTATGTTTCACAGTATATGTTAGAACGGTTAGCCGACGGCAAAAAAACCCTGCCGGAACTGGCAAATGCCGCCGCCGACAAATTGGAAAAAGAGGGCATCCTCTCCATTACCCCGCGCAATTACAGCGCAGGGCCTGCGGCATATGTGAGACGGCAGGAGATCTTGGCGTGTCTGGCGCGTTATCGCAATCTATAATCGAGCTCGCGAAGCGATGCTTGTGAAGTTATTTTTGAAGTAATTTACTTCTCTCTAACATCTTTTTCACATAAACGCCGGTATAAGACTTTTTATTTTTTGCCACCTGCTCCGGCGTTCCCTCTGCGATCACGGTACCGCCGCCGTCACCGCCTTCGGGACCCATATCGATAATGTAATCTGCGGTCTTGATCACATCCAGATTATGCTCGATGACGACCACGGTATTGCCGCCCTCGGCCAGCTTATGCAGAATATCGACCAGCTTGTGCACATCCGCAAAATGCAGGCCGGTGGTAGGCTCGTCCAAAATATAAATGGTCTTGCCCGTGCTGCGCTTACTGAGCTCTGTCGCCAGCTTGATGCGCTGCGCCTCACCGCCCGAGAGCGTGGTGGAGGGCTGACCCAGTTTTACATAGGATAGTCCTACGTCATTTAAGGTTTCAATCTTTCTGCGGATGGAAGGCAGATTCTCAAAGAAGGGCACCGCCTCCTCGACCGTCATGTCGAGCACATCAAAAATACTCTTTCCCTTATATTTTACTTCCAGCGTCTCCCTGTTGTAACGCTTACCACCACAAACCTCGCAGGGCACATAGACATCGGGAAGAAAGTGCATCTCAATCTTAAGGATGCCATCACCGCCGCATGCCTCGCAGCGTCCGCCCTTCACATTGAAACTGAAACGCCCCTTCTTATAGCCCCTTGCCTTTGCATCCTGAGTGGAAGCAAAAAGATCTCTGATCTGGTCGAAAACGCCCGTATAAGTGGCAGGGTTCGAGCGCGGCGTCCTGCCGATGGGCGACTGGTCAATGCTGATGACCTTGTCAAGCTGCTCGACTCCCAGAATTTCTTTATGCTTGCCGGGAATGGTGCGCGCACGATTTAATTCCCTTGCCAGATGTTTATATAAGATCTCATTCACAAGCGAACTTTTCCCTGATCCGGAAACACCCGTCACGCAGGTAAAAATACCCGTGGGGAACTTCACGTCTATGTTTTTGAGATTGTTTTCCTGCGCTCCTTTCACGGTAAGCCAGCCTGTCGGCTTTCTGCGTGTCTTCGGCACGGGAATCTTTAACTTCCCCGAGAGATACTGTCCCGTCACAGATTCCTCCACCTGCATGATCTCCTCTGCTGTGCCCTGCGCCACGACCTCGCCGCCGCGGCTGCCCGCGCCCGGTCCGATGTCCACGATGTGATCCGCCGCCAGCATGGTATCCTCATCATGTTCCACCACCAGCAGCGTATTCCCCATGTCTTTTAAATTTTTGAGCGCCGCAATCAGCTTGTCATTGTCACGCTGGTGCAGACCGATGCTCGGTTCGTCCAAAATGTAACAGACCCCGACAAGTCCCGATCCGATCTGTGTCGCCAAACGAATGCGCTGGGACTCGCCGCCCGAAAGCGACCCTGTAGCACGCGACAGAGAAAGATATTCCAGTCCCACCTCCATCAGAAAACCGACCCGCGCCCGAATTTCCTTTAAGACACGTTTGCCGATCAGCTCCTGCTGGGGCGTGAGCTTCATATCACCAATGAACTCATGTAATTTAGCTATCGAGAAAGAAGTAATCTCATAAATATTTTTATCGCATACCGTGACGGCAAGAGACTCCTTTTTCAGACGCATGCCCTTACATTCTTTACAGGGCGTAAAGCGCATAAAACTCTCGTATTCCTGCTTACTCCATTCGGAGCCGGTTTCGCGGTAACGCCGCTCTACATTTTTAATAAGTCCCTCAAAGACCACGGGATAGACACCGCTTCCCCGCTGTCCCTCATAGCGCACATTCACACTCTTGTCCGTACCGTTGATGATGATATCCTGTATCTGTTCGGGCAATTCCCCAAAAGGCGTTTTTAAGCTGAACTTAAATTCCTTTGCCAGCGCCTGTAAGATCGCATTGGTAAAGCTGCCTGCGGCACCGCTGGACTGCCAGCCCAAAACGGCGATCGCCCCGTCTTCCAAACTCACTCGCTTATCAGGTATCATCAGGTCCACATCGAACTCCATCTTATAACCGAGGCCGAAGCAGACCGGACATGCGCCAAAAGGATTGTTGAAAGAAAAACTTCTCGGCTCGATCTCACTGATGCTGACGCCGCAGTCCGGGCAGGCAAAGCTCTGACTGAACTGAATGGGGTCACCGCCGATCACGTCCAAAATCATCAGCCCTTCGGCAAGTGCAAACACATTCTCCACGGAGTCCGTCAGACGTCTTTCAATACCTTCCTTCACAACAAGGCGATCCACCACGATCTCAATATTATGCTTAAAGTTTTTCTCTAACTTAAAGTCCTCCGCCTCCTCCGTCAAATCATAGAGGTTGCTGTCTATCCGCACGCGCACATAACCGCTGCGGCGCGCCCGCTCAAAAACTTTCGCGTGCTCGCCCTTGCGTCCCCGCACCACAGGCGCAAGAAGCTGAATCTTGGTCCCTTCAGGCAGCGCCATCACCTGATCCACGATCTGATCGACCGTTTGCCGCTTGATCTCCTTACCGCAGTTCGGGCAATGCGGAATACCGATGCGTGCATAGAGGAGACGAAAATAATCGTAGATCTCCGTCACTGTCCCCACCGTAGAACGCGGATTTCTGTTCGTTGATTTCTGGTCAATGGAAATGGCGGGAGATAAACCGTCGATCCGCTCCACGTCAGGCTTTTCCATCTGTCCCAAAAACTGCCTCGCGTAGGAGGAAAGGGATTCCATGTAACGCCTCTGCCCCTCCGCATAGATCGTATCAAAGGCCAGGGAAGATTTCCCCGATCCCGAAAGCCCCGTAAGCACCACAAATTCATTGCGCGGTATATCCAAATCAATGCTTTTCAAATTATGCTCATTCGCGCCCCGAATCTTGATATAATCCCGCGGACGCATTTTTATCGTGTCTGACATAGCGTAATACCTCTCATCTTCTCTTTCTGTTTTTCTATTTTTTTATTCCTGCATGAAAACCAAATCTTCAATCTATCTTCATCTTATTTGTCAAAATCCCGCAGTCTTGTTTTCAGCTCCACCATCCGATCCCGCAGCTCCGCTGCTGCCTCGAAATTCAGATCCGCCGCCGCACGCTTCATCTGCTTCTCCACATCCTTGATCAGCTTCTCAAGCTCCGCCTTGCTCATGGATTCGGGATCCTTCTCGAACCGCTGTTCCTCCTTGGCAATGGTCTTCGATATACTGATAAGATCCCGCACCGCCTTTTGGATCGAAGTGGGCGTGATACCGTGTTCTTCGTTATATTCCTGCTGGATCCCGCGGCGGCGATTCGTTTCCGTAATGGCAACATTCATGGAATCGGTCATATTATCCGCATACATAATGACCCGCCCCTTCGCGTTTCGTGCTGCCCGCCCGATGGTCTGGATCAGAGACGTAGCGGAACGCAAAAAGCCTTCTTTGTCGGCATCCAGTATCGCCACCAAAGCAATTTCCGGAATGTCCAGCCCTTCTCGTAAAAGATTGATCCCCACCAACACATCGAACACATCAAGACGCATATCACGGATAATTTGCGCGCGCTCCAGCGTATCGATATCAGAATGCAAATATTTCACGCGCACCCCCACATCATTCATGTAGGAAGTCAAGTCTTCCGCCATTCGCTTGGTAAGCGTTGTCACCAAAACCTTTCCTTTATCGGCCACCACCTGATTGATCTCCGAAATCAGGTCATCGATCTGCCCTTCCACGGGCCGCACGCTCACCTCGGGGTCTAACAGCCCCGTGGGACGGATGATCTGCTCCGTGCGGAAAAGTTCGTGCGCCGCCTCATAATCTGAAGGCGTTGCAGACACAAAGAGCATCTGATCGATATGCCCCTCAAACTCCTCAAAGCACAGAGGTCTGTTGTCAAGCGCTGAAGGCAGGCGGAAACCATAATCCACCAGCGTATTCTTGCGCGAGCGATCCCCCGCGAACATCCCGCGTATCTGGGGGATCGTCATATGGGACTCGTCAATGATGATCAAAAAATCGTCCTTAAAATAGTCGAGCAGCGTAAAGGGCGGCTCACCCTCCGCCATCCCGTTCAAATGTCTCGAATAGTTTTCAATGCCGGAGCAAAATCCCGTTTCTTTTAACATCTCTACATCAAAGTTCGTACGTTCGGAGATGCGCTGCGCCTCTAAAAGCCTGTCCTCCCCCTTAAAATAGCGGATTCGTTCGTCAAGCTCCTCCTCGATCAGATCACATGCTTTGACGATCTTTTCCCTCGCCACCACATAGTGGGAAGCCGGGAAGATCATCACATGGTCCAGCGTCGCATGCACTTGTCCCGTCAACGGATCCGTCTCTGCGATCCTCTCGATCTCATCTCCAAAAAATTCCACACGGATCAGAAAATCCCCGCCCTGCGCCGGGTAGATTTCCAAGACATCACCCCGCACCCGAAAACAGCAGCGGTCCAGATCCAAATCGTTTCTGTTATACTGCATCTCGATCAATCCGCGTATCACCTCATCCCTGTCCTTTGTCATGCCCGGACGCAGGGACATACTCATGCCCATATATTCTTCGGGGCTGCCCAGACCGTATATGCAGGATACGCTGGCAATCACCACCACATCCCGCCGCTCCGTCAAAGAGGCTGTAGCGGAAAGCCGCAGTTTGTCGATCTCGTCATTGATAGACGAGTCCTTTGCAATATAAGTATCCGTGGAAGGCACGTAAGCCTCGGGCTGATAATAATCATAATAGGACACAAAGTATTCTACCGCGTTTTCAGGGAAAAATTCTTTGAACTCCCCGTACAACTGTCCGGCAAGCGTCTTATTGTGGGCGATTACCAGAGTCGGCTTATTCAGCGCCTGAATGATATTCGCCATCGTAAAGGTCTTGCCCGAGCCTGTCACTCCCAAAAGTGTCTGAAATTGGTTGCCTTGGCGAAATCCCTCCACCAGAGCTTCGATCGCCGCAGGCTGGTCACCAGTGGGCGCGTATTCCGATACAAGCTTAAAATGATCCATGTTTTAACTCCTATTCTTCACCACCAGAAATACGATCAGTGCGCACACTGCGACCGCCGCCACGATCCCGAAAATAATCCACATCTGCCGTTGCTTTTCCGCTTTTTTCTGTGCAGCAGCGAGGTCGGCTTCCGCCTTTTCCTTTTCCCTCTTTTCTTTCTCTAATTCTACGCGCCGCGCTCTCTCAGCCTCCGCATCCGCTTTCTCCTTTTCCATCCGTTCCTGTTCCATTTTTTCGCGCTCCGCTTTCGCAGCTGCTTCCTTTTCCTGTTTTGCTTTTTGAGCGTCAGCGTCCTGCTCGTAACTGTCGGGCGCTTTGTCTGCCTTTTCGGATGGTTTCTGTTCCGGTTTTTCGGTATCTGTTTTCTCCTGATCAGTCTTATTATCTTGCTCCGGCTGCGATTTATTAGTGGTGGGGTTTTCAGGATCATCCACCTGCAACTGTCCCGTCTGATTCTGGTTTGTCTGCGACTGCGCAGGATCCGGCTCAAACTCCGCCGAAATGGTATGATCCTTCTGCACATCGGTAAAATTGTAGGAGGTAGCCGCACCGATCGCCTCTCCATCCACATATACCATACGCACGCGATATCCCCTGTCCGGCGTGATTGCATAGCCGATCCACGAACCTGCAGGAACGGGACTGGCCCCGGTAGGCGTAATGATCCCGCCGTTGGTCGCAACGGCTGCCGCGACTGTGTAAGTCTTCGGCGGCTCCTTCTCAAAGACCGCCGTCAAATTTCTGTCCCCCGTGATATTTTCCAGGGTAAACTCCTGATTATTACTGATGCTCTTATCATTTTCCCGCCACTCTACAAACCGCCAGCCGTCTTTCGGCGTCGCCTTTATGGTCATATTTTCTCCGGCATTCACCGTCTTACCCTCGGTAGCAGTGCCGCCGTTGCCATCATTTACGGAAATATTGACACGGTAAGTAGCATTCTTGATCGTCGCGAGCGCTGTTGCAGAATAGGCGCTGTCCTGTCTGGAGACCGCCTTTACCATAATGCTGGCTGCTCCCTCGTCCGCAGCTACATTCAGCACCCCCTTGCTGTCGATAAAAGTGCTCTGGCTGGTCTGGCCGCTGATGCTCCATACCACCTCGCTGCTGTAATCATTCTCTCCCGTCACGGAAGCCGTGAAAGTAAAGGTTGAATTTTTCGTGACCTCAGTCGAACCCGGAGAAATCGCGACCGCGTGAATCGCCGATGGCGCAGGCGAAGACGCCTCGCACGGGAACCCCGCCGCCAGGAATATGATTGCTGCTATGAAAATTCGGATACTATCAATTATTTGTCGTCTCATAGAAACATCATATCAAATATCCTGCCGCTTGTACATACCAAATCGAACTTTTGTTCTTATTATTTTTTGACTATACGCCCGATGTTACAAGCGCAAAAACGAGCTTCGCTTTGGGATCAACAAAGCCCGACGGGGATATTGCCGTTGAAGCAATAGCCCGGTCATGCTATAATAGCCGTAATATATCCATAAATGAAAAGGAAATCACGACTATGAACATTGTCCTCTTATCCGGCGGCTCAGGCAAGCGTCTGTGGCCACTCTCCAACGACACACGATCCAAGCAGTTCATTAAAATATTTAAAACGCAAGCCGGAGACTTTGAGTCCATGGTACAGCGAGTCTACAGACAAATCCGATGTCAGGATCCAAATGCCACGGTCACCATTGCGACCTCCAAATCTCAGGTCTCTGCTATCCATAATCAGCTGGGGACGGACGTTGGTATTTCCGTCGAACCCTGCAGACGCGATACCTTCCCGGCGATCGCACTTGCCACCGCCTATCTGCACGATGTTCTGGGCGTTTCGGAAAAGGAAGCGGTGGTAGTCTGCCCTGTGGACCCTTATGTGGAGCAGGATTATTTTGCGGCCTTAAAAAAGCTTGGTGAGCGGGCTGCAGACGGTGCGGCAAACCTTGTGCTCATGGGCATTGAACCCACTTATCCCAGCGCAAAGTACGGTTACATCATACCTGAAAATAAGGAAGATTTCAGCCGTGTTTCCATGTTTAAGGAAAAGCCCGACGAGGAGACGGCAAAGGACTATATTGCCAAGGGTGCGCTCTGGAACGGCGGCGTATTTGCATTCCGCCTTGACTATATGCTGAAAAGGGCGCACGACCTTATCGACTTTGCGGATTATCACGACCTTTACCAAAAATATGAGAGCCTCACAAAAATAAGCTTCGACTACGCGGTAGCGGAACATGAATCTCACATTGAAGTCATGCGTTTCGGCGGAATGTGGAAGGATATGGGCACTTGGAACACCCTGACGGAAGCGATGGAAAGCGAATCCATCGGCAAGGCGATTCTGAACGAGACCTGCGAAAATGTGCACGTGATAAACGAACTGGATGTTCCTGTCCTTTGCATGGGCTTAAAAAATGCAGTGGTCTCGGCCAGCCCCGAGGGCATCCTTGTTTCCGACAAGGCGCAGTCCAGCTACATCAAACCCTTTGTGGACGCAATCGACCAGCAGATCATGTTTGCGGAAAAATCCTGGGGGAGCTTCCGCGTCATCGACATTGAAGAAGGCAGCATGACCATCAAGGTCACACTTAACGCAGGGCATCAGATGAATTATCACAGCCATGATAGGCGCGATGAAGTCTGGACCGTGATCGAGGGCGTGGGGCGCACCATCATAGACGGCGTAGAACAAAAGGTGCGGGCAGGAGACGTCATCGGCATGAAGGCGGGAACGCCGCACACCATCATTGCGGACACAGCGCTTCAGGTGATCGAAGTGCAGATCGGTCAGGATATCAGCGTGAGGGACAAGAAAAAATTATCATAAAGTTGGTTCTCAATGTAAGTGAAGCGGCGAAGTAATCACTTCGCCGCTTCACTTCCGACCTTATTCACCAGCGGCAGGCCATTTTCCAGCGCATAAGCATTTTCCAGCGTCACCTTTGCGATAGCCTGCATAGCCTCCTTTGTAAAGAAACCCATATGCGAGGTAATCAACACATTCGGGAAAGTCATCAGTCTTGCAAGGTTTTCATCTCTCATGATTTCATTGGACTTATCCTCATAAAAGATGCCTTCTTCCTCCTCATAGACATCCAGTCCCACGCCGCCGAATTTCCCCGCAACCAAACCGTCGATCAAAGCGTCCGTGTCGATCAGGCCGCCTCTGGAAGTATTCACCAGATATACGCCGTCACGCATCTTTTGGATCGTATCAGCGTTGATCAGGTGCTTTGTCTCGGAAGTCAGAGGACAATGCAGAGAAATCACATCAGACCGCGCCATCAAGTCTTCCACAGATACATATTCCACCTCGAGGGATTTGTTCGGGTAGGGGTCGTATGCCAGGACCTCCATGCCGAAGCCGTTGCAGATGCGGATCATTGCCTGCCCGATCTTACCGGTTCCCACCACACCGACGGTCTTCCGATAGAGATCGACCCCCATCAGGCCGTTTAAGCTCATGTTAAATTCTCTGGTGCGGTTATATGCCTTGTGAGTATAGCGGTTTACGGTCAAAAGCATCGTCATGGCAAACTCCGCCACTGCTTCGGGAGAGTAGCTGGGTACTCTGAGCACCTGAATTTTTTCTTCCGCCGCCTTCACATCCACATGGTTAAATCCGGCGCTGCGAAGCAGTATTGCCTTTACGTGCATCTCATAAAGCTGATCGATCATGGCTGCATTCACATAATCGTTTACAAAAATGCAGACGGCATCAAAGCCCTTCGCCAGGGAGACGGTCTCCTCATGAAACGGCACCTCATAGAAACGGATCTCAAAGCCATATTCCTTTCCCATGGGTTCAAACCAAATCCTATCGTAGGGTTTTGTGCTGAAAAATGCAATTTTCATGTCAGACGTTCTCCTTTTTTCTCATTATGATTATATTTTTGTTAAAAATGATCTCACTTTAGTTTTCCATTGGCAAACAATAGTATATGCAGAAGTGCAGAAAACATCCACATAATTTTGCAATACTTGAAACAAAAACCAAATAGAAGCAAGAACAGAAAAAGGTCGACCTTGGCCGACCTTTTCTCTTACTCAGTCAAAAAGCGATTCCAAAATTCATTTGCACTTTCTTTCAGGCTTTCCAAAAATCCCTGTTTTGCGCCCTCGGCAGCGCTCTCTACTGCGTCTGACAACGCTTTATCGGCTTCTTCGACCGCATTGCCTATCACTGCATCCGCCTGCTTGACTGCCTCCTCTATGGCCTCGTCTGCTCGCGATACGGCTCCATCCAACGCCTCGTCCGCTCGCGATACAGCCCCATCCAGCGCCTCGTCAATAGGCTGCATGACAGGTTCCGCCTCTCCACGCGGGGTTGTGAAAACCAGATACACTACGCACAGGACTGCGGCCAGACATATGAGTCTCAGAAGTTTCTTCATCTTTCACGCCCCATTCCATCACACATATCATCGTGTCAAACGCTCTGTAAACTGCACTTTTGAACGCCTAAGAGATTCGTTGCAAAATAAAGCGATAAATATCTCCATACACCTGCTCTTTGTCCGCCTCGTTCAAAATCTCATGTCTGTCTCCGGGATAGAGCTTCATCTGTACCTGTTCCATTCCAAGATCCTCAAAAGAATGGAAGACCTCCTCCACGCTCTTTCCGTAGTCGCCCACGGGATCTTCCTGCCCGGATACAAAGAGCACAGGAAGCTGCTTCGGCATCTGCGCAAGTTTTTCTTTATCATAGAGGTTTAAGATCAATTGCATCAAAGTCTGAAAGCCGTTGGCCGTAAATACAAAGTTGCATAAAGGGTCTGCTTGAAACGCTTTCACGTTTTCAACGTTGACGCTGACCCAATGCCCCGAGTCTTCGGGACCTGCCTTAAATTTTCTGTTATAAATGCCAAAGAGCGCTTTATCCATTCCTTTGCAGACATATTTAGGGCCTCTGAGCGCACATATGAGGGAAGCCTGCAGCCAGCCGAGTTTCACCGCGCGTTTGGGCTGCATCCCCGTGCCCATGATAATAGCGCCATCAATGCCGTTTCCGTAGCGAATCAGATAGTTGCGCAGAATAAAGGAACCCATACTGTGACCCAGAATGATATAGGGTATGCCGGGATACTGCTCCTGCATCATCTTTTTCAGTCTGTGCTCGTCCCGCACGAGAACGGTGGCAGCATCCTCTTTGCAGAAGTACCCCATGGGTTCCCCTTCTGGTACGGAAAGACCGTGTCCCAGATGATCGTCACCCACCACCAGGATCCCTTTTTGCGCCATCGCCAGCGCAAATTTCTCATAGCGGCCTATATACTCGGTCATTCCATGCACGATCTGCAAAATACACACCGGCTTTTCCGTTTCGGGGATCCATTTTATGGCATGAAGTTTATGCTCACCGTCTCGGGAGCCAAAGTAAAATTCCTCTTTCTGAATCATCTCATTATCCTAATCCTATCCGATATCTGCTGCCTTTTCATATGGCAGCAAATTTCTCAGTTTAAAAGACACATTTCTCAGCAAATCTCTGCCCCTGTCGGCATGAACCGCTCCGGTGTCATCACCGCCAGATTACCATCCTCGTCCGCCGCGCTAAGGATCATGCCTTCAGACATCATACCTGCAATTTCTCTCGGCTGCAGATTGGTGAGCACCATCACACGTTTGCCCACAAGTTCCTCGGGCTTGTAATACTGTTTGATGCCGGAAAGAATCTGGCGTTTGGCAGAGCCTATCTGTATCTCGAATTTCAGCAGTTTCTTGGATTTCGGTACTTCCTCGCAGGAGAGTACCAGCCCTACCTGAAACTGACATTTATCGAAATCGTCATAGGTGATTTCAGCCTTCGCCTCCAGATCCACAGGTTTCTCATCAGCACCAGCCGCGCCATCTGTGCCCTGATTGGAAGTCTTTGCGTCGTCTTCTGTCACACCTGCAGCCGCACGTCTCTCGGCAAACATTTTATCCACTTTCTCCATCACTTCCGCAAGATCCTGTCTCGCAAAAAGGATCTTGGGTGTTTCTGTTACCTGATTGCCCGACGGATAGAGAGCAGATGCCATCGCGGTATCTCCCTTTGCTGCACACTCCTCCAGCACGGAAAAATCAGGAAACGGCGCGTTCATCTGCGCCGCAATACGCTTTGCCGTTTCAGGCATAAACGGCTCCAGCAAGGAAGCGCCCACCATGATCGCATTGGAAAGATTGTAGAGAACGGCAGCAAGCCTGTCCTTTTTCGTCTCATCCTTTGCCAACGCCCAGGGCATAGTCTCGTCGATATATTTATTGCTGCGCTTAAAGAGCGCGAAAATTTCCGTTATGGCATCCGCTACCCGCAGCTCATCCATCTTCTTATTCACGCGGCTGTAGGTGTCTGCAAGCACATGAAACAGGTCTGCATCCACATCTTCCGTACCTGCGTCCACGCCGACCTTTGTATTTACCACCTTACCGCCGAAGTATTTGTTGCTCATGGAAATGGTGCGGTTTACCAAATTCCCAAGGACATTTGCCAGATCGGAATTCATGCGTTCGACCATCAATTCCCAGGTGATCATGCCGTCGTTTTCAAAAGGCATTTCATGCAGTACAAAGTAGCGCACCGCATCCACACCAAAAAAGTCGATCAGGTCGTCTGCGTAGATCGTGTTCCCTTTGGATTTACTCATCTTACCGTCATTCTGTAACAGCCACGGGTGCCCAAAGATCTGTTTCGGCAGGGGTTCACCCAGCGCCATCAGGAAGATCGGCCAGTAAATGGTATGGAAGCGGATGATATCCTTACCAATCAAATGCAGATCCGCAGGCCAAAGCTTTTTGTACTGTTCCGTGCTTTCTCCATCCGCATCATAGCCAATGCCGCTGATATAGTTGGTCAGCGCATCCAGCCACACATAGACTACGTGCTTGCTATCAAAATCCACCGGGATTCCCCAGGTAAAGGAAGTCCTGGAAACACAAAGATCCTGCAAACCTGGCAGTAGGAAATTATTCATCATCTCGTTCTTGCGGGAGACAGGCTGAATAAACTCAGGGTGCGTATTGATATGCTCGATCAGCCTGTCCGCATATTTGCTCATCTTAAAGAAGTACGCTTCCTCTTTTGCAGGCTTCACTTCTCTGCCGCAGTCGGGGCATTTCCCATCCACAAGCTGAGATTCCGTCCAGAAAGATTCGCAGGGTGTACAGTATAATCCCTCGTAAGCGCCTTTGTAAATATCACCCTGATCGTAAAACTTCTTAAAGATCTTCTGCACCTGCTTCTCGTGGAAGTCGTCGGTCGTGCGGATGAATTTATCGTAGGAGGTGTCCAGGGAGTCGCAGATTCTGCGAATCTCCCCGGCAACCTTATCTACATAAGCCTTCGGCGTCACGCCGATTTCCTGCGCCTTTAATTCGATTTTTTGTCCATGCTCGTCCGTGCCCGTCTGGAAGTAGACGTCGTAACCGTCTTTTCTCTTAAAACGGGCAATGCTGTCCGCCAACACGATTTCATAGCTGTTCCCAATATGGGGTGTGCCGGAAGTATAAGCGATCGCTGTTGTAATATAATACTTTCCCTTGTTCATATTTTGCTTCCTTTCACGTTGCCTTCTAACACTTCAGTCTAACGTAAAGGGGCGGGATTGTCAAACCCTATGCTGAAAAATCAGCCTTTTTCGGGCACAGCGATTACCATTCTTTCATCCGCAGTTTATTATTATATCCGCTGTACGGTTTTTCTACTGACACCTTGATTTTACTGTGCGGGTTGTTCTTCCAATAATATAGGGAGAACCAGGTTCCGACTACTGCAGAGTCCGGTGGGTTTGCCACGTCAAAGGTCGCATCGAGCGGACCGTCAAACAGGAGCAGGAGCGATTTCCCCGGGGTAAAAGTATAGGGTATCTCCCCCTTGAAAGCGGCGTAATATCCCCCGATTGTATTGAAATCCGAAAAGACAGGCACTGAAACACCGTCACTTCCAGATGTCTCGCCGGATGATCCTGTTTCGTGATAGGTTTTGTTCGCATCGCCCGTCCCAAGAATCAATTTCCCGTCGACCCAGGCGGCGGCGCCTGCGGAAAGTTCTTTTGCCGTGGCTTCGTGGATATAGACTTCTTGTGCGTCTTCCTGCTGCTTTTGTCCAATTTGCAGCTTGCCATCTTTCCCCCGATAGAGTTTGGTTCCGGGGTCCATGTCATATGCCTCCGGGTCTTTGGGAATCGTCTGACTTGCCGCCATGCCCTCCATAAGCGTATGAAAGGAGAGGTTGGCAGGGTCTACTTTTTCAGATGCCGTCGGTTCCAGGTGCGTCACATAAATACCATCTGTTTTCGTAAGGGGTACGCCGCTTGCATCCTTTGACAGATAGGTCCTCTGCTTACCAAGCTGCTCCGCCACACGCACCTTAAACAGATCCAGCGTTCCTGCCAGCGTATAAAGATCCGCTGCGTCGATGACCACGGTTTCCGCTCCATCCTGATAGCAAATCGCGCCCTGCGAGCGCAGCTCGTTTTGGGTAACAGAGGTATTCTCCGCTGCCGCCGCCACCATGCAGACACTTCCCGACACCAGCAGCACTGTCAATAGCATGGCAATTCTGCTTTTCCCCAATTTTATTCTTCTAAATTTCCATTTTCTCATCTGTCATTCCTCCCTGTCTCTTAATTTTCCGTTTTTTCTTCACTCGCAGTATCTTCCGATATGTTTGGCAGTTCCGGAGGCTCCGGCAGTGCAATTTCCTCATCCGCCGGATCTTTCGGTTCCTCCGGCGGTGCCGCTTCCTCGTCCTCAGGTGCTTTCGGTTCCTCCGGCGGTGCCGCTTCCTCGTCTTCAGGTACTTTCGGTATTTCGGGCTGCGCCTCCTCCTCATCTGCAGGCGGTTCCGGTGTGACCGGCAGTTCGGGCGATTCTTCCTCGGCAGGCACAACAGGTTCTTCCTCGATATCCGTCTCGTCATCCTCCTGTTTTATATTCTTACAGTTTCCGCACACACACCAACGGCAATCCGCGTCCTGCTCCGTTTGCGTTTCGTCCGTATTTTCATCTTCAGCATCTTCCTGCAGCGGTGGTTTCTCAAAAGAAAAGCCGCACGCTTCCTCCTCCCGATAGCCGCAGTCGATGCAAACTTTCCAGTGACGCACACCATCGTCGTCAGGCACATAATAGTAGGCATAATGCTCCTCCGTGACAGGCTCATAGCCTTGGCAGTAAGCGCTGCCATCCAACGCGCATCGGATTGTATGATTCACTGCGTCCAACGGATTATACAACAGCGTATGTCCTGTTTCTCGCATCCACTGCCAGCCGCAGTCACAAATAAATTTCCGCCCGGGATATTCCCGTCCGCCATGAGAAATGACACAGCGTTCTTCACGTACCGCCACATGTGCACCGGTGCTGTCAAAAGCAGCGCCGCATCCGTCGCAATGTTTGGTATGCGTATTTTCGTTCATGTCTTGATATACCCAGCAATGTTCATGTGTATAGCAGGCCGGATCAAAACACTGTGACGGAATGGTAGACAGCTTTTCTTTCAGCAGAAGGAGATCCTCCATATACCATGCCAGCCCTTCCCTGCTGCGACTGCCATCCACATAAATCAGGTTTCCACGGGACGCAAATGTTTCTTCTTTTGCTTGTACCGTACCAAGCGTTGAACAGGTTACGGCCATCAAGATACCCATAACGGTCATCACCCATTTTGCCCGGCTTGACTTCCCTTCCTTCTTATCATCTCTAATCACTGCTGCGCCTCCTTTCTTTTGTCCCTATTTGCTATTTTCGTTTTTTTCGTTTTCGTTATTTACTTTCGCTATTCGATTTTTGATTCGGCGACAGGTAGAGCGTGTTGGTTTTCCTGTCATAGCGGTATGAAAGACTTTCTTCCGAAAGTGTTTTCGCTTTCTCCGCTATCTTTTCTTCCACACTGCGGTTCAGCTTATCTTCCATTTTTTCCAATGACTCGCTTACTTCCTTTTCGGTGGCATGGATATCTTTCTGCACCTGATCCAGGCGGGAGTCGATTTCACCCAGATTTTTGTTGAGCGTTCTCTTTAGATCCTGTTCCGCGCTCGAAAATCGTTCCCACAGTTTTTGATCCGCTTTTTCCAGTGCCTCCAGCTTTGCGCTGACACCCGATGCGTCCGTGCGCACCCGTTCGATTTCTGCGCGGACATCGCTGATTCGTCGATCGATCGCAGGAAGCTTCTCGCGATCGATGGTCTGCAGCCCATCGGAAAGATCCGCCAGCTTCCTTTCTGCCTGCTTGAGGTTTTCAAGCGCCGTGCTGACCTCGCGTTCAAGAGTCGTCAGTGCCGTTTTGATCTCTTTTTGCTCTCTGGTATCAACAGTGCTTTCATGATATTCCCGAACGACCTCCGTCACCTCTTTTTGCACTTTTTCCATGGCAGTTTGGAGCTCACGTATCTTTTCTGCCATCTCGCTCGTGTTCGCCAGGTATTCCTGCCGCAGTTCGTCCCCCACATTCTGAGACATATATTCCTTCATTTTTTCTTCGTAGGAAACCGCCGCCAATTCCTGCGCGTCCGACGCCTGCATCTCCTGCAGTTCTTTTGCTTTCTCGGCTGCTTCCTTTTCTCTCTTTTCATGGGCGGCATATCCCCACCAAAAAAGCAGGAGCAGCACGACGACCACCACCGCCACGGCGGCGATCACTGCAAGCGAAAGTCTGTCTTCTTTCCGCTCTGGATCATCCCGCCTTTCATTGAAATAATCTGACACCTTTGTCATAAATTCCCGCATAATTACCTCCTTCTATACCTTGTTTTAGTGTGCTGCATGCCCGCACTTCGGACATGCTCCGATGTGAAATACAGAAGCACTTACAAGGCAGCTTTTGCTGCAGACATTTGCACTTCCTCTCACACGGGGCAAAATTTGGAATGGTACGGCGATTCGCCATGATCCGCAGGGTGTGCGGAATAAAGTATACTTTATGATGGTTCCAAAGATTGTATGATTACGATACCAAAGAATCTTTCCCTTTGCAATATCGGAAAGATGCACAATTTTAAGAGAAAGAAAAAGCCGGAAGGCACCTCGATTCCCGATGCATTCTGGCTTTTCCTGCCACAAACGAAATAACGTCTTAATAAAAAAATAACGGTTCTCCCTATTTTTCAGTCCAAATCCGTTTACTACTCTCTTTAATAAGTCAGGATTTCGTAACCGTCCTCCGTCACGACCAGCGTGACCTCCCACTGTGCGGATGGGAGTCCGTCATCAGTGTAAACGGTCCAGCCGTCTTCCTCGTCAATATAGATATCCGCCTTTCCCATATTGACCATAGGCTCGATGGTAAAGACCATGCCCGGCACCATCAGCATCTCCGTGCCTTTTCTGGTCACATAGCTGACAAAGGGCTCCTCGTGAAACTCCAGTCCAATTCCATGACCGCCGATCTCCCGCACGATGGAATAGCCATGCTGTCTCGCGTAATCGTTGATGGCCTGAGCCATATCTCCCAGGAAATTCCAGGGCTTTACCTGCTCTAATCCTACGTCGATACATTCCTTTGCCACCTGCACGAGCTTTTTCGTCTCGTCAGGGACATTACCCAGCATAAACATCCGCGAGGAGTCGGAAAAATATCCGTTATAGATGGTCGAAACATCCACGTTCACAATATCGCCATCCTTTAAGATACGATTCTCGTCAGGAATACCGTGGCAGACCACCTCGTTGATGGAGGTGCAGACGCTTTTGGGAAAACCTTCATAACCGAGCGGTGCGGCGATGCCGCCCATTTCCTTTGTCATCTCACGCACGATCCTGTCGATTTCTTCTGTGCTCATACCGATGCAGATTTTTTCCCCGATCTCGTCCAGAATGGCGATATTCAGCTTGCTGCTTTCGCGGATGCCCTGAATCTGCTCGGGGGTTTTCAAGATATCGTGTCTTGGCACGATACAGCCTCTCAGTTCATAGCTTTCGATTTTTTCATCCATCGCCATATGGCAGGCTTTATACTTTTTTCCGCTGCCGCACCAGCAATGATCGTTTCTTCCTAATTTATGCATGTTGATTCATCTCCAAATAGATTATAACATAAAATGTGCAATTGTAAATCTCACAGCAAATATAGATTGCACTTGCCTGTGAGATAAGATAAAATGAAAGGACTATACAAAAACACGGCAGAAAAGGAAAAAACGATGCAGCAATTACAGAAAAGGCAGCATAAATTTATAGGCGACAAGGCATTTTACAAGATGGTACTCCTAATCGCTGTTCCCATCATGATCCAGAACGGCATCACGAATTTTGTGGGGCTTCTTGACAATATCATGATCGGGCAGATCGGCACGGAACAGATGTCCGGTGTGGCAATCGTCAATCAGCTGCTCTTTGTCTATCAGCTCTGCCTGTTCGGAGCGGTATCCGGTGCAGGTATTTTTACGGCCCAGTATTTTGGACAGAAAAATCCGGAAGGCATCCGGCAGACGGTGCGCTTCAAACTTTGGGTGGTCTCCCTGATCACCCTGATCACTGTGCTCTTACTGGTATTTGCGGGGAATGATCTGATTTCTTTTTATCTGCAGGGCGACGGCACCCCCGAGAGCGCGGCGGCAACCCTTCGTTACGGCAGACAGTATCTGGCCATTATGCTGCCCGGCCTGATTCCTTTTGCCATGATGCAGATCTATTCCAGTACCCTGCGGGAATGCGGACAGACGGTGCTTCCCATGAAGGCGGGCGTGATTGCCGTCTTTGTGAATCTGATTTTGAATTACATATTGATCTACGGAAAACTTGGTCTGCCTGCGCTGGGCGTGCAGGGCGCGGCCCTCGCCACGGTTGCTTCGCGTATTGTGGAGGCGTCCATCGTACTGGTCCACACACACAGGCACAAGGAAGAAAATCCTTTTGTGGAGGGACTTTACACCACCCTGAAGGTGCCTGCAAATCTCACGACAAAAATCATCATAAAGGGAACCCCCCTTCTGTTGAACGAAACCTTCTGGGGCGCGGGTATGGCCATGCTGACGCAGTGCTATTCCGTGCGGGGCTTAAGCGTGATCGCGGCCCTCAATATCTCCAATACGATCAGTAATGTGTTCAACATCGTTTTTATTGCGCTGGGTGATTCGGTGGCCATCATTGTCGGGCAGCTTTTGGGTGCAGGCGAGATGGAAGAAGCGAGAGATACCGATAATAAGATGATCGCCTTTTCCGTCTTCAGCTGTACCATAGTGGCGCTGGTGATGCTTGTGCTGGCGCGCTTTTTCCCGCTGCTTTACAATACCGACGACGGCGTACGCCGTCTCGCAGTACATTTCATTATGGTCAGCGCGCTCTTTATGCCCCAGAATGCCTTTCTTCACGCATCCTACTTTACGCTGCGCTCGGGCGGTAAGACCATCATCACCTTCCTCTTTGACAGCGTTTTTGTCTGGTGTGTCAGCGTGCCGATCGCTTATGCGCTGAGCCGCTTTACATCGCTTCCCGTCCTTGCCGTCTTTGTATTTGTACAGATGGGGGATTGGATCAAGTGCGTGATCGGCTTTGTATTGGTGAAAAAAGGTGTATGGCTGCAAAATATCGTTTCCTAAATAAAACAACATGATACTATTTTATCTTTGGCCGACTGTTTTATAGTTATACTTATAAAATAGTCGGCTATTTTTATGTAAAAAATCACAAAAGCTTTGTGGCGATATAATCCATGGTGGAAAGCGCCTTTTGTGGTAAAAGAATCCGCCAAACCGCAGAAAAAACTAGCCTTTTATGAAGCAATGCAGATGCTCAGACATGAGAGCATCCGCCGTTTTGTCGTGCTGTCCGGCGTAAGGAGAGTTGGAAAAACCACAATTCTGTATCAGCTCATTGATGATTTGACTGAAAAAGGCGTCAATCCGAAGAATATTCTCTATGTATCCTTTGACAATCCCATTTTTAAGCTGATCAACGTAGAAACGGCTTTGTCCGTCTATGAGACAATGTATCCGATCGAAGGGGAACGCTATCTCTTTTTTGATGAAATACAATATACGGAAGATTGGGAATTATGGATGAAAGTTATCTATGACAGCAGAAAGGATATCCGTCTGGTTGCCACCGGCTCGGCAAACCCCATTCTGGAAAAGGGTGCCGCAGACAGCGGTACTGGCAGATGGAACATCCTCAAGATTCCTACCATGACCTTTTATGAGTACTGCCTGATTCTTGGACTTGAAGATCCCGTCCCCAATGTGATTCCGCCCTGCGAGCTCCACACAGATTTTCAGTACCTCCACTGCGGCAAAAGAGCTTGAAAACACTTCCGGAGCCACTGTTGAAAGCTGCATTGATGCCCTGGAAATGTCCAATCTCATCTATCTGTCCAAACCGATCAGCGTGGGAAGCAAAGGAGCCCTGAAGGGGAAACCAAAGATCTATATCGCTGATGCCGCTAGCCGCAATGCCGTGCTGATGATAGATGATGTACTGACGGACGAAAGCGGACTTGGGGCCATGGTGGAGACTGCCGTATACAAACACATGGCATCCTTTTATCAGGGCACCCCGGTGCAGATCGGATACTTCAGAAACGCAAGGCAAAATCAAAAAGAAGTCGATCTTGTAGTACAGCTTCCCAGACAGAAAATACTTTGCGAAGTAAAATACCGCAGCAATTCTCACATTCCCGCATCGGACACCATTGTAGATCTGTGTCGGGATAAGACGGCAAAGGTATCGCATGCCTTTCTGGTAACAAAGGATCTTGATGATTTTGGCATAATAAAGCACGAAACGGCCACCCCGATCCTCCGTGTGCCCGCCATCGTCTTTCTGTATCTTTTGGGAAAAGGCACAGTCTGAAACTGTGCCTTTTCCCATTAAAACTGTTCTAAATATCTTGTTACGTTATCCGTGATATTTCCGCCAAAGACCGCAGAACCGGCCACGATCACATTGGCACCCGCGTCGAGTACCACTTTGGCGTTATCCAAAGTAATGCCGCCGTCTACCTGAATATCAAGGTCTATCCCCATCTCGTTCGCCATCTTTCTGGCGAGACGAATGCGTTCCGTTGACTCCGGTATGTACTTTTGACCGCCGAAACCCGGTTCCACCGTCATCACAAGAAGCATATCCAGCTTGGGCAAATACTTTTTCGCTGCCTCCACAGGCGTTTTGGGCTTGATAGACATACCTACCTTACAGCCGAGGTTCCTGATGAGGTCAATGGTCTCCTCAGCATCCTCCGTTGCTTCCAAATGAAAGGTGATGCTGTCTGCGCCGCATTCCTTAAATTCTTTGATGTAACGCTCAGGTTCCACGATCATCAGGTGCACATCAAAAATCCGCTTTGTCGTCTTGCGAATGGTGCGGATCACCGGCATCCCGAAAGAAATGGAGGGAACGAATACCCCATCCATCACGTCAATGTGAATATATTCTGCACCGGCTTCATCAGCCTCTTTGATCTGCGCCCCCAGGGCGGCGAAATCCGCCGCCAGGATCGAGGGGGACAAAATTCTATTACCCATTTTATTACCTCCGCAGTGTCACTCGAAAAACCTTCGGTTTTCCTCGTTCGCGGGCATTCGCCCTATCATACTGCAATCTGATAAATCTGTCTGCAGGCAGCCAATTTATCATCTTACAGTATGGCACTGCTCTTTATCTTCGCGTAGATGCCCTTTCCGTCAAGGCCGTACTTCTCAACCAGCGCATTTGCGGGACCGGACTCGCCGAAGGTATCCTGCATACCGATGCGCAGAACGGGGGTAGGACATTTCTCGGAAAGACAGTCGCAAACTGCGCTGCCAAGGCCACCGATCACAGTGTGCTCCTCCGCTGTCACAACCTTGCCGGTCTTCTTAGCGGATGCCAGTACCAGCTCCTCATCCAGGGGCTTGATGGTGTGAATGTTTATGACTTCCGCGCTGATACCGTCCGCCGCAAGCATTTCCGCCGCCTCAAGCGCAGAGGAAACCGTGATGCCGCTGGCTATGATGGTCACATCCTTACCTTCCTTCAAAAGAACGCCCTTGCCGATCTCAAATTTGTAGTCGGGTCTGTCGTTGATCACAGGCACAGCCGCACGACCAAAGCGCAGATAAACAGGGCCTTCCATCTCGATTGCCGCACGAACCGCCGCCTTCGCCTCCACATCGTCGGAGGGCACGATCACGGTCATGCCGGGAATGGTCCGCATCAGTGCCACATCCTCGTTGCACTGATGGGTCGCGCCGTCCTCACCTACGGTGATACCCGCATGGGTCGCGCCAATTTTAACATTCAGATGCGGATAGCCGATGGAATTGCGTACCTGCTCATAGTTACGTCCTGCCGCAAACATCGCAAAGGAGCTGATAAAAGGAATCTTACCGCAGGTTGCAAGACCGGCCGCAATACCCGTCATATTACATTCCGCAATACCGCAGTCGATGTGGCGGTCGGGAAATGCCTTCAAAAATACGCCCGTCTTGGTTGCGCCTGCAAGGTCTGCATCCAGTACTACCAGATTCGGGAAATCCGCGCCGCACTCAGCCAGTGCGTTACCATAGCTTTCTCTCGTTGCAATCTTTTTTACATCTGCCATCAGTTCGCACCTCCTAACTCTTTACCGATCTTTTCAAGATCCGCCATTGCCGTCGCATATTCTTCATCATTGGGCGCCTTGCCGTGCCAGCCCGCGTTGTTCTCCATAAAGGAAACACCTTTGCCCTTTACCGTCTTACAGATGATCGCGGTGGGCATCCCCTTGGTGGCTCTCGCCTCTTTGAACGCTTTGTCGATCTGGTCAAAGTCGTTGCCGTCGATGTTGATTACATGGAAGTTAAATGCCTCAAATTTCTTGTCGATCGGATAGGGGGAGCAGACGTCGTCGATCTTACCGTCGATCTGCAATCCGTTATTGTCCACGATGACTACCAGATTGTCGAGCTTTCTGTGGCCCGCAAACATGGAAGCCTCCCATACCTGGCCTTCCTGAATCTCGCCGTCGCCAAGCAGAGTGTAAACTCTATAATCTTTATTGTCCATCTTTGCCGCCAGCGCCATACCTACTGCTGCGGAAATGCCCTGTCCCAAAGATCCGGAAGACATATCCACGCCAGGCGTCTCCTGCATACAGGGATGTCCCTGCAAGTAGGAACCCAGATGACGCAGGGTAGGAAGGTCCTCTACCGGGAAGTAACCACGGTTTGCGAGGGTCGAGTAAAGTCCCGGTGCAGTGTGGCCTTTGGAGAGTACGAAGCGGTCTCTGTCCGCCTTTTTCGGATCCTTCGGATCAATGTTCATCTCCTCAAAATACAGGTAAGTAAAAATGTCTGCCGCTGATAAAGATCCGCCGGGATGCCCCGCCTTCGCGCCATGTACTGCCGTCACAATACCCTTGCGGACTTCATTAGCTGTTTTTTGTAACTCCAATTTGTTCATAGCTATCCTCCATCCATTCATGGTTTACTTGGTTCCTGCTACAGACAGTGTAGCATAAAACTTTTATTTTGTCACCGTGCTCGAGCACAATATTTCTAAATCCACAGTGCCGTACCTGTTTTCTCTGTCAGCGCACGGCTCATTTTTGACCATAGTAAGCATTCGCTCCGTGCTTGCGGAAGTAATGCTTGTCCTGCAATTCCTGCGGCGCAGGCTGGATCCTCGCGTTGATGGTCTCCGCGCGGTATGCCATCTTTGCCACTTCCTCCAAGACGACGGCATTGTGCACGGCCTCATGACCATCCTTTCCCCAGGCAAAAGGCCCGTGGTTCTTACACAGCACGGCAGGCACAGCCTCGGGATCTTTGTCAAGACGCTTAAATTCATTGACAATCAAGTGCCCCGTATTCTCCTCGTAGGCATCCTCGATCTCCTCCGCATTTAAGCAGCGCAGGCAGGGAATTTCACCATAGTAGTAATCCGCATGTGTCGTGCCGTAGCAAGGAATGCTCCTGCCCGCCTGCGCCCAGCTTGTCGCATAAGAAGAATGCGTATGTACCACGCCGCCTACTTTATCAAAAGCCTTATAAAGCTCCACATGGGTAGCCGTGTCGGAAGAAGGATTGTATTTTCCTTCCACTTTCTTACCATTTAAGTCTACCAGCACCATATCATCGGGCGTCAGCTTCTCGTACTCGACCCCGCTCGGCTTAATGGCAAAGATGCCGCTTTCCCTGTCGATCTCACTCACATTCCCCCAGGTGAAAGTAACAAGCCCATATTTGGGGAGAAGCATATTCGCTTCATATACTCTCTTTTTTAATTCTTCTAACATTTTTATACCTCCTACTGTAACGATTCAACCGCAGCCCTCTCGACGGCCAGCCCCGCACTATAGCGTTTCATAAAGGCATCAAATCCCTTGACGTCGCTCTCCTTCGGCTCCATTTTTTCACCCTTCTGACCTGCGAACACCTTATCATTCAGATAAGCAGCGAGGCTCTCGTCCGCGCCCTTTTGGATCATATAGGAAGCAAGGATGGCAATGCCCCATGCGCCGCCTTCGCCAGCCGTCTCCATCACGCTTACGGGTGCATTCATCGCCGCTGCCAGGATTCCCTGACCGACGCCCTTTGTCTTAAAGAGACCGCCGTGCCCTAAAATCTCGTCCACTTCGACCTTTTCCTCCTTAAAGAGCACATCAAAGCCTGTCTTGAGCGCACCGAGGGAAGTGAACAGGTGCACCCGCATAAAGTTCGCCAGATTGAATTTCGCGTCGGGAGTGCGTACAAACAACGGTCTGCCCTCGTTAAAGCCCGTCACCGACTCACCTGAGAAATAGTTGTAAGCCAGCAGGCCGCCGCAATCGTCGTCGCCGTTCAAAGCGTTGCAATAAAGATTTCCGTAAATGTCGTTTTTGTCCACCTTCATACCCATCAGCTCAGAATATTCCGCGAACAGATTCACCCACGCATTCAGATCCGAGGTACAGTTGTTGCAGTGTACCATTGCCACCAGACTACCGTCCGGCGTCGTCACCAGATCGATGATCTCATGCACTTTTGCAAGCTCTTTCTCCAGCACGATCATACCGAAAATGCTGGTGCCCGCAGAGACATTGCCCGTGCGCTTTGCCACGCTGTTGGTCGCCACCATGCCGGTGCCCGCGTCTCCCTCGGGAGGGCAGAGCGGAATGCCTGCCTGTAAGGTTCCCGTGGGATCTAAGAGCTTTGCACCCTCCGCCGTCAGCCTGCCTGCCTCCTCGCCCGCTGTCTTTACAGCCGGGAACACATCCTTTAACTTCCAGGCAAAGCCTTTATCTGCGATCGTCTGATCAAACTGGCTGATCATCTTATCGTCAAACTGTCCCGTTGCAATATCAATGGGGAACATACCGGACGCCTCGCCGATGCCGACTACTTTTTCGCCCGTCAGTTTCCACTGGATATAGCCCGCCAGGGTAATCACAAAATTCAGGTCGGGAACGTGCTCCTCACCGTTTAAGATCGCCTGATAGAGATGTGCGATCGTCCATCTCTGGGGAATGTTGTAGTTAAAAAGCTTCGTCAGCTTCGCCGCCGCATCCTCGGTGATGGTGTTACGCCAGGTGCGGAAAGGCACCATCAGCTCATCCTTTTCATTAAAGGCCATATAGCCGTGCATCATCGCGGAAAAACCAATCGCTCCCAGCGTTGTCAGTTTCTCGCCATACTGCGTCTGCACATCCTCCGTCAGTTTCTTGTAGCAATCCTGCAGACCTGTCCAAATGTCGTCCAGACTGTAGGTCCAAATGCCATTCTCCAGCCTGTTCTCCCAATCGTGCGCCCCCGATGCGATGGGCTTGTTGTTCTCGTCCACCAGCACTGCCTTGATGCGGGTCGAGCCAAACTCGATCCCCAGCACCGCCTTACCGTTTGCAATACATTCCTTTGCTCCCATGTTGGTTCTTATACCTCCTTAATTTCATAATTTTTATTTATTTACCTAATGGTACGCCGCTTCATTCCAACGCAGCATATTTTTGAAATCGCGGATATTGGTATCCTTGTCAATAATGACGCTCTCGATGCCCATTGCATCCGCCCAGTCAGCCATCTGCTCCACGGTCAGATCGTAGGAGAACGCCGTGTGATGCGCGCCGCCCGCCATGATCCAGGCCGTTGCGCCAATCTCCAGATTCGGCTGCGGCGTCCAGAATGCCGTACCGACAGGAAGCTTCGGCATGGGTTTCTCCACCTTCTTACATTCCACCGCATTGATGAGCAGGCGAAAACGCGTACCCAGATCGACTAACGAACAAGCCACCGCAGGACCTGCCTTTGAGGTAAATACCAGACGCGCAGGGTCCTCTCTGTTCCCCATGGACAGCGGACATACCTTGATACCGATCTCACCGTCCGCAACAGAAGGGCAGACCTCCAGCATATGCGCCTGCAAAATGCCTTCCTTGCCGGGTACGAGATTGTAGGTGTAGTCCTCCATCATGGAAGTTCCTTTTGCGTCCTTGATGCCTGCCGTCATCAGCTTCATGATACGCACCATAGCGGCTACCTTCCAGTCGCCCTCTGCGCCGAAGCCGTAGCCTTTTTCCATCAGTCTCTGGATCGCCAGGCCGGGAAGCTGCTTTAAGCCGCCCAGCATCCCGAAATGCGTCACGACCGCATGATAGTCATTCTCTACTAAGAACTTCTCAATACCGATCTCCTGCTGCGCCTGCACGGCCACGTGTTTTCTAAACTCATCGAGGTCTCTGCCCTCGTCGATGATCTTATACTTGCTGTAATATTCCTCCACCAGCGCATTGACATCGCCCTGCGGCACCGCATCCACATATTCCACCACGTCATTAACACAGTAATGGTCGATTTCCCAGCCAAACTTGATCTGCGCTTCGACCTTATCGCCCTCGGTCACGGCCACGTTGTTCATGTTGTCACCGAAACGGCAGACACGCACATGAGAAGACTCGATCACACCGATCGCTGTGCGCATCCAGCTCCCAAGCTGCTTTTGTACGCGCTCAGAAGTCCAGTGCCCCACGATGATCTTTCGCTCAATGCCCATGCGGCTCACGATATGACCGTACTCCCTGTCGCCGTGGGCAGACTGGTTCTCATTCATAAAATCCATGTCAATGGTATCGTAGGGAAGTTCCTCGTTGAACTGCGTATGCAGATGGCAGAGCGGTTTCCGAAATTCCTTTAATCCCAGAATCCACATCTTAGCCGGTGAAAAAGTGTGCATCCAGGTGATCACGCCTGCGCACTCTGGATCATTGTTTGCGTCATTGAAGGTCTTGCGGATAGATGCCTGTCCTAAGAGAGTGGGCTTTAGCACCACCTCAAAAGGAAGGTTGCCCGATGCGTTTAAGCCCTCCACCATTTTAGCGGAATGCTCCGCAACCTTCCGCAGACACTCGTCCCCATACAAGTCCTGGGAACCGGTGCAGAACCAAAATTTGTAGTTTCGTTTTTCGCTCATACCATACCCTCCGTTTTTATTTTCTATGGTTATAGTCTACTACTAGCACCCTCCTGTTTGCAAGTTATTTGCGCGTAAAATGAAGCTGTCACACCAAAATAGTGCGACAGCCCCTTTGAGAAACGGTTTTTATACATCATTGCCCTAAAATCTTACCAACCTCAAATGCACATAACATTGTTTCCAAATTCTGTTTATCTGTTAGTCGATACTTAAAATGATAGTAAAGATGGTCTAAAAGGCCCAAAAAGGCCGCCTCCTTTTCTTCGCTCATGGGAGTCTGTCCTCTGGGTGCTAAAAATTCATTCGCAAGCAGCGTAACTGCAAAGCCTTCATTCGCAAACGCCAAATTTCTGCTTTCCGCTTCGGATTTTTCGCCAGCTTGCGGTGCCCGCTGAATCTGCAATGGTTTTCTGCGCAGAATCCAAAAAATTTCATATGCCAAAATTTTAGATTTGTTAGCGTGCTCAATATTATGAAATTCCTTCAGGCGAAAAATATCTGCAAAGTAATCCATGATTGCCTGATGGAGTATTTCTTCATTTATTTCCAAATAGGATTCCCATTTTCGCTCCTGAATATATTTCAGCATCTTATCATACAGAAAACGATAACGATCTGCTATGGTTTCTTCTGTAAAATGTGCAACTATCTCATTATAATCAGATGTCGTCTCTGCCATCTTGTTCCTCCAGTCTATTGAGAACAATCTTCCCATTGATACTGCTCAAGAACTTACAATAGGAGAGGTAGTCTCTTTCTTCCAGATCGCCGGTATAGCGCGGATACATATTAGGGCGCATTTCCTTTTTCAATTGACCGCTGCGCAATTTTTCCAGCAAACGTGCTGCGCCGGCTTCTCCCTCCGCAGAGCAGAGTAATTTTTGGGTGCCATAGGATGACAATGTGTTCATGATAATCCCCTCTCCAGATTAATATCTTGATATGATCTTATCCTGCAAGGTCTGCGACGCAGGACTTTCTGATTCCTTTAGCGTCTCTTCCTGCGGTTTTTTCTTTGAAGCTGAAATCTTAAAATCTTTTTCATTATTTGTATAAAAAGAAATCAGCCGATCGGCGGCAACAGCCAAGGAACTTAGAATTTCTATATATTCCTGCTTTTTCTCATTATCTTTATCGTAGGGATATTTAACCCGATGGTCAAATTCCAGCCACCCTTCTTCAAAGATTGTGCGCACCTGTATTTCAAAGTAAATTTTATCATATCTGATAATATAATGGATGGAACGATAATGCTTTTTTGCCTCGTCAATGTCCAGGTTGTCATCCTGATAAACATCCCTATCATCTGCGGAAGTAATATATACAATTGGTTTCTCTGCATGATAACCGTTTTTGCCTTCTAAATCATCTTTATTGTAGTAACGGTCGAAATTCTCCACAATATCTTCCGGTCTTTCGGTATAATATTTCGGATCATTTATAAAAATATCAAGAAGACTTTGATGGATTTCCTTCCAGTCGTACTTATTTAGTATGATAATCCGGACACCGATCAAATCGGTAACAATCTTGTAGTAATTATCAACATTGATCTTCGCATATTTATCCGGTTTATCATTCACACTGCGAATAATCTTTTCAATGAGATGATCCGCATCTTTGACTCTGGCCCGTATGGAATGAACTTTTCCCTGCAATCTGTCATTCAAAAGGTTAAGAATGTTATTCTTTATCCTTTCAAGTTCCTGATAATCCTCTGTAAAATACGAATTTAGGCTTTTTATGAAGTGCCATTCCGTCTGTTTCCCACTCTTTCTTTTGTACTTTTCTATCTTACTATAAATATTGGGAGAGTGCAATCAAATATGCTTGCAATTTGCTGCAGGAGACTCCTCTTCGTAGTCTCCTGCCATAAGTAAGATAACATATTATACCCCAAAATGCAATTATAAAGTGAAAAAGAACCCGCAGAACGCAAAGACACCCGCAGATTCTCTCTGCGGGCGTCTTGCCTAAAACATTATCTCCTTACCATACTTCCAGTTCTTTTATTCGGGCTCGTTCTCCCCATAGAATCCCAAATTATTATAAGCATTGCCAACCGGCCTTACCTCAATATCGTATCTTGCAATCACCTTATTGCCCAGAAGCTTGGATCTTACCTCCAGCTTTGTAGTGCCGGGCTTCATGCCTTTCAGGGTAATGCAGTAAGTGCCCGCTGCCGCTTTGACAGTCGCAACCTTGCCGTCGCCTACCGACCAGACAAGCGTGTCGTTGACACGACCGCGGTTGTACTGCACATCGGCGGTCAGCGTGTAGGTGTTTCCGGATACAACTCTCAAGGTAGTATTATATCCTTCATCATCATTTCCGTACAGACGTCCGGCTTCCGAAACATTGATGCTCATGCCGCCCCGTCTGTTGCAGCCCCAGGTCCAACCATTATCATCAGAATCTTCGCCATAGTCCCGTTCATTATATTCCAGCGACCATTCCTGTGCCGGAATCTTCGTGGTCTTCACCTTGGCGCTGGTCGCTTTGGCCGCCTTCTTATCGCCAAACATCGGCGTCAGGCTGACGGTGTACTGGGAATCCTTCGTGAGCTTGATGCCGGAGTTCTCGATCCACCAATCCGGAATCTCATAAGTATTTTTCACGATCTGCCATATCGGCTCTCCATCCTCATCATGCTGATATCGAGGTAATCCTCATAAATGCCGTGGATCAAATTGATCTTCTCCACCTCATTATTCATCACATCCTGACTGCTCCCCGTGATCGTCGTCATGCTGTTTGCCAAAAAACCCAGTGATATGATGGAAATCAGGGCAAGTACCATGATCGCTGCCGCTACCTTAAAACCGATTTTCTTCATTAGAAAGACCTCCCTCTTAAATGTGACCCCTGTTATCAGTATAGCATAGGAGGGCCATAAAGTTTATTTCCCTTATAACGATTACATGGATATCTCTTGCAAAAATTCCCTTGCACTATCCCCAAGTCTGTGCTATTATAAATACCCGTGATATACTAATTATTGGCATTACGCCATACATCCTTGCTCCTTTATATGTAGGCAGATGCAGTCCAAACAGTCCTGCATCGCAAGAATTTCAGCTTCTGAAATCACTATATAAAGAAAGGGGCCAGAGACCAAAAGGAGGTAGAAAGCATGAACAAGTATGAGTTAGCCGTTGTTGTCACCGCTAAGATCGAAGATGACGAGCGCGCCGCTGTTGTGGAGAAAGTGAAAGCTCTGGTGGAGCGGTTCGGCGGAAAGATCACAGAAGTGGACGACTGGGGTAAAAAAAGGCTCGCTTACGAAATCCAGAAGATGAAAGAGGCTTTTTATTACTTCATCCGGTTCGAAGCTGAGAGCACTGCTCCTGCTGAGATCGAGAGCCGTATGCGCATCATGGACAACGTCATCCGATACCTGTGCGTCAGACAAGACGAGAAATAAGAAAGAGGTATTCGTATGAATAAAGTTATTTTGATGGGAAGATTGACAAGAGACCCTGAGGTAAGATATTCCCAAGGGGAGAACGCGACGGCGGTAGCCAGATACACGCTGGCGGTGGACCGCAGATTTACGCGTAATAACGATGACCAGACGGCAGATTTTATCAACTGCGTCGCTTTTGGGAGATCAGGCGAATTTGCTGAGAAGTATCTTCACAAAGGCACGAAGATTGCAATCACAGGTCGTATCCAGACAGGAAGCTACACCAATAAAGACGGCGTCAAGGTATACACCACGGACGTAGTCGTGGAGGATCAGGAATTTGCGGAGAGCAAAAATGCTTCTGCAGGGGACGGCGGATATGCACCCGCGCCCAGAAATGAGTCCGCACCGGCTTCCGCAGGGGACGGCTTTATGAACATTCCCGACGGGATCGACGAGGAACTGCCGTTCAACTAACCTGAGTGTAGAATGGAGGTAAGATTATGGCATTCAATAAATCTGATAAGCCGGATTTCCCTAAGAAAAAGGGAGGGATGCGCAGAAGGAAAAAAGTCTGCGTGTTCTGCGGCAAGGATAATGTGATCGACTACAAGGACAGCAATAAGCTCCGCAGATACATTTCCGAGCGAGGCAAGATCCTTCCCAGAAGGATCACCGGTAACTGCGCAAAGCACCAGAGAGCGCTCACCGTTGCAATCAAGAGGGCAAGACATTTGGCAATCATGCCTTATGTACAGGATTAACAAAAAAGCAATACCGGGAATCGGGTGTTTCGGCACCCGGTTCTTTTTATGGCATACCATATCCTGTCGTATTTGTACGAAAAACCTCAATATATTGGTGTAGCAGTCTTTTCCAAAAAATGCTATACTAAATTGGATATCATATTTTATATTTTTTTCTATTTATATGAATATATGAAAGAAATCGTTCCGAAATACTTCGGATCGGTTGGAGAATCCTATGAAAAATACGGTTAAGCTAAAGGGGAGGATGAAGTCGTATCTGCAATCCTCCTTATATCTGGGATTTTTGCTCGCGGTCGTAGATATTTTGGTTTATATGCTGGACTATCGGGCAGGGCTCGCGATCACGGCATATCTGATTTTCTATATCGCGATCGTGCTGGCAATGATGCTTTACAACAAGCCCATTATCATCAATGAGCTGATTAGTTTTGCAACACAATACGGGCAGATTCAAAGACGGCTTCTGCGCGATCTGGAACTGCCGCATGCTCTGCTTGACGATACCGGTAAGATCATCTGGACCAACATTGCCTTTGAAAAGTTGACCCATCAGGAAAAAGGATTTCGCAAGTCGGTAACGGCTCTTTTTTCTTCCATCACCAAGGACAAGCTCCCCGGGCAGGAAGACACCGAAGACGAAGTAGAGTGCCGCGTGGAATATGAAAACGGAACTTATCTTGCGAAGCTGAAAAAGATCTCCCTAAAGGAGATGGCGGAAAACAGCGATATCATCGAAGCGAAGGGGTATGACGGCTATCTGATCGCTCTCTACCTGTTTGACGAGACCGCCCTGCGGATCGCCTTAAAAGAGGTGGATGACCAGTCTCTGGCGGTGGCTCTCATCTATTTGGATAACTATGAGGAGGCACTTGAGAGCGTGGAGGAAGTCAGACGTTCCCTCCTGATCGCCCTGATCGACCGAAAGGTCAACAAATACATCGCAGCGCTGGACGGTATCTGTAAAAAGCTGGAAAAGGATAAGTATCTGGTCATCATGCGCAAGGAAGCGGCGACCCATCTGCAGGAGAACCGATTCGATCTGTTAGAGGATGTAAAGACCGTCAATATCGGAAATGAAATGGCAGTCACCATCAGTATCGGCATGGGCTTAAGCGGTCTTTCCTACGCACAGAATTACGAGTTTGCCAGAAACGCCATTGACATTGCTCTGGGGCGAGGCGGCGATCAGGCTGTGGTGAAGGTGCCTGAGAATGTGATCTACTACGGCGGCAAGAGCCAGCAGATAGAAAAGAGCACACGCGTCAAGGCAAGGGTAAAAGCACATGCCCTGCGAGAGATCATCTCCGTAAAGGACGAGGTCTACGTGATGGGACACCGCATTGGCGATGTGGACAGTTTCGGCGCATCTATCGGTATTTATCGGATTGCGCAGGCGTTGAATAAGAAAGCACATATCGTATTAAATGATGTGACAAGCTCCATGCAGCCCATGGTAGAAATGTTCCGCGATAAAGAGGAATATGCGGAAGATATGATCGTAGGCAGCCAATTTGCCCTCGAGACAGTGGGCAATAATGCGGTGCTGGTGGTGGTGGATGTGAACAAACCAAGCATTACCGAATGCCCCGAACTGTTGAAGCGCTGTAAGTCCATCGTGGTCTTAGACCACCACAGACAGGGCACGGAGATCATTGAAAATGCGACCCTCTCCTATATTGAGGCTTACGCTTCTTCCGCCTGCGAGATGGTTTCGGAGATTTTGCAGTACATCAGCGATGATTTGCGGCTGCGGCCCGAGGAAGCCGATTGCATGTATTCGGGCATCATGATCGATACCAATAATTTTATGACCAAAACAGGCGTCAGGACCTTCGAAGCGGCAGCATACCTGCGCAGGAACGGCGCGGATGTGACCCGTGTCAGAAAGCTGTTTCGAGACAACGCTGCCGAGTACAAGGCAAAGGCGGATGCCGTCAGTCAGGCGGAGATCTATCGCCAGTATTATGCGATATCGATCTGCACGGGCGAGGATGTGACAAGCCCCACTGTCGTGGGCGCACAGGCGGCCAATGAACTCCTCAATATCAAAGGGATCCGCGCAAGCTTCATTTTAACGAGATATAACGGAATCATATATATTAGCGCGCGTTCAATCGACGAAGTAAACGTGCAGGTCATCATGGAAAGAATGGGCGGCGGCGGTCATCTGAACGTGGCGGGCGCGCAGCTGGAAAACGGCACGCTGGAAGAAGGCATCGAGAGCATTAAGCGAACGCTTGACGCAATGATCGAGGAAGGTGAACTCGACGCCGACTAAATACGGGAAAGGAAAACAAAAAATATGGAGATCATCTTATTGGAAGATGTAAAATCACTCGGGAAAAAGGGCGATATCGTGAAAGTCAGCGACGGATATGCACGCAACTTTGTGCTGCCGAAGAAACTGGGCGTGGAAGCGAACGCACAGCATAAAAATGATTTGAAACTCCAGAAAGCCAATGCGGACAAGGTGGCTGCGGAACAGCTTGCCGCTGCAAAGGACTTGGCAAAACTTCTCGAAACGAAAGAAGTAACGGTAAAAATCAAGTCCGGCGAGGGAGGCAGAACATTTGGTTCCGTTTCCTCCAAAGAAGTCGCGCAGGCGGCAAAAGACCAGTGCGGTCTGGAACTTGACAAGAAAAAGATTCAGCTTCCCGAACCCTTAAAAGCGCTCGGCGCATATGAGGTGGGTGTAAAGCTCCACCCGAAGGTAACAGGCAAATTAAAGGTGAAAGTAATCGAGGAATAATTCGGAGGCAGGTTGTCATTTGGCGGCAGAGGAAGCGTTATTAAAAAGAATATTACCGCACAGCATGGAAGCGGAGCAGTCTGTCGTCGGCGCCATGATCATGGATGCGGAAGCGATTGTAGCGGCATCGGAAATCGTGACGGCAGAGGATTTTTACAATAAACAGTACGGCGTCCTCTTTGACGCCATGGTGGAGTTAAACGATGAGGGAAAACCTGTCGATCTGGTGACGCTGCAGGATCGTCTGAAAGAAAAGGATGTACCTTCCGAAGTCGCCAGTCCTGAGTTTATCAGAGATTTGATCACGGCAGTACCGACCTCTGCCAATGTGAAATACTATGCGGGTATCGTGGCCGATAAGGCAGTGCTGCGGCGGCTGATCCGCCTGAATGAAGAAATCGCTAACGACTGCTATGTGGGGAAAGAGAGCCTGGAGACCATTCTCGAGGATACGGAGAAACGTATCTTTGATTTGATCCAGCGGCGGGGCGGCGGCGAGTTTGTTCCCATCAGACAGATTGTGATGAACGTGATGGACAATATCGAGCGGGCATCCCGTAACAAAGGTAATGTTACGGGCGTGGCGACGGGCTTTCTCGACTTAGATTACAGGACAGCAGGCTTACAACCCTCCGACCTCATCCTGATCGCTGCGAGGCCTTCCATGGGTAAGACAGCCTTTGTTCTGAATGTAGCCGAATATGTGGCCTTTAAGCAAAAAAAGACCGTGGCGGTATTTAGTCTGGAAATGTCCAAGGAACAGCTTGTGAACCGACTTTTCGCTATGGAGGCCAAAGTGGACTCCCAGCATCTGCGGACGGGAAACCTTTCGGATGCGGAGTGGGAAAAGCTGATCGAGAGTGCGGCCGAGATTGGAAAGTCAAACCTCATCATAGACGATACACCCGGCATCAGCGTTTCGGAGCTTCGCTCCAAATGCCGCAAATATAAGCTGGAGCACAACCTGGAGATGATCATCATCGACTATTTACAGCTCATGTCAGGAAGCGGCCGCTCGACCGATTCCAGACAGCAGGAGATCTCGGATATCTCCCGCTCCCTAAAGGCGCTTGCCAGAGAGCTTCGGGTGCCCGTGGTAGCGCTCTCGCAGCTTTCCCGCGCGGTCGAACAGCGGCCGGACCACAGACCCATGCTTTCGGATCTGCGTGAGTCGGGAGCCATCGAGCAGGACGCGGACGTTGTGATGTTCCTCTACCGCGACGATTATTACAATAAGGATACCGAAAAGAAAGGCATCGCTGAAGTCATTATCGCAAAGCAGAGAAACGGTCCCATCGGAACGGTGGAGCTGGTATGGCTGCCCGATTACACAAAATTTGCAAACTTGGCAAAATAGTTCAGTCAGAGCATCTTCCGGACGGCAAATCATGCTCGCATGAATTTACACAACACACAAAAGAGACGACCCTAACCGGGAACGTCTCTTTTTTTAACGTGAAAGGAGAAAAGAATGGCGGAAAAGACAGTATATTACATTTCAGAAGCCTCAAAACTGGTACAGGTGGAGCCGCATGTGCTCCGTTACTGGGAGGACGAGCTTGCGCTTCCCATCGGGCGTAACGAGATGGGACATCGAAGTTACACACAGGAGGACATTGAACGTTTTCGGCAGATCAAACACCTTAAGGAACAGGGGCTGCAGCTTAGGGCCATACGGATGGTGCTGCACGGAGAATATGCCTTTCCGCTGACAGACAACGGGGAAACTTCTAAGCATGAAGAAGCAATGGCCATGCATTCCGAAACAACCCCTTTATTGAAAGGTGGGGAAATTGAAAAAATGGATCAGTATGAGGTGGTAGAACATGAAATGCAGGAAAAGGTGGAGGATATGATAATGAAAAAAGCGAAAAAGTATATGGTCACAATGACAAAGGGAAAGGAAACTGTAATGGAGCTTCCCCGGGAAGAAATGCAGGAGTATGAGGATCCCGCTGATGATGAAAAAGCAAAGAAAGCTGCCAGATTACAGTATCTGCTGCAGCATCTGGTAACGGATGCGGTTAAAAATGCAAACCGTGAGATGTGTACGGAAATCAAGGAGAGTATCTTAAAGGAGCTGGATTATCAGTTCAGACAGCAGGAGGAGCGAGACGAAGCGCACTGGAAGCAGGAGGAAGAACATTACCGTAAAATCGACGAGATGATCCGTCAGCGGCACCAGCCCAAAGAACGCTTTGGCATCGGCAAAAAGAAAGAACCGCTTCCCCAGAAATAGGAGAACGGTCCTTTCGTCATCCGTCTGTATCAGAGATCAACCCTGAGAGATGGAACCCGTCGGGCAGACGCCTGCGCAGGATCCGCAGTCGATGCACTTATCGGGATCAATCTCAAATTTACCGTCGCCCATGCTGATCGCGCCAACCGGACACTGACCCTCACATGCACCGCATGCAACACAAGCATCACTGATTACATATGCCATGACTATACCCTCCTTATGTGTTAAATGTAATTGATAGCAATATCAATCTTACCTACCTATTTTAATATAAAAGCTGCGATTATACAAGTAGTAAAATATTGACTTTCCCCTTTTCAATAGGTAGAATGAGTGTGAGAAGAATGATTACCGTGAGGAAAACAGCAATACTATGAGAAAAGACAAAAAAATACAACTAATCAAAAAGATGCGGAATAATATCGTTGTACTGTGTGCATTCATTCTTGTGATCGTGCTCTGCACCGTTATTCTGCGCCGCACTCTCTGGGATAACACCAATCAGATGGGTCTGACACTGGTAGAAAACTATACCTCATCTGAAGAAAGCACCATGCGCAGCTGTGAATCCATTCTGACGCTCAGCGTAGGCTATGTCGAAGATCGCGAAAAATCAGGCATTACAATAGAAGAACTGCGGGAAGGCCTTTATCCTTTTATGAACGGCCTGACAGAAATGTACGGCAGCGGCAATATCCGTATCTACGGAAAGGCCTTTCACGCTACTGAGATGATCTCCAATGATCCGCGCATGGAAAAATTGACGGGAGACGAAATAACGGACAGGGAATTTTATAAAAGTGCGCTGGCTGCTGAAGGCCAAATAACGCTCTCTCCCGCATACGTGGATGAAGTGACAGGCATTCCCATCGTCACCATGTGTAAGGTGATCCCCGATACGGGAAGTTTCCTCGCTATTGATATTACTCCCGCCTGCTTTGACCTGGAGAATGAAAACCTTGTATTACCGGCAGATTCCTCCTATTACCTGGTAGATGGCAAAAAGACTCTGCTTTACTATAACTCCTGCTGGGATTATCAGCGCGATGAATTTCAGGTGCTGGTGAACAGTTACATAGAAGATGCGGACTGCAACATGGAAAGGCATGTGCTGGAAGACGTGACACCATCTGACGGCATTGTCCGCAATGTCTATTTTTATCATCTGGATAACGGGTGGACGGGAATTTTGACCATTCCCAGAGACGGCATTCTCTCCGGCGCAGATACCTTTTTGTATATCTGCGTACTGCTCATCTTACTTGGCGTGGCGGTCTTCCTTTTTCAACTGCTGCGCGAATACAGGAATCAGAAAGCAAATCAGGCGCTGCTTGATGAAAATGACAGGATGGCGGAACAGACGAGGATTTACAGTAACGCCATGGACAGCACGACGCGTGCCTGCCGCTCGATTTGCTATGTGGACGTAAAACATGAAACCAGCGAAAGGGTCTATCCGCGGGACGAAACTTCTTCCCATTGGGAAGACTACCATGCCCAGATGGAAAAACTCTTTCAGCGCGGGATCGTGGCAGGCGAACACTACGAGCAGTTGAAGGAGTTCCTGCATCTGAATCATATTAGACAAGAACTTGCCGACAAAGATCATATTGAATTACAGTTCAAGATGAAGCGGCAGGACGGCGATGACTATGAGTGGTGTTCTGTTGTCGTCACCAGCGCTGAAGAAGAAAATGGCGAATTGACGGCAATCACTATCACTGTACGTAATATTGACGATGTGATACGCCGCGAGGAAGAACAGCGCGATATGCTTGCCCACGCAGTGGAGCGGGCGGAAGCGGCAAACCATGCCAAGAGCGATTTCCTCTCCCGCATGAGTCACGATATCCGTACCCCCATGAATGCAATCCTGGGTATGACCTCTGTCGCTGCCATGCACATTGACGATAAGGAACGCGTGCTTGACGCCCTGTCAAAGATTACGGTCTCCGGGAAACATCTTCTGGGCCTGATCAATGAGGTGCTGGATATGAGCCGCATCGAGAGCGGCAAGGTCAGCCTGACGGAGAACGCCTTTAACCTCTCTGATACAATAGAAAGTCTTTTAACAGTATTCCGCTCTCAGATGGATGAAAAGGGACTTGCACTGGATGCCGGTGTTGTTCAGCTTGCGCATGAAAATGTTCTCGGAGATGAGCAGCATCTGCAGCAGATTTTTATGAATATCATGGGAAATGCCGTTAAATTCACGCCCACAGGCGGAAAGATCAGCATTCAGATCGAAGAAAAGACCTCCCATATTTCCGGTTTTGGCTGTTATGAATTTATCTTTGAAGATACCGGCATCGGCATGGAAAAAGAATATGTAGACAAAATATTTGAACCGTTCTCCCGTGCGGCTGATTCCCGCATTGATAAAATCGAGGGAACGGGTCTTGGTATGTCCATTGCCGTCAATATCGCCCGTATGATGAACGGCGACATCAAAGTCGAGAGTGAACCCGGAAAAGGCTCCAAATTTACGGTTATCGTATATCTGAAACTGGATGATATGACAGAATCTGATTTGGCGGTTTACAGCGGCTTGTCGATTCTTGTCGTAGACGATGAGGAAACCGCATGTGAAAGCACCTGTGAAATGCTGCGCAGCCTCGGTATGAACGCGGAGTACGTACTCAACGGCGACGCAGCCGTACAGCGGCTGGCAGGGGCAGACGGCAGCAAATTCGCAGTCGTGATCCTTGATTGGAAAATGCCCGGCAAAGACGGCGTAGAGACAACAAAAGAAATCCGCCAAACTGTGGGCGATGCCGTTTCCATCGTGATACAATCCGCCTATGACTGGGCCGATATCGAGTCGGAGGCTCTTGCCGCCGGCGTAAACTCCTTTATTGGGAAACCGCTGTTCCGTTCCCGACTGATGCGCGTACTGAAAGACACTCTGGGACAGGATCAGGAGGAAGAAGAAGTTTCCGCTCTTGATAAATTCCGTCAGAAAGATTTTTCCGGACGGCGTGTCCTTCTCGTGGAAGATAATGAGATCAATATCGAAGTAGCCAAGGAACTTCTGAGTATCGTCGGAATCCAGGTAGAAACGGCAATGAACGGAAAGCTGGCCGTCGAAGCTGTGACAGAGAAGGAACCCGGCTACTATGACCTTATTTTTATGGACATTCAGATGCCGGTCATGAACGGATATGAGGCCGCCAAAGCGATCCGCGCCTCTGAGAGAGAGGACCTGAAAAAGATTCCTATCGTGGCCATGACGGCGGACGCCTTTGCAGATGATATCAGGAGGTCTGAGGAGGCAGGGATGAACGCCCATGTTTCCAAGCCTGTGGATATCGAGATGCTGGAAGACGCGCTGAAAAAGTGGATTGCGTAAACGAAATAACATTTATTCAAAAGTTTCTTGACAAACATTTTTGAAACATATATACTGAACATAACGAGTAAACCTAGAAAGCCCCTCTCGGGGCTTTCAGCGTCATAAGACGCATCCGTGCAATCGCACAAAAGGCAGTTTCTGCCGCTTACTCAAATTTGTAACTGGAAAACAGAAAACGCGGCGGAGGCAGTCAATGCAGGACTACATAGACTCTATGGACAAGGACTCAGCCTTTCACCCGAGATATAGATCATCATCTCAGAATGAAGGCAGGCACCTCCCGCCGCAGCACGAAAGCAACCCGCAAAGGGTATGCGGAACGGAGGATGTTATGGAAGTCAGAAGACCGGAAAATTGGAAACGAGAGGAAAAATTCACAATGTTAAAAGGTGGAAAAGGCTATACGATCGCGGATATTGAGGCGCTCCCCGAGGGGGAACGGGCGGAGCTGATCGACGGGGAGCTGTTTCGGATGGATGCGCCGACATGGACGCATCAGGATATTCTTACGCAAATGATGATCGAAATCAGTCTATATATTAGGAAAAAGAAAGGAAAATGCAGAGTTCTTCCAGCTCCCTTCGCAGTATATATCAAAAAGGACAATCGCAACTATGTAGAGCCTGACATCTCCGTGATCTGCGATGAGAAAAAGAAAAGCGAAAAAGGCTGCCAAGGCGCACCTGACTGGATGATAGAAATTGTCTCACCCTCAAGCAAAAAGATGGACTACGAGAAAAAGGTCACCCTCTACCGCGAAGCAGGAGCACGGGAATACTGGATCGTAGATCCCGAGACGGAGATGGTCACGGTGTATGATTTTGAGAACAACGGAAGTACGCAATATGCCTTTTCAGAGCGAATCAGGGTGGGGATTTTTGAGGATCTTTGGCTGTGTCTGGCGGAGATGGATTTGAGCTGAAGGAAACAGCGCCAGAACAGTGCGCAATCTATCAAAACATCGTATAAATACAAGCAAGCATAAAGACAGCGGGAAGGTATACTGTGAAACCTGGTTTCGACAGTCCCGCTGCGTCTTTTGTTGTCATGCTGCTAATATGAGTAAGCGGCAGAAACTGCCAGAATGTGCGAATGCACGGTTCTTGTGATTACTCGATGTGCTAAGTATGCTGCCTTAAGTGGTCGGTGGCAATAAAAATGCGAAAAAATACAGACGGATTTCGATATATTCATATGGTCTCATTTTCCCTATTGAATTCCTCAATCCTCTCATGTATAATCTATTCAACTAAAAATTTTTCAGATTTTATACGAAAGAAAAAGCTTTATAATATGTCTAATTTACAAAGTACCATTTACAACTTAATTCAATATTTTTTTCAAAATATAATTCCAAGTATCGTCGTATCACTTCTGGCTTCTTGGATTTTTTGGTCTTGTTCTTTTAAATTATCACTTACCAAAGTTATATTTTCTAAGTATCTAGCAAAACCTGATGATACCTTGACTGATAACAGAAAATCATACGGCTATAGATTTCGATTCGCAAATATAGGAAGACGGGATTTAATAGAATTAACTGTAACAATTAAATTTATCATACCAGACGGCACCCGCGATCATATATTAGTTCCCGAAATTTCTAATTCCGGAAAGCAGGCTTTTATGACCTTTCTGCCAGGCAGACGGACCCATAAAAAATATGGAAGAAGCAATGTGAGAACCATGACATTTTATCCGTCAGAATCCATGATTCATGAGCTATCCAAGAAAAAATATTCCCAAAAAATCCGTAAACTGGCAAAAAAGGGAACGCTTCAATTTAAGGATTTATTTGATGAGTATGGCGAAAAACTCACCATAAGGATTTATGTTTACGGAAACGATAAAGTAACCGGCGCAAGAAGAATGTTTGAATCACACGCATATACTATGTATGACATTAAAGAAGGCGATTTCATTGGCGCAAAGAAAATACGGATACCTCATTGGCGGAGTATGGAAACGAAGCAAAGCAGTATCTCACAAATAAACAGAAAATATAATGTGTAGATCTACTTGTTTTACTCCACAATCCAAACCACATTCTCTTTCTTCGCCAGCAACTTCCCTGGCACCTTCGGATATCCCATTGCCACAGCCGCCCACACGATATGCTGTTCCGGCACTCGATAACTATCTAACAGTACCCGAATCTCTGGTTCGTCACATAAGGTCATAAGCGGATTCAACCATACTGATCCAATTCCATAAGACTGCGCTGCCAACATTATATTCTCTGCCGCACAGGAAGCGTCCTGTATGCCGTTTTTATTTCTGCGGTCATTGGATACCAACACCAACACCTTAGGATTTTCAAAGCCATAGAAATGCACCTTTTTCTCCTCGGCTTTCACACGGATAATCTCCCTTAGCTGCTCTATCTTTTCCTCTGACTTCAATACGGTAAATCTCCAGGTCTGCATATTATGACCTGACGGCGCATAGTATCCTGTTTTCAAAATCATGTCCAGCATCCTATCATCAATGGGCTGTTCCGTAAAACTCCGCACGCTTCTTCTTGCCAGCAGATTACAAATAACAGGATTCATTAAATCAACGTTACCCCGTTCTTCGTACATCCTGTGTAATGCTTTGCGGTCCAGTTTCAACATTTTATTCTTTGGCAGTTCATCCACCTGAATAAACTCCTGCGGGAACTTATACTTTTCCATTCGTCCAGCAAGATATTTCAACAGGGCATCCTCCTCAAGCATCCCGTTCTCCGTCACCACAAACAGCACCGGTACCTGTCCCACAATTCCTTTCGGGTCATCCACGCCGATACAGGCGCATTCTCTGATCCCCTTATATTCCTGCGCAATATTCTCCACCTCAATGGGAGACACCTTCTCTCCTCCCACATTGATTATATCGTCCGCTCTCCCCAGCATAAAAATAAAACCATCGTTGTCCACATAAATCAAATCATTGGTATACAGCCAGTCATCATGAATCGTCTCAGCCGTCAATTCCGGCGCATTCCAGTATCCTTCCATCCGCATTTTCCCGCGCAGCAACATTCTCCCAGCAGTATCCATATCCCGCGCCGCCACCTCTTTACCATCGGCATCAACCGCTTTCACTTCTATCCCTTCCAACGGTTTCCCAATAGAAGCCGCCTTGTTCGGATAGTTTGTGATATCCAGAAAAACAGTGCCTCCTGTCTCCGTTGATCCCCATGTATTAAATAACTGTGTGTGCGGCAGAAGGGTAAGCAGTTTTTTCTTCATATCCACACTCACCGAGCCTGCTCCAAACTCGATATAGCGGAATTTTCCCATAATCTCCGCGAAACGTTCCTGCATCTGTCTGTAAATGACCTCCATGGAAGCCGGAACACAAACCATAGCCGTGCAGTGATGCTGTTCAATATTGGTCTCTATTTCTTTGGCAAAGGTAAAACCGTTCTGCAACACAACCGTTGCGCCTAAATACAAGGTTGAACGCAATACCCGCATCCCAAAGGAGTGATTTAGCGGCAATGGATTCAGGACGATATCGTCTTGTCTCATTCCGATTCCCCTGCATGTATTCAGCATATTGGCATAGACGCAGCGATAACTGAGCATAGCCCCTTTCGGTTTCCCTGTCGTCCCCGTGGTAAAGATAAGCTCACACAAATCGCCTTCCTCAGGCTCTACATAAGCGATCTGCTCCCGCTCCTCCATTGCCTCCTCATAAAGTTGTTTCAAAGAAGCAGTCTTTATCTCCTCTGGCAGTTTTTTCCCATCTGCCAAAAAGACGTCTGACTGTGTCATCTCCCATATATCACGAATATTCTCCTGTTTCGCAAATTTATCTATGGCGACTGTAACAGCTCCGATATATTGAATCGCCAAAAGCCCTGCGATATATTCTGGCTTGGAAACTGCATTCAGCATTACCCTGTGTCCCTTTTTCACACCCATACTTCGGAGAAGGGCTGCCATCCCCATAATACGCTTTTTCAGTTCCCCATATGAAACTGTTACATTCTTAAAGCAGACAGCAATTTTCTCCGCTCGAAACTCTCCATACGTCAATACCCTTTTCACCAGTGTTTCCATCTTATCCTCCAATCAACAAGCTTCAAATCTACTACAAATCATTTGTTACATTATGCCTTTCCTGAATTACTCTATATGGTTCCCGGCACTCCAACGAATCATTCCGCTTGTTTAGAAAGAAAAGATTACGTATCGCATCTTTAAGGCTCTGATTATGACATGCACTCTTACCCCTTTTTGTATGCCTTACGATCCAGCTTCCCGTTATATGTTCTGGCAATCTTCTCAACCTGTTCATATTTAATGGGAATTTTGTGATTTTCCAGCTTAGTCTTGAGGAATACTGTAAACTGTTTTGGGACAAATTCTGTCCCCTCCCTCATAACCACCAGTAGCTTCAAAGCCTGTCCTGTAATCGGATGATCCATCGGCAGACAAATACAATCTTCAATTCCGTCAATAGCAAGCGCTGCTTCCTCAACCTCTGTTGGAGCAACCTTTAGTCCACCAACGTTAATCACATCCCCCTTTCTACCAGCTATATAGACAAAACCTTCTTCATCTATATAACCCATATCATTCGTATATACTACACCGTTAATCAATACTTCACCTTTCAATTCTGGCTCATTTATATATCCTTTCATATTGACATCGCCCTCACACGCCAGCAGGCCCATGTTTTCTTTCGACGATACAATTTCTTCCTTATTGTCATTTACTATAAAAATTCTGGAATGAGGCATTGCCTTTCCAATACAGCCTGTTCTGCCAGGATATTTACTGTAATCATACATACAGACCGAAGCCGCCTCAGATGACCCGTAATTATTAAGTAACCGAGTTTTGGGGAGCAACTCGCACAACCGCTCCTTATCTGGCTCAGGCAACGGTGCTGTTGCCGACTCTATGAAATCGATCTGGTCTGCATAATGTCCAATCTCATCCCGTGTCAATTGAAAAATAGTCCGAATTGCCGATGGTGGCAAACAACATGCAATTCGTCCAATCGGATAATTCAGCGCTGCAAAAAACGCCTTCATGTTTGTCATACCATTCAGTATGTAAATGGTACTGCCATTAACCAGAGTAGTAAACAGCTTTCTAATCGGATTGGCATGATTCAAAGGACCTGGCACAATCAGTACGGTATCTTTTTGATATCCGCATCCATGGATCAGGTTTTCTGCCGTTGCAACAAGTGCCTTATGGCTCAGTTCCACGCCTTTAGAAACGCCTGTCGTCCCAGTAGTAAACAAAATATCTGCGGAATCATCAGCTTCAGGAAACTGCCACTCCCTTGTCCCAGTCCCAACAGCAACTCTTAATACCTCTGCTCTGTCCAGATAAGTCGCCTCAAAAGCATTCAAAACTGACTTATCGTCACTAATAATCATTTTTGCATTCACCGCACGCGCAATCCCAGCCATTCCCTCCGCTGATATGTGCGCTTCCGCTGAAGTAATCACACCGCCAGCAAGATGTACTCCAAGATAGATCACTACATAATCCAGATTCTGAGACGCCTTTGCTATTACAATATCGCCTTTTCTCAATCCGTTCTCATACAGATATCCTGCATAACCGCTTACCAAGGAGTACAGCTCCCGGTATGTTGTTTCTACCTGATAAAAATCAGCAATGCTGCAGAAACCTTCCTTGCCTTCTCTCCAAGAAATCGCCCAATAATGCCAGATACGGTACTCATCCCTAAGCTGCGAAATAATCTGGCAAAACAAACCGCCAAAAAACAGATCCCCATGCCATTGGCGATCGTATACCATGCACCTGACATTCCATATTCATATCCATACTCAGCCACGCCTGTCGTTGCAGTTCCTCCAAGCCATTCACCAGCCCCGGCAACCACGCATAATAGCAGTCCCAGCTCTGCGCCGTCAAATGCCTGAGAAGATTTTGTTTTCCTTTTGGTCCAAATGCCTATAGCAATCGTAACCGCTACATATAAGGACACAATGATAATCTGTAACATTTTTCACTAAGCTCGCAGTCGTTCCACCATTGCCGCCATAGCGTCAATGGAATTAAAGTTCTCCGGCACAATTTCCTCGTAAGGAATATCAATACCATATTCCATACTAAGCGTTCCAATCAGAGACACAATGGTCAGTGAATCCAAAACGCCATCGTCCACCAGCTCGTCTGATATCGTAAAGTCGATTTCCGGATTTTCTTTAGATAATAACTGTAATATTTCCTCTCTCATTTCTAATCTCCTCTCTGCTTGCGATTTGTAATTTTGGGAAAAGCTACCATACATCTATACGAAAATTTGCTGTACAGATTCTCCCATTTAAATACTTACTTTTTCATCTATTTTAATTAAAAGTTCCCATAAATGAAATCACTGGCATTATATCCTGACCCATAAATACCAAATATCAAAATGGCAAAGAATGCCGCATAATAGATTATCCATCGCAATACAATATTTCTGCGTGCAATCGCTTCCCGAACCGATCCCCTTTCCTGAAAGATACTGATTCGTCTCACAAGCAAAAGGCCTATAATCACCACACACCAGTCCTTATAGTCAAGTCCCATACTGTAAAGCGTCCCATCCCAAAAAACCCATGGGTTAAAACCAGAAAACATCTGCTTAATGGCAATCCATGTATTCGTCAAAGTCCCTGGTGCCGCAATCAGCCTGCCACCTGCAAACACTAAAAATGTCCTTACCATCTGAAATCTCTGATATGATTTTTTTGTCATATCAATATGTAAAAGTTTTGCCAATTTCTTATACTGCCCCATGAAAAGTGTAGAACAGATAATAATCGTGCCATAATATAACCCCCACACAACATAATTCCAGCCAGTCCCATGCCAGATTCCTGTCAGGAGCCATACAATGAGCAACGGAATAATTATATTGACAACTTTTGCCGCCTCTTTTCCAAATAAATTCCTAGTTTTTGTAATTAGCTTAATCAGCCACTTGGAAACAGCAACTGGCATATATACATAATCTTTAAACCATATTCCCAGCGTAATATGCCATCTACGCCAAAACTCCGCTGTACTCGTGGAAAAAAAGGGATGCATAAAGTTATGTTCAAGCGTAACGCCAAATATCTGCGATGCACCTCTTACAATGTCCATGCAACCTGAAAAATCCATATATATTTGGAAAGCAGACGCAATCACAGCAATCAGAATTACCAAGCCTTCATAACACTGTAGGTTCCCAAACACTTTTGAAGTATAGAGAGAAAGCCTGTCCGCCAAGATCATCTTCTTAGCATACCCGTAAAGCATAAGCTGCATTCCGAAGCATATCTGCTTAAAATCAAACGGATGCTCTTGAAACAATTCCTTTTCCAGTCTGTTATAACGCGCAATCGGCCCCTGAACAATCTGCGGAAAATACAATACACATAACGCAAACTTAAAATAATTTCCGATATGCTCGGCTTTTTTCCAATAGACATCTAACAGATATCCCACCGACGAAAAAGTATAATAAGAAATTCCAAGTGGTACGATTACCTCGAAAGAAATATCTAGGGAAAATATCTGCCATAAAACATCCGCCAGCATCAGTGCAAACTTACAATAAGCCAACACACCAACCAAAAAACAGAGAGTGGGAATCAAAATAAATTTACGACATTTTCTTTTGTACTTACCCAATAATGCAGCTTTCTCCTTACCTCCAATTCCCTGTTCTGCAATCTCCTGTTCCGCCTTCTTATATTGACGACTAATTGCACGAGAGGCCAACCAGATAACAAGTGATGTCATTATAACAATCAGGAGTTTATCATATCCTGCACACCAGTAAAACCAAGCACTAGCTATGAGCAAGATATACCAGCGGATGCGCTTGGGAAATATGTAATAGAAAAGCGTTGTGATAGTTACAAAAATGATAAATAATATAGATAAATAAGTCATTGACTTCCTTTCATAAAAGCAAGTATGTATTCTCTGCATTCTTATATTATTATGAATTATATAACAGTGCATTTAAAACCATTTTTAGTCTTCCATTTCGACCATATATCTTTCGTATCCTTCCATAAAACTATCAATTAAATCACCATTCCTTATGGCGTTATTTTGTTCGTCATAGCAAACACTATCCAAAACCAAGTTTTTTCTATTATCATACACCACAATATTTAATCCCCTAAAACTATTTGCCAATTCTCTATTTGCTATTGTAATAGTTGCCCCCGCAGATGTCCTCCAACCTGAACTGTATAATCTATACTTTTCCCTCGATATGTCACACACACCTTCATAACTTAACTTATCTCCTGATAATGCCTCATACTTTACCACACCACCTTCTACAACTGCTACATACGCATCATGAAATTGTGAATTAAAATCTGCCTTTATCCCCAATTTTCTTAATGTCTCCCCATAATCTTTTAATCCCATATAATCTAATGATGCTGTAATAAGTATCGTCTTATCTTTATAGTTATTCGACAAAAAATCAATATATTTGCTAAAATCCTGTTCTAACTGCAACTGCGCAACGTTACGCACGTCCTTATATATTATCAAGTCTCTGTCCCACTGTTCGTTTCTTTCATCTGGCAACTCATAATGTTCTTTCAAATATTTACCTAAATTTTCGCTTACTTTTTGAGCTCCGCTTAAATTAAGATGCATCCCTCCATCATGACTGTCACGATCATAATCTAAATTTAGACCTGCTTCATATAAAAAATCGTAATAGACTATATCATATTTATCACTAATTTCCTTGACAGTATGATATTTTGCTTCACTCCATGCTGAAGAATAAAGCTGCGGCCAAGCCAACACAGGTACTTTAACCAATAAACATTGTATATTCTTTTCATCACACAATTCTTTTATTTTTTGAAGCCATTCTATTTTTTCCTCTGTAACATCCACAGCATACGGCATTTCTTTGCTCGGCACCTTATAATCCTTACCTTCTTTATATTCCCACTCTGAAATTTCTATATTTTGTTGTAACTCATCAGCTATTGCATTCATTACTTCAACCGATAAATTGCTTTTTACTGTAATAGAAGAAATATGTCCACCTTTATTGTAATCGTGTCTAGAAATATGCAACATATCTCTAAAATCTTCTTCCTTTAACTCTTTCCATCTATCATGATATTTTAAAAACGGAATAAGCCCCTCATGCATATTTTCTTGATCCGTATGACGCATACATTCCTCGAGCTTGAATTTATTTCCCCCAAACGGCAAATCATCCAAAACAAAGTTCCATGCCGCTTCATTATAATCTGTTAAATATAGAGCTGATACATCTATAATTATTATCTTTGGATTCTGCTTATGTAATGCCTCTAAGAGCATATAATACGTTGCTTCTATCGGTTGCCAAGATGTTCCCAAATTATATGACCTTATTCCATATTTTTCATATAACTCCATCGGAAGAATTCCATGACTTGCATGACTTGTTCCACATATTAACACATCAATATCATTACTTTTCTCCCTTTCATATCCTTTAAACTTTCCCGCATCATATACTTTATTATAAGAAAAACGTTTGGGTACAAAAATGTTTGAAAAACTCTCAAAAAGAATAAAACCTACCAGAAAAAATATAATAATTTTTAAACCATTTTCTTTTATTTCTTTCATTAAATTACTCCTATCATTTGTAACGTCTTTTTCTTGCTTCACCTTACTAAATCTCTTTAAGCATATCTTGAATTATTTAGCTTCTCAG
>CAJTKA010000004.1:166131-170028 GCA_910576815.1 uncultured Lachnospiraceae bacterium
AATATCTATAAAAGCCATATTTTTACTAATGCCAAGCAGAGACATTTTGACATCAGTAAAAAAGTGTCTTAATACTATTTCTATTTCATTCGCAGTATTTACATGTTCATACCACATCCAAACTTCATAATCCAGACCAAATTTTTGCCAAAACTATTTTCCCTTCGTCATTGTATAAACAAAGCGCTAAAGAAATCTCTTTTAGTTTTTGAGTTCCATTCTATCACATACTATTTAATATTCCGCTTTTTTACAATCTAAACTTATACTTGAGGATGATAGGCTCCAAACAAATTTTTTAGTAGAATTGTAAAAAGTTCACTATTTCCCTTAATAAAACTAATCTTCGTAGGCGTCTTTCCTTTTCTAGGATAAGCTCTTGTTACCGGAATCTCGCACACTTTATAACCAAGCTGCGTTGCTCTGACAGACAAATATGCCAACAGCTCATATGTCATAAAGATATCCCTCATAGGCTGTACCCGTTCATCTTTCAAATACCGAGAAGAATACGCCCTGTAAGCGTTTGTTGTATCCGTAAACTTATATTTTGCTGTCAAAGATATAATCGGTGCATGAATCAATCTAACCGAAAGATAGCGTATAAAAGGTGTATTGATTGCTTTCCCTCCCCTTATAAACCGAGAGCCTTGAACAAAATCATATCCTTCTCTCAGTTTTTCTATAAAATTGGGGATGTCTTCAATGCTATCTTTATTATTTCCATCAATGGTAATAATACCTCTATAACCTCTCTCCAATGCCCACCAGATACCCATTCGCAGTTGCGCCCCCTGCTTTCCTACATCCTCTTTTACCAGTAGAGCATTCACGTTAAGCTTGCGTAATTTACACTCCTCTGTGCAACCATCAGTCGAGCCGCCATCACAAATAACGATGTCTGCATAATCCGAAACATTATGTTTCAAAGCCCGAAAAAGTTCTTTATGTATCCTATCACCCTCATTAATAATAGGTATTAAAACAACATATTCCTTCGTCTTACCTTCATATTCTGTACACTCAAATCTTGGCACACCAGCTTGTCTATTATAAATCATTTTTAGCCATCTCCTATTTCTATTGATTTCCACTTATCTCAATTTCATATACAACATCCTTTACATACGCCATACTTTTTTCAATCTCCTGAATATCCTCCCGTTTTCCCACCTCAATAGATACAAATTCGCAATAATGATTTTTCTTCAGTAATTGCAGCAAATCAATATGTAGCCTTCTTTTCTGAATAATTTCTAAATTAGGTTCACTTATGTGCATATGATTAATGTAAACAATGTTATCCTCTAGAATTTCTACATCTTCATCATTTTCCACCATAGCGCCTACATCAAGGTTTAAACGGAATCCTCTAGAGTCAACTTCTTTTATCAACTTAATCGCGCTTACCGTATCGTTAATATAATTCGTATTATAGATAGGCGGGTTCGCTTCCATTCCTATAACCGTACCACAGCTATACGCATAATTTCCAATTTCTCTAAAAAAGGAAATCCCATCCTCCCAATGTGCCCCCTCAATCAAGTATCTGTTTTTAGGACAACCAAACACCAAATTCTTACATCCTATAGCTACAGCAAAATCAATGGCCCTTTTTGTATATGCCGACAAAACGTCTCTTTCCTTTTCGTCTCCAAATAACCTTTCCCGCCTTCCATACCAAATAGATTGCATAGATGGCACACAAAATCCATATTCTTCTTTTAAGTTTTCACTCCACTGTTTCGCTTCCGCCAGTTTTTCATAAGGAGCTTCCTTAAATATTCTTGTAGGCGCAATCTCTAAACCGCTAAAACCATATTTTTTCATCAAATCATATACCAATATATCCTTATCTGAATCCCATCCTATATTTGAAATTGATAACTTCATTCTTTACTCTCCCGCCCTAATTTCTTTTAATATAAAATTCCTGATATCAGACAATATTGTACTTTTATCGCAAATATATCCTTCCTTTCCTCCAAATGTATCCCCATGTATCGTTTTATAATCATAGTCTGCCGGCGTCCCGTTCAGCTCATTCTCAAACATTCTTCCTGTCATATATCTATAAAGCTCACCCGCTGATATTGGCTCTGTTGCCGGATGCCAGAGTCTAATATCTGCCTTAACCGCCGTTTGGATATCTCCCCATAATCTGCTCAAATTATAAAATTGGTATCTACTCCTGCTGTCAGTAAAATTTAATGCACTAAATCCTATTTGCTCGAATTTCCTTTTCAATTCCTTTTTATCTACTACCGATATATTCCTTAACTTAAAAAATCCATTGTCTTGAAGCTGATAATACTCCTTTATCCCATAATCTATCGCCAATAATTCATCCATTTTTTCCACTGACAACATAAACGGGATCACATTGATATAATCATAAATAAAATTTTTCTTTATATTTTTTCCAAACAATCCCGGAAGCCTGATAATCAACGCATCTGGGTAGTTTTCACGCACCCACTGTTCTAATAAATATCTATGATAACCATATGGATGAAGATTTTCCGTGTCGACTATTGTTGTCTCATCCACATCTTTTGGTTTCTTAAAAACATCAACAGTTGATATAAGCACCAATTTTTCAGGATTGATGCAGGAAATATTTCTTTCCGCTTGGACAATAAGCTCCACATCCTTTTCCGGTTCATTATTCGCAAGATACTTTTCAGCACGCATTCCTGCGTAGATTAGTAATTCCGGTCTGGTATTATATGCTTCTTCGATATTTTTAGAATTATATGCTGCGTCAAACTCGCCTGCTGCATAAATATTACTGCCCACAAAACCTGTATAACCAACTAATGCTTTCATCATCTCCTCCTACTTTGTAAGTTTTTCAATACTTTCAAAGCTGTAATGTTTTCGTCTAAAGACGAGATTTACAATCAATTGTAAATATTTAATAACAATCGTCAATATTCCAAACAATCCTGCAAATGCCACAGAAAGAAACAAAATTGTCGTCGTCCATCCTGTTACCGGATCCGCCGCCAGATAAATAACAACCGAATATAATACCATAAAAACTGACACTGTCATCATCAAAACTGCCATCATCATTGACAAACGGTATCCAATCTCTGTGAATAGGATAAGAGAATCGATTGCCAAACCAAACCGATATCTCTTTTCTCTTTTATCTGTTGTCTGCGCAGATACACTAATTGTATTATATTTCAAATTATCCGTCTTTAATCCGCTGTTGGCATAAACAACTTTTCTATACGGAATCGTCTTATTCATCGAACTGATTCTGTTGATGACCCTGCGGCTCAATATCCGAAATCTTTCCGTTGACATTTTATAAGATAAATTGGCAAAATGATCAAACACTTTATAGAACACCTGTGATGATATCTTTTCCCCTTTATCAGGAGATGCGCTCACTATATCATATCCCTGCAAAGATTTATAATAAACATTCATAATTTCTTCTTTCTCATAGTCAACTACTGTTGAATCAAATTCAAAAACAAAATCACCGATTGTTAAGTCAATCCCTGCATTCATCGCCATTTCCAAGCCATGAAAATAACTCATATTCAAAACGGTTATACTGGAAACAGCTACATTTTTGCTAAACGCTTTAATTATTTCTACGCTATTGTCCGCCGAGCCATCATTAACACATATAATTTCTGAATGTTCAAAATGATTATACAATACAGATGTTATGACATCAAGGAACTTTTCGATCTGTAATTCTGCATTATGCACATAAACGACCACTGAAATAAAATTTTTCTCTTTATTGTCCATCACTTAACACCTCATCTAAATCATATACTGTATTTATTTTCCCCTACAGTACACTTACGCAAGTTTGATTGATAGAATAAGTACGTATGACAGTCGGTCTTGAATCATCTATTTCAGAAC
>CAJTKA010000005.1 GCA_910576815.1 uncultured Lachnospiraceae bacterium
GGCCAATATTTCGCAGATTATGAAAATCCACGAAATATTGGTCGATTCCCTTTTCATCTCCTGCTTCTAATTCGGACAATCCATTTTTAATGATATCTATATTAATGTATCGTCAATTTTCTTTCCATATTTTTCCATAATTTATACACTTTGTTTATTTTCATTCCCCTTTTGCTTAAATATTGTACAGTAAAGAAAAACATACTCATTATCTTACGATCAGAGAAAAGAGGTTCTTATGGAATTTGGTGAATTTCTGGCTGAACTGCGCAAAGAAAAAGGCTTTCTGCAAAAAGAAGTTGCTGCATATCTAAATATGACTGTTGCCACGATCTCAAACTATGAAAAGGGTGTCCATTCTCCCGACCTCGTCACCTTAAGCAAACTGGCTGATTTCTATCATGTATCCACTGACTATCTCCTGCAAAGGACAAAATATAAAGCCAGCATCGACTCCTTAAACAAGGAGTTGTCTGCTGACTATACGGTTGGCGATCTGATGAATACCACACTGGAGCTCGACCGCCGCAATGTCAATGCGCTGCTCGATTACTACGAGCTTTTGTCGCTGCGCAATTCGTTCAATAAAGTGAAATAAAAGCAAAGGGAATTTAGTGCCCCGCTTTTTTGTGTCTTTTGTCCTCATACATCATCTGATCTGCCGCATCCCTGAAATCTTCCTCCTGCAGTCGGCAATATCCGATGGCGTAACTGATAGGGACCGCACTGGACAAGTTATAATCTTTGCAGTACTTTTCCAGCATTTGCAAAAACGACTGCGCATCTTTGTCGTAGAGTACGGCGAATTCGTCTCCGCCCTGGCGGTAAGCTCTGCCGTCCTCGCCAACCGCATCAGCCAGCATACGGGCAAACCCCTGCAGCAGTTTATCCCCGGCGGAATGACCAATGGTATCATTCACCAGTTTCAGACCGTTCAAATCGGCAAGAAAATAAAATGCGTCCTTTCGCTCCTCCCATTTGACCAGATCCCGCTCCAACGCGTTTCGATTATAGATATTGGTCAAATAATCAATATAGGCAAGTCTGCTCCCTGCTTCCGCACAGAAAGAAACGATATTGCGCATACATCTGTATTGATCAGCTGCATCCGCCCCAGCCAGCATCTTTGTCTCCATGACGAGGGTTTCTTTATCATACTTTTCCTCAATACTGTTTTTCACTTCATCAAGCACCGACGATGCCTTCTCCTGCGTATTCGTGATGAACGCCACGCCGTTTTCACCGACCCGATAGCCATGCAGGCGGCATTGTCTGATTTCCCTATGGATATCTCGCAGGATCAGGGCGTCCTGTTTCCAATCAAGATTATTTTCCGTCTTACAGAAACAGAAAACGCCGACTACGATCTTCTGTTTTCCAAAATCAAACTCCTCCAATACTCTTTCAAAGGAATACTGGTTAAACAGCATGGTATTCTCGTCCACATACTTTTCGGTATTCTCATTACTTAAAATCAAACCAAGGAGGATCAGCGTTGCACAGACCACGACCACCAGTGTCTCGGGAATCAACATCTGAATCAGCGCCGTCACCACAAAAAGCGGCACGGCAAGTATGATCGCCAGTCTTTTATACTTATCCATGATCTTCCAATAGCGGAGACAGTAATATAAAATCAGGATCAGATAAATCACCAGACTCGCATACAGGGCATACGCCTTGGGCCCCAACGAATAATCCGTGGTCGTCCCCTGAACATAGGTGATGGGAAGCACAAAAATCCCCACGGCGGACACGGCAGCAGGCAGACTCTGAAGGATCCTCACAGTCTTGGAAAATCGGAGACTTGTTTCCAAATAGCTCCTCATGTAGACAAACAAAAGATAAATAAAGCCCAGGATCGACAGCAAATAAATGATATGTGCAATCAGATATTCAACGAATCCGGCACCACATCCCTGTGATTGACCGTGCATATTGTGATCAAGTCAAAGGAAGAATTGATGATTGCCACGGCAGTCAGCCACTGAAAGATCCTGGTGGATCGGACAGGGATGTGCGGCTTTCGATAGTAAAATCCGACCATATAGAGCATCAGTAAAAGACAGACCGGTTAAACCCGGTCTGCCTTTTCTTTCTCCTTCTTCTCCTGTTCTTTCTTCTCCTGCTCCGCTTTTTCCTTTTCCCTCTTGTCGATTGCCTGCTGTATGGTGTCCTTCGTCCGATCCTTATCCGACGACTTATCCCCTATCTTCTTATCTATCGCACCGGACATCCACTCCGAAAGGGTGTCAGAATACTTCCCGTTCTTAGTATAAGTCGCCCTTGCCTTCGCCGCAGCAGCTGCACTCGATGCCGCCCGGCTGATGCTCCCCGCCTTCCGGGAAACCTTGTCAGCAAAGGAACCATGACCTGAGAACGTTGATTTCAATGTGTTTATATTGGCTTTTTTCAACTCCTCCTCATCCAGCTCCAGCTTATTGCCCTTGCCGATGTTAAGCCCGATCTTTGAGAGCAGTTTCTGTGTCTTTTCGGTCGTATCCGTCATCCATACCGCTTGCTGGAGCACGCTCCCGGTATCCGAATTTCCCGTCTGCTCAACCACGGTATTGTAATCATCCGCAAAGGATTTCACCGCCTTTGTGATTGCCTCCCAGTCATAATCTTCAACCTCCGTCTCCTCTCCGGTTTCCTCATCCTTTTTGGTGAATTTTTTCTTTTCCCAGAGAGAAGGATCGCTTAACGCCTCCGCTGATTTTTTCAGGGCATCCGCGCTCGATTTCATCAGCGTCAGCTTCTGCGCGGTATCTCCCGACACGGACACTTTCTCCGCTTCCTGCTTGGCACAGTATGCCTTCATCATCTTTTTATAACTCCCGTTTTTGATCGAAGCGTAGTCCGAGAGCATACTTCCACTGCCATTCACGCCCCCGCCAAGCAGCGCCGTCATATCATAACCGGAATTAGAATTTACATAGTCTTTCATATAATCATTTGCCATCTCTTTGTCCTCCTTTTTCTATTTATGTTGCACTCTGCCCTTTCCCCTTCGTTTCATGTTTCGGAACCTGCTTTCCCGGACTTAAGCACAATGTCATGGAAGACCTTTTTTCTGCTGTAAACGGTAAAAAATAATGACTTAAAAAAGTCTTGTTCTCACCCGCAAAAAATGGTAAAATATAAATAAATATAGGAACAATCTGACATTGCATTGCATCATCCTTTATTGGGGGAAGGAGATGATTTTATGGCAATTGGGGGAATCGGCAGGATACCTTCATCAAACAGTATGTCTTTTCAGCAGGTTACTTCGTCAGATTTAAAGGATCAAAAAAGTAAAAACCTGCAAAATGATATCACTGACGTACAGCGGCAGATCCAGAAATTATCTTCGGAGGAAGATTTGACTGCCACGGAAAGGGCGGCGGAAAAAAAGAAACTGCAACAGGAAAAATCCGACCTTTCCACGAAACTGAAACTACATCAGGATGAGCTTCAAAAGTCACAGATAAGAGAAATTAAGCTCGCGGAACTTCAAGAAAATCGGGAACCGGAAACAGAGGAAGACACCGAAGCCGAAACAGCGGCAGTGGAATCCTCCTCCACTTCTGACGCAGCAGACGAAAAGAAGCTGCCTGCCGACGATCGTCGCTCGTTGCAGCCGGGCACCGTCATTACCCAGAACAGTGACGGCACCGTTATTTTGAAGGAAATCTTGAATCAAAAGTCAGACAACGACGCTAAGGCACAGAAACAGCAGGCGGAAGCCGCAAAAGAAGAAGCCGCTGTAGAACAGGAGAAACAGACTGCAGAAGACGAAGAAGCTGCCAATGCCGGTCTGAGCGGAAATGAAGTACAGGCGATGGTATCCGCAAATACGACCATTCTGCAAGCGGATCGGCAGGGCGCACTTGCCTCTGGAACAAACGATGACATCGCTGTTTTGAAGGGCGAGATCAAACAGGATGCGTATCGCGGCACCGATACCGAACGAAAAGAAGCTGAGCTCAAAGAAATGCAGAACCGGCATAAACGGGAACTGGCTTTCCAATTCTCCATGCTGGGAGAAGCGAATCGTGCCGCACAGGCAACGACAGATACAGGCGTTTCCGCTGGCGGTGCAGCACAGCTCAATGCCGAAAGGACCTTTCAGGTCAGCGGCGTGAATGCGACTGCGGAAGATATCGCCTTACAGCAGAGTTTTCAGGTTTCCATTGCCTGACACGCACAACGCGGTATAACACGATATAAAAAGCAAAGGAGGCTGCACATCGCAGTCTCCTTTTTATTGCCATTATCACTATCTTTGGCTGCTGTAAGTAAAATCGCAAAAATCTGTATACCCGCCAACTTCATTTTCCTCATTGTAGGAAAAGATCCCGATCCGCGCGCCCACGAACAGCGAAAGCGAAAAGAACATCGAAAGTCCCTCTCCCATGGAACGATAGTTTTTCCCATCAAGGCTGTAAGAAAAAAGCGCCTGCTCCTCTCCTTTTCCCCAATCTCCGAAATCAAACGCCACCTTTAGCCAGACGGTATCTTCCGAAAGAGAAACGGTCTGCTCCTTGATCGAATACCAGCTTTTTAAGCCTAAGATCCCTTCCCTGCACACCACGTCATACGGTGCTCTCTCCCCGTCACGGCAGCGCAGTACCAGCTCTTTTACCCCATTTCTCTGGCGGACTCCGATCTGCCCGTATTTTTCAAGCATCACACAAAGTCCCGCATAGTCTCCGTCCTTCATGCCGCCACAGGAAAGTTTAACCGTAAAGGCGCTGTAGGGCGCCCGCGTCCTCTGTGTAAGCGTATTTTCCGCCTCAAAAAGTTCCTGCACCAGTCCACGGCTTTCCAGACGCAGGAAGCCCGGCCGCTTCGTAAACGACCATGCCTCGTTATTCGGCGCGTGATTCCACTGCCATACTCTGCTTAACCTGTTTTCCCGATGATTGAAGCTGTCGCTTTGGATCACGTCTTCGATGATTTTTTCCGCAAGCGGCACCTCAAAGTCTTTCGGCGCCTTTCCATCTATTCCGGGTACAGGCCAGCCGTCCTTCCATGCCACAGGCATCAGAAACGGTATCCTGCCGACCGCGCCGCAGTCCTGAAACAGCATCGCATACCAGTTGCCTTCGGCATCGTCAAACAAAGGCCCCTGCGCGATCCCACAACCCGTTATCTCCCCGTCGTCCTCTAAGATGATCCTGCGCTCATATGCACCGGAAAGATCCTGTAGCCGATAGCAGACCTCGCGCCTGATTCCTCTCTTTTCGGGCGTATCCACCGGCCATTCAATAAAGAGAAGGTAGATTTCTCCATCCCTGACATAAGCCCGACAGCCCTCACACCGCAGACGGATTCCCTCTTTCGGCGCAGTAAACAGCAGCCTGTCAGACCCTTCCACAGTCCCGCTGAAATCCTCTTTGAGCTCCACGATTCGGATATCTCCATTTCCGTAAACAAGATATACCTTATCCTCAAAACAAAGGAAGGACATATCATGATACACGGCAGGAAGCTCCACCCTGTCCCAATCGCTTTTTTCAATATCATCCGTGGAAAACAGATAGGTATTTCCCATATCATGGCAGACAAAACACGCGTAAAACCGCCCTTTGTACTGCATCAGGCTGGTGGCCCACTGCCCCTTGCCGTAAGCGTGCCTGCCGTTTCTTAAATGATAGGTATCATTATCTTCTATTTGACTGCAAACATAGGATACGATATGCCAATGCTGCAAGTCATTGGATTTGAGGATGGGCACCGCAGGCATATAAAACATGGTCGTTGATACCAGATAAAAGGCATCGCCCACACGGAGCACATCGGGGTCAGGCATATCTGCCATAAACAACGGATTATTTATCTTCATATCCTGTCTCTCCTATTTTATAAACTGCCAGGTCTCGATCTGGTAATGTTCACCCGCAAAAACAAAGTAAAGATCATGGACACCCTCTGCCTTTTCGAAAAGCGCTGCGCTGCGCTCTGTAAAGTTTTCTCCCTCCGCGATATCGTCCATCGAAAGGCAGCCCAGCACTGTCCCTTCCGGGCTGTCCAGACAGATCTTGACGGCTCCTGTGGCCTGTTCGTCCTTTTTATTTCTCACGGTCATGGTCACGGATGCCGCCGATCCCGTTCCAAAATCAACACCCTGTACTTTGATGAAATCGCCGCTTTCAATATCGCTCAGCGCCATATTGCCGCTGCCACAGTCCTTTGTCACCGCATCCGCAGGAACCGTATTCACGCCGCCCATGACAGCAAAAGAAGCCGCACGGTTTACCGCATAAGGATCTACATACCGTAACTGTTCCCTGCCCTTCAGGGTCTGCTTGATCTCACCGATCGTGCCGTCCTCCTGCATGGTAAAGGCGTCGATATGCGTACAGCGATAGCCTTTTTCCACCCCCATCGCCTGCTCCAACACTCTGGTGTGATAGGTGATATACCACTGATCCCGGAAACGGAATACGCAGTGATGATTGTTTCCGCCCAGACCGAAGGTGCTGCCCGGATTTTTCAAGATCCGCTCCTTAAAGGTAAACGGTCCCATGGGACTGTCGCTTTCCAGACAGACGATCTCGCCATCCTCGATCCCGTATTTTTCTGTTCCCGCCGCATCGACCTGGAAATTGGAGCTGTAGGTATAATAGTATTTATTACCCGCCTTATGAATGCCGGAATCCTCAAACAGATAGGGAGGATTGATCCTGGTGGGCGTCCCCACGATGCTGATCATATCTTCGCCCAGCTCTACCACTCTCGCCGTACCCGGATCATCCGCCTTCCCCTCAGGAACGCCGCCGCCAAAGTACAGATAAGCCTTACCATCGTCGTCCATCAGCACCGCCGGATCAAACAGCCAAAGCACGTCCGCGCATTCGGGCGTCTGCCTGCTGATCAGCGCCTCGCCCAGGGGATCCTCAAAAGGCCCTGTCGGGCTGTCCGCCTGCAATACCCCGATACCGCCTCCATTGTCGGCAAAATATAAGAAAAACTTCGGTTTTCCATTGATCTCTTTCCATGCCGCCGCAGGCGCCCAGGAATTCTTCGCCCACGTTGCCGCGCCCTGCTTCGACGCTACCTTGATCGAGCCGTGGTCTGTAAAGTTTACCATATCGTCCGTGGAAATCACATTGATCTGATTGATCTTGCTGTAAGTATTTTCCTCCACTTTCTTGTACGCGCCATACTCAAAGGCATCCGCCGTCATATAAATATAAACGCGGTCCTCATACACCAGCGCATAGGGATCTGCGCCAAACCGCTGTGTCATCAGCGGGTTCGTATCCTCCAATCCCTTGTAACTCTCCGTTAACTGCAATCCCTCAAAATAACCCATCGCATCCTCCTGTTTTTCCTGTTCGGTTTTTTCTGTCTGTTCTGCTTGCTCCGCCTGTTCCGTTTGTTCTAATTGTTCCTGCTGCTGCGACACTTCGCCCTGCTGCCCTGACTGCTCCGCCGCCGTCTCCCCCGCGACCTGTTCCGCCGCTGTCTGCGCGGCAGGCGCATCCGTCCCACTGCCACAGCCGCACAGCAAAACTGCCTCTACCGCAGCCGCTCCCAATATACTTCTTAAATATGCTCTTTTCATTCTGTACCTCTATCTAACAACCCTCTCGTATTCATATCCTCGATCCGGCCTCACCTCACACGGCTGTACCTCGAAATACACCACCGCATTCCTCTCCAGCTCAAGTTTCACTTTCAGCTGCCCGTCCTCGGCTTCCTTGCGCTTCGTCTTAACAAGAGGCTTCGCCGCCTCCACGAGCAGTTTTCTCTGCTCCTTTGATAAAGACGCCGGCTCGCCGAGATCGTGCCAGACTTTGAGCGGATTGCAGGTCTTTTCATCGACGGTCTTGGTCAGCAGGCAATAGCTGCCGCTTGCAGGCAGACAAAGTTTTAGCTTCCGTGCAGCTTTCTTTGCTGCCTTCTTTGCCGCCTTCTCTGCATCCTTTTCTGTATTTTGATCTGCTTGATCTTCTGCGGACGCGCTTGCATCATGTTCAACGATATTCCACGCCACGCCGCGGTAACTGCCGTCCTCACGCTTCATCAGCACCACATTATCGTCCTTATAAACGCACTCGCCGCCGCCCTCTTTCAGCTTCTTGAAAAAGGCAAACGTCCAGAAGGTCGGTTTGGGAATACAACCATTCGCCACCAGACCAAATCCGCCGTGGAAGGGCGTAAACGGCACGCCCGCTTCCTCAAACACATCCCCGAAGGTCCAATAGGAATAAGACTCATTTACATCCCCCAGGCGGGACAACTGTCTGGCGATCGCCGCCGCATTCAGGTTCGTATCATGGATCACGCCCTTTGGTGTATAGGAAGTATTAAATTCGGTGATATGTATTGGCAATCCCTTATATTCCGCAAAGCTGTCGATGATATCCCGCGTCGTCTTTAAGTTCGCAAACCCATCCTCTGCCGGAATCAGCTCAGAGTACGCATAATGCCCAATCTCTGTAGGCAGATCAATGGTATAATGATGCCTGGTCACAGCATCGATCGCCAGTTTGTTTTCGCGGCAGTATTCCAAAAAAGCCTGCATCCACTCCTCATCCCTGACGCCGCAAATCGCGGGGCCGCCCACCTGGAAGCGTTTGTCTACCGCCTTGACCGCCTCAAACGTTTTATGAAAGAGTTTAAAGTACTCCTGCATATCCGCATTTTCCCAAAAACCCGGCAGATTGGGCTCGTTCCAGACCTCGATCGGCCACGTCATCACTTCATCCGCCCCATACCGTTCCATCAGATGTCGAAGCAGCGCCTGCACCATCTGACACCACGCATCGTAATCCGCAGGCGGTGTGGTGTTTCCCTTCCAGTAAAAGAGTGTCTGCGTCCCCCTTGCCATCTTGTACGGCATAAAGCCCAACTCCAGAAAAGGGCTGATCCCCACGCTGCGGTATGCGTCCACGACCCTGTCCAGATAAGTGAAATTGTACTCAACCTTCTTGACGTCGTCTTCCTCGTACTCCTGATAGATCGCCATATCGTCGCAGAACAGACCGTGTCCCCTGATATGCTGAAAGCCGATCTCCTCCTGCACCAGCTTAAGCTGATCCATGTATTCCTGCGTCAGCGCCAGTCCCATACGTCCCGTTCCCACACAAAAATCCACGTTGTTATGGAAATAGGCTTTTGACTGTTCTGTAATAACAATCGTTTCTTCCCCTGCTGCTTCTTTCCCCATCTTCCGCTCTCCCTTCTATTTTCTTTCTCCCCTCTTTTTGTTTCTTTACTCGCCTTCCTTTTTATTTTGCGATTTCTTCTTCGCATACCACGCTGCGCCCGCTGCTCCTGCCGCAATCACAATAACGGCCACAACTGCCATCGTCCCGAAAATTCCCGTACTGCCGGACGCTCTGTCCTCGTCGGCTGCTGCCGCATCATTCGCATTTCCCGCATCCTCTGCGTTTTCGGCTGCCGCGTCACCCGTATTTCCTGTTGCCGCGCCTTCCTCATCATTCGTTACCGGCTCGCCGTTATCGCCTGCCGCCACAGACTCCGCTCCCGCCGGAGCACCGTCCTCGTTTATAACGACGGAAATATCATCCACATAAAAGTCCGCTGCGCCGTCCGTTTCCAGATAGATAAAGGCTGCCGGCGCGTCCTCCGGTACCGTTACATTGACGGAAAGCTCCGCCCAGTCCTCAGGAATTGCGTCCGCCTCAAGAAGCTGCGTGCTCTCAGAGATTTCCCATCCCATGCGGATTTTTTTGTCCTCGGCCATCACATAGGCGGTGACTGTCACATTCATTCCCGCGTAACGGGAAATGTTAAGCTTCATGCTCGCATCCTGTTCCTGTCTGGAAACTTTCAGGGAAAACCCGATCGCCGCGTCTTCCGTATGATTGATCTTCTGCACCAGCTTAAGCTTCGCCTGATGTCCCGTTCCCCGTCCTATGATGCCGACGTCCTTCGGCTCCACCGACACTGCCTTCCCCGCCTCCACATAAGGCTCAAAGGAAATCAGCATATCTTCCACATCGCCCAGCGTATCCTGCAGGGTCATGGTAAATTCTTCTCCCTTGGCCGCCATCACCACAGCCTCAAAAGCCGGCTTTCTCTCCAGCTTTCCCGTAAACAGCAGCGGATTGGCATCTCTGCGCCAGGAAGCGTCGTCCGTCAATCCCCAGACCGTGACGGAAGTCAATTTCGCCCCCGCCTTTACTTCCTCGATCAGACGCGCAAAAAAGTCATAATAGAATTTTGCCTGAAAAAGCCAGACATTCTCATCCGTCTTGCTGCAGCCCACATCCAGCTCCGTGATCTGCACTTCATCCACGACCGCCGAGTACTTCCGCAGCGCCTTCATATACTGATCGATATCCTGGGTATCGCTCAGATGCCCCTGCATACCGATGCCGTCAATCAGGCCGTCGCCGTAGATCGTACCGTCGCCGTCAGGCTTGATTACATCGCTTTTTACCTTGGCATGATTCTCATTCCACTTTTCTTTGGTCAGGAAATTGATGATCGCGTCGCTCTTATTGTCAAACCATTCGTTATAATCATTGTAGAAAAGCTTGGGCATAATCGGGGACAGATCGTCCGTCTCAGCATTCAGCCCGTAGAGATCCGCATACTGCGCTGCGTAAAGGGTCTCCGCCTCCCTCGCATACAAAAAGGCATAATAGAGAAAGTCCGGCCCGATGATCTTGTACCAGTAGCTTCTGCGAAAGCCGTCGTCCTGGTTTTCATCCGCCGCCTCGTTCACCACATCCCAGGCATAAATAGTTTCCGCGTACCCTTCCTTGTAGGTGTACTCCATCATGCTGTAAATATAGGTTTTCATTCTCCGCAGCAGTTCGTCCCTGTCAACCAGACAGTCTTCATCCAGTTCCGCTGTATCCTTCTTCGTCTCCATGCCATTCGACAAAGCGGTATAGTCCTTGGCAAAAATGGAAGGATCTACCTGCGCGTGCCACAAAAGCGTATGCCCGCGCATCCCCATATGATTGGCTTTCGCCCACTCAAGCATCTCCGTCGCCGCCGGATCGATCTTGAAAAGGGATTCCGATTCCGCGTCAAAGTTATATGCCGGCTTCATCTCATTTCCGCAAGTGATACTGTTAAAGACCGTGGAAAGCAATTCCTCCTTCTGCGGATTGCCAATCTCCTTGCCGCCATCGTTCCAGTGGCTGATTGCCTCACAGGCCGCCCCGAACTTAAAATAATCGCCGTACAGCTCATCCAGCCGCTCGTAGGAGGCAATGTCGACATCCGCCATTTCCGCCGCCTTTGCCGTGATCTTCCCTCCCGTCAAACCGGACACCGCCATGACGGCAGCCATCGCGACAGCGCCTATTCCTCTCCTGAATTTTTTCCCGTTACGCAGCATTTTCTTTTCCCTCTCCTTTTTCGGTCAATTGCGAAACTCGTCTTCACGCGATATCCGTATAATACTTCGCCTGCTCGTGGAACATCTCCGCATAGATGCCGCCCTCTACCCCAACAAGTTCGTCATGCGTCCCATACTCCTTGATGGTATCGTCCGCAAAGACTGCGATTCTGTCACAAAACCGACAACTGGAGAGCCTGTGTGAAATATAGATAGCGGTCTTTCCGCCCACCAGCGTCTCGAACTGACGGTAAATCTCATACTCCGCGATCGGATCAAGCGCCGCCGTCGGCTCATCCAGAATGACGATGGGTGCGTTGCGGTAAAGCGCTCTGGCGATGGCGGTCTTTTGCTGCTGCCCGCCGGAAAGCTCCGTACCGTGCTCGTCATACGACTTAAAGATCATGGTGTCCATTCCCTCAGGCAGCTTTTCCACATCCTCGGAAAGCCCCGTCAGTTTCAGGATTTCCGCGATCCTCTCCGTATCCGCACTCTCAGATCCTGCCAGCGCGACATTCTCTTTCAGAGAGAAGGCGAACAGTTCAAAGTCCTGAAATACCACCGCAAACAGTCTTCTGTACTCCTCCTCAGAATACTCTTTAATATTGACGCCGTCAATCAGGATCGCCCCCTCCGTCACATCGTAAAGCCTGCACAGGAGTTTGACAAGCGTCGTCTTGCCCGCGCCGTTAAGTCCTACGATGGAGAGATGCTCTCCCGATTTGATCGTCAGGTTGATATGCCGCAGCACAAAGTTTTCCGCACGCGGATAGCGAAAACTGACGTCTGCAAATTCAATCGTATGCTCACCCGGTGTAATGCTCCTGCTCCCCTTCTCCATCGCCGCCGGATAATTCAGATATTCCAGATAGCGGTGCGCGTAATTACATCGCTTCGTGACCTGCTGCAGGCCGTTCGTCAAGGCAAACAGGCTCTGGTAGAGGACCGAGGCCGCCGCCACGCACATAGCGAAATCTCCAAGAGAAATCTTATGCGTGATCGCCAGGTACCCGATATAGAAATAGCTGATTGCATCCCGCAGCGTATTGATTACATCCATCGCCCAATTGTTGCTGCGGGTTTGACGGTCCTGACTCTGCCAGGTATGAAACATGCGATCCGCCTGCTCATCCGTCCGCTTTCCCATCATGCCCGCGCTGTTATACAGGCGGATATCCTTCCCGTAACACATCTCGGCAATCTGGTAGAAGAAATAAGCGAAGATCCTGTTCTCTTTTGACAGTTTTTCAAAATGATGCACCTCGATCCGATTGATGCGCATATTGAAGTAAAGAAATCCCAACAGCGCCACCAGCTGCACCGGCACTAGCAGCGGACAGGTCACAAGAACGACGCCTGCGCCGCCGCAGATTACCAGGATGTTGCTGATCACGTGAAACAGCTCGCCCAACACACCTTCGACACCGCCGCTGTACCAGCCCATCCCCTCCTGGGCTTTATTCAGGGCATCCAGCGCATCCGGGTCCTCCGTGTGTTCAAAATCCATTTCCATCGCCTGTCTCGCGATATCAACAGCGATGTATTCCTGAAACCACTCCCTTATCACCGATCTGACATGTCCATCCACAATATCTCTCAGTAAATAGTTCACCACCGTTACTGTCACGCTGATCACGGCATACATGCTGAGATTATGCAGATGGCGCGCCACCTCCGCTCCTGACATAAACAACTGCAGTTCGTCCATCAGAAGCTTTGGCAGAAAAATCTGCCATGCCCTGTCAAACACGTCCTGTATCAGCCGCAGTGCATAGAGCAAAAACAGGAGCGGCTTTTTCTTCCAAGCCAACTTCATCATAAACGCAAGCGTTTCCCGGCTTTTTTTCATGCTCTCTCTGCTTTCCTGCCGCTTTTTCCCTTTTTCATCCTTTTGATTCTTTTGATCCGTACTGCTTTCTATTTCCTGCTGCACATTCGTATCCTGCTTCGCTTTCTGCTCAGACATCCGCCGTCACCCCCTCCGCATCTTCCACATAGTACTGCGCCTGCGTATGGAACATCTTCGCGTAGGCTCCGCCCTTTTCCAGAAGCTCCTTGTGGGTACCGTACTCCACCAGTGCTCCCTCCTCAAACATCGCCACATGGTCGCAGAACTGGGTGGAACTTAGGCGGTGGCTGATATAGACCGCGCTCTTATCTCCAATCAACTGATCAAAATCCTGATAGAGTTTACTCTCCGCCAACGCGTCAAGCGCAGCTGTGGGCTCGTCCAAAACCACCACGGAAGCGTCCTTATAAAGAGCCCTTGCAAGGGCGATCTTCTGTTTTTCACCGCCGCTAAAATCCGTACCGTCGTCATAAATGACTTTCAAAACCTCTGTATCCACGCCCGCCGACAACTCCTTTAACTTCTCCTCCAGACCGCTTTTTACAAGACATTCCACAGCCCTATCCTTATCGGTATCCTGCGGCTCCTGCATGGAGATATTTTCGGAAAGCGGAAAGGCAAAGAGTTCCACATCCTGAAACACCGGCGCGAACAACCGATAGTAACTTCTTCTGGTGTAACGATTTACATTAACGCCGTTTAATAAGATCTCACCCTCCGCAGGCTCATAGAGACGCAGCAAGAGCTTAATAAAGGTAGATTTTCCCGCACCGTTTAAGCCGACCACCGCCAGCCTCTCCCCCGGTTCCAGGGTAAGCGTAAGGTTTTTCAGGGCATAGGCATCAGATTTCGGATACTGAAACGATACATTCCGAAACTCAAATCGATAGGACGAAGCGGCAGGTACTTCTTCCCCCTCGTCCATACCGCCTCCCGCAAAATCCATAAAGCTCCGGAAATCATCCACTTCCCTGCTCTTTGCCAAAAGGTCGCTGACGCCCCGCAGGACATTGGATATGTAATTGTAGAATGTTATGGAAGAAGTCAGATAGAGCGAGAAATTACCGGGCGTAATCTGCCCTCGCACCACTTTCGAGATCATCCATGCATAGACCGCGCCCTGCGCCGCCGCAAACATCAGATCACCACACAGGGAGGAGACAAACCATATCCTTTCATTCAGCTTTTGCTTTTCATAACGGATTGCCTGCAGATCACGGTATTTGGCAAGCAGCCAGTCTTTTAATCCAAACATACGGACATCCTTGGCTGCGCTGAAATTCGTGGTCGCGTACTGCATATAAAAATTTTTCCGCCACCAAGTCGCCAGCGGATCCCAGACCTTTTCCTTGGACTTTTTATTCACCCGGTCCCTGACAATAAACTGAATGCCGGCAAGCGCCAGCATGATCAAAACAATAGCCGGATGCAGGGTGCCAAGAATCAGGACGCCGGCAAGCGTCCCGGTCAGATTGATCAGACAGTTTGCCAGACTACGCAGCAGCCCCTCTACGCCGATATCATTACTATCGCACGCCCGGCCTGCCATCTGATAACAGTCCATCACCTCGGCATCTTCCAGATGCTGAAAGTTCATGGTCATCACTTTGCGGTTTTTAAGACTCATCAGCCTCTGGCGCACGTTGATAAAGCGGGTCCACATATCCCTGTTGCGGTAGGTGCCAAGCATCGTCGTTGCAAGCTGTAAGACCGCAAAAATAAGGATGATCCGAAACAGCCTGTCAACACCCCCGTTCTCCGTGATCACGTCGATAATAAACTTCGATAAAAACGTCCACAGGTACTGCATACAAGGCTCCCCGATCATGCCCAGCAAGATCATGAACAGGAGCTTGGGCTGAAACCGCACCATCGCTTTGCATAAATAAGCGATATTGCTGAATAAGCCGTATTCTTTATGGTAGGGATTTTTCTTTTCCTCTTTTTCCTTCTCTTTTTCTTTCTTCCTCATCCTGTCTTTCACCGCCTCGCTGTCAGTTTCTCAAGTTCCTTTTTAATAAAATCGCGCTTTTCTTCCTTTACCAGATAATACAGATACGCGTCCAGCACATACTGCTGCGGCATACCGCGCCCCGCGATCTTAAAATTCACGAACCCTCTCCCGATGTAGCTGCCAATCTCCTCATTGGAGATAAAGGCCGGCCGCTTCCTACATTCCGCAAAGGTCTTGTTGGGATTGGCATTGGGACAGGGAAAGATATCCTTGACATCAAATTCAAGCTGCGCCCTCGACTGCTGCTCATAATGCTCCGCCCTTCTGGTGCAGCCGGGCGTACATACCTCGTTCACCAGGATCTCGATCGATCCGCTCCCGTGTTCTTCCAGCTTCTTTAAGACTTCTTCATTGTGGTTTAGGTCATAATCAAGGACCACCAGGAAATAATCTTCTTCCAGTTCCTGAAACAGGCGCCGGGGCTCGATGATCCGCTTGGTGGTAGACGAGATCATTGGAAAACGGGGATACTCGCGGCGGATATAATCCGCCAGCACCTGCGAATTGACGAGCACCTGATTGAGCCCGTTATCCGCCAGGCGCATGATCAGGTTGCAGTAGGTGTCATAGGTATGCTTTTCTTCCAGCACGGAATTAGTCCATGTAAAGCGCACGGGCACGCCTTTGCTGTTATAGAGATTTAGGGTCGCCTCGATATCACGCTTGCCCGCGCTCCCCATGACCACGCGCCCACCGTTCCAGATCGCACCGGGAAAGGTCCCATAGACCGAGCCGATTCGGTAGCCTTCGCGAAATGCCTCCGGATATTTCTCCATCAGCGTGATCACGCCGTAATTCAACTGCCTGTAATAACAGAAGCCCGGCAGATGCCAGTAAACGTTCTTAGCAGCCATGCTCATCATTTCTCCTTTTTCTATGAATACTGAAACCTCATTCGGCCTTGCACACTAACCTCCATGATTCCGCATAGCGGAATCCCAAATCCGTGCGGAGAATGCCGTTTTTCAGGCATTCTCCTGTGTGAGACTTAGTACTTCTTGGCGTCCCGTCCAATGGCGGGACGTCTTTAGAAGTACTTCTCACACTATCCTTCCCACTTGCCGGGTTTCGGCCTCGCCACCGTGATCAGCCGATTCGCCGCCAGACTGTTTAGCAGCGTAGTCGACGCATCTACCCGGTACTCCGGGCGGATGAGATAGTGACAGTATACTTCCATGATATAAAATAAATTTGCCGTCCTTCCCTCCAACTTAAAATTCCGAAAACCCATCGGCACATACTTCTCCCAGATATCCTCCGGAGATACATAGGTGCAGTAGCTCTGGATCGTATGGAACTCATTGTGCTCGCCATAGTCACAATGCCAGGGTTCTAAGGGAATCTGCCGCTCCAGGCTGCGCGTGCGGTTTTTTAACATAATCTTCTGGTTTTTGGCCTCGTTCTCATAATGCTTGCCGCGTCTTTTGCAGTCAGGCTGACAGACGGCGTTCACCAGAATCTCGCAGCGTTCCTTATCCTTGATCTTCTCAAGCTCCTCAAAGCGATTGTTAAAATTATAATCAAGGACGACAAGATGATAATCCTTTTCCAATTCTTCGTTCACCGCGTCAATATCGCGGATCTCCTTACAAGTCGAACTGTTGATGCGAAAGCTTGGATAATTCTTACGTACATACTCTTCCAAAAGCGGCGATACCACGAGAATGCCGTTTTGTCCATTATCTGCGGCCTTCATGCAGAAATTACAATAAGGGTCTTTTAAATCCTCCTCATCTAAAAACATATTGGTATAAGTATAACGTACCGATACGCCCTTGGCGTTGATGCTCCTGATGGCATTCTCAATGAAGCCTGCGTCACATTGGTCGTTTAGCGAACGTCTGCCGCCATTCCACAATGACATGGGAAATTCCCCGAAAAAGGAGGCAATGCGCACACCCTCCCTAAAATATTGCGGCCGTTTCTCCAGCATCGACAGCAGCACCATATTCAGCGCCAAATTCTGCCGAAGCCCCGGCAGATGAAAATTGACTTCCATCTCCTGCCCATCCTTTCTTTGAAAAAAAGAGCAGCATCCAAAGACACTGCCCTTTCCTCTTTTATCCTGTCAGATTTCATATTGCAGACAGCACTATTTTAACGTAGCATTAAATTCGTCAACAGCCGTCTGCCACTCTGCCAGATTCTGCTCCAGAAGAGCATCCGCATCTGCGCCTACACTTGCCTTATACAGGAAGTTGTCGTTCGGATTGAAGTTAGGAACGATCGCATGCACATCGTCAACGCCTCTGGTGGTCATCATGTCGATGGTCTCGTCTACGGAACGGGTATCTCTCATACCGCCGTAGAGGTTATCCAGCAGACCGTAGTAACCTTCCCACTCCTCGCCGGGAACATCGTCTGTCCATACATCGTAAGCAAACATCAGCAGTCTTGCTTTATCATCGCTGTAGGAAGCAGGCATCATGGTGATGTTGTTGGACTTGTTGGTCACATAGTCGTTCGCTCTGGGTCCCTTCGGGAACATTACGTAGCCGTAATCTACCTGCTGAGTCAGCTCAACGCCGTTAACGGCTGTCGGGTTACCCTCTGCATCCACCGACTGACCTGTCAGCCAGCCACCCTGATATGCGCAGTAAGCATCGTCGAACATAAATGCCGCTTCGCCGTTCATGAAACGTACTTTATAGTCTTCCCAGTTGGTACCTTCTTCATTGCTGTAGTTCAGATAATACTTGTTGGTTACTTCATCGATTGCGAAGTGCAGACCCTCTCTTACCGCGTCGCTGTCAGCCGTAAGTGTATAGGTACCGTCACTATTCTTGGTCACCAGAGCGCCGCCGTTGGAACGTACGCACTGATATACCATACCGCCGTTATTCTGTACGCAGCCGTATACATCGATCTGACCATCGGAGTCGATATCACGCTGTACCTTGCTCATAACATCGATCCATGCATCCCATGTCCATGTACCGTCAGCCTGCATATCATAGATGGATTCGGGATCGATACCCGCATCCTTTAACACCGTCTTGTTGAAGTAGAGACCGCCTCTGGGCTCAGAGGGACCTGCGTAGAAGCCGTACTTTGCATCACCTACAGCCCAGCTCGTCAGCTCGCCGTTGCAAGTCCATTTCTCGCGGGACAGATCCACCGTATCGCCGTCCAGCTTGGAAATGTCATAGCACAGACCCTGGCTGACATAAGAAGCGGTGGACGCGGAGTTGGTCAGGATGTAGATCACGTTCTCATCAGAACCGGAAGTAGCAGCCTGTACGAATGCCTCACCGATGGAACCTTCGCCCCAGCCCCAACCTGCGTAGTTCTTCTGTACCATGGTAAAGTTATAGGTCTCCTGCAGCCAGTCACGGTATTCCTTCTGTGCTTCCTGGAACTCCGTTGTCGGCGGTGTGCTGGGATCAGTCCACCAGTCTGCAATGACGATCTCCATACCACCCAAATCATAAGGCTGGCCCGTTGCAGGGTCAATCTTCACCTCAGGTGTGCCGTCATCCGCAGCCTCCGCCTCGGTATCGGCCGCGTCGGTGTCAGCCGGAGCCTCGGTATCAGCCGGAGCTTCCGTGTCAGCCGGAGCTTCCGTGTCAGCCGGAGCTTCCGTGTCAGCCGGAGCTGCAGGCTGCGCTGCACTGTCACCACAACCGGTTACACCGACAGTCATGACCACAGCCATAGATGCCGCCATCAGTTTGCTTAACGTTTTTCTTTTCATATTTTCCTCCATTTCCCTGCGCCGTTTTATGACGCTGATTTTGGCGATTTATTCCACGCCATTTCTTTCTATATAAATTCCCGTCCGCTGCCAACGGGCACAGGCCGCGACAGACAGAAGAAATTCATATCACATCTTGATACCCGTGCTGCTAAGGCTTTCCACAAAGCCCTTCTGTGCGAACAGATACAGCACGATCAGGGGCACGATCACCATCAGTGTACCGGTAGCCAGAATACAGTTAGTATACGGAACGGATACGCCCGCAGAACTGGATGCACCGCTAATCTTTGCCATGTAGCCGCCGAACGTATCGGGAAGCTGCTTCAACTTAATGCTCAACAGGCTGATATTGCCAAGGAACATACTGGAATAAAAACCGTCCGTCCACTGCCATACAAAAGCAAACAGGAAGCAGGACGTCAGGATGGGCTTTGCATCCGGCAGCATAATACGGATAAAGGTCTTCAAGGTACCGCAGCCGTCCACATAAGCAGCCTCCTCCAGCTCCTTCGGAATATTGCGGAAGAACTGGCGAATCATATAGATATACAAACCGTTCTTTAACCCCATACAGCATGCGCTCATCAGGTAATAAGGCAGTACCGAGGACTTTAAGTTTATGGTCGTACCCGTCAGCAGCTCATAGATTCCCAGCACGTCAAAGAATCGGAAGTGCAGATGCAGGGACGTAGAGATGACCTGCGGCGGAATCAACACCATCACCATGACACAGGCGAACCAGAAATTCTTGAAAGGAAACTGGAACCTGGCAAAACCGTATCCCACCAGCGTACTCATAGCCACCTGCAGGATAGCAATGGTCAGAGAGATCACCAGGGAATGGACGATCGTCGTCCCATACTCCATCAATCCCGCCGCCAGCTTATAGTTCTGCGTGGTAAAATGTAACGGAATGGATGTCACGATCGGATCGTAGAGATCCGCCTCTGTCATGAAGCTCACCGATATTTTATTCAAAAGGGGCTGCAGGATCAGAAAACACAAACCGAAAAGCAATATCGCCCGACAGATGCTCACGACATACCCCATCACAGTGCTGCGCAAAAGATACCCGCCGGATTTTCTGTTTCTGTCCCAGAAATTCGCGTATTTTCCCGTCTTGTTTTTTGCCTTCGTCTTACTCATAGTAGTAAACCCCCTTCGAAATAATAAACGAACTGATTCCTACGATGGCCATGACGAGCACGAAATATGCCCAGGACATGGCGGACGCCAGCCCATAATTCAGATTTACATTCATCAGATTGGTAATCTTCTCAATGATTTCATTGTCCGACCTCATACAAAAATCTACCACCGTATAAATCCAGTTTACCAAAAACAGGGAACTTACCATAGGGAACGTGATCTTCCACAGACTCTCCCACTTGGTACAGCCCTCGATGTCCGCCGCCTCATACATACTGGTGGATATCGTCTGCAGACCTGAGAGGAAGATGATAATCTGGATACCCGATGAAATAGCCACATCGTAAATGTTGTCCATAATCTCAAACAGCTTCTCGAATGCACGCACACCGACTCCCGCTGTCCGCAGAATCTCCTGGATCGCATCGGTGATGCCCGTAGTGCCTCCCGCATTTACCTCCACGGTCGCCGCCACAGCCGCCATCAGAGCATTCTCCGAATCCAGCTTCAGCATCACGCCAGAGGCAAGGATCACAGGCAAAAAGAATACGGAACGCACAAGCGCCCTGCCCTTGAATTTCCCGTTGATAATCAGTGCCACAAAGAAACTGAATACCATGATCGCAAGGGAATAAAATGCCATCCTGGTGATTTCTTCCGTCAAAAGCCTCACGTAATCGGCATCCACACGGAAGGCATAGTTGTAATTGAAAATTCCCCTCCACACAGGATTAAAGCTGCCGGCTCCCAGCTGGACGTCACAAAAGCTCATATACAGAGACTGCACCAGCGGTTTTACCATAAAGACCAGAAACCCCAGAATAAATGGCGATATAAACAGATATCCCGCGATGGCTTTCCGTTTTTGAAGACCTGCTAACTTTTTTTTCTGACTTTTCATATCCGGTATCCTTTCTGATAACTTATTCTGACAAAGTCCTTCGGGAAGCGCCGAGGCGCATCCGCAAGAGGCTACTATCTGACTACCTTATAATCCCTTGCCGGAATCGCCACGCCGTCCGGAGTCACCGCGTCGGTATAGCTGTAGTTTACATAGACCTTCGTGCCGTCCTCATAAACGGTACAGGACAAGTCCTCCGTAATCTTTTCATGATCTGTCATCTGCTGATTGAACACATGACCCAGCTCACTGTTATATCTGTTATACGTCTCCATCATTCTGTCATGGACCGTCGCGAAATCAGAGGCATAATATTCCGTATAGAGTGTTTTTTGCAGGGCAAAAGCCGTCTCCGCCATCAGCGAGTAAGAAAGTCCCGCTCCGTACTCAACAGATTCCAACAACTCCTGCTGCTCGTTCCCGCATACATTTAAGGGCGAGCCCGTATAATTCACAAAGCCGTGGATCGCAAGCTGATAAAAGGGAACTTCAGCATCCAAAATGGTGTAGCCGCTGCCCGCCAGATCCATGCCGGTCACCATATCGGAATAGAAGACGGCGTAATCGTTACCCATATTGATCAGGTTTTTCTGACCGTTATCCCTGATCTGCTTCAGGCTTTCCGCCTGAGATTCCATAGCGCTTTGTCTGCTCACCATATCCTTCAGATAATAATCGGAGGACAAATCCATGCCCGTATCGCGGAAAGCCACGTTCGCGCCGAACTTTGATGCGGCTGCCGCCAGCGTATCGGTGTTTTGCTGAATGACATCCGGGTGCAGCAGATAAAAAGGATCTGTATGCTCTCTCTCATTATAGGTTACAGGATTATAGATATGCAGTTCCGCTCTCTCTTTGGAAATGAAACGTGCGGCATCCGTAAAAGAGAAGAAACCGTCAAACAGTCCGCTGTCATATTCGTAATGGGTCACACCCTCAAGGTAGAGATCCACACCCAATTCCTTTGCCGTACTGCCTAAGGATTCAAGATCCTTTTTGCTTCCGAGCGTCTGAATCGTCTTTGCCTTTTTCAAAATTTTCTGGTTCACACCGCCGTTGCACCAACCCGTCAGCTTTGCGGAAATATTGTCCATTCCCTCTCCGGAAAGCTGCCTGAGCATATCTTCTGCTTCACTGTATTTGGTCAGCCGCAGGGGACGGGAAACCGGCACACCCAAGATCTGCCTTACCTTATCCACAGCGCCCACGATTTCCAAGGCCACCGGCGCCGTCTGATCATCATTTGGCGTAAAATAGGTGCCGTACTTATTCTGCAGATAGTTCTGATAGGTCTTTGCCATATCCACGTAATCGTTGCTGTCTACAAAGCAATAGCGCTGAGTCAGCGTCTCATGGGGCAGCGTCTCCAAAAACTTATAGGTATTCTGGCTGCCTAAGTCGCCCACCTCAAAGAGCTCACGCGGGCTGATACTGTAAACTGCATTCACGTAGTTATAGCTGCCGCCGTGTCCTGCGATATCTGCCTGCACGGAAGCATAGGGCACACCCTCCTCAAGGATACAGATAAAGGAGTCGTCGCCGTTTGCAATGCCGAACGCATTGAAGTATGCCCTCGTATCATGTACCACAGCGTCTCTCGATAACGCCATATCCCAACCGTACATATTTGCATAATAAGCTGCCTGCGACTGCTTATCATTATTAAAGTTGATCAGTGCACCGCCGCCTTCCGGCACCAGCATATAGCCCTCATCCTCCGGACCGCCAGCTCCGAAATAAGGCAGCATCACCATGGTGTAAATGGGTGTGCTCTTTCTATACTGCAAATCGTCCAGGGGCATTTCTACTACCAGATCGCCGCCGTCTAAACGATACGTCATGCTTACATTGAACACCAGTTTGTCGCTGGTCTTTAATTTATTGTTCAGCGCCCTATCCGCTTCCAAATCCTCCGCCGTGTAACCGGCCTGTTCAAAGATCTGTTCCAGCTTGATGGTAGACGCGCCTGAAGCCGTCGTCTCTCTCAGCAAGTAGATGGGCTCTGTCCCCAAAATCGGGTAGTTTGCCAGCAGTTCTTCTTTATTATCATCCTCATCTAAATCATTGATATCGTATTTTTTGTAATAGCGGCGGATGAAGCTTGCGTCTTTCTTGCCGGCCGCATCAAACCACTCCTTCATCTTTGCCTCGGTAGTGACAGGCGGTATCTTATACTCCTTTTCCGCCTCGCCGATGGAATAATTGATCTTGATATAATCCTCGCCCTGCTCGATCTCGTAGAGCTTGTTGTCGATGCCGTAGCTGAAATTATCAAAGGTGGTCTGCAGTCCCGTAGCCTGACTGAACGTCAAAAGCAGGGTGGACTGGAGTCTTCCCTTATAGGATGCTACCGCCAGCGGGTCCGTGGCTGCTTCGGGCGGATTAGAATACCAAACCTTCCCCGTATCCTTCACCTCCAGCGTAAACTGCGTGGTATTCGGATCCATGGTCATCTTTAACTTGTCATTCTCCACCACGATCGGGTCTTCCGTCCCGTTGTAGGTGTTAAGTTCCACCACCGGCTCCTGCTCCGTGGCGCTCTGGAAATAAAAGATAACCACGATTGCCGCTGCGATAACAGCCGTTATGATAACAGGTGCCGCCAGACTTTTCAACTGTCTGACCACTGCTTCCTTAAATTCCCGTTGTCTCACTGATTTTTCTTTCTTCATGACCATTCCCATCCTTTTCGTCCCGGAAAATAGTTGCTTTTATTTTGCTGCTCCATCATAGTCGGAACATGATTTCTTTCGCCAGGGAGATAAAATACGCGATACCCTGAGATATCATACCGAAAAACAGCAACAGGATAAATACGATCACCAGCATTGCGAACAGACTCGCCACCATAAACAGGATGTTCTTGCCCGCGCCAAATTCATGGATCTGTCCCATGGCCGCAATCATCAAAAGTGCCGCCCATAACAGGGAAATTGCACTGACCACAAGATAAAACTCCTGCTCATCCACGGTAACAAAATTGCTGAAGATCATTAACGGGAACTGTACCAGCGGATACGGCGTCAAGGCGTAGCAGCTTGCCATATACACCTGACCGAGCCTTCCTTTACCGTCAAACAGAGTCGTAAGGCCCCAGTTTCCAACCACAAACATTGCAAGCGGAAACGCAACACTGGCCAGATACAGGAAGATGTTGATTCCCTCCCAATAAACCGTCAGGAAGATGAAGCTGGTATAACGCAGCTTCAGAACCCTGATCAGCAGCGTCAAAAACAGGATCGTATTGGCTGCCGCATAGGTTCCCCTTCGCTCATGCGTCAGATCCCAGAAGCCGTCCAGTGGATGGGTCGTGCAATACAACGCAAATTTCAGACTCTTAATATATTCCTGATAGGTTTCTTTCTTTTTCAATGCAGCAATCATATCGGCCTCCCTGTCCTCCGGTTTTCAAAGATATCCGCAGTATCGATTTCATACTTGGTCCTCCTGATCTTGCCGATGCCCATGGGAATCAGGAAGATTGCCAAAATCACTATGACGAGCACGACGATATGCTCCTCCACCCAAACCTTCCGGTACTGCTTATATGCCTTGGAGTAGTTTTCTCTGTCATACTTTAATTCAAAGTAATCCATTGCTTCTTCATATTGCTTTTGGCGAAGCAAAGAACGTCCGATGCCGATATACGCCAAATCGTAGTTGCCGTCCAATTCCATGACTTTGCGCCAACTCTCGCCGGAAACTACGTAATTACCCTCGTCAAACTCCTCGATGGCACTGTAGACCAGCTCGCCAAATTCCGTAGGGGTAAACAATGTGATGCTGCAGTCCAAAGCATCCAGCACAAACAGATCATGGCCCATATGCTCGATGGCCGCCGGCTGTCTGAAATAGCCGTCCATATTGCCGTTACCGCCGAAACAGAACACGGTCTTACCCTGATCGTCATAGCCGAACAGACGTCCGCGGTTTTTATCCAGACACACATAGATGTCATTGTCAAAAACAGTTACATCCGTAAAATAGGAAGGGCCTTCATAACCGCCGCCTTCGCCCCAATACAAATCACCGTACACGGGAAACTCACCGTTTTCCACCAGGATATCATTGCCCATGAGGTTGAGCTTGCGGATGGCATCCGCCGCACCGGTATCCAAAGCAGCTTCTTCCTGACCGCCGGCACAGGCATAGATAAAGCCTTCATGATCGATATAAATATTGTCGTAGGCAGTAGGGACAAAGGACGTCATACGCTGCCTCTGCTCCTGCGTTGCCAGTTTCTTCCAGACGAAGTCCATAAAATCGAAGGTAACGGGGGTCGCGCCAACGAAGCCCGAAAAGGTCCCGTCCGCCTCATACTTACACAGGCCCTGGTTGATGCTCGTTGCGATACAGTACACACGCCCTGCCGTATCAATAACGATCTTGGAAGGCTGGAAAACGCTGTCGGCGCTGACATTGGAGTCCACCGGCAGGTCAAACTGCATGAGGTAATTCAGATCACTGTCAACCTTTACGATCCTGGCGTTGCCGTTATCGCTGATGAAGATGTCGCCTTCCTCCGATACGGCAATGTCGGTGGGACCGGCTAGCGCTGTGACTTCCGTGTCGCCCTGTATGCTGTCAAAGATGCGCGCCACCGCAAAAGATTCCGTGCCGGTGCGCTCCAACTGCACGATGCGGTTGTTGCCGGTATCGCATATGTAGAGCATATTACCCTTGACGAACAGCCCCTGCGGATTCTTAAAGTTCACATCCAGTCCAAAGGTCGATGCCGTATAGACATTCGTCACCGTATAAGCATCCGGCGAATCCTGCACATCGCCCCAATAATCATAATTGTAGGTATAGCTTCTTTCCGCCGCCATAACACTTAATGAGGACGCTGTAAAGACCGCTGCTCCAAGCGCCAAAGCGCCGATTGATTTGATTATCTTCTTCATACGCCACCTCGTTTACTGTTAATCTTTCAAGCCGGAACTTGCCATTGTCTCCAAGATCTGGCTCTCAGAGAAGATAAAGATCGCAATGGGCACGATCATCAAAACGACCAACACTGCCGCGCCCTGTCCTGTTCTCGCGATACCGCCGCTCTGAATCTGCTGCATGGCATATACAAGCGTTTTCTTCTGTTCAGAATAGATAAAGGTAGCGGCCTTATTGTTCCACAAGCCCTGCACGGAAAAGATGATGAGCGTCATCCACGCAGGCTTTACATTCGGCATGACAATACCGGAAAACACGCGCCACTCGCTGGCCCCGTCGATCTTCGCAGCCTCGATCAGAGAGGTCGGAAGACCTTCCATAAACTGTTTCATCAAAAACAGTCCCATCGGCGATGCAAAAGCCGGAATGATGATGGACCAGTAGGTATCGATCCAGCCCAGCTTATTTAAGATCAGGTAGTTTGGTATCTGCGTCACATAACCGGTGAACATCATTGCCACGGTAACCAGCTTAAAGAACGTCTGATTGCCGGGAAAATCATATTTCGCCAGCACAAAGGCTCCCATGGATGCCACGATCAAATGGCCGAAGGTGCCGACAAAGGTGATAAACACCGTATTGAACAGATATCTTGAAAAGGTGACCCACGATTTTCCCATCGTCACGAATAAGTCGGAAAAGTTATCAAACGTGGGGTTCTGCGCCAAAATCTTCGGCGGGAACTTGAACAATTCATCCAAAGGCTTCAATGCGCTGCTCACTGCATAAATCAGCGGAAATGCCATGACCACTGCCACCATCAGCAAAAACAGATACAGGAAAATATCTCCAATGATAGAGCGGTTGGGTTTCCTTCTCTTGATCAGCTTTTTGCGGTAAACCGGTTCCATATTTTCTTGCTTTTTCTTGCTTTTCTTGCTCATATCAGGTTCCCACCCTCCTCAACAGACTTTGAATTGCTTTGTTGCAAAGTATCATCATCAGGAACAGGATGGTCGCGATGGCACACGCGTAACCCATCTCAAACCTAGTGAAGCCGTAGTCGAACAGGTGTGTTACTATTGTACGTGCCGCATAATCCGTACTGGGATATCCGCACAGCGCCATGGTGACGTCACAGACGCCGAATGCCTGCGTGATCGACATGACCGCGCCGAACATCAGCATGGGACGCATATTGGGAAGGGTTATGTACCACAACTCCTGCCAGCGATTCTTCACTCCGTCCATGTAACCCGCCTCAAACTGCGATCTGTCCACGCCCTGCAGGCCTGCCACAAAGGAGAGGAAGCCCGTGCCCAAGCTCATCCACAAAATGACAAGCATACAAATCGGCAGCATATAGTCCGGATTAATAAACCATAACACCGGCGTATCGATAATACCTATATTCATCAGAAAAGCATTTACATATCCGTAAGCGTCTCCTCTAAAGAACACGGAGAAGATCACGTAACAGTTACCTGCGATCGACGGTGCATAGAATACGACCACCGCTACGCTTCGCACCCATCTGGGCAGCTCGTTGATCAGCCAGGCAAACAGGAACGACATGATATATCCCAAAGGGCCTGTGATAACGGCTATCATCAAGGTATTCTTTAAGCCGATAAGGAAGATGTCGTCATCCAGGATCAGACTGATATAATTCTGCAGTCCGATAAACCGCGGCTTTTCCAGAATATTGTAATAGGTAAAGCCGTAAAATATGGAGAGCACCACAGGCGCCACAAAGAACAGTGTAAACAGCAGCGCATAGGGCAAAAGAAACAGATAACACATCTTACTCCGCTTTGCCTTCTTCCACGCAACCTGCAAATTATGTTTGCGCAGAACAAAATATTTTCTGATATAATTTCCCATCACTCTACCCCCTGCTCCTCGTCTATCGGCAACCCGAACTCGATCCGCTTCTTCTTGATCTCATCATTGATGGTAACCGCATAATCTATGATGGTCTCACGCGAGTCGGTCTTTTCATTGATCACCTTTCTGATGGCATTGGTGATATGACGTCCCGTAAAGTAACCGCCGGGCACTTCCCTGATGCCTACTGTTTCATCCCACTGCGCATCCAGCACCTTGATATCATCATTGCTCCAGGAAAGCCGGGCAAACGCATCCTTGTTTGCCGTGGCATATCGTGCCGAAGATCCGAGCAGCGCCTCGATCTCACGTCCGAAACGCACCTGTGTATCAGGTTCTGCCCACCACTTCATAAACTCCCATGATTTATTCCGCAGGTCCTCATCCTCGGTAGCGATCATCATCGTTGCATTGCCGGTGATAAAGTCGGAACGGTCTATGTATGTGCTGCCGTCCGCCGCGACGCGCTCTGTGCCCGGAATGAGCGTAAAATCCCAAAGTCCCCTGATCTCAGGCGCAGACACCATCAAGGTGTTATAGGTCGAATATGCCGCTACGCCAATGGGCATCTCGCCGGAACGGAATCGGCTCACAAAGTCATATATAGTAGGCAGACCGTAATCATTGAAGTATCTGACGTAATCCTTAAACGCCTTTACCCCAGCCTCATCATCGACCACTGTCTTCGTACCCTCGCTGTTATACATATCTCCGCCATATTGGAAGAGAAGGGTAAAGTATAAGGACAGATCCGGTGCATTGGATGCTACCGCCGTAGTCGCCGTCGCGGTGGTACTGGAACCCGCTGCTGTCGGAATACCCACGGAAAGGTTATTTCCCTGAATCGTAGGCATCATTTCGATCAGTTCCTGCCATGTGTCGGGCGGCTCCAATCCCAGCTCCTCCATAACGTCCGTCCGATAGAACATCACATTGAAAGTCTGCGTTTCCGGTATCGCATAAATATGTCCGTCAAGAGCATACTGCTCATAAGAGCTTGCCGTATAATGGGAGAAGGTATCCTCCCAATCATCAAACTGCGTCAGATCCTCCACCGCGTTTCGGAGTGCGTAGTTCACAGGCTGGTCAGCCGCCACGGAAAGCACCACATTCGGTCCTCTCCCCGCCATGACCGCATTCATCAACGCGCCCGGATCAACGATCTCCACATTGACCTTTACGCCGCTGTTTGGCGTAAAACTGTCATCGATCATGGACTTTAAGATCGTGCCCTGATCACGGCCGGTCAGAACCCATACCTTGACGATTTCTTCTTCTTTTCCTTCTTCGTAGACATCACCCACTGCATTGTAGTTCACCACAAAGGAGGCTGCGAACGATTTCGCCTCATGCCACAGCTTCGTGAACGCATTCGCCTTCTTCTTTTCCGGCGATACATTCACGCCGCTCACCACCAGATAATCCACATCCAGCTTCGTCTCGCTCAATTTCAGGGACGACGTGCCAAGCGCGGTGATATTATCTTTGAACGTCACAAATTCCAAACTGATCTTCTGCGGCTTTTCGCAGAAACGCTCCAGCTGCTGGGCAACCGTCTGCGCCGAAGCGATACCGTCAGCCTTCTGTCCACTGTATGCGACCATATCGTCCACCAGCTTATAAAGCCGCTTGGACTCAAGCTCCATCGCCTCCATGATCTCGGGATAACTTCTCTCAATATAATAATCCCTGTACTTATCGGGATTTGCTCCTATGTACACTAAGATCTTTCGATAAATCTGATTGAGTCGGAACGTGGAATCCTCCAATTCTTCAAGAATGCTGCCCACACCGCCAAGCGTAGCTTCCAGACGAATCGTGTGAACACCCTTAGTCAGGTAGAAGTTGTACGGTGTGCCCTCAGCGTCCGCCAAATCCAGATAATCCCAGTCGTTACTGTATTCAAAGGAAATCGCCTGCATCTCGTCAAAGGGAACCTCACCGTCTATGTATACGCTTCTGCTGGACACAGCACCGCGAGAATAGTTCTGACGGCCCTTGATCATGATATTGTAATATCCGTCCTCAGGTACCTCAAAGTCCCATTCGATCCACTGGCCTGAACTTCGCCAAGCCTCACCGCCCACGTAATTGAGCAGTGTCTTTGTAACACTGTTGGGCTGGGTCGTGGGAGACGACCTGTCATATTTTGCATATAGGGAAGATTCGGAACGATAAGTGGAATCCTCGCCCTCGATCAGCGCCATGTAATCCTTGGCCGCACCTGATGACGTATCGGCAGGCTGATTCGCCAGATACTCTTCATAAGTGGCAATTTCCTGAACAGGAACGATGTCAAGCCTGCGAAGAACCATAGGTTCGTTTGCTGCCTCAAGCCCGATGGTATTTTCGCCCTTTTCCAGATAAAACACATAGGGATCTGTAATGTATCCCATGTCGTCCTTAAAATATGCCTTCTGCCAGTCGTAGACTTCGATCTGGCTGGGTCTGATCTCATTGCCCTGATTATCTACCGTGGGGTCAGCGGCATCCGTCCAGATTCTGCTGAAAGAAATGTTTCTCGCATCTCCAAAAGGAATCTCACCATTTACATACACCACGCGTTCTGCCGCCACGCCTCTGGATTCGGGAAGCAGATACTCCATACAGAAATTGTAGAAACCGGTCTCCGGTACATTCACCTTCCAGGTAACCTTGGAATCCGTGTCCGTAAACAGAGCCTTATCTTCTCCTTCATAATCATTGTACACTTCCACGATGCCCTCGGCTTCGTAGTCGTACAAATCCACCTCTGCGCTCTGTGCGGGATGCGCTGCACCCGCATGGTCATTCAGATACCCCGTATAGGTGTCCTCTCTCTCCATACCTGCCACGTCGACAGAAAGGTCTGTGCCCGCATACTTATCATGGAAATCCTCCACACCGCGCGTCAAGACCAAAACAGCGATCAACGCTACCACCACTACTGCGACTGCTGCGATTGCTATCCTTTTGTTTCTGACAGAGCTTCCCATACTTTCCTCCATAAAAAAGCCTTAAAATTTTGTGCGTCAACAGAAATTAGTCGACTCCTAAATTTTAATAGATAAAAGAAAATCGTTGTACCACTCAAATTTTATATCTACCCGTAAAAATTATACTTTTCAAATTTATTGGACAATCAAAAGGGAATCTGATACTATTTGACACATAGGGAAAACATGGACGGAGCCTGAAAAACAGCCGTTCTCAAGGAAAACAGCAAGGAAAATAGCCATGAAAGTACTGATTCTTGACAGGGAAGAACCCGTCCGCAGGAAATTACAGAATATGATCCCCTGGATCCAGTATGGATTTACCCAATTTCTGGAATCCGACAGCTTCGACGACGCGTTTGCCCTGATCAAATCGGAAAAGCCCGAACTGATCGTGACAGATCTGCGTCTGAAAGATATCTCCGGAGAAGTGCTCATTCGCGAAATCAGAACAATTGATTACAACGCCAAACTCATTATTCTCACAGAAGAAACCCGTTTTACCGATGCCCAATCAGCCATCAACTACGGCGTAACCGCCTTTCTGACCAAACCTGCAGATTCGGAGGAACTGTCATGGGCCGTTATGCGGGCCATCGATGAGATTCAAAAAACAAAACTGGTATCGATTTACTATGAGCAGTCCGCCATGCTGTCCAAGAACAATCTGTTATCCAACATCCTGACAGGCAATATGACCTATGTCAGCGAAATGGAATCCATTTTTCACATTGAACTGGATTCAGACTACTATCGTCTGATCTGCCTGACCCTGCCCGACGATTCGACTGCCGACAACATATGGGATGAGGCGCTTTTACATCTCAAAAACTGCCTGTCTGTCACGCTTTCCGAATCCATGCTGATTCTGATTGCCTTAAGTCTGCACCAGGAACAGTTCATCTTAAGGCAGCTCAAAATCTGCCAGGAGAATTATCCGCCCTACGACGGGCTGTTAGGAATCATCAGCTCACAGGCGGCATCGCATACCGAACTGAGCACACTCTACGCAGAGATCAGGCGGATCGATCAAAATCTCTATTATTATAAAGAAAAACAGAGCAATCTGCTCTATGCGGATGCCCTGTCACAGCGGCTTGACAAATCACAGCAGACAGACCTTGATCTGATCAGTTTTACGGAAAGCATGATCCAATACATCCTGCTTCTCCAGGGTCCCGAGCTTGCGGAAGCACTTTTGTCCCTGCAGGACTTTTTATCCCTGCGCAGGCCGCACAGAGACAGCACTCAGTTCATCCTCATGAACTGCTATACGCAGACTGTCTCTGTGCTCACAGAGTACTATCCGCAGTTGGAATTTGCGATTGCAAGCAGCAAAGCCCTTACCTCTCATGTAACCTACGACCGCTATTTATGCGACAGCATCGCCTATCTGAACGACCAGTTTCAAAAGGCGATCCGTTATATTCGTAATGAATCCCGCAAGAACCCCTGCCAGCGAATCTGCCAGTACATTGACCTGAATTTTTCTTCGCCGCTAAAGTTAGGCGACATCGCGAATCTTTTAGGTTATAACAGCGCCTATCTGGGAAAGTTGTTTATGCGGGAAATGGGAGAGAGTTTCCACACTTATCTGGACAAAGTGCGGATTAGGAAAGCCGCTGAATATTTGCAAAGAGGAGTCCCCGTGATCCCAACCAGTGAATATTCCGGTTTCACTAATCCGGATTACTTTACCAAAAAATTTAAAAAATATATGGGGGTGCTGCCCTCCGTCTATCGGTCGCAGTATCTGAAAGAACCCTCTGCTGCATTTACCCCCCCCCCTAGTAAAAAGGGCCTATAGACATATTGCTTATTTTATCCATCTGCTTTATAATAGAATAAAATATTTCAAAGATAAATATACTCAATCAGGTTGGGGAAACGAATATGCTTCACATTGAAAAACTGGAAGACGGCCTGGAGATTTTCAAGGCTCTGGGCTCAGAAATCAGGATAGAGATCGTCAGGATCCTTTTGGAGAACAACGGCATGAGCATGAACGAGCTGGCAGGGAAACTAAACATCACCAACGGCGCGCTCACGAATCATATCAAAAAGCTGGAGGACTGCGGTATCGTCTCCATTTCCAACGAATCGGCCGGACATGGCAACCAAAAGAAATGCTCCGTTTATCTGGATAAGATCCTGATCGACATTGACTCTCAGGAGGATTTTAAGAATATCTATCAGACCAGCTTAAAAGTTGGGCACTTTACCGATTACGACGTATATCCGACCTGCGGCATTGCTTCCAACACCGCCCTGATCGGAGAGGTCGATGACACCAGATACTTTGCCCATCCCGGACGATACGAAGCGGACATTCTCTGGTTTACCAAAGGATATGTGGAATATATCATTCCCAACTTCATCCCCTTCGGTCAAAAGATCGATCAGATCACCGTCTCCCTGGAGATCAGTTCGGAAGCACCCGGCATCAACGACATCTGGCCCTCCGATATCTCCTTTAAGATCAATGACAAAAAGGTAGCCTCCTGGACGAGTCCCGGTGACTTTGGCAATGTGCGGGGCATCTTTACCCCCGATTGGTGGTATCCCAACTGGAACCAGTACGGCCTTTTGAAAATACTCGTCATCAACAAACGCGGCACCTTTATCGACGGTTTGCAGGTATCGGATGTGTCCATGAACGACTTTGATTTTGACTACCGCAGTACGATCAAACTTCGGCTCGAAGTCGAGGAGGATGCGGAGCATGTCGGCGGTCTGACCATTTTCGGCAAGACGTTTGGCAACTATAATCAGGATATCGACGTGCGCATCAATTACAGTCCGATTACAGATACCCCGACGCAGGAAGATGGAGATAACACATAAAAAACGCCGGCATTCTGCCGACGTTTTTTTCACTATTCTATTCTCCATCCGTACTTTCTTCCAGAACAAAGCGGCTCATGGACTCCTGCAGTTCTTCCGCTTCCATATTCAGACTCCTCACCGTATCCGCAAGCGTATCGATCTCCTCCATCTTCTCACATACGACTCCCGACATTTCTTCTATGGCGGAAGCAATCCCGCTGGATAACTGGTAAATTTCTTCTATGGAACTGTTCACGGCATTCTTATTTTCCTGCATGTTCTTCATCTTTTGGCGGATGGCGCCAAGCGCATCCACCAGCATGGTCACGCTGGCATTGATATTGCCAAAGGTAGAAACCGTCTCCTGTAACATTTCCGTCTGTCCGCGCAGAAATTCTTCCGTCGTCCTGGCCGCATCCGTCGCGATCCGATTGCTCACCTGAATCCCGCCGACGATCTCCCTGACGACCGTTCCTGCCTTCATGGACTGGTCGGCAAGATTGCGGATCTCCATGGCTACGACGGAAAATCCTTTGCCACTCTCCCCTGCCCGCGCCGCCTCAATGGAAGCGTTTAGGGACAGCAGATTGGTCTGGGAGGCAATGTCTTCAATTGTCGTAATGATATCCACGATCCTGCCGGACTGCGTGTTGACCTGATCAATGCCGGATACCAGGCTTTCCGCGATTTCCGCTGTCTCTTTTGATTTCACGCTCAGCTCGTCGATCCCTTCTTTTCCCTGCTCGACCGAGTGCAGAGCCTCCTCTATTTTCTGCGTCATCTCTTCCGATGCCTGATAAACCTCATTGATCTTCTCGGAAAAGTCCGCCATTTCCCCTACGCTCGTCTCCGTCTGCCTGAACTGCTCCTTCACGCTGCCGGACACGGATTCCATCGAAGAAGAAACCTGCCGCATGGATTCCTCGATCCCGGTCGTGTAAGAATATGCCTGTTGTGAAAGATCCTTGACCTGTGTCCCGAATTTCTGGTTATTTCCGACAAGACTCTTGATGCCGTCAAGCATTTCATTGATGCTGCCCGCCAGCGTTCCAAACTCATCCTCGCGCTTCACCTGCACCGTCTCCATCAGATTACCCTGAGAAATATGGTAGAGGGAACCGTTCATGGACTGCAAAGCGCTGCTGATCCCTTTCGAGAACCACAGACCGCATAAAACCGCCAACAGTGAAGCCAGAACGACGACAACGATCGTAATGTTGCGTATGCCGCTGACCTCTGCCAGAATCGTACTCTTTGGCACCAGCACGCAGACCCGCATTCCTGTCTTTCCAACCGGCGCGCTGACAAGGAGCTGACTTTGCCCATTTGCCTGCACATACTCCGATACGACTTCCTGTGAAGATTCTTCCGACAAAAGCGCATTTGCCGTAAAAAGCGGTTCTCCCTGCAAGCGCTCCATCTTGATCTCCCCGCCGTCCTTACTTTCCTGCAAGAGAAATTCGCGGCCGTCCGCCGTCACGATGCCGCGGATACTCCCACCACCAAGCTCCATGACACCAAGCAGATTTTCCATGTAATTCTTGTCTACATCGATCACCAGAAATCCCTTATTGTTTTTGAGGACGAAGTGCATCATGAAAGAAAAGACATAGGATTCATTGGAAGTGCCAAGCGTTTCGTCAATGAACGCATGGGTTCCAACCCAGGCATTCGAGGTCTTTTTGCTGTTCAGAGACTGCCCTTCCGACGTCTCCATAAACGCCTGATACGCACCTTCCGGGAAGCCCTTGACATTCGCCAAAAGACTCTTTCCGCTCTCAGCATAGACATAATAGTTCCCGATATAGGAGGAGGCGCTTCTGAGTGCGACCAAATCATCGTTCAGCCCATTGGCATAGCGGGTAGCTTCCGTTCCGCCCGTCTGAGACATCTCGTTATAGTAGGTATTAAAATCTTCGCTCAGATAAAACTCCACGGCCTTATTGGAGATCGACTCGCAGATCAGCTGAACGGAAGTACTCATGGAAGAAGCCGCACTGACTACCGCATCCTCATATTTGTGCCTGACGGCGCCGGAAGCCATCTGATAAGACAGCGTTCCCAATAAAATAATCAAAACGATCGCTCCTGCAAAGACCACCAACAGTGAATTCGCAATTTTCTTTTCCCGCTTCGGTTTATTGTTTGTCTCTTTTTTCATAGTTTCTCTCCACTATTTCCCCGTCGTCCGCCGAAAAGTTCCTATCCTTCTTCCGGCTGATCGAAATCATCATACCGCTCATCAATGTGATTCATAAATACCCGATAGAAAAAGAATGAATTAACATACATAACCAATGCAAATCCGACAAAAAACATAATGCTGTTTACGATAAGCGAAACCAGATTCGCATAGATGACTCCACCCATGATCACCAGCACGATCACGGTATAAGGAAGATAGCCAACCGCAAACGCCGCCGCATTTTTCAAAAGTTCTCTCCGCTTACCGCTGAATTTAGCAAAAACAGGAAAGATCCACAGCGACCAGACCCACAGAAGGATCGCGATCGCCAGGCTGACAAGCAGCATCACTTTCCCGAAAACGCCGCCGAAATGATACCAGAAAAACAGATCCGCCGCCAAAATAAAAACAGCCGCCAGAAGCCCCAGCCAAATCGGCGTGATGGGGACAAAGCAGCTTTTGAACGCTGTGAAAAAGCGTTTGAACACATAACCGTCTCCGCAGCGGATCGAAGTAATGCTGACATAGTAAGCGGCACAAGTAGCCGCCCCCGCTGTAACAACAGGGAGGCAGCATATAATCCATAAAATATTTAACAGAATCAAATCCGTTAACTTATTTAAGAACGCGATCACAGGTGAATTTGACATATCGTAAGCTCCAATTATTTGATACCGCTGATCGCCACAGACTCAATGATCACCCTCTGGAAGCAGAAGAACAAGATAATCGTAGGCAACATGGCAATTACGGATGCCGCCATGATCAGCGCATAATCGCTCTGGATGGAATAATAGGTATTGAAGGAACGAATCACGACCTGCAGCGTCCAGTTCGCCTCGCTTCGAAGGAAGATCGTGGGCGCAAGATAATCGTTCCAGACTGCCATAAACCACAGCGTGATCTGCGTACCAACCGCACCTTTCATCAGCGGGAAGAAGATCTGCGCAAACGTTCTGAAATAACCGCAGCCGTCCAGCTTCGCCGCATCCATCAGGTCATTGGGGATACTGGTCAGGTTCTGCCGCAGGAAGAACACCATACTGATATTGCCAAAGCACGGCGGTATGATCAGCGGCAGCAGCGTATCCGTCCATCCCATTCTCGTAAACATGACATACTGCGGAATCATAATGACCGCAAACGGGATCATGATTGTTGCCAGAAGTCCCATGAAGATGGCGCCCTTCGCCCTGAAATTCATCTTTGCGAACGCAAACGCCGCCAGCGAAGAGGTAAAGCCGCCGATCAGGAGGACCGGTATTTCCACTTTCACGGTATTTAAGATACCGGAAATGAAATTACCCTTTTGCATGACCTCCGAATATTTTCCCCACACCCAAGGGTCAGGAATGACTCTTAACTGACCGGACAGATACTGGTTCTTGGTCATAAAAGAAGTCATCACCATGTAGAAAAACGGGAAAATCATGGCCACCGCACCGAGTGCGAGCAGTATAAACACTATTATATTGAGCGTCTTCTCTTTTTTGGATGTTATTCCGGAAGACACAAGATCTTTACTTTTCATCTCACACCCCTCCTAGTCCATGGTCTTGACCCATTTATTCTGTCCGACAAAGTTGATCGCCGTAATGATAAAGATAATGATCGCCAGAATGACCGCTATGGCACTTGCATACCCGAGCTGGTAACTTTCGAACGCTTTCTGGTACAGATAGAACACGATCGTCGCCGCACTGTACCCGATACCGCCGTTTCCGGAAGGCGTCATCACCTGTACCTCTACGAACACCTGGAAACCGCCGATCAGTGTCGTCACCAATATGTAGAAGGTTACGGGTGACAAGAGCGGCACGGTAATGCTCTTAAATTTCTGCCAGCCGCTGGCGCCGTCCACCATTGCTGCCTCATAATAGGAGCGGGGGATATTCTGCAGCCCGGCCAGATAGAGGATAATGGAAGATCCAAGCCCCTTCCACACCATGAATATGATCATAGACACCTTGATCAGCGCCTCATCGCCGAGCCAGTTCGGACCGTGCAGTCCGGTCAGTGTCTTGATGATCGTATTAAAAAGACCATAATCGTAGTTGTAAACCCATGCCCACAGAATCGACACGGATACGAGTGAGGAGATAACCGGCACATAATACATGGTGCGCAGCACCCTCACGCCGGGGATCTTACGATTCATGCCCATCGCGCATATCAACCCCAAAATCATACCAATCGGGATACCGATCAGATAGATGATCGTCGTTACGAGCGTCTGCCAGAACTTCCTGTCGGCAAACAGTTTTATGTAGTTGTCAAATCCGCAAAAGCGGTCCATCATCCCGGCGAAACCCTTGGCGCCGTTCCACGTCGTCAAGCTTGTCAATATGGCAAATATAATGGGCCAAAGCATAAAAATAAGAAATCCAAGCGCCGGTGCCGCAACAAACAAAAGCCCCCATTTTTCTTCGCGCTTTGCCATCGCAGACAATTTCGTTTTTTGTTTTTTACCCTTACTGGAATCCATACCTTCACCTTTCTACCATCTCTGTTGATAAAATAGGTGCGGAAACACCTAAGGTCTCCGCACCTGCCTTTTATTTTTTTACTGTCCGCTTGCCGCTGCCTTCATATCATTTGCATTGTCAAGCGCCGCCTGCATTGCGGGCTGTACTTCTGCGCAGTATTCTGCCGCGGTCTTCTCGCCGGTCAACACATACTCGTAACCGCCGCTTAAGAACTCCTGCCACCAGTCGCCGTTATAGGTATAGGTAAGTTCTACGAAGATACCTTCATACTTGTCGGTGCCCTCGATGTAGTTGAAAATTACGTCTACATTTTCACCATAAGGGATGGTGCCGTCAGCGATCCTGTCCTTGAAATCGCCCTTAGCGTAGCTCATGATGTTCGGGATCTGCAGGGATGCGCCCGTTGTCTCACCGGAAAGCACTCTCTGGCCTTCAAGGTCAGTGGAGAACAGGGTGATCAGCGCTGCTGCCGCATCCGGATACTGCGTATCTGCGGAAACCACGAATCCTACGGAACCGTTACGGGTCATGGACTTGCCGGTAGAGCCTGTCGGCCATGCGCAAAGACCCCACTCGTAAGGGAAGGTGTTCTTATCCATGAATGCGCCTACATCCCAAGTACCGCATGCGTAGAAACCGATCTGGCCATCCAGCCATCTCTGATATCCGCCCAGAGCCGTATCCTGCTCAACGGTAGGCGTTACGCCATACTTGCAGGTCAGATCTGCAAAATACTGGAATGCGTCAATAAATTCCTTCTGACCATCAATCACAACCTGTGTATAATCCTCGTTCAGGAAGTGACCGCCGTTGGTGTAGATGAATGCGTCAAGCGCCCACTGTAATGCGTTTGCACAGCCCCACTGATCGATCTCGCCGTCGCCGTCCTTGTCGATGGTCAGCTTTCCGCAAACCTCCAGGAATTCTTCCCAGGTATAAGGATTTTCAGGATCGGGATACTCTAAACCTGCCTCGTCAAAGAGGGTCTTGTTGTAAGCAAATGCAAAGGTGGAAAGATCCTTCGGCAAACCGTAGATCGGGCCTGCACCCGCCTGCTTTCCGTCGTATCTGTATGCCTCGGTGATAGCCGGCCATAAGTCGTTGATGGTAGCTTCCGGCACATAATCATCCAGCGGAAGGAGATAGCCGTCATCCACGTTTGCTGCAATGGTATCAGGACCTACATAGAAAATGTCGGGCATATCGCCAGCTGCCTTGTAAGCAAGGATCTTCTGGCCGTACTCGTCAGCCGTGGTAACCTCGAAGGTAACCTTCGCACCCGTAGACTCCATGAATTTGTCGATCAGAGACTGATAAACCGCCTTTTCATGATCCTGCGCGTAAATGAAGACCGTGAGATCCGCATCGCTGTACTCGCCTTCTACCGATACGCTGTCAGTTGCGGACTGGTCAACCTCGATCTGCGCGCCAACCTTTTCGTTGGGATCTTCCTCTGTCGTCTCCGTGCTGCTGTCTGTCGTCGTGCTGTTGTCAGCCGTCGTTCCGCTGTCGCTGTTTCCGCAGCCCGCCAGAGTGGAAACGATCATAGCCGATGCCAGCAAAACACTTACCAATTTCTTCTTCATAGTGATCCTCCTTTTAAAATATTATAGTGTTTTCTCAATTTGCAGATAATTCAGATCTTCTATACAATTTTCCCATCCTGCATTTGTGCACTATGTACAGTTTTCTCTGCTTTTATCTGTCTTGTTATCCATATTTTACATTAACCCCCCCCCCATTGTCAATATGTATTTTAATATTCATTAAAATATTTTTATTATTATTAAACTTTCTAAAATAATCGACATCACAGATACGTGACAGCCCACACAGTCTCGTTGTTTTGTCCCACGCCCATGAAGCATCTGACTGCATTTCCCGCTTCATCCGTCATATCGACAAGCACGCCGCTGTAGGTCACATCCCCCTGTGTAAGCTGCATGAAGGAGCTTCCCTCCTCCAGCTCATAGCTTCCCGCAAGTTCTTCGCTGCCGGAAACTTTGCCGCCCTTTAACGTCACCTCGCTGCTTCCATGGATCTCGGCGCCGATATCGGTTCCGTGGTTCATCAGATACCACTTCCCCTCCACGTCCTTTTTCGTATAGCCGTCTTCTTTCAGGCTCTCGCCGTTCGTCGCAAAGGGCGCCGCCACATACCAGCCTTCCTGATTCAAAAACATCTGGTGCACTCTGGGCTCGTGGTATTCCGTGCCATTATCAAAGCGCTGGTGATAGACCAGATAACGCTTCCCGTCCTCGTCGATCAACGCGGAGCAGTGCCCCGGCGCCATATAAGCGGTCTTTAAGCTCGGCAGGCTGTAATTGCCCATCATCTTCACGCCCACTCCCGTATGGTCTGCCGTGTATTCAAACGTACTGCCTGAAGCATCCAGATACGGACCCGTCACATTCTCCGAACGGAAGCAGCGGATCTGATAGCCGCCCTCTCTGGTCAGCCCGCCATAGGAAACCAGCAGATAGTAATATCCCGTCTCGTCATCATATAATATGTAAGGTCCCTCGCAGGAATTGTGGAGTCCGCCAATCAGATACTGCCCGAAATAGGCATCCGTATGTGTATCCTCATTGGTTTGCGGGTGGATCGGATAGCCTGTCTGCTCGTCGATCTGCAAAATCCAGATTCCGCCCGACCAGGAACCGTAGACCATCCACATGGTCCCTTCCTCATCATAGAAGATCGTGGGGTCGATACAGTTCGGATAATTCAAATGGTTATATTTCGCCGACTGCAGATAATTGCTGACATTGACATCCTCCCCCAGGATCTCCTTTAAGTTCGTCTTGTCCGCCGTCGTGGATGTAAAACCTGAGTAAAGCAGCGTATCTACGTAACTGTAGGGGCCCTTGATATCGTCCGCGACCGCGAAACAGATATTGGAGGTGCACCAGTCATGGCTGGTGGAAAAATACATCACCCATTTCTCCATGGCTTCGTTATAGATCACATCCGGCGCCCACACCGCATAGCCGCCCTCCACATAATCCCCAACATAGGCAAAAGCTTTCATCTCCTCATCAAAAAGGTTGTCAAACAGCGGATTTGCCGCGTTTACCCCGCTGGCAAAGGATTTCCAGCTCATTAAGTCACTGCTCTCGGCCGCCTCCATGTGGGAGCCGAAGATATAGTATTTCCCATTATCCTTCACAATGGAAGGATCGTGAACCGACACGCCCAGAGCAACATTTCCCTGTTCGATCTGCGATGCGTCTTTCCCCTGTGTCTTTCCGCATCCCGTAAGGAGCATCGAACAGGCAGAAAGCGCGATCCCGCACAGCAACAATTTTTTTGTTTTCATTTTACGCCTCCATATTGAAGTGAATTATTTTTGATTGTTATAAACTATTGTATACAAATTACTCAAAAATTGCAAGCAAAAGCAAACTTTTTAGATATTTTTACTATATCCTATTGAAGAGTCCCGCTATATCCTTTATAATTTCATAAAATAATGAATTTATTTCAGCAAGGAGGATAATGCCATGTCTCATATCACATTCCCAAGCAAACCGCCCACAGAGCCGCCAAAGCCGTCACGCCTGACGAAAAACCGCAATCTTCCGGGACTGTGGATGACGCACGATCCCGCGATCTATCGTGATCCCGTAAGCGGAAACTACTATATCTACAGCACGGGCGCGCTCTGCCGCCGCTCCGCCGATCTGCTCCACTGGGAAAATCTGGGCAAAGTGGTAAGCGCTCCGCCCGAAGAATCCGTCTCCTGGACCAACAGCCATGATATCTGGGCGCCCGACATTGTAAAAGTCGGCTCCGAATACCGCCTGTACTGTTCCAACTCCTCCTGGGGCGTCAGACAGTCCTGCATCTTTCTGGCAGTCTCCGACAAGCCGGAAGGCCCCTTTCTCCCCGGGGAATGCGTTCTAAAAACAAGCGACGACCTGCCCGTGAACGGGATCGACGCCAACATCATCGAGGATGCGCGCACCGGCGAACAGTATCTGCTGTACGGCTCTTTCTGGGGCGGCTGCCACATCCTCCGTTTGGATAAAACGACGGGACTTGCCGCCGAAGACGGGATCGGCACCTGTCTGGCAAGGCGCCCCGCCTGGACGGACTGCGCCATTGAAGGTCCCTATATGATCTATCTGCCCGAGACAGACTATTACTATCTGTTTGTATCCTATGGCTCCCTAAAAAGCGATTATAACATCCGCATCGGCAGAAGCCGCCATATCACCGGGCCTTTTCTCGATTATCACGGCCGCGACATGGCGGATCCAAACGATGAAGACAACACGGTCGGCCTGATGATTTCCTGTGGATATCGTTGGTTTGACGGGACGCCGTACATGGCTCCCGGACACAATTCCGTCCTGTGCGACGATAAGGGAATGTTTCTGGTTTCCCACATCAGAGAAATGAATTTTACGGAACAACCGGAGCCTTCTACCTTACAGATCCGCAGGCTTTATCTGACGCCCGACGAGTGGCTGATCGCCGCTGCGCAGCCCTATGCCGGTGAAATGCTCCAGTCGCTTTCCGCTAACGACCTGATCGGTTCCTATGAGAGGATCGCGCTGACTCCCTCCGTGCCGCAGGGCATCCAGTGTGCCCACCCCCTGCGCCTTATGGAAAACGACCGTATGGAATGCTGCTCCGTGATTGGCTTCTGGAACATGAGCGGCGCATACACGATCACCGTGCAATACGGCAATACGACGGAAAGCCTTATCGCTTCTCCCGCATGGGACAGGGAGCTGGAGCGTCCTACGATCATGCTCTCGGGATTATCCGACAGGGGCATCTGTACCTGGTATAAAAAGCGGCCCGATTGACATCTAATTGACTTCCATCCAGAAGCTTTCCCTGTCACCGCAAAAGCCCGGTTCCTCCAGGTAAGAATCATACATCGCCTGAATTTCTTCGCTCGTTTTTACGTTGTCATAAACAACCAGAGCGGATACGGTTCCCTGGTAGGATTTCTGGAAGGGATCACCGCCAAACATCACCTGGCGGCAGGCCAACATCGTCGGCACATCTACCCGATATCTGGCCTTCCTGCCATTGAAATAGTAACAGACCGACTCGCTGAAGGCATCGTAGGTCACCGCAAGAAAGCACCATTGATGGAAGGCTGCCGCACGGCAGAAGGTATCATGCCAGCCGTTGTTCATATCCGTATCTTCGCAGATGCGGTAAATACTCTGCCCGTCACCCAGATAGGGTACCAGAGACGCGAAACCGTCCAGATAGCGCATATAAATGACACTCGTCCAATCGTTGCCGGCATCTGTTCTGATCCACATCGTGAGCGTGTAGCTGTTTCCCGGAAACAGACTGCCTGGCAGACAAATCAGATTCTGCCCGACCTCTCCGCCCGGAAAATGAACGCCGCCCCAGAGATCGCTGATCCCGTGAACAAGCGCTACGCCCTCTCCCACGATCTCGCCCGTCATCGTGCCATCCTCATCGGACAGACCGTCAAGAAAGCGGAACGCTGCCCTGCGTTCCTTCTGCGCTGCCTGCTTTTTCGTGTAATCCAGATATTCATCCAAAGGCATTATTTCGGAATAAAACTCCCCTGCCGCCGCATCGCAGCCGCAGCTGCTCAAAAAAACGACTTCATCTTTTTCAATGAGCCCTTCCGCTACCAGCAAAAGCTTTAAATCCTTTCCCAGTCTGATGAGCGTCTTGATGATCTGCCTGCCCTTTGGATTTAATAAGTTTTCTTTGAGATAAGTCTCTTCAAATTTAAGACTGTCCACCGGAAGCTTCCGCAGATAGCGGAAACTGGAAAAATCCTCCCCAAAATGGATCAACGCCAGCGAAAAGCCCAGATTCTTCAATGCGGTCATGGAATCGATCAATTTCTCAACGCCACGGGAAGAAATCGCCTTCTCCTCCAAGGCCAGCTCGAGCTCATGCGGCTCTACGCCGTAACGCGCCATCGTCTCCAAAAGCCGCTGCCCCAATCCTTCATCCAAAAACAGCTGTCTGGACAACTGCACGCTGACCTTATCGTGCATCCTGCCTTCCTGATGAAATCTCTGCAAATCTTTGCAAACCGCTTCAAACACATAAAGATCGATCTCTTTGCTGAAATTCTTCCGTTCAAACAGCGGCCTGAAATCTTTTGTCTCCCAGACCGTTTTTTCATCCCTCTGCCAGAACACACATGCCTGAGTATGCTCTATTTTAGAGCTGATCATATGAAGCACGGGCTGATAGCGCACCACAAACTCTCCCGTTCTGAGCGCCTGCTGCGCATGTTCTTCCATTTGCTTTTCCAGAAGAAATTTTTCTTCCAGATCATTGTAGAACATATAGCAGCCTTTTCCGTTCTGTTTAGCCTCATACATCGCCGCATCGCTCTGGCTTAAGAGCTGTTCTAAATCCGTATCGTAAAACGCATTCCACACCACGCCGATGCTCATGGACACTACCGTAAAAAAGTCCATTTCTTTTCCCTGCCTGCGCATCTGCTCCAAAATCCGTCCTGCTGCGCCCGCCAGCTCTTCTCTGGATTTTTCGCCAAACAGCATCATCACAAATTCGTCCCCGCCAAGGCGCACCGCAACCGCCTCAGGCACACACTCCTGCAGCAGCCTGCCCGTTGCGATCAAAAGCTCGTCGCCCGACTTATGTCCGTATACATCATTGACGGTCTTAAAATTATCCAGATCGAGAAACATGAAATGAATCTTGTCTTTTCCCGACATTTCATCATATTTCTCATAGAGACCTTTTCGGTTATACAATCCCGTTAAATAGTCATAGATACTGTTTTCCATGTTCGCCCCGCTACATTCTCTGTCGCCCTTTGCTTTTCTTGTGAATCCCCGCCTTCTCTAAAGTTTCCTAAGTCAGTCAATCATCAAATCGGAATACCGGTCTGCCGGCTTCATCCCATTTGATTCTCATAAGCATCGTGTGGCGATTCGGGTTATACAGCGGATCTCCGACGATCTCCGTTTCCGTCCTCGCATGGAATACCAGGATGTCGTTTCCTTCTTCATCCACGGTAAAATTATTATGTCCCGGTCCGTAGATTCCCTTGGATTCATCGGACGAGAGCACCGGATATCTTTCCTTTTTCCACGACAGGGGATCGAGCAGATCCGCGCCTTCATCCGCCGTCAGCATTCCCATACAATAAGCGATGCCGGTTTCCGATGCGGAATACGTCAAAAAGATCTTTCCGTTTCTCTTGATGACGCCCGGGCCTTCATTCACCCAGAAACCAACGCGCTCCCAGTCATAATCCGGGGTTGTCAAAAGCACCTGCTGCGTCTTTAACTGATAAGGCGTCTCCATCTCCGCAATATACAGGTTGGAGATCTGACGGCCTACACTGGTCTTCTCCGCCCACACATAATAGCGCCTGCCGCCGCTTTCAAACACCGTCGCATCCAGAGAAAACGCGCGGAAAGAAAATTCATCTTCCGGCAGACAGCCCATCATCCCTTTTTCCGTCCAGCTGCCCGTGATGGGATCTTCGTCCCTGCACTCCAGCACATACGGCCTGATATTCCAGACATTATCTTTCTCTCCCGCCGCAAAGTAGAGGTACCACGCTCCGTCCAAATAGTGAAGCTCGGGTGCCCACACATGATAGCTCATGACCCCCGACTCATGCTTGTGCCACACTTCCGTCTCCTGCGCCGTCTGCAGTCCCGCCAGCGTATCCGATCTGCGCAGCACGATCCTGTCGTACTCCGGCACGGAAGCCGTAAAGTAATAAGTACCGTCCGTATGCCTGTAAATATAGGGGTCAGCCCTCTGTAAAATCCACGGTTTGTTAAAAGTCAGATTATTTCCCTCTTGGCTCATTGCGCTGTTTCCCTTTCTGTTTTTATTATTATAAAATAATATACTTTTTCCTAAAATAAATTATAGGGGAAAATTTCCAGAAACGCAACTTCTTTTTTAGATTCTATAAAATTTGTCAGGTCCGACGAAAAACGGAACTTTTGGCATTACAAAAGGGAGTCCCTATACCGGACTCCCTCTGTCAGAGGCCATCTGAAACCCAATTCAGTTTTCTTCCTTGTCAATACTTTCAATTCCTCCGAAAATACCACGAACTGTCCGGATTGGCAAATGCCTTATTCGTCCTCCGCAATGTATTCCAGATAAGCCTTGACAAAATCCTGATACTTATACTTGGAGATCGGCAGTCTGGCGCCGTCCTTCATCTGTACCTCCATGCGGCTGTAGCGTTCCACCCATTTCAGATTGACCAGATACCCTTTGTGGATGCGAAAAAAGCGTTTCTGCAATTCCTCCTCCATCTCTCCTATCTTTCCGTAACTTTCCAGTTCTTCCTCCCGCATCCTGATCACGATTTTCCTGTTCCTGCTTTCTATATAAGAAATGTCATCTATGGAAACATTTCTGGTGATCTTTCCGATTCGGATCGGGATACGCCGCGGCTCCGCTTCCTTTTTTGCCTCCAGATAGCGGCATTCCCGCACAGCCTGCGCAAACACCTCCTCAAATTCCCTCTCGTTGATCGGTTTCATCAAGTACTGAAAGGCATTGACGGAAAAAGCCTTCGGCATATACTCCGAATAACCCGAGACAAAAATCAGCAAAGGAAGGCTCCCCCACACAGGTTCTTCCCGTTCTTCCTTCCACGCCCTGATCTGCTTAGCCACTTCCATCCCGTCGATATCATTCATGGAAATATCCAGAAAAAGGATGTCGATCCGCGCCCGCCCTTCCTGCTGCCAGAACTGCAAAAGCTCCCCGCCGGACGAAAACTCCATGATATGATAACTGCCCTCCTGTTTTCCGATCAGTTTCCCAATCAGGCAGCGAATGTTTTCTTCATCGTCACAAACCGCTATATTCAAATTATCCTCCTGTCAACACAGCCTACATACACACAAAGCATATTACGGCTCTTACCATTCATCTCATGATTTCCTGTCCTTCTATAGTTATCGGTCAAAAATGCCGGGAAAGGAAGAAGGATTGTTGTATGAGGACAAATAGCGGTAATGACTGGACCATTCTATAAATTCTTTTCTAAAAAGGCAAACATCTCAAGGCTCCATTTCCATGCCGAATTGTCATAGGCAAGACCGCAACCGTGCCCCCCTGTCGGGTAGTAATAGCAGGCATGCGCAACCCCCTTTTCCTGAAGTCTTTCTTCCAGTCGCTTCGTGTTTTCAGGCGGAACACAGTCATCGTCCATACATGCCCAGGCAAAGGTCGGCGGATAATCCGCCTCGATCAGATTTTCCACGGAAAACTCTTTTCGCAGCGCCTCATCTTCTTTGCCAAACAGCGCAAAAAAGCTTCCTTCATGCGCGGTCCCTTTTTCAAAGCTGATCACCGGATAGCCTAAGGCAACCGCATTTGGCTTCCCTTCCGGCAACAGTCTTTCTGCAAGAGCGGCGGACGATGCGCATAAATGCCCTCCCGCCGAAAAGCCCACGATACCAATGCGGTCGGGATCGACCTGATATTTCGCGGCATTTTCCCTGACATAGAGGATGCTGTCCAAAAGGTCCATCTGCGGATCGGGATAGCGGGACGGCGCCACTCTGTAACGGAGCATAAAGGTCACATAGCCCTTCTGTTCGGCTACCGTCTGAATCGGCGTGCCCTCGTTCTGAAAACTGACAAATTCATAGGCGCCGCCCGGACAGATGATCAGTGCCGGTTTCTTTTCCTCCTCTTTTTCCGAGGGCTGCGGTGTGATGAGAAAGGTCTGATCCCCGCCCTGCAAAAGTTCTCCCTCGATCGGCTCCCAAGGCTTCCAGTCATGCAAATGCAGGCACTGCCTTTCCCTTGACTGGATCTCCAGAATCAGATTGGCCGTATCGACCAGCTGCTCTGCGATTCCCCGCAGATCGCTCCCCCACGGGGTCTGACCCCTGAAAGCGGAAAGCCGCAGCGCTTCTCCCCATAACTCCTTTGGAAACAGGTCAAAATGGTCTTCCGCAAAGAGATACGGAAACCATTTTCTCATGCCCGGTGCATTTAAAATGTCACTTAATGAGTTGTTTGTCGTAAACATGTGAAACCCTCCTTTATCATCCTTTCAACCCTTTTCCATACGTTTCTATTCCAATTGCCGCTTCGTCCGTGCTATGAACCGTCAGCCTAAGAATGTCCCACCAGCATCTCGTAAGTCACCCCATATTTTCTCGCAATGTCACCCGCATAAGACATCCCCTCCGGCGGCGCGATCTCAATCTGAAACGAGCGCTTGCCGCCATCCGCCTTGACGATCAGGGAAACTGCCCTGACGGAATCGTAAGAACGATTCAACTCCTCTAAATCAAATGCCAGTTTGTGCATATGGGTATTGTAAATTGTGCGGATTCCTTTGTCCAGAATTGCCCTGACCGCATCTTTGGCAATAAAATATCCCTCCTCAAAAGAGGTCGTGGAAAAGGTCTCATTGAGAAGCAGCAGACTGTTTTGGGTACTGTCGGCATAGATCTCGCGAAACTGCCGACACTCCTCCCCCAGGCGGCCAAGGTCGTCCAAACGGTGCATGAGATCCCACACGCCTTTTGCTTCGTCATGGGTCCTGCCGATACTTCCGTAATCGCGCAGAAAATCGATCTGATCCAGAACACGCAGTATTTCATCGCACATGGCTTCGTTTTGATAGATATCCGCAAACACGTCACTCCGATACTGCGTCACCGCAGGGTCGTCCGTCATTTTGGAGAGAACGGACAGCAAAAGCGTCTGCTCCTGCTTTTTGTCCGTGATCTGCGCACAGAGATAATCCAGCCCCAGGTCGTGGACTGCGGCTTCGGATAAGGTTTTATAATGCGGCGCACTGCCGGGCGGCGTCAGCAAGCTGACGGTATTTTCCTTTTGCTTCACGGGGTTTCCTCCGATGTGTGATAAAAGCGGAATCCATTGCCCTTATCATAGCGAATTGGGGAGGGGAAGTCAAGGAACTCACAATCGGACATTTCATGTCAGCTCCCATAAATAGTGTTATGCTTATGCTGCTCTCATACGGGTTTTTTCTTTAATCCACAAATAATGGCATCCGTAAAATCGACCTCATAAGTTATATACTCAACGAAATATCTTTCAATTATTTCATCGTTATATCTTCCGCCACTTATACGTTTCAATATAAGATTTCTTATTAACAAGGTAATATTACAGATTTGTTTTGATAACTGTATCGCCAACTTATAATATTCATCACTTATTAATTGCTTTTGGTATAAATACTCTACTCGATCATAATTACACTTACTACGTTCACTAAGTAAATAACTCACTCGAATATCTGTCAATAATTTTTCTCTTCCAATATCTGACAAAAAACTTTTAAGCCCATTTATTCCAAAACGAATATTCTCATCATGATATGTTGATTCATAATATGATATGTTGATTGAATCTCTATACTCTTCAAATATTTGTACAATGTGAGACGGCTGTATCTCATAATATTCATATGCAGGATTATATTTATAAATATACAATTTTCTGTTCATCAATTTGTTCCGATCAGAAAGAAAATCTATATATGACATGTTCACGGCCATAACTTTACCTTTATAATAATACAACATAGAAAAATTCAAGTTCTCATCATCATATCCATATATCAAATTCTGATGATAGTAAACTTGTTCTTCACTTTTCAAATGAATACAATCATTAATCATAGTTTCAACGTATTTATCATTATCTATCATTTTCTTTATATAATCAATAAGCCGATACCCCAGTTTATTGATTTCATTCTCTGTTTCAATACTAAAATCTATAAAATGATTATATGTGTTACAGTGCCAATCCTTATGTATATCACATAGATAATCAATGGGTATCTGATTATTCAAATCCACATATATATTGATATAATTGGAAAACAGCCATTCATAATAACTGTTGCACCTCAAATTAACACCAAATCCAATTATTTCATTTGGACAACCTGTTTCATTAAGTGGTATATTTATCGTATTTTCGTCCCGAGAAAAACTTATATATGTCAAGTTGGCCCTGCTCTGTGATTTTTTTAAGTGTAATGTAATCGGTAGCATCGGCAAATGTTCCAACATCGTGTGATGCCGGTATTCATCTTTATAATAAATCCCATCTTTTGAAAAATTACCAAATACCAGATTGTATGCTTGGTCAAAATCCGTTATTATTTTCTTATCATCCTTTGAAAGGAAAACATAAACAGAGCCCCAGACATTTGAATACAACTGATTATTTATGGTAATTTCAATATCATCATCCGTATCACATGTCCTCCAAAAAGCGGCGTTCATATTAAGATTCCATTTATTTGCATAAAATGTCAATTGCTCTTTATCAGCAATATCATATTGTAGTCCTTCACTTTTTCTATACCATGTATATTGAGAATATTTATTTACACGAACACTCGCGACCGGTGTGTTTTCATCAAAAGAAATTTTATCGCGAGTACAAATCACTGCATGATGATACCCATGATGTGCATATGTCCTTATATACGGATTCAAATTAATAGGTAGTATTTTTTTCATCATTAATTCTGCCTTTCTGCCAAAAAACTGGCAAGGTTTTAAAATCCATAACCTTATATCTTTCAACTCCACCTCGTATTGCTGTATCGCCAGTCATTGTTGATTCATAACTATAACTTCCAAGAGCCTTTTAACAAAGAGAATTCTATTGGTATATGTTATGTTTAAGAAAAATAGTTGATGATTTGCTCCATTAATGCCTGAATATGAGAGCCATTGTCCATTAAATGCACCGGCAAACTAAACTGCTTTATATAAATCTCTTTATATGTTTGGAACTCATCATCTTTTAATGCAATAAGCTGTTGATAGCTGGTATCTTCTTTTCTGTAGTGAAATGGAAAAACTACTAATGCGAGTACACGACATCCTACCGCCGCCTCAATAAACTGCTTTGTTCGATGTATAACATCTAAATCATCAAATACATTAATGCACAGGATTACCGCATCTGGTTGCGTTGCATATAAAAAATCTATCTGAGTAAAATTATAATTATCCAGATTTCCTTCATCACGAATAACGGTGCCCGACTGTCCTCCCACTAAAATTATATCCGCATCCGAAGAAATTTCATGAAGCACCTTATTGAGATATGCGACGGTATCTTTACGATTGATTGATACAGCGGAATGATAACCAACAGGAAAAACAGCATCCATTCCAAATAATAAAGCATTTGGCTCAGTTCCAATCTGAGCAACCCGATATCCCCTATTTAAAAATTCTGTGCGTAACTTCAACTGTAATGTGAATTTACCCTGTCTTGAACTCGTTCCAAAAACACCTAAAACCGGCTTTCCTTGGCGATATAACTTTCCAAAGGGACACACAGGTATGTCCAATTTTGTTATTTTTGGATAGTAAACCAAATGTTCTCTGTCTTTCGGTACCTCATACTCAGACAAATCGTCATATGCATATATGTATTTATCATGTTCTATGATTTGGTTAATCAAAGTCTGTTTGAACTCAGGTTTTCCCAATATATGCAAAAATTCATCCGTGTGACCCAAAATAAATGTATCAAATGAATTCCAGTCAATATTTTCAATATTTCGGATACAATAATTTTGCGGACATAAGAATTTTAATAAATCATTCGTAAATGCACCTATACGTGCCGAATACTTATGATCATAAATATCTACAAGTTCAAAACAAAGTTGATTGCAAAAACGAACAATGCTATGCATTTCTTTATTAAAAGGAAAAGCCACCGCCTTTTTATATTTAGCTACCGGGTTAATAAATGTTGCTCGCTTTTCTTCTCCGACATCAATCACTCCCCGGCATTTCCCCACAAGTATATCCTTTGGATCATGGTTTCTTATATCTTTAGATAGAATCCCGGTTATATGAGCACACGCATAACTGTTTCCAGATCCGATCAACAGATTATCCTGCAGCCAAATAAGTCTCTGTGTCCGTCCCTTTGCACAAACATTTACCATAGAATTATTCACAATATAAAAATCATTATTATGATAACATTCGCATCCAGTTGTTACTCCGATGACCGTTTCAAAAGCAGCCGGATAGGAAATCGACCCATTGTTATCAAATGCCGAAACAAGATATTTTCTCTTTCGTTGCAGTTGTCTACACACTTCATGCAGTCTGCTGCTTTCTAATAAACATAGACCCAGACTCAGGTTGAGAATATTGCAATCTACATAATTTAAAATATACTCCAATGCGAAGCATAACAATTCTTCATCTGCCTGTAGGGAATCCCTGTCAAACAGCTTTACTACAAAAAGTTCTGCGTTTGGGTTATGAGTGGCAATGATTCCGCAAACAGCCGTTCCGTGACCAATGTTATCTTGTATGCACAGGCGATCATCTGAATAATGTGCAACGGAATATGCCATTTCGTTCTTTTTCGATCTTCGAATGCTAATGCCATCAATCCCCCTGACTTTTAAATATTTATTACCAATATCCACGCCCGTATCAATAACTACTATTTTACACATTTTGTATCATCCCCTTCTATTGGTAATACTGTGTTTGCATTTTAAATATGCGATAATAGAACCCTTGCTGTCTCATGAGCTTTTCGTGTGTACCTTCCTCGACCAATCGTCCCTGATTCAATACTAATATTTTATCACTAAACCTAGTCGTACTCAGGCGGTGTGAAATGAACAGCGTAATTTTGCCACCCCGCAGGCTATGAATCAACTCATAAAATGCACATTCTGTCAATGGATCAAGCGCAGAGGTGGGCTCATCCAAAAACATCACCGGACTGCATTTGGCGTAAGCTCGTGCAATCGCAAGTTTTTGTTCCTCTCCACCCGAAAATTCAACTCCATCGGTATAAAATCGTTTTGTATAAGGAGTATCCAATCCCTTAGGCAAAGAATGAATTTTTTGACTCAGACCAATATCAGTCAATAAGGTCTCACTTTCGAAATCCGTCGGCATTTTGTCAAACCAGATGTTTTCCCTAAGCGTAAAAGAATATAGCATAAAGTCCTGAAACACTGGTGCAAAGCAGGATATATATTCTTCATAATCATATGTATAAATGCTTTTCCCATTCAATAAAATATCACCATCTGTAACATGGCACAGGCGCATCAACAGCCGAATAACGGTACTCTTTCCCGCGCCGTTATCTCCAACCAACGCAACGGTTTCACCCTCTGATATCACAAACGAAAGATTTTGCACCGCATAATCGCTTTGATTTGGATATTGATATGAAACATTTTTAAATTCGATGTGAAATATAGGATGATCAATGTGTTGGCTTCCGCTTTGACAATCCGTTTCATCCAAATTCATATATTGAATATAATCATCAAAATACTCACTCGCACGGAGTAAAGAGGAAAATCCTTGCAAAATTTGCCAAATAGCATAGGTCATCTGTTTCACCGCGCTGGAAAACAAGGTAAAATTAGCTAACGGAAGGTATCCTCCCATATATCGCAAAACGGCAATTACATAAACAATGCAAATACGAAAAAATTCTATACAGGCACATATCCTATCATTTTTGAAGATATCAGCTTTTTTACCCTTTTCCATTTCCATTTCCATCGTAAATACCGTTCGAAACTTGTTGATAAAAAAATCTACCGCTCCATTCAAAACAACTTCTTTATTAGTCTTGTAATCAAAAAGGGTATCCGACAAATATTTTCTTTTGTGAGTCAGTTCCGATTGCTGTTGATCTTTTTGATGTAATCGTTCAGAAAGATATATATCCAAAATGAATTCAATCAACAGTGTTGCAACGACAAATATAGCAACACCCCAATGCACGCTACTAAAAATATATGCGGTAACTCCAAAAGAAATCAATTTACTGAAAATGACGGACAGAATGACAAAATCCACATCCGAAGAATTCCATAGTCCATCATAAGCCTTATCAAATTGTTCCATGTTATCTCCACATTCAAAATCACTTAAATTGATGCGCATCGCCTTCTTATTCAGTTTTAGAATAAGATAGTTCAATGCGCGAAGTGAATGATTCGATAAAGAGCGCTGAAGTATTTCTATCCCAATGGAAATGATTGTCATAGCGAGGCTGCTTCCCAAAATCCAAAGCAACACCAAATCCTTTTTTGTTGAATCCATAATTAATTGAATAATTACTGCCGGGAAAACCATATTCAAGATTAACTTTGATTCTCTAAACAAGCCAATCATCACATCCATCAGGAATAGACTTTTGCTCTTTCTCCACTTCATTCGGATAAGTTGTCCGCAACATAAGAGAGTTTTGGAAATTTTATGATACATTTTCATGCTAAGCTCCTTTGAAAGCCGGAATACCGTTAGAAACCATATAAGGATGCCTGTTTATGAAACATTTTTGCATATTGTCCACCCTGTTCCAGCAATTGCCAATGCGAGCCATCCTCCACAATTCTTCCTTCATCAAATACAAGGATCCTATCACATAGCGTACAACTGGATAATCGGTGCGAAATATAAAGAACGGTTTTATTGTTCGTCATTTTGCTGAAGCGCTGATAAATATCATATTCACTTTGAGGGGAAAGAGCAGAAGTTGGTTCATCTAAAATCATAATGGGAGAATTATGATACAAAGCTCTGGCGATGGCCAATTTCTGATGCTCACCTCCTGACAAATCAATACCTTTTTCATTGTACCGTTGCGTTAAAAATGTTCCCATGCCATTATGCAGTCTTTCAATCGTGCCGCTCAGTCCGATTTCCCGCACACATTCCCATGCAGCCGCCAATTGAGTAGGCGATGGATCTTCTGAAAAAATAATATTTTCCAGAATAGTAAAACTGAAAAGCTGATAATCCTGCATCACAGCCGAAAACAACCGCAAATAACTGCCCGAATCCAGTTCTTCAATGTTCGTTCCATTCAAAAAAATAGAACCACTTGTGGGGCGATACAAACCCAATAACAGTTTAGTAAATGTAGATTTTCCAGCGCCGTTAGCTCCTACTATGGAAACTTTTTCGCCCTGATGAATCGTAAGGCTAATATGCTCTAGGGCATTCTGTTCCTGCCCCGGGTAGCGAAAAGATACATCGACAAATTCAATCGTATACATCTCCTGCACAGATATCTCTATCTGTCCTTGATAACTGCTAGGCATAAAAATAAATTCCCGATAGTCTTTCAGATAAACGCTTTGTTCCGCCATAGCAACCAGCTTGGTGAAAATCGTATTTAAGGAATCACTGAACTGAAAGAGAGCCGACATATTCATTGTAAAAGTTCCCACTGTAATTATTTGTTGAAAAAAAAGAAAAACATTATATGTAGAAAAGGCAACTGTCTGCAAACCGTTCATCATATCTGTCCACCAAAGTATTCGATTATGTTTTACGTTATAACGTTGACTAATAAAAAAAAATTTATCAATTGTCTGCTGCGTTTTATCCACAATAAAATTTTCTAAATGAAACGCTCGAATTTCCTTGGCATATTCTCTATTCATAAGTCTGCCACGCAAATAATATAATTCTCTTTCTGTAGGGGTTTCCTCTGTCATCTCCTTATATGTATATTTTGCTCTGACGATATGGCCTATTGCGTTGACAATCATAACAATACATATAAGCAACATAAACCAGAATGGCAACAATTTTAAGATATATATAACACCACTTATAACTACAACAGAAGAAACCAAAGACAAAAAAGCCTCCACACACGCTTCTACATTCCCTTTATCAATACTTTTTTTCGCAACTTCATACTGCCTCGATTTTTCCGGATCTTCTAATTGTTCCTGTCGAAGCGTAGCTAATTTTTCCGCTAATAGAATTTTTAACAATAGCCGATTCTTCTCAACAGAAATCTCTTTATTTTTGTTAAGCCAACCATTAAAAACAGAAAAAGCAAGCTGTATCGTTGCAAATAGACCAATAATCAAAAGAGCTGTAGTATATTTTCGTTCTGTAACGTTATCCAACAAACATTTGGGAAACAGAATTAAAAGGAATGCATTTACTGTTCCCAAACTTGCTGAAAGCAAAAGGTATACATAAAGTTTGCGTTCATTTTCCCACAAGAGACGAAAAGAAAACACGGTTCCTGATAATAGACTTTTAATCGTATTTTTTATTTGAATCAAAACAAATCACCTCTTCACACCTCAAATTATCCTATGCCCGATTAATCTGACCTATAAACTGGCATTTTGCCTTTAAACAAATCTACGTTTATTGTTTGTAAGCTCCAGTTTTCTCATCAGATTCAATTCGTAATAGAGCAAAGAGAGATTAACTCTCAAGCTAATCCCTCTTTGTTTTGTCAACAACACTTGTTTTTACAAGACTGATACTGCGATCCAGGGCTTGAGCAGTTTTCGTCTACCGAACCACGCAACAGCGTTTCATATAACGCAACCTTTTTCAAAGCCTGAAGTCTGTACGTATCTGGTTTTTTTAATTTCTTTTTCACTATCCTCACTTCCTTTCTTTGCAAAATTTTAAAATACAGATGTGACATTTGATTTGTTTCGCTTGTCAACCAGCTGCTCCACCAAATTAACAAAGCCATTAAGTGATTGAAGAATTTCAACATATAAATAGCCATCTGGGATTTCTATATCAAATTCTTTTTCTACTTCAACTATAAAACTAATAAAAGATATTGAATCAACATCGTAATCATTTAAATTCACATCATCCGATGTGGGGTCAATCAAAATACCTACCGTATTCAGACAGCCCTCGATCCGTTCCCGTGTATGCATACTCACAAACCCTCGTTCATAATATTCTAGTTGTATATGTATCAGCAGCCAATAGAATTAAAGAATCTATTTCAGCGAAATTGACCGGGCACTTAATACAGTTATTTAAAATCCTAGCTTTGGGGCATAGTTCCATAAAACAACTGCCGCTAAAAAAGCAATCCTCGCATTCTTTCCTGGAAACACCTATTATCCATTTGGCATGTTCATCTTCATTTATCTCCATATATCCATTTGAATAAAGCTGACCTATCGGTTCGAGTAATGACTCATCACATTTTGATATAGCACCGTCGCATCCAACCGTATACTTATGCAAGTGACGCGCCGTGCAAGTATAACCGCCCATCTCTAAATCAATAAAATTAGGAAAAAACTTAATTCTATCTTGTAAACAGGAAATACGATCATATACTGTATGCATGTCATGAACTAAAAAATCCTTCATTGATTTTACACGAATACCGCCATAGTCCGCAACCGGTCTTATAAATAAAGAAAATCTATGGTCTGATCCAAAAGTATCGTTAAAAAAGCGATAATAATCATCAAGCTGTGCCATATGCTTTTGAGTTACATTAGTTCGTATAGAGACGGTAAGTGTATGGCTTTTCACATGGTCACGAATATATTTAAGATTATCAACAATTCGTTCAAAAGTGGGCGATCCATCTGCCAGCGGTCTTTGACTGTCATGCAGTTCCTTATTCCCGTCAATAGTAACAGCTATATGCGTAATATGGTATGATATTAATTTTTCTATATTCTCCGGGGTTAAATTATATCCGTTCGTAGTTATCAAAGAAGAATATGGTTTCTTCTGACTACGGCAAATATCAATAACCGGCTTAGATATATTTTCAATCACATTCATTCCAAGCAAAGGCTCTCCACCAAACCAACTTATTCTTACACTTTTAAACTTCTGAATGGTCTTTCTTATATAATTAACAACTCCCTGTTGAATTTGAGGTCTCATCATTTCCGGTTCAAAATCCATATAACAATAGCTGCACCGAAAATTACACGCTTTCGTTGTGTGAACCACCAGATGTAAACGATTTGTTGTAACTTGCTGCATATACCGAAATCTGCGTAAGTTTTTCTCGTCAAAATTCGCCGGCACTAAATATCCATATTGACTAAGTAGCTGAAAGTCGGAATTATCATTGTCATATTCCCTCTCTTTCGACAGCCACTCTACAATCCTTTTCACCTTATCTTCAGAAACGTGTAAAATACTACCTGTTCCACCAAATGAATTGTAGAGAACAATTGACTGATCCTTTTTTACGATACGATTGAACATAGAAGGCTTATATTCTACCTTCATAACAAAATTCCCCATAATTAATTCTATGACAATGTTTCCTATAAAGAAATTTAGAAAGCTATGATATGTTTATACTATATCGCATAGTCGTATCAAATGCAAGCAAAAAATGAAAATTAAATCTTAAGGACTTACATGTGCACAGTGTAAACATGATAAACAACAGAATAACATAGTATTTTTCAATAAAGCCATATGACATCGAAATCCGAATCGTCAATAACGAGCACCATCTTCGGCGCCTACTCCGGCTGCGGCACATAATCGAAGATGCTGTCGATCTGGCTATGGTTTAACATTTTTTCATCTGTTCCCTGCATGGATACCACCAATTCCTCCTGCGTCATATTCAGTTTTCTGTATTCTTTGATCACGTTTCCTGTTTCCATCAGCCCAACCTCCTTATCTGTATCTACAGCTGCATCTGCATTTTCATTTTAAGGGAAGCTGCGCCTTCTGTCACGCAATCGCTGATTGAGTTTCTATGCCATCTCCGAAAATGTGCCCGCCATTCCCCCGACAAGACTCCACTGCCGCGTCATATAGGCTTGCAATTCTTCCGTACTTTTCCGATAAGCTTCTCTGACGGATTCAGGATCATCAAAATGCTCCATGACCGCCTGGGCGGCACAGCAGCCGCTCTCCATCCCGGCCGATATGCCTTCGCCCATCGGGTTTAAGAACCCGGCGACTTCCCCGGCAAACAGGATACGTCCCACGCCGTAGTCCACTTGGCACCCCGGGAAAATCCGCGGCATCAGCCATTTTTCTTCCTTTGTCTGTCTGTTGATGCGCAGATGATGGTTTGTTATCATATAGTCAATAAACTGCCTGTAATAATGTGCTATCTGATCCATATCTTTTACCGATACACCAAGCACCAGCAGATCGTCCTTCACATTGAACCAGGCGTCGTACTGCGAAAGTTCCGGCTGTAAGTAAGCATAAAAGTAATGCGGGTCCAAATCGATACTGCCCTCATTGAAAGTCTGGTAGGTGGTGATGTATGCGGGAACTATGCCGAATATCTGCCGCTTCAACGTCCCGACAACGCCCTCGCAGTCGATAACATATTTTGCGCATTCCGTAACACTGTCTTCCCCGCGCAGACTGACTTCCACAAGGCCGTCCTTTTCCGTACAGGAAAGCGCCGCCACGCCGTCTTTCACTTCTGCGCCGCTCTCCTTCGCTTTCTCTGCCAGCCAGCCGTCAAAATGACTGCGCCAGACGTTAAGCCCTTCCTGCTCAAAGCGGTACTCTTTTCCTTTATCATCCGTAAAGACCATGCCTCGATTTTGCGTCGGGGTGCACAGGGCAGACATCGGTACTTCTTCCCCGAAATACGTTTTTACAAGGTCCATCGACTTTTTGATCAACACGCCCGAACAGGACTTGTATCTTGGCATTTTGAACTTTTCTAATAAGAGGATCTTTTTCCCCTTTTCCGCTAACATTTTGGCCGCTGTGCAGCCTGCTGGCCCCGCGCCGACTATGATCGCGTCGTACATCCGCATATCATCCTTTCTGCCTGTCATTCCAAACGCATCCATCCTTTTGTGATCTCCACAATAGAGCGATACAGCAGAGGATCACACGTTCCCCACATACACCTTTTGCAGATACTTCTTGGCGATCCCGGCAAGGCGGTAAAGCTGCTCCACGTCCGTCGCCTCCCTGTCTCTCATATGGTAGCGTGGAAAAAAGCGGGTGATATGAAGCGGGATCGTCGGACGCAAGGCGGCGATCCATTTTGCCTGCGCTTCCATATCCAAGGCGGAATCGTTTTCCCCTGGCACGATGAGCGTCGTCAGCTCCACATGGCAGCTTTCCTGCGCCCTCGCGATAAAAGCCTTGACCGTCTCCAGATCCCCGCCCTCGTTTTTTCTGGCCCTGCAAAGCCCCGTCTGTCCGGGCTCCAGCGCGCAGTGGTGCATACATACCTGACAAATCGTTTTCATATCCCTACTCCGCTAAAAGTTCTTTTCCCTCTGTCAGTGATGCCGTATCACTTCAAACCGTTCCAGCTCCACGCTCTCATAGTCTCTGATTCCCGCCTTCTGCTTCGCGATGGCGATCTGCTCCTCCACCGTGTCCACGCCCTCCAGATTCGGCAAAAGCAGCCCGCGTCTTCCGCCCTTTGTCACGATCACGCCGTACCGCTTCACATCCAGCTCGTCCGCCGAGGAAATCTTCTCCGTCTCTCCCAGCACGTCAACACTAATCGAAAGGCGATCCACCTCCCAATCCTCCACGGGAGAGAATCTGGTGTCCTCCGAACAGGCGCTGACGGCATTGTGCATGATCTCCTCCGCAAGCGATCCTCTGACCGCCTGAATGGTACCGATACAACCCCTGAGCCTGCCGCCCTCCTTGAGGGAGACAAATGCCCCCGCCCTGTTTTGATGCAATTCTTCCGGCAGGTTTTGGGGCATTTCAGGCATCGTCCCCGTCTTCACAAACGCCTCGATCGTATATCTCGCCAGCCTGACGTAAGCGTCTTCCTTCTCCCGCCCGGCAAGAAGCGCCTGACGCTCCTTCTCCTCGTACTGCTCCAAAAAATTCCGTGTCTCGTCCTTACCGCAGGGTAGATAGGTGCAGATGCCATATCCTACCCCGAAAGGCCCCTCATAGGAAAGCCGCTTCGCTTCCACGCCGCTGCGGTCAAATGCGCCCGCCATGATGGTAAAAGAGCGATGCCCGCACTCCGCCGCCTTCTCGCAAAATTCCTCCGAAAACGCAAACAGTTCTCCGAACGCGCCCCTGCCCATCACGTCCATGATCCGCGCGTCGTAAGCGGGTCCTTCCTGCTGATAACCGTAGGGACCATCCTCCTTCAACCTGTGAGACAAGTCCCCGCTGGCGATCACCACCGTGTTTCGTCCCAAGGTTTCTGCCACTGCCGCGATACACTGTCCCAGTCGATAGTGAGCCGTCAACGGGAAACCCGACAGGCCGATTCTCACCAGACGGTATCCCGTCCAATACTGATTGACAAAATACAGGGGCACCATGGTGCCGTGATCGAGCTTTTTCTCCCGCTCTCCCATCGTCCCCGCCTCTAAGCCGGCCTCATCCGCTGCGCCGCACAGCGCGCGGACAAATTCCGTGTCATAGGTCACTTCCATGGAAGTCTGTCTGGCGCGGAACTGCCCAAAATCGCCCCTTGCGCCCTCTCCCGGCGAGATATGAAAATAGTCCGCATACAGGATCTGGTGCGGAGACAGGAGCACGATCGTCTCCGGCTGCAGACGGCCGATCATTTGCGCCGCTTTTTGGTAGGCGTCTATCGTCTGTTGTATTTTCTTTTCCTCACCGCCGCCGACTGTGGGGATGATAAGCGGCGGGTGCGGGAGCATGAAACCTGCTGAAATTCCCATCATAATCCTCCCTTGCAAAAGTCCCTAGTCCTTTGCATAACATCCTTCAAATTCTCAATATTTTTCAAAGTATCATCACCCTCAAGAGAATGATTGCATCCTTCATATACCGTAATAGGAATATGATTCCCCTCAGCAAGGCGGATGATCTCCTCCGTGTCGCTCCACGGGTCCGCCGTACCGATAAAAGCGACTGCCTGTTCTGGCGCAAACCGAAACGTCTGCGCCAGCGGTGTATACAGGATGTGCCTTGCTCTGCCAAGTCCATATTTCTTTGCGTAGGATGCCGCAATGATGGTGCCGACGCTTTTGGATACAAAAAGCACGTCCTCATAATCTGCCCAGACCATATCGGCCAGTTGTGCTTCCGCCTGAGAAAACAGCACTTCGTACGCTTCCTGCATTTTCTCTGCATTGCCGCGGATGTTGCCCGCCTGATAAGTGTACTTCATATTTCGATATTCCTGATATCCCTGCTCGCAGGCAATCTTTCTGCCATAGTACAGCAAGGGTTTGTCGCCGTGGTATCCTATGCCCGGGAAATAAACAGCTATCTTCGCCATGATCAAGTCCTTTCCTTCGTAATGATATCTGATTCGACCGCCCGCCTCATCGCCTTGGTCATCATTTTCCCAATCAAAAGGGGATGCCTGTAAGAAAATCTGATCTGCGCTGTCTGGATCGCAGAGTGACAGATCACAAATTTCTTTGACTGGATATGATCCGCCAGACCATAACCGACTTCTTTTGCCTTTGCCTTAAATTCCTTGGGAATCGGAAGTCCCGCTGCCGATTTTGTATCTGTGAGCGGCGGGTGAAACAAATGAAAACTAATCCCGTACGCCTCATTTTCTATTTGCAGACATTTCGCCAGGGACTCGATTGCGCCTTTGGACGCGGCATAGGGAGAAATGTTGGCAAACCCGGTAACGCCTACTCCCGAACTTGTAAATATAATACGCCCTTTTTTCGCTTTTCGCAAATACGGAAGAACCGTTTTTGCCAATCTCAATGCACCAAAATAGTTGACGTCCATTACCTTTTGATAGATTTCGTAGTCCGTGTCCTGCTCGCTTTGAAAGGTACACAGACAGGCATTATGGATCACAATATCCAGATCCCCAAACTGCTTCCTTGCCTGCTGCACACCGCTCTCGATCTCGGAAAGATCTCTTGCGTCCGCAACGATTGGCAGAAGCGTCTGCTGATACGTTTCCTTTAATTGTTCCAACGCGTCGATCTGAATATCCAACACCGTTACCGTATTTCCCAATTCCAGTAATCTTTCTGCAAGATAGTAACCGATCCCCTGATTCGCACCGACGATCAATACATTTGCCATATTAGTTTCCCTCCATTTCCCTGAAAAAATGATTGATATGCGCATACGCATTTTCCCGAAACAGTTGTTTTTGTTCCTCCGTCAATGTCCCGTGAAAAAGCCATCGCTGCATAAAAAGAAAAATCGGCGCATAAAATTTCACTGCCAAATAGCTGCTGTCTGCCTCTTTGATCATTCCTGCTGAAATCAACAGGGAAAAGACCTTCGCCTGAAATTGTAACGGCTTATCGATCAGCCAGTCATCATATATTTTCCGGATTTCATCATTGCTGAAATGTTCAATGGAAAGTAGTCTCATGATCTTATTGCAGTACTCGTCCATCAAATACTGCTCAAAAAAGCAGTCACAGGTTTTTTCAAAGACATTCCCCTCAACATCGTTTTGTGTCGCTTTCAATGCCTGCTCCAGTTGTGACATGAGATCATTTGCTATGGATTCAAACTGCTGCAGCAGTTCCTCCAAGATAGCCTGCTTATTTTTGAAATGATAATAGACCGAACTTTCTTTGATGTCTACGACCTTACAAATGTCTCTGATCGACACCGCCGAAAATCCATATCGAGAAAATAAATCCAATGCTGTCTCTAATATTTTTTGTTTTGTTTCCTTCACTTTCGTTCTCCCTAACAGTTGTTAGGTTTATTATATCTAACGACTGTTAGGTTGTCAATGCTAACTTTCATGAAACGCCGCTCCTTTCGTCGGCAGGAACAGCTTTTCCATAGTAACGCCCTCCAAAGCAAGAAGCCGTTCCTTTTTATCCAGCCCGCCCGCATATCCTGTCAGGCTGCCGTCTGCTCCCACCACGCGATGGCAAGGAACGATAATGGAGATCTCGTTATGCCCCACAGCACCGCCTATTGCCTGCGCAGACATACGGGGAAGCCCCCGCTGCCTCGCAATCGTTTTCGCCAGTTCTCCATAAGTCACCGTTTGACCATAGGGAATCTGCCGCAAAAGCTTCCATACGTCAAGCCGAAACGGTGAGCCGATCATGTGGATGGGCGGCATAAAATCCGGTTCCTTTCCGGAAAAATAAAGATCCAGCCACTTCCCTGCGGTTTCAAAGACTGGCAGATTTCCTTCCTCATGCTCCGGATCCAAACCTGCGGCAAAAAACTTTTCACCCGCAAACCATAATCCCGTCAGGCCGACCGCATCGGCTGCCAAAAGCATTTCTCCCAGAGGAGAGTGATATTTCGCCGTATACTGCATCCTTTTCTCCTTAAGCCTCTAATACACTATGCCTGATCTGCACCAGCAGAAAAACCAGACTGATCCCCAGCAGAATATGACCGATCCCGGCAACGCCGGAAATCGCCGCGCTCATGCCGACGGAAAGTGTATCCCCCAGCACCTGGGAAACGCCGCGCACCACCAACATCGCAGCGGTCAGATTCAGTCCAATATGATAGACAGCCAGAATCCTCCCCGTCTTGGCACCAGTGAAAGAAAAGTTCTTTTCCAACAGCAAAAGCAGCAGGAAAAATACCATGCCTAACAGAAAGTAATGGGTATGTACCACTCCTAAAGCCGTTTTGTCTGTAAAGTCGTTGAAGCTGGTGAACTCCCGGTAAAAGACACCGCCAACCATTGCTAAAACGGCATAAAGCAGCGCCATATTCATATATCGTTTCATGCTCATTTCTCCTTCCTGTTTCGTATTCTTTTGTACTGTGGGCTCGGCAGATACCGCCCTGACAAAGTTACGGCCAAACAATAATCCTGCCAGTAGCAGGGATGCCCCCAGACCGCTATAAAAGACGGCAATAAACCGCTCCGGCGCCAATCCGCTTGTCCGCAGGCCGATTCCGCCTGTCATCATCACCGCCATAATAGCGAATGCTTTGCCATCAAAAAACTTGAGGAAAAATTGCCGTTCTTCCTCATAGGATTGGATTCTGGCCGTGTGCTTTTTCACCAGCTTACCAAAGATAAATATCTGGAACACCGTAAAAACCAGAGCGGATAACAGAAAATTCAATACGGACCGATAAGGCGGGTATGCCATCAATCCAATGCGAAGAATATTAAAGCCCGCCGCGCCCCATACCAGACAGGCAAGAAGCAGCAGAGTGTTTCGCTTTACTTTCATAGACGGCCTCCTTTGTTGAATCATATCTGCATTTCTGTTGCAAGGCATTAGTATTTCTTTCCCAGAAAACACCGTCTGCATATCCCTGTATCGTCCTATCGGAATCGGCCATTTCCAGTCGCTTCTCTGCCCAGACGCAGTATTGTTCATTCTGTTCGATACCAATGTAATGTCTGCCCAGCTTTTTCGCTGTAACAGATGTAGAACCCGCCCCCAGAAATGGATCTAATATCACATCGTCGGCATTGGAACTTGCCAGAATCAGTTTCGCAAACAGCTTTTCCGGCTTTTGTGTGGGATGTGCCGTGTTCTCAGGCATTGACCAATAGGGAATTGAAATATCATCCCAAAAATTGGAAGGATAGGTATTCCTAAAGTTTCCCTGCTCCGTTTCTTCCCAATCTTTCGGCTTACCATCCACCTTATATGGCGCTATTACCTTTCTTCTTATCATCACATCCTCAACATGAAAGGTATAGGTCTTGGAATTGGTTGCAAACCAAATATCTTCCATACCATTTTTCCAATTGGAAAGCGCTCCCCTTCCTTTTTCTCTCTGCCATGTAATTCGATTCTGCACATAAAAATGCTTCTTTAACACCTGAGCGATCGCATCACTGGACTGCCAGTCACAGCACACGTAAATCGTGGCATTTTCCTTCAAAAGCGGGACCACAAGCGATATCCACTTTTCTGTATATTCTTCATACATTTCGTCCGAAGTTTTTTTGAATTTATTGCCATGAAAATCCTTATCCAAGTTGTATGGCGGGTCCGCGATCAACAAGTCCACTGAATGTTCCGGCAGCATACTTAATGTTGCAAAAGTATCTCCGATTATTGTCTTATCCAGCACTTCTTCCAATGTCTTTTTCTCTGAAATGCGTAAGCATCTATCCAGATATTCTTTCCCCTCTTCCACGCTCATGTCAATTGTTTTATTTCGATTCGCCTTCATGCCGCAACCTTTCTAAAAATATCATGTATTTAACATAGTAAGAGAGGTCCGTCACCATCGTGATGAACCTCTTCGCATTTTCTCTTAATCCGCAAGAAATATCACTTAACTATCTACGCCTCATAGTAATTTCACAAATTCATCCGGCTCAATCACTTTCAGCCTGGACATTTTATAATCTGCCAGATTCCGCGTGACAATATAATCCACCGTTTCCGCTACCGCACATTCTTCCTGCAAACAATCCTCGAAATCCAAAAACTGCTTATTATCAATTGCCGAAATAATCTTTTCTGCATTCAAGTCTGAAACCTGAAATATCTCACAGAGATTTTTGATAAACTTCCGTCTTTCTTCTTGTGAATACTCCTTCCGCAAAACATAAAATATATTAGGAATGCTATGTGCCGCCAAATATCCTTTAATCTCCCGATCCGCGCACTTTGTCATTATGACTTGGGCTGCATCATTATGAGGTTACCGTTTTAAAAGAACATCCAGTATGATATTTGTATCAACCAAGATTTTCATACTTTTCTGCCCTCGCTTCCTCAAGTTCCTTTTTAGGATCAAAATCATCTGACAGCCGCTTCTCCATACTCAGGATTTCTGCAAGCGCGTTTTTTGCCCTTTTTCTATCTGTATCCCTGTCAACAGACATTGCTTCCAGATTCTGCAAAATATTGATTACATACGTCATGTTGTCTTCCGGCATACGACGTATCATCTCAACCGCTTTTTCTTTCATCAGAGTCATGTCACAGCTTTCCTTTCTTTGTCCACAGAATTGTTTCTGTGTTTATGGTAGCATAAAACAGTTATCCTTACAACGAAATTTCTTCGCGCAGAATATGATATCGCATCCCCTAATGCTGTACCTTGTTCTCGTCACTGTTCATCATTTTCATAAAATCAAACGGCGGAAGGATACTGTCTATCTTTTCATATAATTTATCGTCAAAGTTGTAGCGAAGCTCGCATTCCCTGTCGAAGATCATGGTCGGCTCTTTTTCTGTCGTTACAGCCTCCCACACAGGCAGCTTGTCACTTTGTGGGGTTCCCGTCTTTGCAAACGCCATGAATGCTTCGAATATTTGGCTTTGCAAGCGCTCTCCGACCTCCGGGATCTGACATACCTCTACCAGATCTACGTTATGGAAGAAGAACGGGATATCCGAACAGTGCCAGGCAATCTTATTGTGGTGAATCGGAAATTCCAGCGTGAAATCATACAGGTATGCGCCCGCTTTTTCCCCCTGGGCATGAAGCTTGGCAAGCTGTTTTGACGGCTGTCTCATAACGCGGTCAACCAAAAGTAAGTCTGTGGCATGCTTGCCCGGATAAGTCTCCTGAAACAGCTCGATCATTTCCTCCGTGTGTTCGCCATAAACGGCACTTACGATTTCCTTCATCTGCTCCTTCGTCAATTCGTTTTTATCATATTCTGTCGGCATGAATGCAAATTCTCCAAACACGCTGCCCACCATAAGCGGAATCTCAAAGGCCTGCTCACGGAAGCCGTACTCCAGCGGGTTCCCCTTATAGTAATCGTTTACAAGAGGACCGTTTCCTACATATCCGCCCTGCTTAGCGATTGCCGGACTTACTTTTTGATAAGCATTGGCAAGCTCATAGTAAGGAATCGTCTCCAGCTTCTCCACTTCGTCCTCAGAAAGGCCAAGTTCCTTTAAGATCGCCGTAACGATCATGCGTCCGTCTCCCGTGCAGGACGGCATAAAGGCTGCGTTTCCCACACCGCTCATAATCAGGCCGCGGTGGAACAGGCCGTCTGCATCAGCCATCTGCATCAGGTCAGCAACCTTCATCCCGCCGCCTGACTGTCCGAAGATGGTTACATTCTCCGGATCACCGCCAAATAAAGAAATATTGTTATGCACCCACTTCAGCGCAGCTACCATATCCGCATGGCCGGCATTTCCGGAGTTTTCATATTTTTCACCAAACGGGGAAAGGTCAAGGTAACCAAGTATATTCAGCCTGTGGTTAATGGATACGACCACCACATCCCCCTGCATACACATACTGAAGCCGTCATAGGCAACCTGCTCGATGGAAGAACCCGCAAAATAACCGCCGCCGTGAAGCCATACCACCACCGGAAGTTTCTTCTCACCATCCAGTGTTTTGGTCCAAATATTCAGATTCTGGCAGTGTTCATCCTGCGGCCAGTAACGGTGCGGCACCATGAGTTCGGCACTGGGCGTATCTTTCGTCATAAGCGGACAGACAAACCCATATGAGGTCGCGTCCTTTACACCCTCCCACTTACTTTCTTTCGGCATCTGAAACCTGTCCGCATGGGCATAGGGAATGCCCTTGAAAATATATTCACCGTCATAAAAATATCCTTTCAGTTTACCGCTTGTCGTTTCCAATACGGGCACATCATCAAAATGAAATTCAGCCATCCTGTTTTCTCCTTTCTTAGAACGATACAAAACATCTCTTAACATAAATTTTAACATACTGTTACTTAATTTCAACAGCAAAAGAAAAGGGCCCTGTAAGAACGAATCCTACAGGGTCCTGCGTTTTTACTTTTTTATTGTCCATGCAGAAGAAGTTTTTGCTGATGGCAGATTATAAATTATCCTCCTCCCTTCCCTCACCTTTCCCAAAAAGAAAAGGAAAAGAAATGGAAAAACATCATAACCGGAAACTTATTGTTGGTGGTTTTCCCTAATGATTCTCTTATGTATTCTGTAGTAATGCTTCCTTTAAATTGCTTAAATGCTGTTTGCTTTTGGGTACATACAATGCAATTACTCTCTGTATGTTTCGTGATCTTCAATAACTCTAGTCCATTCCTCAATTTACACATAGATATACGCGCATATAATTACCTCAATCTTCACTATTTCTAATTAAAACATATTAATCAACAATATTATCTATTAACAAAATTGGAATTTTTCTACCCATTCGTCAATTTGGGTTGGTAGTGTTAGATAAGTTTTTACAATTTATTGGTTATCTCTTTAATCCGTATTTTTGCCATTTCTTTCAGAAACGATAAATCTTCACGCTTGGGATTATCAATTCTAAAGGTACACCCGCAAACATCATCAAACACTTTTCCAAAAATAATTTTATGTCTTCCTCCACCGCAGGAACCACAACTACCACAATGGTCAACATACTTCCAAGCTGTTACTTTAATGTCGTTATCAACCAAATCATTTTCAAGCCATTGGGAACCTATATCAGCAGACCATACTGTCCAATGATTGCTTTTTTCATCGGAGTCTTTTATTGCAATAAAACAGACGCATTCATTATCTAATTTCACCCAATAATATATTTTATCTTTCCAACAATCACAGTCATCCTTGTAAAAACTTAGATGATTATCCTTTAAAAAACAGACAAAGCTCATTGCGACTTGTTGTTCTTCCAATGATAATTCTCTAAGGATGTAGTCCTCAATATTTAGCTCACCCATAATCATCTTCCTTTCTGCAACAACCAATTCGTCAAATTCTTAATTATCACTTTGACTATTCTTGTTTGTTTATTTCTGCTCATAATATAAGTTTACCAATTCCGTTAATTCTTCAACTAAATCTGTTCTCCAAACAACCTTTTGAATAAGCCATTCACAAGGAAATTCCTCACATAATCCGCAGAACTGAACTTTATGTTTTCTTGCACATTTATGTATTGGACAGCCATTGAATTGCGTCCATTCAAAAATTAGAGCATTATCCATATTAGAAGATATTGGAAAACTTAAACATTTGTCAAATCCACATTTTTTCTTTTCACCCTAAGCCTCTCTATCTGCTCTTCCGCATCTGTCCTCGGCGTATTATAATAATGCAGTTTCTCCGCCACAGTCATATGTTTTGTCGCTTCATAATTATATTCCCGAATCCTGTGTATATCCTCAATCGTAAAATCCGGGCTGATTTCCAATGTATGCGCCATTACTCTTCACCTCCCAATAATACAGATGGATTCATAATATCAATATCTTTGTAGCTTTCAAGATGTGTGATCGCCCTGACACCCTTGATCGTCTTTATATTTACAATATGCTTGAAATTCCAAGATATTATACAGTCACATCCATGTACAACAGCAGTTGCTATATGCTGGCAGTCATCAATGCTCTTAGGTGACAGGATACCCATTTCTATGATCCGGTCTGCAACCCGCAGAACTTCATCCGTAATCTCCAATTTCGTATATTGAATCTTACTCAGATATTCAAACAGCACTGCCCTCTTTGGCTCACGACATTCACCCACTTCATCAAGTGTCACCTGTGACAGACAGATATCATATTTCCCATCTTCAAACTGCTTCCAGAGAGCTAATGTTTCTTTCATCCGCTCTGGCACATCTTCCTGTTGCAGATAGCTTATTACAGAAGTATCCAGATAAACCTTCATTTTCCGCATGAATTATTTCTCCTCTTTGCCACATTGATTTATAATATTATCATAGCATATCCACTTAAATTTGTAACCATCAATAAAATCAATAAAAGAATGAGAAAAGGGCCCTGTAAGAACGAATCCTACAGGGTCCTGCGTTTTACTGTTATTCTTTGTTCCCCTACTTCTTCTCAGCGATCGCCGCCTGCGCAGCCGCGAGGCGTGCTATAGGCACCCTAAACGGTGAGCAGGAAACATAGGTCAGTCCCACCTTATGGCAGAACTCCACGGATGAAGGATCGCCGCCGTGCTCGCCGCAGATACCCAGCTTGATGTTCGGTCTGGTCGCACGTCCCTTCTCAGCCGCCATCTGCACCAGCTGTCCTACGCCGCTCTGGTCGAGTCTTGCGAAAGGATCGGACTCATAGATCTTATTCTTATAGTAATCGCCTAAGAACTTGCCTGCATCGTCACGTGAAAAGCCGAAGGTCATCTGGGTCAAATCGTTCGTACCAAAGGAGAAGAACTCTGCCTCCTCGGCGATCTCGTTTGCCAAAAGTGCTGCTCTCGGGATCTCGATCATGGTACCGATGTGGTACTGGATGTCAGAATTTTTCTCTTTCTTCACAGCCTCAGCCACTTCCACGACCACGTCCTTGACGAATTTCAGCTCTTTCTTCTCGCCAACGAGAGGGATCATGATCTCGGGCACGATATCGTAACCCTTCTCATTCTTGACTTCGATCGCTGCTTCCATCACGGCCCTGGTCTGCATCTTTGCAATCTCAGGATAAGTCACCGCCAAACGGCAGCCTCTGTGTCCCATCATGGGGTTAAACTCGTGGAGGGAATCGCAGATCTCCTGCACTTCCTCAGCCGTCATCATCATCTCCACCGCCAAATCGTCGATGTCCGCCTGCTCGGTGGGCACGAACTCATGTAACGGGGGATCGAGGAAACGGATGGTCACAGGTCTGCCCTCCATCACCTCATACAGCGCCTTGAAGTCGCCCTTCTGGAAAGGAATCAAAGCGTTTAACGCCTTCTCTCTCTGCTCCTGCGTCCTTGCCAGGATCATCTGACGGATCTTCGGAATCCTGTCAGGCTCGAAGAACATATGCTCGGTACGGCAAAGGCCGATGCCCTCCGCGCCGTACTTCACGGCATTGGCCGCATCAGCGGGGGTGTCTGCATTGGTGCGCACCTGCAGTCTGCGGTACTTGTCCGCCCAATCCATGATGCGTCCGAAGTTACCGCTTACGGAAGCCTCTATGGTCTTGATATCGCCTTTATAGATCTTACCGGTGGAGCCGTCCAGAGAAATGTAGTCGCCCTCGTGGAAGACCTCGCCGCCCAGTTCAAACACCTTTTCGGTTTCGTTGATCGCGATCTCGCCACAGCCGGATACGCAGGCTGTGCCCATGCCGCGTGCTACAACGGCTGCGTGGGAGGTCATGCCGCCGCGCACGGTAAGGATTCCTTCCGCTGCATGCATTCCCTCGATATCCTCGGGAGAGGTCTCAAGACGTACCAGCACGACTCTCTCGCCCTTCTCATGGGCTTCCTTGGCCTCGTTGGCGGTAAAGTACACCTTACCTGCCGCCGCACCGGGAGATGCGGGAAGCGCCTGTCCCACTACCTGACCCGCCTTTAACGCGTCGGGATCAAAGGTCGGATGCAGGAGCTGATCCAAGGATTTCGCCTCGATTCGAAGCACTGCCTCCTCGGGCGTGATCTTGCCCTCATCCACTAAATCGCAGGCAATCTGCAAAGCCGCGGGCGCGGTACGCTTGCCGTTTCTGGTCTGTAAGAAGAAAAGTTTGCCCTCCTCGATGGTAAACTCCATATCCTGCATATCGCGGTAATGGTCTTCCAGACGGTTCGCGATTTCCATAAACTGCTTAAAGCAGTCGGGAAGATCCTGCTCCAGTCTGGTGATGGGCTGAGGTGTACGAATACCCGCCACCACATCCTCGCCCTGTGCGTTGATCAAGTACTCGCCGTAAATGCCCTTCGCACCGGTGGACGGGTTTCTGGTAAAGGCAACGCCTGTCCCCGAAGTATCGCCCATATTACCGAAGACCATGGCCTGTACGTTGACCGCCGTGCCCCAATCGCCGGGGATGTCATTCATACGTCTGTAGACGATCGCTCTCTCGTTATCCCAGGAACGGAAGACCGCCTTTACCGCCTCCATCAGCTGTACCTTGGGATCCTGCGGGAACTCCTCGCCCTTATTCTCTTTGTAAATATTTTTGAAACGAACGATGATTTCCTTCATATCCTCAGCTGTCAGATCGGTATCGAACTTCACACCCTTGGACTCTTTGATTTCATCTAAGATTCTCTCAAAATAAGACTTGGGGATCTCCATAACCACATCGGAGAACATTTGAATAAATCTGCGGTAGGAATCATACGCAAATCGGGGATTTCCCGTTTTCTGTGCAAACCCCTCCACGGCTGCGTCCGTCAGCCCCAGATTAAGGATGGTATCCATCATGCCTGGCATGGACGCCCTCGCTCCGGAACGTACCGACACAAGCAGAGGATTTGCCGTATCGCCAAACTTCTTGCCCTGTTTCTCCTCCAAGCCTGCCAGCGCCGTAAAGATCTGTACTTTTATCTCCTCCGAGATCTGCCTGCCGTTATTGTAGTAGTCTGTACAAGCCTCCGTGGTCACGGTAAAGCCCTGCGGGATCGGCAGTCCCAGATTCGTCATCTCCGCCAGGTTAGCGCCTTTGCCGCCCAGGAGATTGCGCATATCCGCATTCCCTTCTTCAAACAAATAAACCCATTTCGCCATATTACTCACTATGCTCCTTTCTCCGCCTGCGAATCTTCACTCAAACAAGCTACTAAGCTAGCATCTATTTTACCATATATTTGAAATTTTAACACTGCTTTTTTGAAAAATTTCACAATAAAAAAGACAAATATCGCAAGATATTTGTCAGATTAGCGTGTGAAAGCGCCAAAACATTCCCCAAAAAGGCCAAAAGGTTACAATCCCCTGGCACTTGCCGGAAGAAAGCTGTCAAAAATAAACACATCGTACTTGCCCTTAAGCGCCTGCAGATCCTTTTCACTGCGGACCGTCCAGGCAGCGGCCGGATGCCTGTAAAGATGCTTGCAGATCCTTCTGCCGGGTTCCTCACTGAATTTATGATTGTAGGCAATAAAATCCGGTTTGGTCAGAAAATTAAACAGCAGATGCGTCATCGCAAAATAGAGGACATTCCAATATTCGCCTTCTTTGCGGAAATTTGAGGAAAGCTGTCCCCGCACCACCTCTCCGTGATGTCTGCGAAACCACCACAACACCATGGGATTGAAAGACTCGATACAATAAGCACCTTGATAGGCACGAAGCAGTTTGTCTATGGCAGCGCAGCCTGAGACATCCGCCGTCTCCGCCTTGATTTCCACGATCAGGGGCACGCGGCCGTCCACCATTTGCAGCAGATCGGAAAGTCTGGGGATCCGTTCTTTTGACTGACAAAGGGTATAAGCCTGCAGCTCCTCGTAGGTGTGCTCCACAACCTTTCCCTCCACACCGCAGATCCTCTCCAGTTTGAAATCATGAAAAACCACCGGGATGCCGTCTTTTGTGACCTGCACATCCAGTTCCATACCAAGCCCTGCTTCCACTGCCTTTTGAAAAGCCGCCATGGAGTTTTCCGGCGCCTCCCCTTCATTGTCATGCAGGCCTCTGTGGGCAAAATACACCTTCTTAAAAAGGGAAGTGTCGGGCCTTCTTAAGATGCGCGGCATGATTGCCAGCAGATATAACACGGCAAGCGCCGCAGCAGAGAAAAATGTAATCTTCAAAATCACCAGAATCATCTGAATGTCCACCTTTATCTATCCCTGTAATCATTCATCTTCCAACACAGACTGATAAATATATCTCAATTCTATAAGTTCTTTGTTATCAGGCGAAATCTCCAGCGCCCTGTCAATCTGCATAAGGGTTAAGCGAATAAACCCCTGAAATTGTCTGTTTGTCATTTCCATAGCAACAGTGCCGCCTTTCTTCCGCTTTTCTTATTATTATAGCAAGCTCTACGCTATTTTCAAGTGCCATCCGCCAGTCTCACCACATCCCCCTTCTTCACTTCCTTGGTAGAAGACTCCAGAATCAGGCTCTCATCGCTGACCGCGCCCTCAAGGGCCGCAAATTTGTCATTTTGATCAACAACGCTGACAGTGATTTCTTCCATATAATATTCCGTACCCAAAATGCCTTCCCGCTCGTTCACCACATACAAAAAATATCTGCCATTCTCCGAATGAAGCGCCGCAAGCGAGACACAGACGGGATACTTTTCTCCTGTCTTGGAACAGGTCAGCTTCCCGGAAAGTCCCGGCACGCCCGTCTCCTCCGGCAGCTTTACGATTGCCGTATAAGTACCGGGCATATTCTCATTTTCCTGCAGATAGTCCACCTTGGCATCGATTTTCTTTCGTCCGTTCAGTTCGAGTTTGACGTCGTCTCCAAGGTTTACATAACTTTTATCCTCCTTGGAAAGCGTTACGCTGAACTGACAGGGCACCTCGTCATCTGCCAGCAGAAAGGAAGCCGTATCCGGCACTCTGCCGCCTGCCTGCACATAGACATCCGTCACGGTCCCGGCCATGGGCGCAGTAATTTTTCCCTCATTGTCAAGCACCTCTCGGTAATCCGCGATCTTCTCCTGCATGGCCGCAAGCTCTGTCCGATAGACCGACAGCGTCGCATCCGCGTTATCTTCCTGCAAAACGTCCTCTACCTTGCGGCCCGCATCCTTCATCGTATTCTCACGGTTCCACTTCGCGTCCGCCTCCGCATAAGCGGCCGCCTGCAATTCCCGTTTCAGGCGTTCTTCCTCCTCGCTGCCCCCTCTGCTTACGTCAGGCAGTTCTTCAAGCGCCTTTTCCGCCTGTACGACGTCCTCGGCAGCCCGTCCCACCAAGGTATCCTGATACCTCGCCAGCGCATCGTAGTCCTCCCTGGCCCTTGCTTCCTCCAACGCTTTTTGATTCTGCGCCAGTTCCTTATTATGGACAATGGTATCGATCTGCAGCTGTGTCTTCGCCACAGACAACTCCTGTTCCGCTATGATCTGCGAAAGATCGTCCAGATCGACAGTGAACAGAACATCGCCTTCTTCCACCTTGTCTCCCATATGCACCAAAAGTGCCTCCACCCGCAGGCCGCTAAGGACTGTCACCGGGAGCTTTGCCCCCGCTTCCACGATGCCATCCGCCTCCACGATGTGTTCGATATATTTAGAATCGGCCCGGGTCGTCGAAACTATGGGCAGCTGCGAAGCATAAATGCTTTTTGATATCAAAGTGCACAGCCACATAAAGACCATAAATACCGCCAGCCCCGCGATGATCTTTTTTCTCCGTTTCTCCATGGTTCTTTCCTCCTATTCCTTCAACCCTGAGTATATGATTCCCTGCTCCAGATAATCCTGCCCCAGCACAAACACAAAAGCCGCTGGAATCAGTGTGATCAGCGAGGCACAGAGCGCAAATCCCGCCTGCAGCCAGGATATTTCCGGCAAATACAAAGACAGCGGCCACAGCGCCTTATCCTCCAGAAACGCCAACGGCTGCTCCATCAGGTTCCAATACTCTAAAAACCCTAACACTAGGGCAGACAATATTCCACTTTTCCCCAAAGGAAGACCTATTGTGACAAAAATTCGCAATTCTCCCGCCCCGTCAATGCGGGCCGCCTCAAAGAGCTGCGGCGGCAGTGCACGGAATCCCCCATAAGCCAAAAAGATGGGAAAGGTGGAGAACACCGCAGGCAGGATGATGGCCGCATGGGTATTCATGAGTGACAGACGGTCCAGCACCAAATAGCTTGACAGCATCGTCACCTGAAAGGGCAGAAGCATCAGCACCACATAGAGGGCAAACAGCGCCCGGCTGCCCCTGACCTGATAGGCCGCAAACGCCCAAGCCGCAGGCACACCCACGATCATCTGTCCGATCAGGATACAGGCCACCAGCTTCACCGAGTTCCAAAACAGCACAAAGAAGGACGGTGTCTGAAAAAGCAACCTTCCAAAATGTTCAAAGGTCGGGTAATCAGGCATCAGCTTCCATTGAATAAACCCCTCGCCGCCGCCAAACGCCGGGAACAGATACGCCTTCATCTCCAGGCTGTCCATCACCGACCCTGTCAGAAGGAGCAGCAGCGGAAAACAGATCAGCACCGCCGGGAGCAGCAGCAAGGCGACCGTCACATACTTTTTTATGATATGATATATCCTTTTCTGAATCTTCTGCATCCTTTGTCCTTCTTTCTTTTACTCCGCCCAATCCCAAAACCTCTGCAGCAGCATGATCGCCCCGAACAGCACTACTCCCACGCAGACCGCAGCCGCCGCCATTTTATCAAACTCCATGTTCACAAACCAATTGTTGAACAAATGCTGCAGGAGATAAATATCCTCCTGCGGATAGGATCCCGCCACCAGATAAGCCTCCCTGTAAATCTTAAAGGAATTGAGGAAGGACAGGATCACAATCGTATAAAAACTGCCTTTTAAATTTGGCAGGATGATATAGCGGATGCACTTCCACCTTCCTGCCCCGTCCACTTTCGCCGCCTCCAGAAATTCATTGGGGATTGCCAGGATGCCAGCCAGCCACAGCACCACCGTATAGCCTGTATTCTTCCACAGATAACTTGCCACCAGCACCCAAAAGGAGGCGCCCGTCCCCAGATAATCGATGCTCACGCTTCCCCACAGCCCTGTCCATTCTCCCAGCCTTGTAAGGAACAGATTTAAGAAGCCCTGTCGGTAAAAGACCATCTTCCAGACTAACACGATGGTGGCCGTGGGCATGGCCAACGGAAACAGATAAACGGACTTGATCAGCCCCGCCTCCTTCATCACGCTCAAGGGAAAGGCAACCAGCAGTCCCACCAGCACCAGCAGAGGAATGCAGACCACCGTAAAGCGGGCGGTATTTTTGACCGCCAGCAGAAAGGCCTGGTTGTGAAAAATCACGCTGTAATTTTTGATGCCCATAAAATCGCCCGTGACTGCCGTGCGAAAGGAACGGTTGATCACATCCAGAAACGGCAGGAGCACAAAGAGCGTCACCCCCGCAAGGCTAGGCAAAAGAAAGAACAGGAAGGCGCGCAGCCTCCGCCGTCCCTTTTTTCCGCCTGCTTTTCTATTTGGTTTCTTTAAGTTATGTAAATTAAATGTTCTCCGCTTTATTCCTTCCACTTCTCTCAAAACTCTCCCATTATAGTACAGTATTTTTGCTTTTATACAACATCTATGCAGAGAATGCTGTTCTCTGGTATTCTCGCATTAACTCTGTTACTCTGCCATATAGATGTCCAGCTTCTCCTCGATCTTTTGAAGCGCCTCCTCCAGGCTGCACCCGCCTTGCAGATACTGCTTCCCCGCTTCCCGCACGGCATCCTCCACCACTGTGTCCGCCAGATAAGGTGTATGCACCGACGAAAGCAATTCATAGAGTGCCTTCGTCTCCTGTTCCGTAGGCATATAGGTGGTAACAAAGGCCACCGTACCGTCATCATTGGCAAACGCAAAACTGCCGAAGGACTCTCCCGGCTTGGCCCATTCACACTGCCCGCCCAGCGTTTTCATATAAGACGCAAACCCCGCCTCGTTGACGGGAAAGCCGGTGGGATAGATCAGGCTCTGTGTCTTTTCGGAGAGCACCTCGCGCAAAAGCCCGCCGGCAAGTTCCGCCTTTTCGGATGCCGCACTCACCCCCATCAGGGCGTAAGGGCTGAAGGAATCTTTTACGCTTCCGGGTGTCAGTGCCAATTGACAGTTTGCGCCGTATTCCCCGTTTTCCGACTTCGTGACCGATTGCATAATTGAATAATTATAAGCATTTTTCAGCTCTCCCAAAGTCACTTTCTCATTGCCGATCACAAGCTGCAAGCCGCCATCCTGCAAGTCGCTGTCAGCGATGATCTTACTGCTGGCATTCACTCCGTTTTCCGCCAGGTCCTGATACCGCTGCAAAACCTCCTCATTCAACCCGTCTATACAGGCATCATAGATCCGTTTTGTCTGCTGCAGATAGTTTTTCATCTCCTCCACATTGAGCTCCCCCGCCTCCTTGATCCAAAGCGGCGCAGACACAGGCATCAGAGCATTCAACAGCATTTCCTCACTGTAAGTCTGCATGATCCCTTCCCCCGGGTGCCCGCTTCTAAGTTTCTCAAACATACTCGCCAGAGAAGAAAGATCTGACACATTTGTCATATTATCTTTGTCTGCCATATACATAGATATCGTCACTGCTGCCGGTATCATATAAATTTTTTCGTCTGTCGTAAAACTCTTCTTGATATTCGGAAGAATCTTTTCCTCCTTTTCCAGTTCCGCCAGACAGGGCGTCAGGTCAGCAAGCATCCCCTTTTCCACATAAGAATCCGCGGGCAGCCCGTCCAAGAGCAGGAAGTCCGGTCCCTTGCCCGCCATGATCTCCGTATTCAGCTTCTTCACCGCATCCTCTCTGGTCATGCCGCTTTCCTCATCCATCCCCACCTTGTATTCCACATAGATGTCAGGATTCGCTCCCTGATAGCGGATGATCGCCTGCCGCAGGATATCGTTCTCCGTCAGGCTGTAAGCGGTCAGTGACTGGGAAGGCATGGCGGAGATATTGGGATCATAGACAAAGAACGACAGTGTTTTTTCAGAAAATGCCGTCATAAATCCTTCTTCTCCCGTCCTGATCATCTTCGCCACATGCTTCATGGGATCGGTAAAGCTGCACAGGCTGCCGTTGATCACCTGCTCCATGTCGCCGCCTCCAACCGTATGACGGTATACCCCCTTGCTGCAGACCAGATAAACCTCTTCTTTATCGGCAGGAAAAATACTGTAGGTGGACTCCGCTATCTTCACGTTGGTCTCACAGTTTTCCTTTACAAAATCTGTGATCACATCGTCCTCAATCCGTTCCTGTGTATCCAACTGATAAATAGCCACGCCGTCCTGCTCATTTTTGACCGCCAGGTAATTTTCCCAGACACAGAATACATCCGGTTTGATATCTGTCGTCATAAACAGTCTCGCCGTTCCTGCCTCCCTGTCGATCTCATAGATCCTCTGCTGTGATGTTCCCGCAAACAGCCTGCTGCCATCCTCGGAAAAGCACAGGCATTTCACCAGTTCCTCGTCGGCGGCAGGGATGGTGATTTTCTCCTTCTCTCCCTGCGCAGGAATCAGCCAAACCCCGGTCCCTTGCTCCCCGTTATTGATCATATCTTCCACGCTCTCGTAATCGTCTCTACTGCCATAACTGCGATACAACACCGCCACGCTGCCGTCGGGAGCCGCTTTCATATCGCAGATCCCATTTTCCATGATAAAGTCAAACCACCCCGGCAGCGCATCCGGCTCCCAAGTCTTGCCGCCGTCCGCAGAGCAAAACCGTCCCTCTGAGCCATTTTCCAAAAGAACCAGCTTACCGTCTGCAAGTTTCTGCAGATCCATGATCGCTCCGGTATCCACATCCGTTATCGTCTCCATATAGCGGCCCATCGCCGCGTTTTCACCTGACACATCCCCCGGGTTGGACGCATCGCCGTCGCTCTTTCCGCCCCCGGCCTTGCCGCATCCCATCAAAGACACAGCCATCACGCCTGCCAGCCAAACCGCTGCCGCCCGTTTAAAGTCTTTTCCCCGTTTCCTCCGGTTGTTGTGCATTTTCACTTTCCTCCATACTCAATTATTCGTATCTGCGATGATGATACTATTGTATAGAGTCCACTACCGAGAAAAAGGTTCGCAATCTCTGCGGAGAATGCTCGCTTTTCAAGCATTCTCCCATGCGAAACATAGAACTTCTTGGCGTCCCGTCCAATGGCGGGACGTCTTTAGAAGTTCTTTTCGCATTGTTACTCCGCCATATAGATCTCCACCTTCGCCATGATCTTGCGCACGGCCTCCTCCTCAGAAAGCTGCCCCGCCAGATACAGTCCGCCGCTCTCGATCACCGCGCTTTCCACCACAGGGTCCTTCAAATAAGGCGTCTTTACGCTGCTGCAAAGCTTGTAAAGCTCCTCAAACTCCTCCTTCAAGGGCATGTGAATCTCCAGATACCATTCCCGGCCGTCCCCTGTCGTGCCGCCAATGCTGCTGCAAACTTCGCCATAATCCATATCCATATCGGCATTCTGAAAGATCTGCCACTGCGGACTGAGTCGGTCTTTCAGGGCCTTCTCATTCACCGTAAACCCGCTGTAGAGGAGATTTTGCACCTCATACCCCATCATAACCGCAAAGAAGCGCTCCGCATCCTCCTGATGTTTGCCGGAAGCATTCAGTCCCACCAGGACAGCCGGCTCAAACACGCCCCCGCTCATGCCGTCAAAGGACTTCATTTCCACATCTTCCAGCCCTTCGCAATATTTCAGGGAAAGCATCTCCTGATACCCGTAAACGTCCTCCAACATCCCGATTGCCAGTTCCATATCACTTAAGAAGAAATCGTCCGACTGCTGAGCGATGCTATTGAAATGCCAATAACCGTATTCTCCCTTCGCATAACTTTCTTTCTGCCGTCCGTAAGTCTCTTTGGTATAATCCGCGATTCCTTCCACCGCAGTCTGATAAAGACTGTTTGTCAGGTTAAGATATTCTGTAAGTTTCGCCTCATTGATGCCGCCCGACTCCTCCACAAAAGCCGTAGCGGCAACAGGCAAAAACCATCGCATCGTCGCTTCCTCACAAAAAAATCTGCCGATCTCCGCCTCCGGCTTTTCGGCCTTGATCTGCTCCGCCGCAGCCGCCAGAGAGGCAAAGTCCGTAATGCCCGCAAGATCCTCCTGTCTGCCCGCCACCATGGGAAGCGAAAAAGTGACAGGCATCATGTACACGCTGCCCCCATGGGTGAAGGCCTCTACGATATTGGGAAGGAGCGCTGCGTCCCCCGTAAAACTGTCAACGGTAGGCTTTAAATCTTTCAAGATACCCTTCTCCTCGTAAGACTTCACGGGAAGCTCATCGAGAATGATCACATCGGGACCCTTTCCTGCCATCAGCTCCGTATTTAATTTCTTGATCGCATCCTCTCTTGCCTTGGCATCCATGCCGCTAAGTCCCACCTCATAGCGCACAAAGATATCCGGATTCTCCGCCTGAAACTGCGCAATGGCCTGCCGCACCACATCCTGCTCCCGCAGGGAATACACCGACACCAGATTCTCAGGCACCGTCGGCACATCAGGGTCATATTGGTAAAGCGCCACCTTGCCGGTGGTAAACAGCACCGCAAACTCATTCTCGCCGTAGGATGCGACCCCCATCATTTCCATGGAAGGATTGCTGAAACTGGAAAGCGCTCCGTCGATGATCTGCTCCATGGCGCTGCCGCCGATCACATGGCGGTAAAGCCCGCCTTTCCCCGCAATATAAAGAACGCCCTCCTCGCCCGGTGTCATATAGACCGTATAGGTGTAGTCTGCATAATAATCGTTCAAATAATTTTCCGTCATAAAATCTGCCAGGACGCTGTCCTCCACAAACGTTTCTTCCTCACTGTCCCAAATCACGACCCCATCCCCGGAAGTCAGAAAGAACAGATATTTCCCTTGAAACTTGATCAAATCGGGACTTCGCTCAAGCGTCACCACTTTGGTCAGTGTCCCGCTCTCCACATCGATCCCATAGACGGTACCCGCGCCGCTCACCGTGGCGAAAAGATCTCCTTCCGGAGAATAAAAAATTTTTTTGACAAATACATCTTCCGCCTGGAGTGGCAGCGAATCGAGCGTCTGCACCGTCCCGTCCGCCTTCCCCACATGGAGCAGCGGGGTAAACGTACCTGTCTTATCATACTCTCCATTCTTCACATAGAGCACGGCAACCGTACCGTCGGGAGCCGCCGCCATATCGAAAATATAATTATCTTTTATAAATGCCGCCATGCTGTCAATACCCGGAATCGGCTTTGCCTCCCAAGTCTCTCCGCCGTCCGCGGAGATCAGCATACCCGTCTTTTCCTCCGGAATCAAAAGTCTTCCGTCCGCAAGCAGCGTGATCCCGTGGGCATTGCCCACCTGCTCCGAAATATCCACCGCCGTCTCCACATAACGTCCCATAGCGGCAGGACCGTCCTCTGCATCTTCATCATCCGCCTGCGTTACGCCGTCAGACTGTCCTGCACTGCCCTGCGTGCCCGCACTGCCATCTGCTGCTGTTCCCTGTTCCACTGTCGGCGTTTTCACGTCGCCCTTGCCGCAGCCGCCGAGGATCCCCGCTAACATGGTAAGTACGAGACAGACCGCAAGCAGCTTTTTGCTATTTCTGCCCTTTTTCTTATTATTTCTATATAAAATCATGTTTTTGTACTATCCTTTCTTTTCGTCTTGCTTACTCCGCCATATAGATCTCCACCTTCGCGACCACCGCCTCGACCGTCTCCTCCAGCGTCTTATGCCCCGCCAGATACCGTCCGCCCGCCTCAACCACCGCGCTCTCCACCACGGGATCGACCACATAGGGCGTCTTCACCTTGCAGCAAAGATCGTAGAGCGTCTGATATTCCTCCTTTGTCGGCATATAAATATCCATCACAAACTCCCTGCCGTCTCCATAACTGCCGCCCACGGAATTTGCCGGTTCTCCATAGTCCACATCATAGCCCGCATCTAAAACACCCCACTGCGGACTCATCTGGTTTTTTAATGCCGCCTGATTCACCATAAACCCTTCATAGAGAAGGCTCTGCACCTCAGTTCCCATGATGATGTCAAAAAATTTCTCCGCCTGCTCCTGATTTGTCGATGCCGCGGAAATCCCCACCAGCGCCGACGGTTCAAACGCACCCGCGCACATCCCGTCAAAGGATTTCATCGCCACATCCTCGAAGCCTTCCTTGTACTTCAAGGAAAGTCCGCCACGATACCCGCTGACATTCTTTAACATTCCCATATTCAGTTCCATATCCTGCAGCAGGAAGTCAGCATAGTCATTCCCCACACTGTTAAAATTGTCATACGCATAGCCGCCCGCCTGATAATTTTCCTTCTGCCATCCCATGGATTCCTTCGCGAAATCAGAGATGCCCTCCAGAGACGCCTGATACATCCGCTCCGTCAAAGACAGGTACTGCGAAAACGCCTCTTTGTTGATAGTTCCCGATTCCTCCATAAAAGCGGGCGCCGCCACCGGCAAAAGCCATCTCACTGCCGCTTCCTCGGAAAAGTAACTGCAGACCTTCGCACCGGGTTTTTCCGCTTTCACCTGATCCACCGCATCAGCCAGAGAAGCGTAATCTGTAATGCCTCCGATCACATCTTTTCTGCCGATCACCATCGGCACCGAAAACGTGACAGGCATCATGTACACACTGCCCCCATGGTTGAAGGCCTCCACGATATTCGGAAGCAGAGCCGCATCTCCCGTCAGACTGTCGATGTGGGGCTTTAAGTCCTTTAAGATACCTTTCTCTTCATAGGAGTTTACGGGAAGATCATCAAGGATAATGACATCGGGCCCTTTGCCCGCCATCAGCTCGGTATTCAATTTCTTGACCGCATCCTCCCTCGCCTTGGCGTCCGCGCCGCTGATCCCCACCTCGTAGCGCACGAAAACATCTGCGTTCTCCGTCTGGAACTGCGCGATCGCCTGTCGCACCACATCCTGCTCCTGCAAAGAATAAACCGTTATCATATTCTCGGGCACTGCGGGCACATCGGGATCATAACGGTAAAGCGCGACCTTGCCAGGAAAGAGCACGGCGAACGCATTTTCGCCGCAGGCCGTAAATGCCTGGATGCTCATGGACGGATTGCTGAAACTGGTCAGTGCCCCGTCAATCACTAACTCCATAGCGCTGCCGCCGACCACATGGCGGTAGAGCCCGCCTTTTCCCGCGATATAAAGCACACCGTCCTCACCGGGCGCCATATACGCCGTATAGCCGCCGCCGGTAAAATACTGCCCCATATAATTTTCTTCCATAAAATCGGCAAGGACGCTGTCCTCCACCCATTTTTCTTCTTTGCGGTCATAGATGAGAATTCCCTCGCCTGAAGTAAGAAAGTAAATATGATCGCCCACAATCCTCACCAGATCCGGCCGCCCCTCCATCGTCAGGACCTTTTTCAGCGTCCCGCTCTCCACATTGATCTGATAGAGCGCACCTGTACCGATCACGGTTGCGAACAGCTCTCCCTCCGAAGAATAATAAATATTGTAAACATAGCTGTCATCTGCCGATACCGGCAGGGTATCTAGCGTTTGCACCGTGCCGTCCGCCTTCGCCACATGGAGCGAGGGGTCAAAAGTGCCGATTTCCTCATACTGCCCGTTCTTGGAGTAAACCACAGCCACCGTGCCGTCCAGGGCCGCCGCCATGCTGTGGATATAATTTTCCTCCGAGAACTTCTTCATATCGTCGATCCCGGGAATCGCAGCTGTCTCCCAGGTCTCTCCGCCGTCCGCTGAGATCAGCTGCCCCGCCATGCCGTCCAGGATCACCAATCGTCCGTCCGCCAGTTCTGCGATGTTCAGGGGATAGGAAGCCTTTTCCGCAAGCTCCACCGCCGTCTCCACGTAACGTCCCATGGCAGCGGCCTCATTGCCGGAACCGCCTGATTGCTTGCTGTCATCAGACTGTCCGCTTCCATTCTGCGATCCCGTGCCATCTCCCGCAGCTGTGCCCTGCCCACCTGTCTGAGAGGCTGTGCCGCCGTTTCCGCAGCCGCCGAGGACGGCTGTAAGCATCGCCAGTATCAGGCAGAGCGCGAGCAGCTTTCTGCTGTTTCCGCTCTTTCTGTTTCTATTTTTCTCTCTTTCTAAAGTCATATTTCTACACACTCCTTTTTCTACTTCTGCTTTTCAGATATTGTGAATTGCGAAACGCATCTCAACATTAACTCAATTGCGTAAACAGCATAATCATACAAACTCCATCAATACCACACTGTCCGCCAGAAAACGCCCGTCCTCCTGCCAGCTTCCCTGAATGGTCACCGCCAGTCCTTCCTTGACATCCGCAAAACTCCCCTCTCTGGTCGAGACATCCTCCGGATTCATACCGCCGTTTTTTACCGTCTTATATTGGTAATCGCAATCTTTTGTCGTATGTATTGTGAGCAGATCACTTTCATCCTCATATCCCGGCGCAGGACAAATACCATAACTGTAACCATCTTCTTCCCATGTCTCATTCTTGCAGATGACGAAGCTGTCCGCCTCTACGCTCCGCACATCACCTTCAAGCTGTGTGCTTCCTACAGACTGCGCATTCTGTTCACTATTGCCCTGTGCGCTGTCCTGCTCCACTTCCTTTGTCGCGTCGTTTATCGCATCGTCTTCCGCGCCCCCTGCATTTTCGCCTTGCAGTTCCTCCATATTCCCCGCAGACAAATCAATCGGAATCGGTTTCTCCACCTTCCCGCATCCTGCCGCCGTAATTGCCAGCATTAGAATACACGCCACAATCGTTATTCCTCTTCCTGCTTTGTTTCTGTCCGCTTTTCGCAGACCTGCTTTCTTCTGTCGTAAACCGTTCTTTTGTATGATTGCCATAGTATTTCCCCTCTTATCATATCAGATCAATCTCTAAATAATCTCTAATAACCTTTAAGAATTTGTGAAGCCCCCTTCATAAAATATCAAATACTTTTTTATGAATTTCTGCGTTGAAGCAAAAGCTGGGACAGCGGTTACTCATAATCCTCCATGATGACCTTCGTTGCCACAAAGGTCTCGCCGTCATAATAACCTTCCAGCTCCACGCCCATGCCCTCTTGCAGGTCGGAGAAGGCGGCATCCTGCATGTCGATTCCTGCGCCGCCGCCCTGAATGATCCAGTGTTCTACCTTCGTATCCGCCGTATATTTCACCTCAATCTTTTCCGCGTCCTCAACATCCAGCAAGGTAACTCTTCCGTCTTCTACCAGAGAGGTATGCGCAAACATCATGCCGTCGGCAGTAAGACTCTGGATCTTGCCGCCAAGATGCTCCGCCCCTTCTGTGAAGTCGATGGTCTGTCCGCCTGATTCCCCCGCGCCGCTATCCGTCAGTTCTGATACCCCCGTAGCATCCGCTCCAGCCTGCGCATCCTCCTGTGTCCCATCATCTGCCTGCGTCTGCGGTGCTTCTTCTCCATCCTCACCATCCTGTGAATCCTTCGAATCGTCATCATTCTGCGTATCATCCGTCGCCGAATCACCTTCCTTCGCGTCAGCTTCCGCCGAAACATCCTCCTGCGGCGGCTCTGTCTCCTTCTCCGCGCAGCCTGTGATTCCCAGAAGCATCGCCAGTCCCAGCGCAATCGCGACGCCCTGATTGGTATTTCTTTCCTTATTTTTGCTCATTTTTCTTTTGTCCTCCGTTCCGAATCGTTTTTCGACATCCGCGTCAAAACACTCCTATAATGGTATGATTTTTGGTTGGTGTGCGCATTTTACTGCAATTTTTGTTTGTCGACACTTTGCATCGTATCACAGTTTTCTCTAAACTGCCTCTAAAGATTCTTAAGGTTTTCTTGCGGCACCTTTTTGATTATGAATTATTTGAACAATCTGGCGCGCAATGCGTGCAAAACCCGGATTATATTATAAAAGACTGTAAAAACGATAATATGGTATTTATGATACTGAAGTTACCAAATACAAACATAAATGTAGTATCAAAATTGGCATTGGATAAAGATCAAAGCGGATTAAGAAATTCAGCTTTAATAGATATATCATTAGAATAGGATATTTGAAGTAGAGATCGTGCTGCTACGCACCCTTTGGGTCAAAAGAAATGTGGGAAGGGGCACACCCACCAAATATCCTTTTCCAGACCGCTAAAAAGAGTCTGCAAGCTGTGATCACCTCACATCTTGCAGACTCTTTTTGATTTTCCCTTTTTCACCCAACATCATTTTATGTTAGAACACGCCCTACACCTTAAAGGATGCCACCGTCTCCTTCAACTGTTCGCTCAACCCCGACAGCTCCGCCATCTGGGACAACACTGCCTGAGAGCTTTCATTGGAAGTCACGGCAGAAGTTTCCATCTGATTCATAAACTCCGCGATCTCTGCCACCAATTCGGTAATCGACGCAAGAGAATCATTGATGCCTTCCATATTGGCAGTCATTTCCTGGGAAGACGCGCCGAGTTCACTGGAAATATCACTATAGAAAGCGGCATCTTTCTCATACATACCTGCCAGCTCTGTCATGCCCTGATAGTCCTTCATCACCTTTTCATTCATAAAAACCAGCAGTTTTTCCGCGCTTTGCGAAAGGAAGGCCACGCTGTGTACCACGTCTTCCGTCACCTTGCGGATCTGATCCACCGCATTCTTGGAATGATCGGCAAGCTCCCTGATCTCATCCGCCACCACAGCAAAGCCGCGGCCCGCTTCTCCTGCCCTCGCTGCTTCTATGGAAGCATTCAGTGCCAAAAGATTTGTCTGGGAACTGATGGCAAGGATCTCCTCTGTCAAGGTATCGATCTCCTTTACCTTCTGGCTTCCTTTTATGGCTTCCCCCAGTTCTTCCATCGTTGAACCGCAAAGCGACACAGCCTCTTGCGCTGATTTCTTCGACGCCTCATGCTGCCTGCCCGCACGCTCCATGATATCACCGGACTGATCTGCTGCTTCTTCCGCCTTCTTTGCCACAGTCCCAATGGCCCTGCCCAATTCTTCTCCTGTTTGCTGAATCCGCTCCGCCAGCTCCTTTGCCTCGGCAGTCTGTCTCATGACCTGCCCCGCCGTTTCCGTCATAAAGGAAATATCGCCGCTCAGCACATTCATCTTGGCGGAAGTACCTTCTGCGATATCGTTGATGCTCTCCGCCTCATCCTTAGTACTTAAGATAATATTTCGTATCTGCTGTCTGACCTCGACCGTCGCCTTCTGAATCTGCTCCGTCTCATCCTTATACTGCGTGGGGATGCCTTCTTCCGCCGCCGGATTCTCCGAAAAATCACCGGAGGCAAACTGCTTTAACATCTTGACCGGGGCGAGCGTCCTGCCAATCAGCCCCGCCATAAACACCGCCACCAGCGCAATGAGTACAAGTGCCGTCACGAAAGCCACAAGGATCATCGTCACCAAAGACCCCCATACATGGGAAGTAGGACATGCCACGCCGAGTTTCCAGCTGCTTCCCAAGATCTGAGACGCCGCAAAATAGCACGAGGTCCCGTCGTAGTCCGTCGCCTTGATAATGACTTTTTCATTCCCTTCAATCAGGCCTTTCAGGGCAGGCATGATCGTAAGCACCGCCACCGCCGTCTCCTCAGTGGGCTCAAATTCTTTATTTTTGTGGGCCACATACTGCCCGCTGCTGTCGGAAAGGAAGCCGTATACTCCTTCCGCGTAATTGATGCTCCCGGTCAAATCGGTCACTGTACCCAGCGTCACATCCAGACCGATCACCGCCGCCAGCGTACCGTCTATGTATACGGGTGATGCGACCGTCGTACACATCTGTCCTGTCAGCACATCCCAGTAAGGATCTGTCACAATGGTCTCTCCTGCCGCGCCTGCCTGCTGATACCAGCCGCGCTGTACGGGATCGTAGCCATCCGGTATCCCCGCTTCCCTGTTCGACTGAATAAAGGCGCTGTCCTTCGTGCCGCAGTAGAGGTTCAAAAGTTCATCTCTCCCTTTTGCATGGACATCCACGACCGACTGCAAAAACTCTGTATCCAGGATACCCGCTGCCTCAATGCTGTCCGCCGTTCCCGTTGCCAGCATTTTTTCATTCTCGATCCAGGTATTGATCTCCTCCGCGTACTTATCCGCGTGAAGCTGTAAAATATCCTTCTGTTCCGTCATCATACGGTTTCCCGCAATCATCACGATCCCAATCGTGGTCAATAGGATACTCGCCGCAACAATACAGATCACACTGACAGTCAATCTGCCCTTCATCGTCTTCGTCATTCTTACGTACCTTCCTTTAGTCCATTTTCGCATTCCCAAAAAGATTTTATACCAAAACCGACTGCCGGTACTCCTTCCGACATAATTAACATCTTTTTTGACGAAAATAACCTTCTTAGTTTACATAACTTTCTTTCCGGTCGATTTTCTCCTTAAACCCGCATTATGATTGCTTCAGATACTTACTCAGCACATCCATCAGCAGTTCGATATCGATCGGCTTCGCCACGTGATCGTTCATACCGCTCTTTAAAGCTGCTTCCTTATCTTCCTCCAATGCGTTCGCCGTCATGGCAATGATCGGCAGTGTCTTAACGTCTTCTCTGGGCAGAGAGCGAATGGTCCTCGTCGCCTCGTAGCCGTTCATAATGGGCATTTGTACATCCATCAGCACAACATCATAATAGCCTTCCTCCGACCGTTTCACCATATCCACGGCATCTGTTCCATCCGGAGCGGACTCCACGACAAACCCGCTCTCTGTGAGGATCACCTCCGCGATTTCGCGGTTCATTTCGATATCTTCCACCAGAAGAACCCGCTTGCCGCCAAAGTCTTCCGCCTGCCAGACAGCCCCGCCTTCTTCCTCTTTGGTCGTCTTACTGTTGGCCGCCAGAAGCGCAGCCTTTAAATCCGACATAAACAGCGGCTTCGCGCAAAACGCGGTGACTCCCGCCGCCTTCGCATCTTCCTCGATATCCGTCCAGTCGTAAGCTGTGAGGATAATGATCGGCGACCCCTCTCCAACTGCCTTTCGGATCCTTCTTGCCGTCTCAATGCCGCTGGTCTCCGGCATCTGCCAGTCAATGATATAGGTATGATAGGAATCCCCCTCATCGCGAGCGCCTCTGGCCCGGTATACGGCCTCCTTGCCGGAAGTGGTCCACTCTGCACGCATGCCAATGGTCTTTAACATCTTACTTACGCTGTCACAGATATTGAAATCGTCGTCCACCACCAGAGCGCGCAGGCCCTCCAGTTCCTTGATCTGCTCCGCGTTCTTTTCCACATCCTGCAGTTTCAGGCTGAGATTCACGGTAAAGGTACTTCCCTTACCCACTTCGCTCTCAACCGTCACCGTACCGTTCATCATCTCCACGATATTCTTGGTGATCGCCATTCCAAGACCCGTACCCTGAATACCGCTTCTCGTCGTTGTGGACTCTCTCTCAAACGGCTCAAACACATGCTTGACAAATTCTTCCGACATGCCGATGCCGTTATCTTTGATCACGAACACATAATCGCCCCACCCATGCTTAAAGGTGGTGTGCTGCATGATACGGAAGGTGATCATGCCGCCGGCCGGCGTATACTTCACCGCATTGCTCATGAGATTGATAAAGATCTGGTTGAGCTTTAACGGATCCGTGACCACATCCTCATTGACTACATCAAAGGTATCGATAAACAGTTCCAGCTGCTTTGCCTTCACCTGCGGCTGGATAATATTGACAAGGTTATGCATCAGCTCGGAAATATTGCATTCCTGCTCATGAATCTGCATCTTGCCGCTCTCAATACGGCTCATATCCAGAATATCGTTGATCAGGCTGAGCAGATGGTTACTCGAAGAAAGTACTTTCTGCAGGCATTCCTTTACCTGCTCCTTGTTGTCGATCCTGCTGGCTGCGATGGTGGCAAATCCGATGATGGCATTCATCGGCGTACGGATATCGTGACTCATATTGGAAAGGAAGGTCGTCTTCGCCTCATTGGCCTGTCTTGCGTGCATCAGAGCATCCTGCAGCGCCTCCGTCTGCTCTTTCTGCTTGATCACCTGCTCCGTGATATCCCTGGTAACGACCAGAGCGATCACATCACCGCTCATATCATCCTGCGTCATGATAAAGGTCTGACGCATGCAGACCCGGTTGACGCCGTCATCCGCGCTGTTCCAGTAATCCACGTCTACTTCCACTTCACCTTTTTCAAAACAGTGCAGCAAATAGGCAACGTTCACCACACGGCTGTAGTCTTCAAGCGATTCTGACAGAACAAATGACTTCCATTTCTCAAAACATGCCGAAGCCTTACACGGTGCCTGCAGCCCCGCCTTTTCCAGCAGGGAGATCTGTTCTCCCTCCTCATTTTCACGCACGATATCCTGATCGATCAGATCACGGGTCAGATTACACTCAAAAGAACTGAATGCATTAGAGGTAATGGCGATGCGATACTGTAATTCCTTGCGGTTCATCAGCGCCATCTCTTCTTCCTGCTTCTGCTCACGCAGCTTCATCTCGGAAATGTCCTGACGCAGATACAGCATTTTGACAGCCAGTCCGTCTTTGCGCTCAATGCAGACAACGGTCATCTGCTCCCAGGCTTCCTGTCCGTCACGCATCACATGGCACTCATAGGTAAAGGTATCCTGATCGGCCAGCTTTTCCATGATGGATTCCGGACGCAGCGTCTGTCTGAATTCTTCCTGTGCCTCCTCGCCGATGATTTCCTGACTGTGCTTCTCGACAATGTCCCCGTAAGTGCCCTCCCGCAGTGCCTGATTGTCCGAGAGCTTTACCTCGTTGGTATAAGAATAGATACCGGTCTCCAGATCCACCGTCAGATATTTGGAAGAAAAGAGCGTATTCAATCCTTTGAGGACATAATTGATCTGGCGGTTTTCCCCCTCCAACTCTCTGCGTTTTTTCATGGAATTAACGATCACACTGACAAAGTAAATGGCAAACAGAATGATCAACGCGATCTCCAGACCGATGCCCGCCGCGTTTGCCCTGCTAATCATATTTTTTGTCACTTCAGGCGGGAACGCCTGCACCAGCACATACTTGCTGTCAGGAAGATAAACGACGCAGAGATTATCCACCTTATCGCTCTCGTCACAGATAAAGGCACCCTCCCCGCCGTTGTTTAAAATATTCTCCACTGCATTCAGCGTCTGACTGCTAAGCTGCCATTGTGTCTCCAGTATGTCGGTAAGACGATTCTCGCCATAGTCCAGATTGTCAGAACTTGCAATCACCCTTCCGTCCGGCATACAGAGCCAGAGGGTAGAGGGTTCTCCGAAATAGGTAGTGCTCAAAATTTCCTTCAGGCACTGTTCCGCCACATAGGAGCCCCGAATGATCCCTATGATCTCTCCGTCCTGCCGCACGGGCGCATAAAACATGATCCTCTTTTCTTCATCTGCCAGCCGCTCGTCAAAAACGGCCACGATCCCGCTCTCTCCCTCCATACCGCGCTTATAATACTCACGGTCAGAAGAATTTACCGTCCTGCCGTCAGACAGATGCGTAATACCGTCGGCATCCGTAAATCGTACCGTATCAAAAACGGAAGTCTTCTCAATCCCTTGAAGCGTTTCCGACGTAACACCGCTTTCCTGCAGATAGGTCTCGAAGAAGTAGGCATAGGTGTTGATAATACTCAGACCGTTCTCAAACCGATCGGAAATCTGCTGTGCCGTCTGACGCATGGAATCCTCTGCGTAGTTTTTATTCTGCTCGGCAATCCTCTCCTTATTCTGCATGGTATAGACACTAAATAAGATAAAGACGATCACCAGCATGGGCAGAGAAAAAATAACATTTCGAATTGCTTTCTTTTTGGTCGTGTTAGTCATGGTTCTTGCCCTCTAAAATTTTATTGATCACTGTCTGCATTACATCAAGATCGACAGGTTTGGTAAAATGCTCGTTCATGCCTGACCGCAATGATTTTTGTCTGTCTTCCTCCAGCGCATCAGAAGAAAGCGCAATGATCGGTATATCAGAAACCGCTTCCTTTTCCAGTCGGCGGATCGCTGCCGCCGTCTCGTATCCGTCCATTCCCGGCATCTGGATGTCCATCAAAACCATGGCGTATCTTCCGGGTTCTGCTTCTTTCAAAAGCTCGTAGGCACTCACCCCGTCACAGGCCGTCTCCACACGGTAGCCCATGTTTTTCAAAAGCTCAGCTTCCATATCCCGGTCCAGACCGTTATCCTCCACCAAAAGAATACAGCCTCTGCTGCCTTCGCTCTCCGGCGGGCCGCAGACTGTTTCCTCCTGCTCCATAAAGGAACCGTTCATGGGATATTTGATGGGAAGGCTTACCGTAAAGGTACTGCCTTCTCCGACTTTGCTCTCCACCTCAACGGTGCCGCCCATGGTCTGCACATAGCTTCTCACCACCGCAAGGCCTGCCCCCGGCATCCCGTTATACACCGCGTTCTTCTCCTGCCTGTCAGGCTGGAAAATTGCCTCCAGCTGTTCCTGCGCAATCCCGCAGCCGGTATCTGAAATCACGAACCGGTAAAGTCCGCAGTTCTTCTTACTGCTCTTACTCTCCTTTACCGTCAGGCTCACCTGTCCACCGGAAGGCGTATACTTGACCGCATTGTCAAGCAGCTGGTTTAAGATCTCACGCAGTCTGATGTAATCGACTTCCACCGAGAAGTGCATGATCTCCGACTTGTCCAATTTAAACTGTATTTGCTTTGCTTTGATAGGCCGCTGCGCGTTTTTTTCAACCTCCTTCAGCAGTTCTCCCAGATGATATTCCCGCTCCGTCAGTTCCGCTCTGGAAGGCTCATTGAGATTATCCCGCAGGAATTCATTAAAGACCGCCAGCAGCTCCTCCCCGGAATAGTGAATCTTCTCAATGCACTCTCCGACCTTCCCCGGATCTCCCACACAGCCCTTCAAAAGCTCTGCGTACCCTATAATAGCATTTAACGGTGTTCTGATGTCATGAGACATATTGGCAAAAAAGGTATTTCTCGTAAGCCGCTCCGTCTCCGCCTGTCTGAGTGCGGATTTTAAGAGAGACTGCCTCTCTACCTGCTCCGTAATATCTCTCGACACGGAGAGGGCGATCACATCACCCGTATGCCCGTTTTTCTCCAAAAAGAAGGTATAGTGGCTCAGACGCTTCCTGCCGTACATATCCGTGACCCAGCTGTCGTAGGCCTGTTCCCGCTCTCCTTCCTCATAACAGCGGATCAACCGTGCAATATCAAAAAACCGATGGTAATCGTCCAAATCACCAGCCTCCATGAAATCTGCCCAAAAAGCTACAAAATCCGTATATTTCTCAAACGGTTTGATTCCCATGAAGGTAAAAAGATTCTGCACCTCGCCCTCCGCGTTCAGCATGGAGGCAGATACAAACTCATCCCTTGTCAAATTGACCTCCACAAAAGAGACCGCCTCGTGAAGAAGCGCCCTTTTAAAGTAATCCTCCCGCAGCTGCGCGCCGTAGAGCGCTTCGTTCACCCGCTCAAGCTCGGCCATCCGCTTTTCGATCCGCTCGGTTGCATCCTCAATAAATACGTAAAAGAGATCGCCGTAAGCCTGCGTGCGGACAAAATGTCCGTAATCCTCCACCCAGCGCACGGTGCCGTCCCTGCGCACGATGCGATACTCCACATAGTCCAGTTCATTGCCGCCACGCGCGATCTGCGTTTTGATACTCTCCTCCACCCTGTCCAGATCCGACGGATGAACGATTCCCTGAAAGGTATATCCCGTCAGCTCTTTAAACTCCTCCAGCGTCTTACAACCGAAGATCCGCAGCATGGCGCCGTTGATATGGATCAGCTCCTCGCCCCCGTCCGCGTGGTAAATAAAAAATCCGCCGGGCATCCCCTCTGAAATCTGCTCAATTATGGGCAGTGTCTGTTCGTCAAACTTTATGGTAAACGCTTTCTTATCGATTTCCTGTCTCACTGCGCTTCCTCCCAAATTAGATTATACAATCTAAAATAAAAAAAGAAAAGAGTTTAGAAGTTTTTTAGATAAATATATGATAGAATATGAGCAGTGCGCAGACATAAAATGAAAAAATGGCAGTTTTCTGACACTTTTTTCAGATTATGGATGTATAGGGCGAAGCCCGACAGCAAGGAAATCCGCAGGATTTTCGAGCTGGTACTGCGAAAAGGAAGGAACCACCATGCGTATCCTACTGGCTGAAGACGATGAAAAACTGAATGAAACGCTGGTTTACGGCCTGACACAGGCAGGCTTTATCGTGGATGCCTGTTTTGACGGGACGGATGCTTTATTCTACGGAGAACAGAACATTTATGATGTCATCCTATTGGACCGCATGCTGCCCGGCATGCAGGGCACCGAAGTGCTTGCCCTGCTCCGTCAAAAGGGCATCGCTACCCCGGTGATCCTGATCACCGCCCTTGGCACCCTTACCGACAAGGTGGAAGGGCTGGATCTGGGCGCAGACGACTATCTGGTCAAACCCTTTGCGCAGGAGGAACTTTTTGCCAGGATCCGCTGTGTCACCAGAAGGCCGCGGCGTCTTCTGGACGAGGAGACCCTGTCTGTTACAGATATTTCCTGGCTTCCCACGGAGTGCCGTCTGACAGGCCCTTCGGGAAGCTGCACGCTCTCCAAACGGGAGGCCGCTCTCCTGGAAACTTTTTTGAAAAGCGGCGGCGCCACCCTGCCCAGAAATCTCCTGCTCTTAAAAGTCTGGGGACCGGACAGCGACGTGGAGGAAGGAAATCTGGACAACTATATCCATTTTCTGCGCAGACGCTTAAAGGCCGTCGGCAGCAATCTTGCAATCAAAACCGTCCGTGGCATCGGATACTCCCTGACGGAGTTATCGTAATGTCCCATTCATCTCCGGCATGGAGGTAACTATGTTTCGGAAAGTACATCTGTATCTGACGGCGCTTTGCGCCGGTATTACCACCGCCATCCTCATTGTGATGTCCATACTGTATCTGTATCTCTCTGAAAAGGAACTGTACGAAAACCAGTACCGCTCCTTTCAAAACGATATGAATACCATCGCCACCAGTTTAGAACAACAGTCCGTCATTTCCATGGAATGGCTCTCCAAGATGGAATCTCGCGGCGGTTATACATTTTATGCGCTGGATAACGGCATTCCATTCTTATATAATCGCCTCACCAATCTTTCGGAGTCTTCGGACACCCGTAAGCTGCTGGATGCCTGTCTGGAAACTTATCGGGCCAATTATGAAATCAGCTCTTACGCGGAATACGGCGACACCCCCTACAATACCTGCTATCACGTTGAATTTCCTTTTGATCCTTCGGGAAAAAAGCACGAGCTTTATATCAGTGTCATCGAATTGAACCGTGGGTCCTCCTCTCTGCAGCTTCTGGTGCTCTCTCCCCTGGATTTTCTCAGAGAACAGATCACCCGGCAAAGGGTGCGCTTTTTCCTGATCGACATCGCCGCCATCCTTCTTTTGACCCTCTTTTCCTTTTTCTTTACCGGGAAGCTGTTACAGCCTGTGATCGAAAGCCGCAGGAAGCAGACGGAATTTGTGGCGGCCGCCTCCCACGAGCTGCGCACGCCCCTCGCGGTCATTCTCTCTGCTGCCGAGTGCTGTCGGGACGCGGATCCGGAAAAGCAGACCCGCTTTCTGGAGACCATCAGGCAGGAGGGCGATATCTTGACTTCTTTGGTCAATGATATGCTTACCTTAAGCGCCTCCGACTCGCAGCGCTTCTCCTGCCACCCGGCTCCCGTGGAACTGGACACGCTGCTCATCAACACCTACGAAGCCTTTGAACCGCTTGCCGCCGAAAAGAAGCTCTCCTTCTCCGTCTCCCTGCCGGAAGAATCCATACCGCTGTGCACTGCGGACGCCGAACGCATCGTCCAGCTTCTCTCTATCCTGCTGCACAATGCGCTCAGTTACACCCCCGAGGGCGGACAGATCGACCTTGCGCTCTCCCATAAAAAGAACCGCTTTTATCTGACGGTCTCCGACACCGGCATAGGCATTCCTGCCGAAGATAAGAAAAAGATCTTTGACCGCTTTTACAGAGCAGAAAAATCCCGAAGCGCCAAAGGGCACTTCGGGCTGGGTCTGTCAATTGCTGCTGAAATCGTAAAATCGCATCACGGCTCCATCCATGTCGCCGACCGTCCCGGCGGCGGAACCGTGTTTACAGTAATACTGCCATAGCTTTACTTCCCCGTCTTCGGTTTCGGGTTGGTCAGCGCGCTCGGTATCTTAAAGAATACGTAATTCTGCGAAAGCTCCGTGGCTGCCTCGGCGAGCACGTCGGTATTTACGCCCAGCGCAACCCTCTCTCCCGTAGCCCTCTCCAGCGCCTGCTGCCGCAGTCTGGCGCTGCTCACTTCCTTTCTGCCAAGATCGATCTTTTCCTGATATTCCCGCTGATTCTCCCGCTTATACCACGCTTTTGTGGCCAGATCCATATACAGCTTGTGCCGCTCGGCCCGCTTTTCCCAAAAGCTCTTTTGTTTCTTTTTCTTCGTGGAATCGGTGTGCTTGCCTCCGTTCCGAAATCCCATTTGGAAACTCTCGCCCCGATATTCCTCCTTCGTAGCGCCAAAATAATGCACCCTGTAAGTACCGCCCGCATAGGCGCTCCACGGATTGTAAAAGGCGAAATCCTGCCGCAGCGTGTCAAGCACCCACTTTTCATAGGCGGGATCGGCCTTCATGGCGGCAAAGCCTTCGTCGGAGATATTCACAGACACCGCGTCCCACTTCTGGGTCGCGCTGGTGGGCAGGCCCGAGATTTTCTGGTAAATATACATCTTATACTGTTCCATGGTCATGGCCTGCACCGCCTGCTCGTTACGTTCTCCCACACGGGATGTACCGCCTGCCGCCTGCGCAAGTTTCTCCTGCACCGTCCCGGCAAAACTGCCTGTACCGCCTGTGCCTGCGGCGTTTCCTGCGCTGCCCGCCGCCGCGCTTCCCGTACCGTCCGCCGCTTGGCTGCCTGCATTTTTCATATACTGTAACGCCTCCGCGTAAAACCGCGTCATCGGCGTGAATAGAAAGCCGCTCATGGTATCCGCTCCTCTCCGTCCTGCACGATCTGCCTCTCCATACAGATGCTGTCTGTTTCCGTTTCTTCTATAAAAAGTATCTCTATAGTAATAATACGAATCAGAACGGGGAAAAGTTTCAAAAGGCCGAAAATACTTTATCATTGCAAAAACCTGTTCTTTGTGTATAATGATATGAGTAACCGAAACACGCAGAAATACAGAAAATATGAGGATATAACATGATACAGGCAAATAACGTAACCTTACGCGTAGGAAAAAAAGCCCTCTTTGAGGACGTGAACATCAAATTTACCGAAGGCAACTGCTACGGGCTGATCGGCGCAAATGGCGCGGGAAAGTCCACCTTCTTAAAGATTCTTTCAGGCGTTTTGGAGACCACGAACGGCGACGTGTCGATCACACCCGGCCAGCGGCTCTCCGTTTTGGAGCAGGATCACTTTAAGTACGACGCTTACCCCGTCATGGACACGGTCATCATGGGCAATGAGCGCCTCTACCAGATCATGAAGGAAAAGGACGCGATCTACGCCAAGGAAGATTTCTCCGACGAGGATGGCATCCGCGCCAGTGAGCTGGAAGCGGAGTTCGCGGAAATGGACGGCTGGGACGCGGAGTCAAACGCCGCCATGCTATTAAACGGTCTGGGCGTTGAGACTGATCTGCACTACAAGCAGATGTCTGAATTAAACGGTAACGAGAAGGTCAAAGTGCTGCTGGCCAAGGCGCTCTTTGGCAATCCCGACATCCTGCTTTTGGACGAGCCCACGAACCACCTGGACCTAGACGCCATCGCCTGGCTGGAAGAATTTTTGATCAATTTTGAGAATACGGTGATCGTGGTCTCCCACGACCGCTATTTCCTGAATAAAGTCTGCACGCACACGGCGGACATCGACTACGGCAAGATCCAGCTCTACGCGGGCAACTACGATTTCTGGTACGAATCCAGCCAGTTGATCATCAAGCAGCGCAAGGAAGCCAACAAAAAGAAGGAGGAGCAGATCAAGGAGTTACAGGAATTTATCTCCCGCTTCTCCGCCAACGCCAGCAAATCCAAGCAGGCGACTTCCAGAAAGCGCGCTCTGGAAAAAATCGAGCTGGACGACATTCGTCCTTCCAGCCGTAAATATCCTTATATCGACTTTCGTCCCGAGCGCGAGATCGGCAACGAGGTACTGACCGTGGAGGGCCTTAGTAAGACCGTCAACGGTGAAAAGGTACTGGACAACATTTCCTTTATTGTCGGACACGACGACAAGATCGCCCTCGTGGGCGGCAACGAACTGGCTAAGACCACCCTCTTGCAGATTTTGATGGGCGAGATCGAACCGGACGAAGGCACCTACAAATGGGGCGTCACCACCTCCCAGGCCTATTTCCCGAAGGATAACACGGCGGAGTTTGACAACGACTACACGATCACCGACTGGCTGATGGGCTACTCTCCCGTAAAGGACGTGACCTATGTGCGCGGTTTCTTAGGCCGTATGCTCTTTGCGGGCGAAGACGGCGTAAAGAAGGTGAAGGTGCTCTCCGGCGGCGAGAAGGTGCGTTGTCTTCTTTCTAAAATGATGATCAGCGGCGCCAACTGCCTGCTGTTCGACGAACCCACGAACCACCTCGACATGGAAGCAATCACTGCCTTAAACGAGGGCATGAAGAAATTCAAGGGCGTGGAGATTTTCTCCTGCCACGACCACCAGGTGGTGCAGACCACTGCCAACCGCATTATGGAGATCCTGCCGGACGGCACGCTGATCGATAAGATCACCACCTACGACGAGTATCTGGAAAGCGACGAGATGGCAAGAAAACGTACCGTTTACACCAGCACCGCCAATCCCGAGGATGACTGAATGAGAGCCGTCGACCTGCACACCCACACCTGTAAATCAGACGGCAGTTACACCCCTACGGAATTGGTGGACTATGCCATCGAAAAGGGGCTTGCTGCCGTGGCGGTCACGGATCACGACAGCATTGAGGGGCTGGATGACGCCCTCTTACATGCCGCCGCCTTGCAGGAAAAGGGCCTGCCTTCCATCGAAGTGGTGCCGGGCATCGAATTTTCCACCAAATACGGGGAGCAGGATGTGCATATCGTAGGGCTTTACATCGCTTACGACAGCCCTTCCTTTCGGGAGGCCTTAGAGAACTTTGTAGACTCCCGCACGACCCGCAACCAAAAGATGTGCCAAAACCTGCAGGGCGCAGGCATCGACATCACCTACGAAAAGCTGCGGACACGCTATCCCGATTCGGTCATCACCAGGGCACACTATGCCAGCTATCTGTTTGAGGAAGGCTATGTCAAAAGCCGACACGACGCCTTCTCGCAGTATCTGGGCGACCACACGAAATACTTTGTTCCCCGGGAAAAAGTGACGCCCGTGCAGGCAGTCGAGCTGATCCTCGACGCAGGCGGCATCCCCATTCTGGCCCATCCGCCCCTCTATCACATGGGAAACGACAGACTGAATGGTCTGACCGGCTCTCTGAAAGCGGCGGGACTGATGGGAATCGAGGCCTTCTACAGCACTTACACCAATCAGGATATCCGCGATATGCAGCGACTTGCCATACAATACGACCTGCTCTTAAGCGGCGGTTCGGACTTTCACGGCCAAAACAAACCGGGACTTGACTTAGGCTGCGGCTACGGAAAGCTGTTTGTCCCGGAGGAAGTTCTCACGAAGATGAAAGCACGGCTTGCCGAGAAAATATAACATCTGCTATTATTGAAATCTTTCCTCCCGGAAACGGAGGAACCCGGAAAAGGACATTCTAAGATGAAGATTTTATTTACGGACCTGGACGATACGCTCCTTAACGATGAAAGTCAGGTTTCTCCCGGCACAAAGGCCTTTTTGGACGAATTTTTGGCCGCCGGAAACCGCCTGGTGCTCTCGTCAGGGCGTCCGCTCGCAAGTGTGATGGAAATCAAAGAGAACGCGGGCTTACATCAGCCCGGCATTTTCTTAAGCGGCTCCAACGGCACGCGGATCTACGACTGCGACAGACAGTGCACCCTCTTAAAAAAAGGGCTTCCTCTCCCCTGGGTCTCCTATCTGCAGGAGCAGGCGAAGGCACTCTCCCTCCACATCCAGACCTACAAAGAAAAGGATGGGGAGCAGGACGCGATCATCTCCCCCGCAGACGATGAGGAGATCCGTTTCTACCGCAGAAAAATCCATCTGCCCATGCTGCTTTCCGAGCAGCTTACGGATGCCCTCAACGATGACCCTTGTAAAATGTTGGCTATTAGTTTACATAACTTTGACACCTTAGAGACCTTTTGTAAAAAAATCGCGGATTGGGCGGAACATAAGGTCCGCACCATCTATTCCAGCGACAAGTATCTGGAAATCTATCCCTGGGACGCAGGCAAAGGCAGCGCCCTGCTCTTTCTCTGCGATCATCTGGGCGTTTCCGTCTCCGACACTTACGCTGCGGGCGATGCGGACAACGACATTTCCATGTTGGATGCCGCAGGCTGCGGCATCGCCATGAAAAATGCCGCAGACAAGGTAAAAGCCCACGCCGACGTTGTCACAGACCTTACCAACGATCAGGATGGGCTTGCTGTTACTATGCGTAAACTATTATACGAGTCGGAGAATGCAACGCATTCTCCTGCGTGAAACTTTAGTACTTCTTGGCGTCCCGTCCACTGGTGGGACGTCTTAAGAAGTACTTTTCACGCTTCTACAATGAGGTATCTCCCATCCCCCACGTCAAATACTTCCTCCGCCTCCAGGATCTCCTCCTCGTCGGCGCCCGCAAGATCGACGCCTTCTTCCTCGAAAAACTCCCACACTTCCTTGACGGAATCCACTACCACAGCCATGCACTCCTCCAGAAAGTTTTCCGCCTCCTCGTAGGTCTCGGCAACCTTTTCGGGATAGAGCTGTAACTGTTTCTCCAAAAAACACTGCACTACCGCCTCGTCAAACACTTACCCTTCCCTCCTTTTCATATAGTTTACATAACTCATTTACTTTCCGTTCCATTCGTACGGTTACAGAAGCCCACGCTTCTTAAGTTCCTGGCAAAGCCTGCCCACCGGCAAGCCGACCACATTGTTATAATCTCCGCAAATCCCCTGAATATGCGCGGCACAAAGTCCCTGAATCGCATAAGCGCCCGCCTTATCCATCGGCTCCCCGCTATCGACGTAGGTTTTGATCTCCTCGTCCGTCATCGTATACATCGTCACGTCCGTACACTCCGAAAAGGTCGCATACATAGGTGCCATATCCTGATATTTCCAGGCGATGGTCACGCCCGTGTAGACCTGATGGCTGCCGCCCTGCAAGTCCTTTAACATCCGCGCCGCATCCGCCTTGTCCGCAGGTTTTCCCAATATCTTTCCCCAGGCAGAGACCACGGTATCCGCGCCGATCACCACAAAGTCGTCCTTTCCCCCCGCGGCCAGTTTCCCGCAGACGTCCACCGCCTTTTGGTAGGACAACTCCTCCACCACCTCGTTTGGTCTTTCTTTTGTGATTTTCTCCTCCACCGTGCTCGGCACGACCTTGAAGGAGATCCCCACCTGCCGCAGCAGTTCTTTCCGCCGCGGCGACGCTGAAGCCAAGTATATTTTCATACCATTACCCCTTTAATCATGGTGTGTTTTGGGAATGAACACCCTCTTATGCACCGTGCCCGCCTTTACCTTCGCCGCTTCCTTCGCTTCTTTGCAGAATGAAAGCTGCGCGTTATACAGCTCTTTCCCCCGCCTGTCGACCTTGCCATAACTGCCGTCCTTTAGTAAGATATGCGCCTTCACCGTATCTTTCAATTGGCTCTGTAAAATATGCCACAGTTTCTCCTGTAAGGCGGGCTTTTCAATGGGAAAAAGGATCTCCACCCGGCGCTCTAAGTTTCTCGGCATCCAGTCCGCGCTCGCGCAGTAATACTCCGGCGTGCCGTCATTTTCAAAATAGAAGATCCTTGCGTGTTCCAAAAAGTTCCCCACGATGGAACGCACGGTGATATTTTCACCGACTCCCGGCACATCTACGCGCAGACAGCAGATCCCGCGGATGATGAGGTCGATCTTCACCCCGGCAGCAGCTGCCTTGTATAGCGCCACGATCACGTCCTTATCACACAGGGCGTTCATCTTAGCGATGACCCGCGCGGGTCTCCCCGCCTCCGCATACTCCTGCTCCCTCCGAATCAGGCGGATAAAGCGGTCCTTGAGCCAATAAGGAGCAAGCGAGAGCCGATTCCAGCTTCTGGGCTCCGAATAGCCCGAAAGCATATTGAACACCGCCGTAGCGTCCTCCCCGATCATCTCCGAGCAGGTAAAGTAGCCCACATCCGTATAAAGTTTGGCTGTAGAATCATTGTAATTTCCGGTACCCAGATGGACGTAGCGGCGGATGCCGTTCTCCTCTCGCCTGACAACAAGTGTTATTTTACTGTGCGTCTTTAAGCCAACCAGACCATAGATCACATGACAGCCAGCCTTCTCCAGTTTCTTCGCCCAAACGATATTGTTCTCCTCGTCAAACCGCGCCTTTAATTCCACCAGCACGGAAACCTGTTTGCCATTCTCAGCCGCCTGCTCCAACGCTGCAATAATGGGGGAGTTGCCGCTTACGCGGTATAAGGTCTGCTTGATGGCCAGGACGTCGGGATCCTTCGCCGCCTGCCTGATAAAGCGCACCACGGGTTCAAAACTCTGATAAGGATGGTGCATGAGGATATCACCCTCCCTGATCCTCTCAAACAAATTTGCCTCCTCCGGCAGCTCCGGCACCGGCTGGGGCGGCAGATAATCATGCTCTTTCAGAGGATCAAAACCATCCATCCCGTAAAGTTTCATCAAAAAAGTAAGGTCCAAAGGTCCGCCGATTGCATAAATGTCCTCCTTGGAAATGGAAAGCTCCTCGCGAATCAACCTAAGCAGTCTGCTGTCGATCCCTTCCTCCACCTCCAGACGGATCACCTGCCCCCACTGTCTCTTTTTCAGCTGTTTCTCTATCTCCTGCAACAGATCCTCCGCCTCCTCCTCCTCGATGGTGAGGTCTGCATTTCGCATGATACGGAAAGGATAGCTGCACACGATATCATAATTCAGGAAAAGTTTGTGGATATTGCGCTCGATCACTTCTTCCAAAAGGATAAAGCGGCGCTCCCCCTCTGCCGGAAGCTCGATCAGACGCGAAAGGACGCTCGGCACCTGCACGGTCGCAAATTCAAGCTCTCCGTCCCCGTTTTTCTTCGTCATCAGCGCTCCCAGATTCAGGGATTTGTTGCGGATCAGCGGAAAAGGACGGGAAGAATCCACCGCCATGGGCGTCAGCACCGGGTAGACATTGTCTGTAAAATAGCTGTCAACAAAGGCCCCCTCCTCTTTCGTCAGATCCTCATGATGAGAAACCAGATACAGACCGTTTGCCGAAAGCTGCGGCAAGAGTGAGCGGTTGTAGGTGCTGTACTGCCTGTTCACCAGCTCATGTGTCTTTTCATTCACCAGGGCAAGCTGCTCGGTTGCCGTCATTCCCGCGATATCCCGCTTCTTATAGCCAGCGTTCACCATATCCTTTAAGGAAGCCACCCGCACCATGAAAAATTCATCGAGATTGGAAGCCGTGATGCTTAAGAACTTCAGGCGCTCAAAAAGCGGGAGTTGTTTATCCCGCGCCTCCGAAAGCACCCTCTCATTAAAGAGAAGCCAGCTCAGCTCCCTGTTCGTATAAAACCTTTCTTCCGAAAAATCAACCTTCTGTGCCATTTCTCCTCACGGCCTCCTTATCAACCGCTTTTATGATAACGATTGTTATCTAATTTACATCCTGTCTGCTCCTGTTCCCGCATCCACTCCCGTCATGACCGCTGCCTGATCACGGGGCGAATGCTGTAGACCTCCTCGAAAAAGTCCGAGCGCCTGGTAAACAGCCCCTTCTCCAGTGTAATGTCCACCGTATCCTCCACGGTGATGACAAGTTCCCGTTCCTTGAGAACAGCCTTCACATCCTTGAATTTCTGCTTATGGCTGCGGTCGAGGCCGTTTGCGACCTTTAAGATCGCCGTCAGCTTGGCGATGGTCAAATAGGCCCCTCTGTCAATGGTATTGCTCTCCCCCATGACCTCTTTATAATCAAAATCCATGTGATTATACTTTACCACATTCGCTACGATCTCCCGCTCCTTGTGGGAGAGTCCGATGATCTCCGTGGAAAGGATGATATGATAGGAGCACTCCCCCAGATTCACCAGGCTGATGTACTTGCCGCAGTCGTGCAACAGGGTAGCGATCCGTAAAAGCAATCGCTCCCGCCTCCCGAGACCATGAACCTTTTTCATGCTGTCAAAAATGGTGGTGGCAATTTTTTCCAGCGTCTCACTTCTGCGGCGGCTGCCCATATAACGCTTACTGATGTTTTGGGCGCAGGCTACGATATCCTGCTCAAAATCATGCTCCTCTTTGATGATTTTATGCTTTTCCCCATACTCGTATGCCATGCCGTCGCAGAGCGCGACGCCCGGTGCCCAAATGTAATGCGCATCCATCATGCGGGCAATCCTGCTGATCAGCACCCCGGAAATATAGAGAAGCGGCACGCTCTCCTCCGGCATATCCAATGCTTTGGCTGCCTGCTGGTTCGATTTCGTACGGATCCGCTCCAGAAACCGGTCCACAGCCGCCGACTCCACGCTACTCTCCTCCAGCCCTTTTATGTCCTTTCCCACGATCGTGGATATGTAGTCGTCCACCACGATGATATTTTCGATCTGCCGATCTTTCATGTACAATTTCTTAAATACCGAAATCTGTGAGCTTACCAGTTCGTCGAGAATCGCTTCGTACTGCCTGGGGCTGATGTTCAAGCGTTCCAGTCTGTCCTGCAGCCGCAGGACACCCAGGCGCATATTCTGGGTGGTGACCAGGATATCCTCCTCAAAGAGTGAGATCTGGATGCTGCCGCCGCCGATATCCACGATGGCAGTCCCCTTTTCTACGATCCGATTAAACCCTCCTCTGGCAGCAATTGCCTTATAGTTCAGGAAACGCTGTTCCGAATTGCTCAAAATCTCGATACGGATTCCTGTCCGCTGGGCAATCCGGTCTAAGACAATGGCGGTATTGCGCGTCTCCCGAAAGGCGCTGGTGCCGTAGGCCCTGTAATCATCTACCCGATAGCTTTTCATGATCTCACGATAGTCCCGCAGCACACCGGTCAACTCATCCACCCGGTCATAACTGATCTTGCCCGTGGCATAGGTGTCCGTCCCCAGGTCGATCCGATGCCTGATATGGTCGATTTCCCGCAGCCCGTCGCCGGAGGAGATCTCAAATATTTTCATGGCAAGCTCATACGAGCCCACGTCTATTGCGGCAAATGTTTTCATATCAGCCTCCCAAATTTTGCCCCATCAAGAAATCAATAAACTGCTGCGCCGTTCTCCCTGAGAGCCCGCCGTGGGAAAGCTCCCATTTATTTGCCAGCAGAAGAAGATCCTCCTCCGGCACTTTCAGCCCGTTCCTGACCGCCAACGCTTTCACGATCTCCTGAAACTGCTTCTTATCCGGCGCCCCGAAAAAGATATTGACGCCGAAGCGGTAAGCTAAGGACAGCTTCTCCTGCACCGTATCGCCCGCGTGCATATCCTCCGTGCGCCGGTCTTCCTTATCGCTGTAATTCTCGCGAATGAGATGGCGTCTGTTGGAAGTCGCATAGATCAGCACATTCCCGGGCTTCTTTTCCAACCCGCCCTCGATCAGCGCCTTTAAGTACTTGTATTCGACCTCAAAATCCTCGAAGCTGAGATCATCCATATAAATAATGAATTTATAGTTGCGGTTCTTGACCTGTGCGATCACGTCATTTAAGTCCTGAAACTGATGCTTGTACAATTCAATGATACGCAGCCCTCTGTCATAATATTCGTTGGCGATCGCCTTCACACAGGAAGACTTTCCTGTTCCGGCATCGCCAAACAACAGGCAGTTGTTGGCCTTTCTGCCGGCAACAAAAGCCTCCGTATTCTCCCGCAGTTTCTTCTTAGGAAGTTCATACCCCACAAGGTCATCCAGATAGACGTGCAGGATATTGCGGATCGGCACGACGGCCATGCCTTTTTCTCCGTGCTCCACGCGAAACGCCTTGTGCAGGCCCAGATTTCCCACGCCGTACTCCCGGTAAAACTGCGTCAGCGTCGCCTTCATGGCTGCGGCAGTCTCATTGTTCACAAAATGCTGCGCCAGCGTACAGATGCGGTCCCGAATGCGCCTGTTATAAATCTTACTGTCCTGAGAGGGCGCCTCATAAGCCAGTATCACGGCAAATTCAGGCGCCTTCAAAACTTCCATCATCTCCGTGAAATCATAGTCGAAAAATTCCTTAAAGATGGCAATGTCATGGAGCACCAGCTCGCCCACGCTGCCCTCCACCTCGCCCCGCATCTCGCAGGCAAGGCTGTAGCTGTTCTCATTGTTCACCAGAAGGTTGGTCAGATAACAGTGCCAGAGGTTCCCGTAAAAGCCGTGATCCGCCGCCTGCTCCGAAAGCCTGTGCATACACTTATAAAAAAGCGGCCTCGCCCTGCCGTCCCCGGACCGATAGTGCTCCATCAGCCAGACGACATCCCGCAAAATATCTCCGTCTTCAAACTCCTTATATACAATCAGTTCTTCTTCTCTCATCGTTTTATGCCTCCGGCAATCTAATAATTTCCCAGGATCTTCATGTTCCGCGCCTCGTCCCGCAAACCCCTGAGCGCATTTTTCACGGCGCCGTCCGCAAAATTCCCCTCAAAGTCAATAAAAAAGCGGTACTCCCAATCGCGTTCCTCGATGGGACGGCTCTCGATCTTTGTCATATTCAGATTATTGTAAATAAAATGAGACAGTATATGGTAAAGGGAGCCGCTCTCATGGGGCACCTCCAGACAAATACTGATTTTCCCCGCATCTTTACGGAAGATTTTCTGATTGGTGACGATGATAAAACGTGTGGAATTATTCTCCGCCTGGTTCACGCCCCGTTTCAGGATCTCCAGACCGTAGGCCTTCGCTGCCTGCTCCCCCGCGATCGCCGCCTGGGTCCTGTCCCCCTCCTTGCTGACCTTTTCCGCCGCAAAGGCATTATTCTTTAAGCTGACCTGCTTCCAGTCCTCATGCGAGGCAAGAAACTTTGCGCTCTGCATCAGCGACTGCGGATGGGAATACACCGTCTTGATCTGCGAGATGTCCGTCCCCGGAAGTCCCAGCAGACAATGTTCTATCCTGATGATCTGTTCTCCCACGATGTAATTCTCAAACTCTACCAGAAGATCGTAGATCTCACTCACGATACCGGCGGTGGAATTTTCGATGGGCAGCACCGCAAAATCCGCGCTTCCCTCCTCGATGGCAGTCATGGCATCCCGAAAGGTATCCACATGAAAGCTTTTTACCTGTTCTCCGAAATAGCGCTGCATCGCCAGATGGGAGTAAGCGCCCTCCGCCCCCTGAAAGACCACCCGCGCCTGCTCTGTCTCCAGCCTGTCCACCCCTATGAAAGGCAGCCTGCCCAGACTCCCCGCCTGTACCAGCTTATTATACTGCAGCTTTCTGCTCATGGACATGATCTGTTCAAAGAGTTCCTGCGCGCCATGCGCATTAAAGGCATTGTGCGTCAGAGCCCGCACTTTTGCGAGCTTTTCCTCCTCTCTGGCCTTATCGAACACCTTTTTCCCTGTCTCTATCTTGTAGTCAGCCACCTGGGAGGATATCTCCATGCGTTCTTCGTAAAGCGCTACGATTTTCTCGTCGATCTGATCCAGCTTTCCCCGCAATTCCAATAAATCCATGTGCTCCCTATCCTTTCACCTTTGTTTCCTCCTAAGTTTACTCCAATTTTCTCTTGATAGCAAGAAGGATTGTCGATATAATAGGAATTAAGAAGCAAGAGCTCTGGGGAGGAAGACCAATGACAAGCAAGGCAAAAAATATTCTGGCGATTTCAATAGCACTTGTTATTTTTATAGCTCTCATCGTCTGTATGCTTTTTTTCGGCCGCATTCCGGAAAACCCTGACGATGCGGTGGGAAACACCCCCGGGAACCTGAACAATGGCGGCTACTTCTGCGAATCGGACGGCCGCGTTTATTTTGCAAATGCCTATGACAATTATGGACTTTATTCCATGAACCCGGACGAAACGGATCTCGTGAAGCTCAGCGGCAACTCCGTCTCCTCCATCAACGCCGCCGGAAACTATCTCTACTACTACATGACCAGCAACAAACAAAGCGGCAGCGGTCTCGGCTACATGAACCAGACGGCAGGCATCTATCGGAGCAAAAAAAACGGGAAGAACACGGCGGGACTTGGACGGCTGAACATCGTCTCGATGCAGCTTTGCGGCAACTATCTCTACTACGAGACCTACAACAGTAAAAACGGCACCACGCTGGATAAAATACGGATCGATAAAAAAGATCAGCAGACCGTGGCGGAGGAGATCATCAATCCCAACTGCTTTGTAAACGGCAGGATCTACTATAACGGCGCACAGGGAGATCATTATCTGCGTGCCCTCGATGTGCGCACGGACCGTACCTCTGTCGTCTGGCAGGGAGATATCTGGAATCCCATCGTACAGGATAATTATGTGTATTATATGGATATTTCGGAAAACTACCGCCTCTGCCGTTACAACTTAAATGACAAGACCGTGGAAGTGCTGACGAACGAACGGCTCGATATGTTCAATGTCTATGACAGCTATATTTACTATCAGGTGAGTTCGGCAGACGCCCCCGCCCTGAAGCGGATGCGGACAGACGGCTCCTCTCAGGAGCTGGTGCGTGAGGGCATCTACCAGAATATCAATATCACCTCGGAATATGTATATTTTAACACCTTTAACGAGAGCATCCCCGTCTATCGCACCTACACCTACGGCCCCGTCAATGTGACCACCTTTGACGCTGCCAAAGAAGCTGCTCTTGCCAATATGAGCGAATAACCGTCCGGATGTAACAATGAAAATCAGGGAATGCAAAAAAGGACCCGGACTATTCCGGGTCTTTTTCAGCCTTATTCATTATTTGATAACACGTGTTTTTCTCCATCCATTTTCACCTCATCCAAAAGCTCCAAAACAGATTTCCCCAACACAGGATGTTTCTCATAGGGAGCGATCTGCGCCAGAGGCTTTAATACAAAATCACGGTTTATCATATCGCGGTGGGGTATGGTCAGCTTTTCCTCCTCCATCACGACATCCTCATACAAAAGGATATCCAAATCAAGCGTCCTCGGGCCCCAACGCTCCTTGCGCTCCCTGGCCTCCGCCCGCTCGATCTCCTGTAACCTGGAAAGCAGTACCTCCGGTGGATAGAGGGTATCGATGGCAATCGCGCCGTTAAAATAATTCGCCTGTGCCACACCGCCGTAGGGCGTCGTTTCCATCCAATCCGACACGCGCTGCACCCTGCACTGCCGATCCTCCCTCAGTGCCGCCACTGCTGCTTCCAGATGGGCCTTTCTATCTCCAATATTAGAACCGCAGGCGATATAAGCACGCTGCCAGCCTCTGCGGATCTTTACGGAAACTGTTCCAAAAGGAAGGGGAATCGGCGCCTCCGGCTTCTGGATCTCCAAAACGACCGCTTTTACACGGGGAAACTGTAAGAGAAGCGCTTCCGCCGTCCTCTCCGCCGCCGTCTCGATCAACTTAAAGGTATGTTCGGTGAGAAAGGCGCTCAAAAACCGGCAGACCACGCCATAGTTTGTGGACAGGCCCAGATCGTCCGTCATGCCTGCCGCCCTGATGTCTGTTTCCAGCGCTGCACTGACCAGGAAATTCTGCCCTTTTTCCGTTTCCTGCTGATACACGCCGTGATGTGCATAAACCTGCAGATCCTTTATGATGATCTCATCCATCACTGTCTTCTCCTATTGTTTCCGCTCGATAAAATATCGACCGCTATCTGATTCGCTGTCTGTCAATTCTTGTACGCGTCACGGATTGCCTCCGTCATCTTGACGGCACGCACATTCTCCTTGATATCATGCACCCGCACAAACATAACGCCCTGCTGTACCCCATAGACCGTGGTCACGATCGTGCCCTCCACGCGCTCCGTCACCGGCAGATCGAGCCCCATGCCGATCACGGACTTACGGCTTGCTCCCAGAAGCAGCGGCGATCCCAGGGAATGAAAATTCTGCAGATGATCGATGATTTCCAGATTGTTCTCATAACTCTTGCCATAACCGATGCCCGGATCCAGAATGATTTTGTCATAAGCGATGCCGGCATTTCTGGCCATCTCCAAAGAAGACTCCAAATCCCAGAGAATCTCCTCGATCAGGTTCGTATACCTCGCCTCCTTGCGGTTGTGTCCCAGACAACAGGGCAGTCCCGACTCGGCGATTACCTTCGCCATCTTCTCGTCATACTTTAAGCCCCAGATATCATTGACCATATCCGCGCCTGCCGCAATCCCTGCCTTTGCCACCTCAGATTTACAGGTATCCAGAGAGATTGGAACATTAAATCTGGATTTGATAGCCTCAATCACAGGAACGACTCTTTCGATCTCCTCCTGTTCGGGAACTCCGGTGTAACCGGGTCTGGTCGATTCCCCGCCCACATCCACAATATCCATACCATCTGTTATCATTTGTTCGACATGATACAGCGCCTGATCCAGCTGGGTATACTTACCGCCATCCGAAAAAGAATCAGGTGTTATGTTTAGGATGCCCATTACATAAGTATGTCCTTTCGGCCTGAAATCTCTCTGTCCAATCCTCATTTTGTTTCCCTCCCTGTTTTTATGATAGAAGTAGTTATCCACAAAATATCATTAAGTTAAATCCTGATTACATTCCCTCGTATTTCCTTTTCCCAGCATCTGAAAAAATAACGCCTGCCATTTTGGATCTTCCTGAAAGCAGCCTCTGGAAGCCACCGTCACCGTGCGACTGCCCGGCTTTTCAACGCCCCGCATGGTCATACAGGTATGCTCCGCCTCCAGCATGGCCATCACACCCTGCGGTTTCAGGTGCCCCATGACAGCCTCCACGATCTGGATCGTCATCTGCTCCTGAATCTGTGGTCTTTTGGCATACACCTCCACAGTCCGCGCCAGCTTACTCAACCCCACCACTCTGCCGTCAGGCACATAGGCAATATGCGCCTTTCCGTAGAAAGGCATGAAATGATGCTCACACATAGAATAAAAGGTGATATCTTTTACCAGAACGATCTCGTTGCTCTCCACCGCAAACGTTTTGGAAAGATGCTCCGCCGCATTGTCATCCATCCCGGCAAAGATCTCCCCATACATACGGGCGATCCGATCCGGCGTCTCCTTAAGCCCTTCTCTCTCTACGTCCTCGCCAATGCCCTCAAGAAGCAGTCTGACCGCTTCCCTAACCTTGATCTGATCTACCATGCGTGTCTCTCCTGATTGTATCTCTGTGCTCCACCGTATCCATCAGCTCTCCCAGATAGGAAAGAGAACCGAAGGCGACGATCACGGCATCCTTATCCTTCCCCGTAAGGAGGTAGGCGATCTCCACCGCCTCCTGCACGCTGTCCGCCGCTGTCACAGCGCCGTGATACTCTCTCGCTGTCTGTGCAAGCTCCAAAGCCGAGAGCGCCCGCTCTTTGATCGGCGGCGTCACGGTGATGATGTGGGACGCCAGGGAAAAGGTAGCACGGATTACTTTATCGTACTCTTTGTCCCGTAACATTCCTATTATATAAATAATTTTCTTATTTGTAAAATAAAAACGGATGCTTTCCGCTAATTTTTTTGCCGCATCCTCATTATGGGCGCCGTCAGCGATCACGAGGGGCCTTTTGGCAATCACATCGAAACGTCCCTGCCATTTCGCAGCCGCCAATCCCGCGCGCAGCTTTTCCTCCGGCACCGTAAAGCCGCATCTTGTCAGCGCCATGACCGTCTCCACCGCCAAGACTGCATTTTCGATTTGGAACTGCCCTGCCAGGCTGATCTCCAGATTCTTAAAACGGTCATAGGAAAAACTCTGCTTCGTCACCCCATACTTGATCTGCTTTGCCCGCGTGATATCTGCTGTCAGGAACTTTCCTTTTTTCAACAGCGCCGACTGCCGCAGTATCTTCATCACTTCCGGTTCCTGCTTGACCGAAATAACATAACACTTGTTCTTTATAATCCCCGCCTTAACGTTTGCAATTTCTTCCAGGGTCTCACCGAGGATCTCCATGTGATCCATGCTGACGGAACAAAAAACCGCCGCCAGCGTATTGTTCACGATATTAGTGGCATCCAGCGCGCCGCCAAGCCCCGTCTCCAGCACGACCAGATCGCATGCTTTATCCAGGAACCAGAGAAAAGCAACCGCCGTCTCCACTTCAAAAAGCGTGGGATGCGCCAACCCTTCCGCTGCCATCGCCTCCGCCGCTTCCTTTACCGGCTCCAGATAGTTGCACAGACCGGACTGGGTGATACTCCTGCCATCCACCTGAAAGCGCTCCCTGTACTCCCGCACCGTGGGAGAAAGATATCTGCCCACCCGATACCCGGCTGTCTGCATCACCGTGGAAATGTAAGCAAGAGTCGAGCCCTTGCCATTGGTGCCGGCAATATGTACGAATTTCAGCTTCTCCTGCGGATCGCCCAAACGGGCGCATAACTGCCGCATCGACTCCAGGCCCATAACGCTGCCGAGAGGCTTCAATTCCTCGATATACTCCATGGCTTCCCGATAGTTCATGGCCGCCCCCTTCTATCCTATGTATACCTGTGTATAAGTCCTTCAAAAACAGGCAAAACTTTCTCTATGAAAAAATTTTTACAAAACTTTATTCATTGCGGTCTGCTGGGATGGTGTTTGGAGATCATCTTTACGGCATTCAGCGCCTTTCGCAGGCGCGACCTGCGGCTGCCCGGCACCACCTCGCTCTGGATGTTTCCCATCTACGGCCTGATGGCGCTCTTTGCTCCCATCTGCCGCCTCCTGAAAAACCGTTCCGTCTGGTTTCGCGGAACCGTCTATACCGCATTGATCTTTGCGGGAGAATTTGTCACGGGCATTTGGCTGAACCGCCATAAACTCTGCCCCTGGAATTATGAGCGCGCCCGCTGGAACTTAAACAAAGTAGTCCGCCTAGACTACGCACCCTTCTGGTTTCTCACGGGGCTTTTGTACGAGCGGCTTTTACGCGGAAATGACGAGACGCTGCGCCCGGATTGAATCGCGCATCCGCCGTCTGCTGATCCCGCCGCACTCCACCCTCAGTCAGCGTCAATGTCATCGGCGTCAATATTCAGGGTATTGAGCGTACGCCGCTTTCTCCTGGCCTCCTCTGAGGTGTGCAGGATATAGTCCTTGACCTCTTTCGCGTGCCTGATATGCTCCAAAAAGAGCTGCGGATGGGTATTGTCACCGGTGTAACAGGCAACTGTGCCCAGCCCGAAGATACGCTCCATCAAGCTGGTTTTCAGCTCCACGTCCTGCACCTTATATAAATAACAGTCGTTTTCTGTAGTGTTGAACAATCCCGCATCCACCGTGATCACCTTTTCGTTGATCGTATATTTGGTAAAGGTAAAGGGCAGTCCAAAAAAGAGCCAGCGCTTGCGCTCCACATACTGCGTCACTTCCCCTTCTGCCGGCTTATCTTCGCCCCTGCCATACTCTCTGATCATTTCCTCTCTGTCATTTCCCATGATTTTTCACTCTTTCCTCTCTCGCTTTCCTGCTTATTTCTCCACTCAAGTTTACCACATACGCCTCCATTTCACAAGCACCAGCGCGATCGCAGTACTTTTGCACCAGGTAACTATTCAGCCTTCGACTTCCTAGTTACTGAATCCGGTCTATTCCAGTTTTGCCTTCGGCAAAAAGACCGGATTCTTCGGAACCTTTACATATTCTCACGGACTTTGCAGCAAGTGCAAAGTCCTGAGCTGTACTGTTACTTCATCAATCCAAATTCCCGCCTTCCCCTTGCAAGCCCCTCGCCTTTGTGCTATGATATACAAAATATAGTAAGAAGACAACCACCACCCCACATGATAAGGAGGTTTTCGTATGACCGCTAAAGACTGTATCCTCGGCCGCAGAAGCATCCGCAAGTTTAAAGCGGATCCCGTCTCCCATGATTTGATCGCGGAGATCGTTGAGACCGCATCCTACTCTCCGAGTTGGAAACACACGCAGATCACCCGTTATATCGCAGTGGAGGGCGCTTTAAAAGAAAAGATCGCCAGAGAGTGTTCTTCCCTCTATCCCCCTAACGGCGATATCATTTCAGCGGCTCCCGTACTGATGGCCGTGACCATTATCAAAAACCGCAGCGGCTTTGAGCGCGACGGGTCTTTCAGCACTCCCAGAGGCAACGGCTGGCAGATGTATGATGCCGGCATCGCATCCCAGAGTCTTTGTCTTGCGGCCTATGAACAGGGCCTTGGTTCCGTTATCCTTGGTCTCTTTGACCAGAGCGCGGCGGAAGCCCTCCTACAGCTTCCTGAGGACAGAGAACTGGTGGCACTGATTCCAATCGGCTATCCCGACGAGACGCCTGTTGCTCCCCGTAGAAAACCTGTGGAGGAGCTGTTATCCTATCAATCGTAATTGGAAAAGTAGAAGTGAGACATCGCTTCTACTTTTTTTAAACCTGATTTTTAGACTTTACTGCAAAGGAGCGTGATATCCCATGAGACATTTGATGAACCCGCTTGACTTTTCCGTGGAGGAACTGGATCGGCTTTTCGATCTGGCAAACAGGATCGAGGCTGATCCCGCCAAATATGCCCACGCCTGCGAGGGCAAGAAACTGGCCACCTGCTTCTACGAGCCAAGCACCCGCACCCGCTTAAGCTTTGAAGCCGCCATGCTGAATCTGGGCGGACAGGTCCTGGGCTTTTCGGACGCCGGCTCCTCCTCCGCCGCGAAGGGCGAGAGCGTGTCGGACACCATCCGCATCATTTCCTGCTATGCGGACATCTGTGCCATGCGGCACCCCAAGGAAGGCGCACCCATGGTTGCTGCCAACCGTTCCGGCATTCCTGTGATCAACGCGGGCGACGGCGGACACCAGCATCCCACCCAGACCCTTACAGACCTGCTCACCATCCGTTCCCTCAAAGGAAGACTCGGTGGTTTCACCATCGGCCTGTGCGGTGACCTGAAATTCGGGCGCACGGTACATTCCCTGATCAATGCGTTGATCCGCTACCCCGATATCCGCTTCCTCTTTATCTCACCGTCGGAGTTAAAGGTCCCCGACTATATCACGGACATGCTGAGCGAGCGGAATATCCCCTACGAGGAAGTCATCCGCCTGGAAGACTGTATGCCGCAGCTCGACCTGCTGTATATGACCAGAGTGCAGAAGGAACGCTTCTTCAACGAGGAAGACTATGTGCGCTTAAAGGATTTCTATATCCTGGACAAGGCAAAGCTTTCCGCCGCCAAAGAGGATATGCTGGTGCTCCATCCCCTGCCCCGGGTCAATGAGATCTCCGTGGAGGTGGACGACGATCCCAGGGCGGTCTATTTCAAACAGGCACAGTACGGCGTCTATGTAAGGATGGCGCTGATTCTGACACTCCTTGAAATTGAAAGCTGAGGAAATAAAAGAACGATTGTTATTAAATTATGGCAAAAGCACCTGTCGCTGATAAAGAAAGAAGGTATCTCATATGTTAAATGTAGGAAAAATCGAAGAAGGCTTCGTGCTCGATCATATTCAGGCAGGCAAGAGCCTTGACATCTATCATCATTTGAAACTGGACAAACTGGACTGCACGGTGGCGATCATCAAGAACGCCCGCAGCAATAAGAAAGGAAAAAAGGATATCCTCAAGGTAGAGTGCGATATCAACACCCTAAACCTGGATATCCTTGCAGTCATCGACCATAATATCACCGTCAATGTCATCAAAAACGGCGAGATCGTAGAGAAAAAGGAACTGGTGCTTCCCCGGGAGATCCACAATGTCATCAAATGCAAAAACCCGCGCTGCATCACCTCGATCGAACAGGAGCTGCCGCATATTTTCGTGCTCTCGGATGAAGACAAGGAAATCTACCGCTGCAAATACTGCGAGGAGAAAGCCAGCAATTCCTCCAGTCAATGGTAACCTATTCTTTGTTTCTGACAGCCTCCCGCTCAAATTCTTCTCTGGCGCGGGCAAGGCAGGTCAGTATTTTGGGCGAGAACTCACCGCATTCCCCCCGCATGATCATATCATAGGCTTCTGCGGGGGTGTAGGCGTCTTTGTAACAGCGGTCGCTGACCAATGCGTCATAGACATCCGCTACCGAAACGATCTGCGCAGCAATCGGGATTTCTTCGCCCTTCAATCCTTCGGGATATCCTTTCCCGTCATACCGTTCATGGTGGTAGCGGCAGATATCGTAACTCATCCTGCCATAATCACCCTCCTGGATATCCTCCAGCATCTCGATGATCTCGCACCCTTTTGTCGTGTGCGTCTTCATCACATCAAACTCCTCTTTCGTGAGCTTGCCGGGTTTTAAGAGAATAGTGTCCGAGATTGCGATCTTTCCCACATCGTGCATGGCTGCCGCAGCCGTGATCACGTTGATCGCTTCCTCGTCGAGCTGATATTCCGGATAAACTGCCGCCACATGCTCTGCCAAGATGTGTGTAAAATTTTTTACCCGTTTGACATGGTCTCCCGATTCCAAATTCCGAAACTCCACCACATTGCTCATCGTATCGATGATACGGTTATTCATGCGCTGCAGTTCTTCCGCCTGTTTCTTCAGCACTCCCGTCTGCAGCTCCACCATCTCCTCCAGATGACGCTTATTGTAATAAAGCTCCATAATGTTCTGCGTTCTCTGCTTGATCACAATACTGTCATAAGGTTTGTGGATCACATCGGTCGCGCCCATCTCATAGGCGATCCGCTCTGCTGCCAGTGTCGCCTCTCCTGAGATCAAAAGAACGGGAATGTGAAACAGCCAGCCGCGGTTTTTCATCTCGTCTATCACTTCCAGACCGTTCATCACAGGCATGACAACATCGAGGAGAACCGCAGATATCCGATCCGGGTTCGCCTCGATGATCTCGATGGCCTGTCTGCCATTGGCAGCCTCCACCGTTGTATACTCTGAAAATATCTCACACAGAATGCCTCTGTCGATGTCCACATCGTCCACAATTAAGATAACAGAATCTCTCATATCTGATCTCCTCATTGCCGGTAATCTGTATTATGCGCAGCCACAGTTACATCTGCGCTACATCCTTCATGGAGAAGCTAATCCTTCCCATCTTATCCTTGCCCAGGCATACCACCGTGACAACGTCACCCAGTGTGAGCACATCCTCTACGCGGTTGATCCTCTCCTTTGCGATCTTGGAGATGTGAACCATACCTTCCTTGCCGGGCGCAAACTCGATGAATGCTCCAAACTCCTTGATGCTGACCACTTTGCCCTGGAAGATTTGCCCTTCCGCAAAGTCTGTGACAATCATCTTGATCATCTCCACAGCCTTGTCCATCATTTCTTTATCGGTACCGCACACGGAAACCTGACCCTCGTCGTTGATGTCGATCTTCACGCCGGTTCGGGCAATGATCTCGTTGATGGTCTTGCCTCGCTGACCCACCACATCACCGATCTTGTCGGGATCGATCTGGATGGAAATGATCTTCGGCGCATAAGGGCCGACTTCCTTGCGGGGTGCGGAGATCGCCGGACTCATGCAGTTAGCCATGATGAACTCTCTGGCCTCACGGCATCTCGCGATCGCGCCCTCCACGATGGGCTTCGTCAAACCATGAATCTTGATATCCATCTGGATGGCCGTGATCCCGTCGTGGGTTCCCGTCACCTTAAAGTCCATATCGCCGAAGAAGTCCTCAAGGCCCTGGATATCCGTCAGCAATACGAAATCGTCATCTGTCTCGCCTGTTACCAGACCACAGGAGATACCAGCCACCATCTTCTTGATCGGCACGCCCGCTGCCATCAGGGACATACAGGACGCACAGGTGGAAGCCATGGAAGTGGAACCGTTGGACTCAAAGGTCTCCGACACGGTACGGATCGCGTAAGGGAACTCCTCCTCAGAGGGAAGTACCGGTAAAAGCGCTCTCTCAGCCAGCGCGCCGTGACCGATCTCTCGTCTGCCGGGACCTCTGCTGACCTTGGTCTCTCCTACGGAGTAGGACGGGAAATTGTAGTGGTGCATATATCTCTTTGCCGTTACATTCGGATCCAGCCCGTCCACCTTCTGCATCTCAGAAAGCGGCGCCAGCGTACATACGTTACAGATCTGTGTCTGTCCTCTGGTGAACATCGCGGAACCGTGCACTCTGGGAATGATATCCACCTCTGCGGCAAGCGGTCTGATCTGGTCAAGCGCTCTGCCGTCGGGACGCTTGTGGTCCTTTAAGATCATCTTGCGCACGGTCTTCTTCTGATACTGGTAAACCGCCTCTCCGAGGACTGCCAGATAATCTTCGTTCTCTGCAAACGCCTCCTCCAGCTTTGCGGTCACATTCTTGATATTCTCCTCGCGAACCTGCTTTTCATCGGTGAAGACCGCTGTCTCCATCTCCTCAGGCGTCACAATCTTCTTCATATCCTCAAACATCTGCTCAGGCACCGCGCAGCTCTCGTAGCTGTGCTTGGGCTTACCGACTTCCGCTACGATCTTATCGATAAAGGCAATGATCGTCTGGTTGACCTCATGCGCCTTATAGATTGCCTCCAGCACCTTCGCCTCCGGCACTTCGTTGGCGCCTGCCTCGATCATCATCACCCGCTCTGAGGTGGAAGCCACCGTCATCTTTAAGTCACCCTTGTCCCACTGTTCCTGAGAAGGGTTCACGATCAGCTCGCCGTCAAGCAGCCCCATCTGCGTCATCGCGCAGGGACCCGCAAAGGGGATATCCGAAATGCAGGTCGCGATCGCCGTACCCAGCATTGCCACCAGCTCAGGGCGGCAGTCAGGGTCAACACTCATCACCAGGTTATTTAAGGTCACGTCATTGCGATAATCTTTCGGAAACAGCGGTCTCATGGGGCGATCGATCACACGGCTGGTGAGGATCGCATTCTCGGAGGGTTTGCCCTCCCTTTTATTAAAGCCGCCGGGAATCTTTCCTACTGAATAAAACTTCTCCTCGTATTCCACGCTGCAGGGGAAGAAATCAATGCCGTCCCTGGGTTTGTCGGAAGCCGTAGCTGTGGATAACACGGTGGTCTCACCATACTGCATAAACGCGCAGCCGTTTGCCTGTTTGCCAACTCTGTCAATGTCCACACGAAGGGTGCGGCCGGCGAGTTCCATGGTATAACTCTTGTACATAATCCTCTCTCCTTCTTCTCTTCTTTGATCCTTATTCTCTTTGCTTCTAAATGGAAAAGCGGATTTAGGGTCGGACCTGCCAACCCTATCTCCGCTCATCAGCTCTGCTTATTTACGAAGTCCAAGTTTCTCGATCAGTGCACGATATCTCTCGATATCCTTCTCTTTCAGATAGCCCAGCAAACCACGTCTCTGACCTACCATTTTCAGCAGACCGCGTCTGGAATGATGATCCTTCGGATGCTCTTTCAAGTGATCCGTCAGTTCCTGGATCCTTGCTGTCAGAACCGCTACCTGTACCTCTGGTGAACCGGTGTCGCCTTCAGATCTGGCATACTCTTTGATGATCGCTGTCTTCTTTTCCTTAGAAATCATAGTTTCTCCTTTCCTTCAGGGGGCTGCCCTGATAACCGCCTGACACCAGGAAGGGGTCGGAGTGTCCCGCCTCCGCGTGTCGGCTAAATTCCATACTTTAGTATTTTACCACAGGGATACTGTAATGTAAAGCCTATTTTGCCTTTCCTGCGGGAATTTTGCGCATCCTTGCAGGCTCCCTTTCTTTGCAATCGCTTTGTCGATAACTTTCTCCTGTTCTAGCAGTAATTTCATCATATTGTCTGTACATCTTCTGTACTTCGTTTTCCAAAATATAATAATGCCGCACATAGGGAATCAGCAGGATCAAAAATGCTGCCACCACCAAAAGCATACTTCCCGCGCCCTCTGTTTCAAATGCCATCAGCAGAAAGGACATACCCGCGAAAAACACGGTAAGCAGGGCAAAAATCACCGTAACGATCAGATGGATCAGCCTCTCATGCTGAAAAAAGCCGATCTGCACAAGATGTTCTTCGCGGATCCGTTTCCAATCGGCGTCCTCCTTAAGAAGCAGTTCATCTATATACTTTCGGTAAGTCAGAATCCGTTTTTCCATGTTCCCTCTATTGTCTGCATCTGTCTGCACCAATTTTAATAACAGTCTCTATTTTTATCTTTTTTATGCACCATGCGGCCGCTGCTTAATCATACAAGATCCGCACTGCCTTAAATGGCGAGCGATAGGACACATTGGAAATCTTGATTCCCGTCTTGGGGCTGCTGGCGTGTACCACCTGCCCATTTCCAATATAAATGGCAACATGGTTGATGGTTTTTCCCTTCGCATAAAAGATCAAATCGCCCGGTTTCGCTTCCGACACCTTGATGGTGGTGCCGCAGCCTGCCTGCGCCCTGGAATTTCTGGGCAGTTTCACGCCGTACTTCTGAAAGACGCTCATCACAAAGCCGGAGCAGTCCGTTCCCTTCGTCAGGCTGGTGCCGCCCCACACGTAAGGATTGCCGATAAATTCCTTGGCATACTGGCAGATATCCACGCGCACATCGGAAATACCCTGTCCGTAGAGTAGTTCCGACATGGTGACTGCCGTGCCCAGCTCCGCACTGACCTCCACATACTCCGCCGAGACAAACACTTCGTCATCATCCAAAAAGACCTTGACCCAGTCGCCTTCCACTGCGGAGACTTCCATTTCCTCGCCTCGGGGCACCAGCGTGATAACCTCCGAGTCCGTATTGGCCTCCGCCCGCACTTTCAGGCTGTCCGTCGTCACTTTTGCCACGGTGGTTGCCAGTTCCTCCGCCCTGTGCTTAGCGGCAATTCCCGTCAACAGAAAATCCCTACTCACATAACCCTCCACATTGCCGGAACTGATATGTGCCCAGGTATCGTCCATATCAAGCACTTCGCAGGCGGCATCCTTTGGCAGTTTTCCCACCAGACGTCCGTCCTCCGCGCCGATTGCCCTGATGTTTAAGTTATCGCTCACATTGGCAATACCGAGGTTGGTGTAGCCCCAGTTGGCATTTTTTGCCCTCTCATAAGCCAATTCATAATCCTCTGCCGTCTTTTCGGATACAAGGATCGTGCCCGAACCGATCGATCCATTCAGCACATCCTGCACCGTCTCCGCATTCTCGCTGTCGGCCTCGGTACTGTTGCCGCTCACTTCCGTACTGTTTTCGCTGACGCCTTCCGTTCCCTGCTCAGGTTCCCGATCCAACCGCAGCTGCCCTGCCGGCATCAAATCGAGTAAAGGCATGGCTGCCTGCGCCGTCAGTGTATTGTTTGTTAAAATAATGGCCGTTATTATAAATGCCATTCCCTGTTTCTTCATCAAACGTTTCCTCTCATCTGTATTACGCACCTAATTGGGCTCAAAGTATGTGTTTGCAAAAGCAATGTTTGTCGCGTGATCCGCTACCCGCTCAAGCCCTGAAACGATATCTGAGAACAGAGCACCCGCCTCGGGCGTACACTCGTTGTTCGAGAGCCGCTCGATATGCTTCTGCTGTAATTCCTTTTCCTTCTCGTCGATGGCTTCCTCCAGATTCTTGATATCCTCCACATGCTCCTCCGTGCTCTTGACAAACATTTCAAAGGAAAAGCGGAGTACCGTATTTACCATATCCATCATCTCGCCCAGTTCGCGCTGCGCCTCCTTGGAAAAGCCCACACCGGTCTCCTCCCTGCGCACTGCCGCATCTCCAATATTTTCCGCGTGATCGCCGATGCGCTCAATATCATTGACCACATGGAACAGCGCGCCGATGCTCTTTAAGTCCTCGATCGGCAGGGTCGTCTGGTTGATCTTCACCAGATAGTTGGTGATGGCATGACTTAAGAAATCGATGTTTTTCTCCACCTCATAAACCTCGTCGATCTCCTCCCTGTCAAGCGTTATCAGTGCATTCATCGCACGGTTTAGATTTTCAGTCGCAAGAGAGCCCATACGGTCGAGCTCCTTGATCACCTCCACCATTGCCGTGGCCGGATTTAAAACCATCTTCTCTCCGATGTATTTGAGCTGATAGCTGTCGCGGTAACCGATCTTTTTGTCGTCGCCCGGCACCAGCACATAGGTCAACTTCACGATCTGCTTAATAAACGGTATCATAATGAGCACCTGGAATACTTTGATGAAAATATGGGCAAAGGCCACCACGCGGCCCGCATCGCCCCGCGCCAGAAATGCGAGACCGTTCACGATCTCCCCCACTGCCAGAAGGAAGATCACGTAAACAATGATCGTACCGATGACATTGAAAATCAGATGGATCGCCGCCGCACGCTTGGCGTCCTTCTTACCGTTCAACGAGGCGAGAAGGGCGGAAGTACAGGCGCCAATATTACAGCCTAAAATAATGAACATGCCGATATCCAGGCTCATCAGACCCTGATTGGCAAGAAGTACCATGATACTGACCGTTACCGAAGAACTCTGGATCACCGCCGTGAGGATCGTCCCCAAAAGCACTGCCAGAATCGGCGAGCGCAGGGAGGCAAACATATGTAAGACCGCGGGTGAATCTTTCATGCCCGACATGGCTCCTGACATGGTGCTTAGTCCCATAAAGAGAACACCGAAACCGATGATGACCTCGCCCCAACGGGAAATCTTTTGTTTTTTGACAAACATGATGATGAGTACGCCTACAAGCAGAATGACAGGCGCCACTTTTTCCAATTTTAAGGAAACCAGGAGGGCCGTCACCGTCGTACCGATGTTGGCGCCGAAGATCACACCCGCCGCCTGCGTCAGCGTCATCAGCCCGGAATTGACAAAGCTGACCACCATCACCGTACAGGCCGAAGATGACTGGATCACCGCCGTAAAGAATACGCCCACCAGGATCCCCATAAAGCGGTTTGTCGTAAGTCTCTCTAAAATTCCTCTGAGCCTGGCGCCTGCAACCTTCTCGATGCTGTCGCTCATGATACGCATACCGTATAAAAACAGCCCCAGGCCGCCGGCCATGGAAAGAATGATCGTTGGATTCATCTCGTTTCAGATATCCTTCCTTTGTTCATCGCAGATGAAAAGCTATACGTCTCTATTTTATCGAAAATGGAGTTCCCTGACAAGCCCCCTGTTAAAAATATCGATTCAGCGCTCAATCCGTTCACCTAAAGTTTCTTCCGGCTTCGATATCCGACGCGATCTGCGCCTTTAGGGCATCCACAGAGTCAAATTTGCGCTCCGCCCTGCGAAATCCCAGAAATTCCACCGTGATTTCTCTCCCGTAAAGGTCGGTCGCAAAGTCGTAGAGATAGGTCTCGATCCCGATTCTGTTCTCGTCACTCACCGTCGGTTTACAACCCACATTGGAAATGGCAGGATAGGTTTTGTCCATACCGTCGATATCCACCCTTGTATGATAGACGCCGTTGGGCGGAAGAAGTTTATTTCTCTCCGGAAGGAGATTGGCCGTAGGCATTCCCAGCCGGCGTCCCAATTTTTTGCCATGTTCCACAACGCCGCACGCACGGTAAGGCTTTCCCAGCATCCTGCATACTTCCTCCATCCTGCCGCAGCGGACTGCCTCCCTGATTCTGGTGGAGCTGACTTCTTCCCCGTCCACCCGGACCTTTTCAATCAACTCCGTATGATAGCCGAAGCGGTCCGCAAAACGCGAAAGCAGGGCAAAGTCCCCCGCGCCGCCCTTTCCGAACGAGAGATCGGGACCGGCACAGATATAGGCCGCCCGCATGCGCCCGGCCAGCCAGTCTTCCACAAACGCTTCCGGAGCGGTAGCTGCCGTTTCTTTATTCAAAGGAAATTCAATCAGCACGTCAATGCCCAGCGCCGCAAATGCCGCCCGTTTTTCCGCTTTGGTTGTCAGCTCTTTCTCATCCCCGCCGAAAAAAGCCCCCGCCTGTATGTCAAAGGTAAACACTGTGGCAAGCAGCCCCTGCTCCTTCTGCAAAAGGAGCTGCGAGAGGAGCTTTTGATGTCCCAGATGGATGCCGTCGAATTTGCCGATGGCGACAGCGGATTTTTGTGGCAGAGCAAAGTCTGTCGTTCCTGCTATGATTTTCATATCTGTTTTGTCCTTGTTCTAAAGTGTATCATTGAGACGAGTTTCGCCATTATATACATAACGAATGCTATTTATTCCGGCAGGAACATCTTCACAGGTTTCACATCCTGTTCTTTACTATGATACTGATAAATCCCATAGAATTGCCCAGTTCTGTCATACATGCGAACTTCTTCCCCGTCCTCCAAAGATATTCCCTGTGCAAGCAGGTTCTCTGGAATACGGTTGCCGTTCTGGAGCAGCCGCACGGCATTGTCACCCACTTTCACCGCCCGCAGATCAGGAAATACCGCGTCAGGCAATATCATAACATCCGATATTCTATTTTCATCCCGCAGCTTCTCAAGCTTAGCCAGCGTGAGGGCCTTGTCGATAGTAAAGATACCGACACGGCTTCTGGTAAGGCTCTCCATCACGCCGCCCACCGAAAGACGCTTCCCGATATCGTGACAGAGCGTGCGGATATAGGTGCCTTTGGAACAGACCACGCGAAAATGCACCAGTGGCAGGGCAAACTCTAAGATCTCCAGCTCGCTGATCGTCACCGGGCGGGGTTTGCGTTCCACCTCTTTTCCCGCTCTGGCAAGCTCGTAGAGTTTCTTGCCATTCACCTTAAGAGCAGAATACATGGGCGGGATCTGTTCATATCCGCCCAGAAACTGCAGGATACTCTCCCGCACCTGCTCCTCGTCCAAATTCGCGAGCGCCTCCTCGTCAGCTTTCGATAACACCTGTCCCGTAATATCCTGCGTGTCCGTAGTAAGCCCCAGCCGCAAAGCGGCGATATACTCCTTGTCCCAATCCGTGAGCAGGTCGCAAAGCTTCGTGCCCGAACCAAAACATACAGGGAGCACGCCGACCGCCTCCGGGTCAAGTGTCCCTGTATGCCCTATCTTTTTCTGCTTGCAAATCCCTCGCAGCTTCGCCACCACATCATGTGACGTATAGCCCGCTTCCTTGTATACATTCAAGATCCCGTTATACATAACTATGCCTGCTCCCGTGAGTGCGCCTGCTTGAACTGGGCCGCGATCTCCTGCGACAAATTGTTGATATTGTCATGATAGGTGCCGTTCATCGTACAACCGGCAGCCCGCACGTGCCCGCCGCCGCCAAACTTAACGGCAACTTTAGACACATCTACCGTGCCATTGGAGCGCATACTCACCTTATATTCCAGCGTGCCGGTCTCATACATGAAAATGGAACAGTCCACGCCTTTGATGCCCTGCAGTTGATTGACAATGCCGTCCAGATCCTTCGGCCCCACACAATAAAACTCCATCATGCGCCGGCTCACCATGCTGACGATACAGCGATTATCCATGAAGCGTATGCTTCCCAGAATCGCCCTACCCATGATCTGCGACTGCAGATAGGTCTTCTCGTAATACGTTGCTTCAACAAGGCTCGAAAAATCAAATCCAAATTTAAGAAGTTCCGCCGCAATCTCCATTGTCCGCGGCGATGTGTTGGAAAAACGGAATACGCCCGTATCATGGGCAATGCCAAGATAAATGGCCTTTGCGATCTCCTCATCCACAAGCGAATGATCCATCATCTCATAGAGCAGCTCCGCCGTGGAACTTTTCTCCGGTTCCACCACCCACTCATCTCCGCAGCCCGTGTTGCTGATATGGTGGTCAATATTGATCCGTCTGTGCGCCCGTGCAAAGATAGGCTGTGCATCGCCCAGCCGCTCCTCATTGCAATCCAGCGCAAAGAAAATATCATAAGTAATATCAGTATTAAATTCCGATTTAATATCTTTGACATCCTCCAAAACCTGAAAGACGACCGGCGGCTCCTCCAAATAGACATCGATCTTTGCCCCGGGAACCTCCTTTTTCAAATAACGATAAAGCGCCATCACCGAACAGACACAGTCCCCGTCGGGCCTCACGTGTCCGCTGACCGCTATGGTCTTCGCCTCCGTCAAATCATTGATCTTCTTCATTCTCGTTCCCCTTGCTTTCTCCGGCGCCCTCCCTGTCGGAAGCCACCACTTCCTCGATCCGCTTCGACATACTCACCCCATAGGCAATGGACTGGTCCATGATAAAGGTGATCTGCGGTGTATTGCGCAGATTGATGGTCCGTGCAAGCTGTCCACGGATATAGCCCTCCGCGCTCCTTAATCCTGCAAGTGTGTCCATCTGTGCCTTTTCGTCTCCAAGCACACTGATCCACGCCTTGCAGGTCTTTAAGTCAGGCGCTACCTCCACCGCTACCACCGAGGTCATGGGCGCGATTCGGGGATCTTTGATCTCTCCCCTGATGATCTGTGCCAGCACACGCTGCACTTCCCCGTTGATGCGGGTATTCTTGACACTATTTTTACGCATCGCAGCTCATCCTTTCCTATGCACTTATTTTAATAACATCCGATTTTTTATATTAGCGGGGCACCTCGACCATGACATAAGCCTCCACCACGTCGAGCTCCTCCATCTTATCAAAGCCCTCGAACACAAGACCGCACTCAAAACCGGCCTTGACCTCTTTCACATCGTCCTTAAAGCGCTTGAGGGATGCAAGCTCACCCTCGTAGATCTGCTCATCGCCTCTGTGAATACGAATCTTACAGCCTCTCTGGAACTCACCGTCGAGCACATAGGAACCCGCAATGTTACCGATGGCGGATGCCTTGAAGATCTGTCTCACCTCCGCATGGCCGATCACCTTCTCCTCAAAGATCGGATCGAGCATACCCTTCATGGCTGCTTCAATATCGTCGATCGCCTGATAGATGACCTTATAGAGGCGCACATCCACGCCCTCGCGCTCCGCGACTGTCTTTGCGGTGGCATCCGGTCTTACATTGAAGCCGATGATGATCGCTGAGGATGCGGAAGCCAAAGACACGTCGGACTCGTTGATGGCGCCCACACCGCCGTGGATACATTTCACCACCACTTCCTCATTGGAAAGCTTCATCAGGCTCTGCTTTAAGGCCTCCACGCTGCCCTGTACGTCCGCTTTGACGATCAGGTTGAGCTCCTTTAAGTTGCCCTCCTGGATCTGGTTGAACAGGTCATCTAAGGACATCTTGGTCTTCGTCTCGGCAAGCATCTCCTCCTTATGCTGAGCCAGATAGGTATCCGCATAAGTCTTGGCGCTCTTATCGTTCTCATGCACGATGAATACTTCGCCGGCGCTGGGCACGTCGGAGAGACCCAGGATCTCTACCGGTGTGGAGGGAATCGCCTCCTTCACCCTTCTGCCCTTGTCGTCGATCATCGCCCTCACCTTACCGTGGCTTGCACCTGCGGAGATAAAGTCCCCTACATGGAGCGTACCCTTCTGCACCAAAACGGTCGCCACGGGGCCTCTGCCCTTGTCAAGCTGCGCTTCGATGACCAGGCCGCGCGCGTTCCTGTTGGGGTTCGCTTTCAGCTCTAAGATCTCTGCCGTCAGAAGAATCGTCTCCAACAACGTTTCAATGCCTTCCCCTGACTTTGCCGAGACAGGCACAAACTCCGTGGACCCGCCCCAATCTACCGGGATCAGCTCATATTCCGTCATCTCCTGCTTCACGCGGTCAATGTTCGCGTTCGGCTTATCGATCTTATTGACGGCAACAATGATTTCAATGCCCGCCGCCTTCGCATGGTTGATGGCTTCCACGGTCTGCGGCATCACGCCGTCATCCGCCGCCACCACCAAAACGGCAATATCTGTAGAGTTTGCGCCGCGCATACGCATGGCAGTAAACGCTTCGTGACCCGGCGTATCCAGGAACGTAATGCTCTGTCCCTTTGCGCTCACGGTGTAGGCACCGATGGCCTGCGTAATGCCGCCCGCTTCCTTATCCGTTACATTCGTCTTACGGATGGCGTCAAGCAGGGAGGTCTTACCGTGGTCTACGTGTCCCATCACGCAGATGACGGGCGGGCGCGCTACCATAGTGGAGATGTCTTCCTCCTCCTCGCGCAGAAGCTCCTCGATCACATCGACCTTCACTTCCTTCTCGCAAATAATATCGTACTCAATGGCGATATTCTCCGCTTCGTCATAAGTGACATCGGAATTCAACGTCACGACCTGTCCCTGCAGGAACAGTTTTTTAATGATCGCCGAGGGCTGGATCTTCATCTTATCCGCCAGCTCCTTGATGGTCAGTGTCTCAGGAAGCATGATCACCTTGATCTGCTCCTCTTTGGATTCCTCCGGCTTCTTTTCCGGTTTGATAAAGCGGCCCGCCTTGTTGCGGTTCTTTACCGCTGCATTGTCGTCCTCGTAGATGTGATCTTTCTTCGACCGTTTATCCCTGTCCTGATTTGCCCTGCGTTTTTCGTCGTCTCTGTGGTTCGGCACATCCTTTGCGGGTGCGGCAGCGACAAAGTCCTTCTGAGGGTTATTTTTCCGAAATCGATTGTCCTGCCCGCCAGTTCCTCTTTGAGGGCGCTCATTATTTCCGCCATTCCTTCCAGAAACGAAAGGAGCGCCGCTGCCCCTGCGATCAGTTTGACCGCTGTTATGATGATTCTGCCTGCCCTGACTTTCAGGTCTGCGATTTTCTCCTGCACTGCCCGTTCTCTCCTGTCCTGCTTTCGGTTTGGTTCCGGCCGCCTCATTTCTGGCATTTTCCCGTTTCTCCTGCTGCCGCTGCTCCAGCCGCCTTTCCTCCTGCTGCCGCTGGCGAACCTCGTAGGGTTCCGCCGTCACCGGGATCGGCTTCTGTGTAGGACGAATGATCTTATGGGGTGCATTTTGCGGCTGTACGGGACGCGCGCCATTCGACATCGGCCTTCCGCCTCCCCTGTTTTGTCCGCCGCCCTGTGCCGACCGCCCTCCCATCTTGGAGTTGTGGGGATTGCTCACGAAGATGATCCGTTTTTTCTTGGGCACATCCGTCTTGGACTGCGGCTTGCCCTCCGCTTTTGTGCTCTCGGATTTTGGTGCCTCGGGCGCCTTCTCTGCCTGTGGTTTCTTCTCACTCACAGCCGTCTTCTCCCCGGAAGATTTTGCTTCCTTTTTTGTCTCCGCCGCAGGTTCCTTTGCGGATGCCGCTTCCTTTGGTGCCGCCGCCTCATACCCGCCGGAAGCAAACGCTTTGCGTACCAACGCGATTGCCTCATCCTCAATGGAACTCTGCGCCACCTTTACGTCATATCCTTTCGCCTGCAAAAAGTCGATCAACTCCTTGCTCTTTTTATCTAACTCTTTTGCCAGCTCATGTACTTTCATCTTCGCCATACTTACTACCTCCACCTATTTCGAGTCCGCCAAATGCTTCTGTATCGAATTTGCAAATCCCTCGTCTGTCACCGCCAGGACCGATCTCTCCTCCCTGCCCATCGAATGTCCTAAGATTTCTTTCGTTCCATAGACAGCACAGGGAACCTCATAAAAATCACACATGTTCTTATATTTCTTTCCGGTATTATCCGACGCATCCTCTGCAATGATGACCAGGCGTGCCTTACCGCATTTCACAGCTGTTTCCGTTGCAAATCCGCCACTGACAACGTTTCGGGAGCGTTCGGCAAGTCCCAGCATGGATAATACCTTATCCTTTCCCGGTATCCGCTTCATATCCGTCCTCCTCAAACGCCTTCTCCAGCGTCTCGTATACTTCGTCCGGTATGCGCTGCTTAAAGGAACGATCCAGTCCTCTGTTCTTTCTGGCTTTCGCAAGGCATTCCCTCTGCTTGCACAGATAGGCGCCTCTGCCGTTCTTCCTTCCTGTCATATCTAAGAAGACAGCTCCTTCCACACTCCTTAGCACACGCATCATCTCTTTTTTATCTCGCATTTCCCCACAGCCCACACACTGTCGCAGGGATATTTTTTTTGCCATACTGCCCCTCGCTTTACGGTTACGACTCCATTTCGCCTTCTACTGCTTCCTCCTGCTCACAGGCCGCAGCGCCGTTCTCATCCGCATCTTCCTCATACTCGCCGTCGTAACCTTCCTCATCATAGCCTTCCTCGTCGTACTCCTCATCGTCGTAGACATAATCTTCATAACGGAAGCCGGGAGCATCCTTGGCCTGCGTTTCGCTCTTGATATCGATCTTATACCCCGTAAGCCTTGCCGCCAACCTTGCGTTCTGTCCCTCCTTACCGATGGCAAGGGAAAGCTGATAATCCGGCACCACGACCTTAGCCGTCTTCTCGTCAGGATCCGCGAACACTGCCACGATCTTGGCCGGGGACAGCGCATTCTGGATCAGGTTGCCCGGGTTCTCATCCCAGTTCACGATATCGATCTTCTCTCCACAGAGCTCATCCACAATGGAATTGACCCTGGCGCCATTGATACCCACACAGGCGCCCACCGCATCCACGTTGGGATTGTTGGAACGCACCGCGATCTTTGTCCTGCTGCCTGCTTCTCTGGCAATGCTCATGATCTCCACCGTACCGTCTTTGATCTCCGTGACCTCAGATTCAAAAAGACGCTTAACCAGCTCCGGATGGGTACGGCTCACCAGGATCCTCGGCCCCTTGGGGGTGTTCCTTACTTCCAAAATATATACCTTGATACGCTCGGTGGGACGAAAATGCTCAGTTCTCACCTGCTCGTTTTCATTGAGGATGGCATCCGCTTTCCCGAGGTTAATGGAAATGTTCTTACCCATGTAACGCTGGACAATACCCGTCACCACATCCTTTTCCTTCTCAAAATATTGATTGTAGATGACGCTGCGCTCTTCCTCGCGGATCTTCTGTAAGATCACACTCTTGGCATTCTGCGTGGCAATGCGGCCAAACTCCTTGGAACGGATCTCTACGCGAACGATATCTCCCACCTTGGCTGCCGGGTTGATTTCAGCAGCATCCTCGGGAGAGATCTGCATCACCGGATCTTCGACCTCCTCCACGACTTCCTTCTCGGCATAGCAGTCGTAATCGCAAGTTTCCCTGTCGATTTCAACCTTCACGTTATCCGCCTTACCATAATGGTTTCTGTAAGCGGTGATCAGTGAATTTTCGATGGCCTCAAAGAGGGTTTCCTTGCTGATCTCCTTTTCCCTCTCCAGAATCTCCAGCGCCTCCATCAATTCCTTATTCATTTTCCATTGTCCTCCTATGTCTCATTGCTGATTATCCTTAAAACGCGTCAAAAATCAAGTGCCAGTCTGACCGTCGCGATCTCCTGCCTGTCAAAGACACGCGTTTCACCGTCCTCTTCGATGGTGAGCGTGCCCGCATCATATGCCTTCAAAATTCCTGAAAATTCCTTCGCCTTATCAATGGGTTTGTAAGTTTTGATTTCCACCTGCTCCCCCAGACTCTGCTCCAGATGCCGATCCTTTTTTAAGACTCTGCCCAGTCCCGGGCTGCTGACTTCCAAAATATAAGCATCCGGAATAAAGTCCTCCGCATCGAGCACATCGGACAGGGCACGGCTCACTGTCTCGCAGTCCTGTATGTTCACGCCGCCCGGTTTGTCGATATAGACACGCAGATAGTAGTCTTTTCCCTCCTTTACATACTCCACATCGTAGATGGCTACCCCTGCCTTCTCTACAATGGGCAAAAGAAGGGCCTCCGTCTTTTCCTCGTAAGTTTCTCTCCTTGACATGGTCCTCTCCTTTTTGTGCCCCAGCACATAGAAAGAGCGGACTCGCAAGCCCACTCTTACTTTCAATACCATCTTGATACTGAAAGCATTATATCATCCTTTTTTCTTCATTGCAAGCGCTATTTGACAGAATGATGATTTTCCTTTACGCTATAGATAGTTTTTCATAAATAAGGGAGATAAAAGATTGAAAAATAAGTCTGATGCTCCGACATGGAGGTAAACATGTTAAAAAAGACAGACCGCACCTTACTCCTACATCTGCTCCAGAGTTTTCTGACCACCTGGGCGCTGATGAAGGCATCCCGCATGGAACCCGGCAATATTTTGACCTTCGTGTTTTTTCTCCTCGCCTTTTTCTTCTATCGGCATGTCAACCGCAGAATGGCGCTAATAGAGATTTCCAATCGTCTCTCGCTCGCCGCTGCCGTAGTCTTTACGATCCTCTATATGGCGGTGGACTATCCGCATTATATCGAACTTCTCACAAGCAGGCTCTACCGCCTGATCGTGCTCACTGTCATCTTCGCAGGCTTTGTCTCCCTCCTTTACAACCTGCTGCTCTTTCTGTTTTCCTACACCTGCGACAAGGAGCTTCTGCAAAAAAGGCTTCTCACCCGCTATCAGGATGCCATGTATACACATAACGGGCCACACAAAAGGCTCTCCGCCTGCATCAGCGCGTTTGTCAATTTCGGTCGGAACCATACGGCACTCTGCGCCTTTCTCAGCTGTATGCTGTGCTGGCTGCCCTATTATCTCTACCAATATCCGGGCATCATGACGCCCGACAGCATCAACCAGTTTGAACAGGTGCTGGGACTCATTCCCTACTCCAACCACCATCCCTGGGTCCATACGCTGGTGTTCGGCTTCTTCTACCGGCTAGGCTATGCGCTCACGGGCGACATGGTAAGCGCCGTATCACTCTATACCTTCTTCCAAATGTGTCTGCTTGCCGGCAGCATCGGCTATTTTATCTCCACGCTGCGCGCCCATCGGATCCGCCCCTTTGTTCTGTGCCTGATTACAGGATTTTATGCGCTGATCCCCTACCACGCAGTCTTCTCCGTCACCATTTGGAAGGACATCCCCTTTGCGGCGGCAGTGCTCCTGTTTGGCTGTTCCATCCTGCGTCTCTCTGTCCGCGACGATTGCAACGCAGGAAATCTAATCGCATTTTCAATATCAGGTGTTATGATATGTTTATTCCGTTCCAACGGCTGGTATGCCTTTCTTTTTGCCCTGCCGTTTTTGCTGATTGGCTTCCGCAAAAAGGCAAAAATGATCTATCCGCTGCTCCTTCTCATCCTGTGCAGTGCAGCCATCGTCAAATATCCCGTGATGCGTGCCTTTCAGGTAGAGCAGCCTGATTTCATCGAATCCGTCAGCATTCCCATGCAGCAGATAACATCCGTTATCTGTAATGACAGACCACTCACTGCGGAAGAAACCGCCCTGATCGAAGAAGTCGTGGACCTGACTTACATCCATGAGCTCTACAACCCCGGTTTTGCGGATAACATCAAAGAACTTGTGCGGGCGGGGCATCAGGACTACCTTGTGGCCCACAAAAAAGAGTTTTTCCGGCTCTGGCTGAATCTGGGTCTGCGCTATCCCGGCGACTATCTGACCGCCTATGTCAATCAGACTTACGGTTACTGGTATCCTGACTCTTTCTATCTGGTAGCGGAGGCTGAGGGTGTCAGCGCCACAGAGCTTGGCGTCTCTCACACACCGCTGATCGGCGGTCCTCTGGTCGTAAAGGGAAAGGAAATCGCCATCAAACTGGGCAGCATGGTGCCCATCTACGGTACGCTCTGGAGCATGGGCGTGGCCTGCTGGGTACTGCTTTTCAGTATCTGCGTCGTCATCATCCGCGGAGAATATTACAAGCTCATCTGTTATCTGCCAAGCGCAGCCCTGCTGCTCACCGTGCTCATTGCAACGCCTGTGTCCACGGAGTTTCGCTATGTCTACTTTATGGTGGTGTGTCTTCCCTTTTATCTGATCACCGCGATGCTGCCGGGGGAGGGGTAAATGCTTAAACATATAAAAAATACCGCAAACCGCGTTATCCGCAGTTTCCGGCATCCTTTAGGGTTGGGCTGTTCTAAAACAGTCAACAGCTCGTAGGGGAATCGAACCCCTGTTTCCGCCGTGAGAGGGCGGCGTCTTAACCGCTTGACCAACGAGCCATCTGATTGACACTTGCTTATTCTATTATATTTTGAGGGAGAATGCAAGACCTTTTTTATATTTTTTCCTGTTTTTTTTACAGATATAAAAAGTGGCCCCGCTGTCTCCCTTTTTTTCCCGCAAACAGCAGCATTTTTCTGCTATTTGTGTTTTGGTTTACATAACATATTATTCATACGCTTTCCAGGATTTCAAATCTGGCAGCCACACGTCGTCCGCCGTCCCGCTCCCTCCCTCTGCATGATCGGTTGTCTCTGTGGTATTACGGTAAGCGGCGTTTACCATGGGAAGCAGCACATTGCTGCCATCGGCAAAGGTATAGCGCACTGTCGCTTTGCCATCCGCATCCGTGGAGACGGTCTTAGCGCTGCCGCCTGTCAGATTGAAGATCCATTCCGCCGCCGTATCCGGGCTTCTGTAGACAGCATTGCGGTCTTCGCCGCCGCTTTCCCTGTCAGATTCGGTCTGGAACTGAATCGACTCCAGAAAGCCCCGCTCCACATAATCCGTGAACTGATATTCATCGGCAATCAGGTAAGCTTCGTCAAATTCCTCTTTAGAGGAAATACTGTTCATATAGCGAATTTCGCTGTCTGTCACCCGATAATTTTCCTCTCCTCCCGTCTCGGTCCAAACAAAACGAAGTTCCTCCTTCCAGACCGTCACATGGGGATCGGAAGTCCAGGCATAGTACCAGATTTCCGCCCTGTTTTCGCCATTCCTGCCCTCTCCCAGTTCCTCAGTCAACACACAGCGAAACTCGTTGGGCCAGGGGCTGGAAAAACCGAAGGTATAGACTTCCCCTATCTTGTCCAAATAAGGCAGGCTTTGACCGGCAGTCTCCTCGTCCACATACATCTCCACCAGAGTCTTGCCATCCCTGTCGCAGTAAGCATTGGCAAACCTATTGAGAAAGCCCAGTTTCTCCCCCGTTTCCTCCGTCTGTGTCCCGCCGGACGGATTCAGCATCAGACCGGCCGCCAACACACATAAAAGCATCGCCAATACCGCCGCCGTCGCGATCCTCCCTCTCTTATAAGAAAGAATGTTACGGATACGGCCCTTTAATCCGCCCTCGCCAAAGGCCACGGGGCCCATGTGAAACCCTGCTTTCTCACAGGACAGCGACAAAAGTGCCCGCGAATACTCCTGTTTTACACCCTCCCCCAACCGCCGTAAAACCGTCTCATCACAGGACATCTCCATATCGCTCTCCATCAGTCTAAAGGAAAGCCACACCAAAGGATTGAACCAGTGCAGGCACACCGCGCCCCAGAAAAGCAGTTTGACCAGATGATCCATTCTGGCGATATGCACTCGCTCATGCGCCAGCACATAGCGGCGTTCCTCCGGCTGCAGATGCGCCGGCAGATAGATCCGCGGACGGATCATGCCAAACACAAAGGGCGTAGCAATCCCATCCATCTCGCAGACCTTTTCTTCCGCACTCCCATCGAGCCACCCTTCCACGAGATACGCCTTAGACAAAAAATGTCTCAGCCTGAATGCCGACCAAACGCTGTAACCAAGCAAAACCGCCACGCCGATAAGCCAAACCCGTGCGCATACCGCAAGAACTCTCTGTACGAGATCAGTCTCCTGCATCTTCACCATGCGCAGGGAAGCCTCTTCTTCCGCTGCACCGCTCTCATTGTCCGCTTCCCCGTTATCGTCTGTCAGATAGCCCTTTCCCTGCCAGACCGCCTGCTGCCCGCTTGAAAAGACTTTCCCTGTCACCACATTCGGATCCATCCGCAGCAGGCTGTAGCTGCTGGTAAGGGAAACAGGGCAAAGCAGCCGAAACAGCACCACGCTCCACAGCAGATAGGAAAACAGTTTTGCCTGCTTTCTCAGTAATGATCGCAGCACAAAAACCGCCGCAATACAGTAAATGGCCGTCAGGCTCATACCCAATATCGTTTTGAAAATTTCCGCCATGCCCATACACTCCTTTTCAATTCTCTGTTTTCCGTCAAATCTCCATGCGTCTTCCCATCCGTCACATCACAATTTCCCGTGTGTCCTCTGTTCCTCTGCCTCTCAATCGTCCGTATGCTCGTCGATCAGTTTCTTAATCTCCTCCGCCTGCGTTTTTGCCAGCTTCTCCCCTCCCATAAAGGCCGTCAAAAAGCGGGGAATGGAACCGTCAAAGGAATCTTCCACAAACTTGCGGCTCTTATACCCATAAAATTCCTCCTCCGTAAGCAGTGACGTCACCACCGCGTTTTCATTTTGAAAGATGCCCCTCTCGCACAGCTTTTTTAACACGGTGTAGGTGGTAGATTTCTTCCAGCCAAACTCTTTTTCACACCGTTTCACCAATTCCGAAGATGCAATCGGTTCGCTTCGCCAGATCAGCTTCGCGAAGCGGGCCTCTCCCTCCGCAAGTTTATATTCTTTCTTCATACTTTCCTCCTATTGGTCTATCTTCAATAGACCTTATATGCAGTCTATCACCAATAGACCGCTTTGTCAAGATAAAACAGAAACAGGAGCGTTCTACAACGCCCCTGCCAATTAGATCTCTTCTATTTATTCAATATCACGTGCTATTTTTATCAACCTCTGCCCGCTTACAGCACCTTACTCAAAAAGTCGATCGTGCGCGGCTCCTTCGCATGGTTGAAGATTTCGTCGGGTGTGCCCTCCTCCACGATGTAACCGCCTTCCATAAAGATCACACGGTCGGCCACCTCTCTGGCAAAGCCGATCTCGTGGGTGACGACCACCATGGTCATACCGTCCTTCGCCAGCTCTTTCATCACGGCCAGCACCTCGCCTACCATCTCGGGATCGAGTGCGCTCGTGGGCTCGTCAAAGAGCATGATATCCGGATTCATCTCCAAAGCTCTGGCAATCGCCACACGCTGTTTCTGACCGCCGGAAAGCTGACTGGGAAAGGCTTCCGCCTTATCCGCAAGGCCCACCCGCGAAAGTAATTGCAAGGCTTTCTCCTTTGCCTCCTCCTTGGAGAGCGTCTTTAAGTGCACGGGCGCAAGCGTCATGTTCTTTAACACATTCAAGTGATTAAAGAGGTTGAAATGCTGGAAGACCATACCGATGTTTTCCCGCACTTTGTTCAAATCCGTATGTTTATCGGTCACATCGACCCCGTCCACCAGAATCTGCCCCGAAGTCACCTTTTCCAGTTGGTTCAGGCACCGCAGCAAGGTAGATTTTCCGCTGCCGGAAGGTCCGATCAGCACGACCACCTCACCCTCCGTCACCTCCAGGCTGATGTCCTTAAGCACTTCCAGGGAACCGAAGTTTTTCTTTAAATTCTTCACCGAAATCTTGACATCCGTCCTATCTGCCACGGTTGATCCTCCTCTCGATCTTCTTGGAAATCTTACTCAGTATGGTAATGACGATCAGATACATAATGCCGACGATCGCCCATGCCTGCAAGGGCTTGAACGTATTGCCCATGACTGTCTTACCCACGTTCGTAAGTTCCGGGAATCCGATCACGGAGAGGATCGACGTATCTTTCAAGGTAATGATGAACTGGTTGATGATCGACGGGATCATCGTGCGGATTGCCTGCGGTATCACGATCAGCGCCATCCCCGCGCCATAGGAGAGTCCAAGGCTCCTGCCCGCCTCCATCTGTCCTCTGTCCACGCTCTGGATGCCCGCCCTGACGATCTCCGCCATATACGCGCCGCAATTCATGGAAAGGGCGATCGTGCCCGCCTGCAGAGCATCCAGCTTAAAATTCGTAAACCCGAGGCTCTGGAGGGCCGTCGGTATGCCAAAGTAGATAAAATAGGCAAGCACGATCAGCGGCACGCCGCGCACCGCGTCTACGTAGACCGTGCCGATCAAGTTAAGCGCCCTGTTATGACCCACGTTCATCAGTCCGAATATCATGCCGATAATCGAGGCAAACACCAGAGACAACAGGCACAGCAAAAGCGTCTGCCCCATCGCTTTCAACAGCATCGCCCAGTATGTCTGAATGATCATTACCATAAAAACACTTCTCCTTTTATGCAGAGAATGCCTGCTTAACAGGCATTCTCACTTTGTTACTCTCCTAAGTACTTCGCGATGATCTCGTCGTACTTGCCGTTTGCCTTGATGTTCGCAAGACCCGCATTGAACTTATCGAGAAGTTCCTGATTATCTTTATTCATAATGGCAAAGCCGTAAGGCGCGCCGTCGCTCTCCATCCCGGACGGGATCACCAGCGCCAGACCGCCGGTCTTGATGGAATCCGCCATGATCGGCGTATCTTCCACGCAGGCAGCGGAATTGCCAAGAATCACATCCTGATACATGGTCGGCGAATCATCGAACACGGTCGTGGTGAAACCGTACTGATCTTTCAGGCTCTCCGCAAAGTCCATGCCCGCAGTACCGTTCTTGACCGCCACATTCTTGCCCGCAAGGTCCTCAAAGGAAGTCACGTCGCTGCCCTCGGGAAGTACGAAGGTCTGCGTCGCATTGTAGTAGCCGTCAGAGAAGATCCAGCCGGAATCAATACGCTCCTGCTTAATGGTAGCGCCCGCGATCAGGCCGTCCGCCTGACCTGCCTGCACTGCCGCCACAGCCGCATCCCAGCCGAGGCTCTGCAGTTCATACTCAAATCCCTGGTCCTCCGCGATCGCCGCCAGGATATCCACGTCGATGCCAACAAATTCGCCGTTTTCATTGGTGAACTCGAAAGGCCGAAACACCGTATCCGTCGCGATCACATACTTTTTGCCGCTGCCACCCTGACCGCCGCAGGCCGTTATGCTCAGTGTTATAGCGGTAAGCAGCGCAACTGCCGTTACTTTTTTGATTAATTTTTTCATACTTTACTCCTCCTTGCCCAATCCATTTTGCCTTTTTATAATTCCATAGTATAAAAAGATTCTTTTTGAATGTCAAGGAAAATTTGTATCATTGTATACAATATCATGTGTTATCATATATCCTGCGCCGCCGCCACGATCAACTCCACGACACGGTCTAAGCCCAACTTCTCCGTATTCAGCGTCAGATCAAAGTTACGGGCATCGCCGTAAGCGCACTTGGTATAGTACTCACAGTAACGCTTTCTTGCCTTATCCACCGCACGCACATCGCTCGCCACCTGATCGGCCGGGACCTGATCCATCATTCTGGTCATCCGTTTCACGCGCCAGTCAAAGCCCGCGTGAATGAAGACATTCAGGCAGTGGTCAAACTCCTTTAAGATATAATCCCCGTTTCTGCCCACGATCACACAGCTCTCCTTGTTTGCCAACTCCCTGATGGCATCGCGCTGTGCCTGCCAGAGTTCCTCATCCAGAGGCTTATTGTAAAAGTCAAAGAGACTCTGCGCAAAACCAAAGTTTTTCGGCACCCGCTCGTCCCACTTGCGCACCTGCACCGGATCAAGATTTTTTCCGGAAACGGCAGTCTTCAAAATGATATCCTTGTCGTAGTACTCGATTTCCAGGGCTTTCGCCACCCGCTTGCCGATCTCGCCGCCACCCGCGCCAAATTCCCGTCCGATTGTGATGATTTTTCTCATCGAATTCTCCTTCCCTATTTATATTTGTTCAGCACACGCCATTCGCAAAACGCGCTTTCAGCGCTCTCCGCTGCTTTGCAGCTCCTTTTTCTCATAAACAGGCGTTCCCTCAGACCATCATCTTCCTGTCAAATTCGTGCAAGCACGATTTGCCTGGCAGATTCGGTCTGGCTGAACTGTTATGCTAAGTCAAAGATACTGATCTGATTGGACTCCGGCAGATTCCCCAAAAGTCCCAGCCGATCCATCAGGTCGGTGATCGACTTCGACGCCTTCGTGCGGTCTCTGAAATCGTCCTTACTGAGGAACGGTCCGTCCTTTGCCGCCTCCACGATGGCATCCGCCGCGCGGTCCCCCAGACCGTCGATACTGGTCAGGGAAGGCATCAGCTTGCCGTTCACGATCTGGAACAGCTTGGCCTGCGCCGAAAAGATGTCGATGGGCGTAAAGGTAAAGCCTCTCGCATACATCTCCTGCACGATCTTCATATCCTTATAGGAATCCTGCTCCTTCTTGGAAAGCTCGTCGTCACGCCGCTTATAATCCGCCATGATGCGTTCCAGATGGGCCTGTCCCTGGCACATGAGCTCGTAGGAAAAGGCCGAGGCGCGGATACTGAAATAGGCCGCGTAATAAGCTAACGGATAATTGATCTTACAATAGGCGATACGCCAGGCCATCATCACATAAGCTGCCGCGTGTGCCTTGGGGAACATGTACTTGATCTTCTTGCAGGAGCCAATGTACCAGTCCGGCACCTCCTTTTCCTTCATAGCTGCGATCCACTCGTCCTTTAAGCCCTTGCCTTTACGCACGCTCTCCATGATGGTAAAGGACAGGGAGGGCTCCACCCCCTGCTGCATCAGGTAAATCATGATATCGTCACGGCAGCAGATGGCCGTGGAAATGGTCGCCAGTCCTTCCTCGATCAGTGTCTGCGCGTTGCCAAGCCACACGTCCGTGCCGTGGGAAAGGCCCGAAATACGCACCAGATCCGTGAAACACTTGGGCTTGGCGTCGATCACCATCTGGATGACAAACTCCGTGCCAAACTCCGGGATTCCCAGACACCCCAGCTTGCAGCCGCCGATCTGCTCCGGCGTGATCCCCAGCGCTTCCGTCGACTGGAACAGCGACATCACGCCCTTATCATCCAGCGGGATCGTCACGGGGTCAAGTCCCGTCAGATCCTGCAGCATACGGATCATCGTTGGATCATCATGCCCGAGGATATCTAATTTCAACAGATTATGGTCGATAGAGTGATAATCAAAATGCGTTGTGACGATATCCGTGTCCATATCATTGGCGGGATGCTGTACCGGGGTGAAAGAATTGATATCCTCTCCCACAGGCAGCACCACGATGCCGCCGGGATGCTGGCCCGTGCTCCTGCGGATGCCCGTACAGCCCGCTACGATGCGGTTGATCTCACAGACGCGTTTATGTTTTCCCCTCTCCTCGTAATAGTTTTTCACATAGCCGTAGGCCGTCTTGTCCGCCAGCGTGCCGATCGTGCCCGCACGGTAAGTCTGGCCGTTTCCAAAAATCACTTCCGTGTACTTGTGTGCCTTACTCTGGTACTCTCCCGAGAAATTGAGGTCGATATCCGGCTCCTTGTCTCCTTTAAAACCAAGGAAGGTCTCAAAGGGAATGTCGAAGCCCTCTTTATTCAAAGGCGTGCCGCAGACCGGGCAGTCCTTGTCCGGCATATCGCAGCCTGCGCCGCCGCCGTAAGCCTTTACTTCGTCGGAATCAAAGTCATAATAATGGCATTGCGGGCATAAGTAGTGAGGGCTTAGGGAGTTCACCTCCGTGATCCCCGCCATATTCGCTACAAAGGAGCTGCCCACGGAGCCGCGGGAACCCACCAGATAACCGTCCTCTACGGATTTCCACACCAATTTCTGTGCAATGATGTACATCACCGCAAAACCGTTGGAAATAATGGAGTTTAGCTCCTTTTGCAGTCTGTCCTCTACGATCTGCGGCAGCGTCTCCCCGTAGAGCTCATGGGCCCTGTTGTAGCAGATCTCCGTTAGCTGCTTATCGCTGTCCGCAATCACGGGCGGGCATTTGTCGGGGCGCACCGGCGACATGACCTCGATCATATCTGCGATCAGGTTTGTATTAGTGATGACCACTTCCTCTGCCTTATCGCTGCCCAGATAGGCAAATTCCTCCAGCATCTCCTCCGTGGTGCGGAAATATAAGGGCGCCTGATTGTCCGCATCGGGGAAGCCCTGCCCCGCCATGATGATACGGCGGTAGACCTCATCCTCGGGATTTAAGAAGTGCACGTCACAGGTCGCAACGATCGGTTTCTGAAACTGCTCGCCCAGCCGCACAATCTTACGGTTGATCTCTTTGATATCCTCCATGGACTGCACGGTGGGCACCCGCTCCGACTCGATCATGTACTGATTATTGCCTAACGGCTGGATTTCCAGGTAATCATAAAAGTTGACCAGCCTGGCGATCTCCGCCTCGGACTTTTGCTCCAAAAGGGCACGGTAAAGCTCTCCCGCCTCGCAGGCACTCCCAAGGATCAGTCCCTCCCTGTACTGCGCAAGCAGGCTTTTGGGGATTCTGGGTCGCCCCGGCCGTCCCGCAAAGTAGGTCAAATGCGATTCCGACACCAGACGGTAGAGATTCATGCGGCCCACATTGTTCTTGGCCAAAATGATGGCATGATAGGTAGGCAGTTTGCCAATGATCTGCGGACTCGCCTTTCCTCTCTCATTGATCTGCGAAAGGGTCGTGATCCCCTCCTTTGCCATCATGGGAATCAGTTTGACAAAGATCTCCGCCGTCGCCTCCGCGTCGTCCACCGCCCGATGGTGGTTTTCCAGCGATACATTTAACGTCTTTGCCACCGCGTCCAGCGTATGTTTCTTCTGGTTCGGCAAAAGCAGCCTGGCAATCCCCACGGTATCCACGTAGGTAAAGTCGTGGGCAATGCCCTGTCTGTTACAGTTTTCCATAATAAAGCTCATATCGAACTGTGCATTGTGGGCCACCAAAATACAGTCCCCGCAGAAAGCCAGAAACTGCGGGAGCACCGTATCGATCTGCTCCGCCCCCATTACCATATCATCTGTTATTCCTGTCAGTTTCTCAATCTCAAAAGGGATGGGCACCAACGGATCGACAAAGGTGGAAAAGCGGTCCACGATCTTTCCGCCGCTCACTTTCACCGCACCGATCTCAATGATCCTGTTCTGCGTAGGGGAAAAGCCCGTGGTCTCGATATCAAAGACCACAAAGTCCGCCCCGAAATCCTGTCCCTTCTCATTGGCGGCGATCTCGTGCAGATCGTCCACCAGATAAGCCTCTACGCCATAGATCACCTTGAAAAAGCCCTGCTTATCAGGCTCCGGCTCTCCCGCCTCCTTGCAGCGGTTCTTCTCCGCCTTCCACAGATCCTCCCACACATGGTTGGCATCAGGAAAGGACTGCACCACGCCGTGATCGGTGATGGCAATGGCAGGATGCCCCCACTTGTAGGCCCGCTTTACGATATCCTTTGCCTCGGAGACCCCGTCCATATCGCTCATCTTCGTATGGCAGTGCAGCTCCACCCGCTTCCTGATGCTTCGATCCTCTCTGGAGGTGGTAAAGTCCGTGATTTTCTTGATTCCGGCTAAGGAGCTGATAGTCAGTTCGTGGTCAAACTTATCTACTGCCGTCATACCTTTGAGTTTGACAAAGGTTCCTTCTTTCATAACATCCGTTATTTCTTTAACCTGCTCATTATGTACAAAAAACTTCACCGTCATGGTGTCCGTAAAGTCCGTGACGTCATAGATGAGGATCGTCCTCTCGTTCTTGATCTCCCGCTTATCCATACGGATCACTTTGCCGCGGATGACCACCTCACCCATCTCCCCGATAATATCTTCCATGGGAATGGCATCCTCGTCAAAATCTCTGCCATAGATGACGTCGGGATTGTCTGAGCGCTTGAGAGCGCGCTTGAAATCCGACTTTTTGCCGCCGTCCGCCCATTTCCCTTTCTTTGACGGAGCAGGTACGGACATGACGGAGACGGCAGATTTGCCCGTCGAAACCGCACCTGTCGGGTCGCCCTGGGCCGTTTTTGCACCCGCAAAATCTCCGCCCGCTGCCACGCCTGCAAGCTCCCCTCGTTCTGATCCCGCATCTGCAAAGTCAGGAAGTCCGGATGACGCCGCTCGCGTGCCGTTTTCAATATCACCCACTATGTTATCCCGCAGGGCAACAAGGTCAGCCCCTTTCTCACGCACGGCATACCCTGCCCTCGCCGAGATCTCCGCCACCTGCATGGCAAGACGGTGCTCGTCCTCCTCGCGCCGCTTTCCCGCAGGCCGCTCCTTATAGACGATATCGACTCGCACGGGGATTCCACAACGCTCGTTAAATATTTTTTCCAGAATCCTCACCAGCTCCTGCGACTTCTCATGCCCAAGCACCGTATCCTCCACGGTCAGCCGCAGCATATCGCCCGAAAACGCAAGATCCGCCCGCTTGAAAAGATTATATTCCACAGGGGACGCCTCCTTCAATTCCAGAAGGACGCTCTCCCCGTAGGCATCCATCAGCTTTTCAGGATCATACTGGGAAGAAAGCGTAAAATGCTCATAAAACTTGACCGTGACGGGCATATTGGGGAAAAACTGCCTGCCGATCTCCCGCTCCACACGATAAACATCCTCCTTGGCGATCAGATGCTCGGAAGCAATGTAGACGCGCAAAAAGTCCTTCCGCTTCGTGCTGGTCACCTTCTCCACCGTGACCTTCTCGAACAGATCCTTTAACCCCGTATCCAGTTTCAAGGTTGGAAAGACCTCAAAAAATGTTTTACTCATTCCAGTGTAAAAGCTCCTCCCGCAGTGTATCCAAGAGCTGCTCCTCCGGCACCTTTCTCACGATCTCACCCTTTTTGATCAGCAGGCCCTCGCCAATACCGCCCGCAATACCGATATCGGCTTCTCTGGCCTCACCCGGCCCGTTCACCGCGCAGCCCATGACCGCCACCTTGATATCCAGAGAAATATCCTGCACCATCTCCTCCACCTTTGTGGCCAGCCCAATGAGGTCGATCTTCGTCCTGCCGCAGGTCGGACAGGAAACCACCTCGATACCGCCCTTTCTCAGACCCAAAGTCTTCAAGATCAGCTTGGCCGACTTGATTTCTTCCACAGGATCCCCCGTCAGGGACACACGGATCGTATCGCCGATGCCCTGATTCAAAATAATACCCAGACCTACCGCCGATTTGATATTGCCGCTTGTCACCGTTCCTGATTCCGTGATCCCCACATGCAGGGGATAGTTCGTCTTGGCCGCCAAAAGCTCATGCGCCTTCACGCACATCATCACGTCAGAAGATTTGATACTGATGACCAGATTGTCATAACTGCAGTCCTCGATGATCCTCACCTTGTCAAGGGCGCTCTCCACAATACCTTCCGCCGTCACGCCGTGATGCTTTTCTACCAGTTCGCGCTCCAGAGAGCCGCTGTTTACCCCCACACGAATGGGAATCCCGCGCTCCTTTGCAACCGCGACCACCGCTGCCACCTTCTCGCTGCCACCGATGTTGCCTGGATTGATGCGGATCTTGTCGGCACCGTTCTCCATGGCGGCAATGGCCATCCGATAATCAAAGTGAATGTCCGCCACCAGCGGGATATGGATCTGTTTCTTGATTTCGGCAAGCGCACGCGCCGCCGCCCCGTCCGGCACCGTACAGCGTATGATCTCGCAGCCTGCCTGCTCCAGCCGCAGGATCTGCGCCACCGTCGCCTCCACATCCTGCGTGGGCGTATTAGTCATGGATTGGATGAGGATCGGATTTCCCCCGCCGATCTTCCTATCCCCTATGGTAATGACCTTCGTCTGTTCTCTATGCGTTCCCATATTACTCTCCCCAGATTCTAATAAAACTCATCGCTATGCCACTATAATTGTGCAATAGTATAATCATAAGCAGACCCTTGGAAAATGCCGGTACCTAACGAGGTATTTACGAGTTTAGTACTGCTGCATTTGACGGAGCGAAAGCGCGTCTGCGTTGATTATGCTATTTGTACAATTATAATATCACTATACCTTCTTATTATAATCGAAACTCCTCCGCAAGACAACCGTAACCCTCCGTCTGCATCAGACAGATCTGCTTCTCCACACAGCGCAGAAACCCTCTGTTCCCCGTTCCCCGCTTCCAGCGGCCGCGCTCCCGCAGATCATGCAGTGCCTCCGCCGCCACCTGATAGCGCTCCTCCGGATCTTCCATCGTGCAGTGCTCGATCAGACGCTCAAACCCCGGGGACAGCAGCGGATCGTAGAGGGACGGGGCCAGTCTTCCATAAGGCGGTTTCCCGGGATCCGCTCCCGTTACCATGTAATAAAGCACTCTGCCAAAGGCATAGATATCGCTGCGCTCGTCAGCCAGAGGCTGACAGCCTTTCAATCCCAGCTGTTCCGGCGCGCCGTACCCCGCTGTCCACGCCATCCGCTCCCCGCTTTCCTCCCCATAGCTTCTGAAAAAAGCTGCCCCAAAATCAACCAGCCGCAGACTGCCGTCCCGACATACGATGATATTGGCAGGCTTTAAATCTCTATAAATAACAGGTGTTTTTCTTGAGTGGAGATAGATGAGAACGTCCAAAAGCATTTCTCCCCACAAACAGGCCTGTTCCTCGCGCACACTCCCCCTCTTTTCAATATAGTTATGTAAACTTGTTCCCTCGAGATACTCCATGACAAGATACCAGCCGCCCTCTTGCAATGGAGAATCATCTGCACACAGCTCCCCGCAAAGCAGTTCATACACCACCGGCAGCATAGGATGCCGCAGATCCCGCAAAAAAGCTGCTTCCCGCCTGATCTCCTCTCCTGCATCCCCCTCTTTTCGAAGCCGCTTTAACGCCACCCGCCTGTCCAAATCTGTATCCTCCGCCAGATACACGACCCCCTCGCCGCCCTGCCCCAGCGGGCCCAAAATCCGATATTTTCCAATCCGCTCTCCCATCTCTTTCTCCTTCCTCTTATCCCGGTTTTATATAGACCGCAGAAAGATTATCCCGCTCCCCCCGCTTCATGCAAGCCTCCCCGAGCTCCTTAAGTCTTCTCTCGATCTGCGCACCCTCCCTCAACTGCGCAGGCACAAGCACATCCCGCAATTCCCGCTCCGTCATCTGCCGCCTGAACCCGTCGCTGCACAAAAGAAAACCCTCTCCCGCCTTGGGGACGCCCATTTTATGCTCCGGCACAAAGTCTCCGAAGCTTCCCACACATTTTGTCAGTTTCCCGGCATCAGCGACGTGATCCGTCGAAAGCTGCTCCATACATCCGCGCCGCAGCCTGTAGGCCCTGCTGTCCCCCAGATGCCAAAGCAGCCACCCCTTCTCCCACAGCACCAGGACCGTCATGGTCGTTCCCAGGGAAAGCTTCTCCTCTCCGCCATAGCGCCGCATTTGCTGCTGCATATGCCACACCAACCTGTCAAGCGATCTGCGGATCACCCAGATGCGCTTCTTCTCGGCAAACATCCAAAGAAACTCCGTATAAAACCACTCCTGCAGCCGCTCCGCCACATAACCCGCAGCCTCCTCCCCCCGTGATGCGCCGCCCATTCCGTCACACACCGCCGCCAGTAACACCCGCCCTCTGCGGGTCAGGACCTGCTGTAACAAAAGCGCGTCCTGATTTTTTACTGCCACACGCCCCCGACACCAATATACCCCTGTCAAAAAATCCATATCACAAAAACCCCCTGCTCTCATGACATACGCCGCATTTCATTCCATAACGTCTATAATATGGCGCCATATTATGCAGCATTTAATAACATGTGTAATCCTGCCAAAACCCTGTCTTCTTGTAGGCCGTGAAAATCTGCGGGAAACCCGCCAAAACCTTAATAGGATCTCCGAATGGGATCCGATGGGAACATTCTACTATATCCACCGCCAAATGACAAGACCAAAAATGCGCCGCCCCAATCGGGACGACGCACATCAATCCGTAACAGACCGCCGGTGCTCATCGCACCAGCTTCATGATATCGTTGTACATGATAAAGACCATCAGGGCCATCAGCACCACCAGCCCCGCAAAGTGTACCATGCCTTCCTTTTCGGGCGGCACGGGCTTGCCCCGTATCACCTCCACAAACATGAACACCAGCCTTCCGCCGTCTAGCGCCGGCAGCGGCAGCAGATTCATAATGCCCAAATTCACGGACAAGAGCACCACGATCTCCAGCATGGTCAGGATCGCATAGGGCGTACCGTAATTTTCTTCCGCCTGATCGTAACTCTCCCCCACAAACTGCGCAATCCCCACGGGTCCGGCCACATCGTCCTTTGTCACTTGTCCCTGTACCAACATCAGCAGACTTTTATAAGTGATCTTCACCCAGTATTCCACCTCGTAAAAGCCATACTGGAACACCTGAAGCGGATTGCATTTCATATAAATGCCGCCGTTTGTGATTCCCATATAATAACGACCGCTATTTTCATCATACTGCGGCGTCAGCGTGGTCACAGCCCTCTTTCCGTTCCTCTCGAAGGTGATGACCATCTCCTCGCCCTGATTCAGGGCTGAAATCAGACTGACTTCCCGGAAAAAATGGATTGGCTCACGCCCGATTTTTTTGATGACATCTCCCTTTTGCAGTCCTGCATCCTTCGCCGCTGTGATCAGTATGTCACCCTCCGCCGCCGTCGTGATATCCACGCCGTCCACATCTCCCACCACCGGCAGATCTGCCCCGGAAAAGGCGCTCAGAATCACCGCCACCACAAAGGCCAGAATAAAATTGAAAAAGGGCCCTGCAAACACCGTGGCGATACGCGCCCAGACGCCTGCTTCCGTAAAGGCGATGCCCTGCGGACCGTCATCTGCCGCCGTCTCTGTCCCGGGAAAATTCGCTTCTGCCGAGACACTGCGTCCCTGTTCCACTCCGTCCTCACCGTCAAACATACAGGCGCCGCCGAGGGGTAACAGCTTCAGAGAATATTTGGTCCCGCGCTTTGTAAACGAAAACAGCGTCGGCCCCATTCCCACCGCAAATTCTACGACACGAATACCGTTTTTTCTGCCAATGAGGAAGTGTCCCAACTCATGAGAAATCACTACCAAACCAAATACGATAACAAATAACAGGATTGTTCTGATCAATTTTCTACTCTCCAAACATTCTTCTGATAAATTCGTGGGTCTGTGCCTCCACGGCCAGAATCTCCTCCACCGTAGGGCTCTCCACATAACTGTGCGATTCCATAGCCGCCTGGATCAGCTCGGGGATCTGCAAAAACTGGATCTTTTTCTGCAGGAAAAGCGCCACTGCTTTCTCGTTGGCCGCATTGAAGACTGTGGGCATCGATCCGCCCCGTTTTCCGGCTTCATATGCGAGCGCCAGCCCGTGAAACGTCTCCATGTCAGGTTCCTCAAACGTAAGGCTCCCGAGCTTGCAAAGGTCAACGCGCTCGCCATCCATTGGCCGTCTGTCCGGATAAAAGAGAGCATACTGGATGGGCAGCTTCATATCAGGCACTCCCATCTGCCCGATAATTGCACCATCCGTAAACTGCACGGCCGAGTGCAGGATGCTCTGCGGATGCACCACCACCTCGATCTGTGAGATATCCACATCAAAGAGCCATTTTGCCTCCATCACCTCAAGTCCCTTATTACAAAGGGAGGCAGAGTCTATGGTAACCTTGGGTCCCATGGTCCAGTTCGGGTGTTTGAGAGCGTCCTCCGCAGTCATGTCTGCAAGTTCCTCCCTGGTCCTGCCTCGGAAAGGCCCGCCCGAAGCGGTAAGCAGAATCTTTTCCACCCGTGCGCCCTTCTCGCCGCGCAGCGCCTGAAAGATGGCGCTGTGCTCGCTGTCCACAGGCAGGATGGAAACCTTCATCTCTCTGGCAAAAGGCATGATGATATGTCCTGCTGTCACCAAAGTTTCCTTATTTGCCAATGCGATATGCTTCCCTGCCTCGATTGCGGCAATGGTGGGTCTGATACCAATCATACCCACAATGCCGGTGACCAGGATATTCATCTCCTGTTCCGTTGCGACCTCTAACAGCCCATCCATCCCACTGACCACGCGCACGGGCAGATCTCTCACCCGCTCCCGCAGATCCGCCGCCGACACCTCATCCCAGAGTGCGGCAGTCTTTGGCTTAAACTCCCTGATCTGCGCCTCCAAAAGCTCCACATTGGAGTTCGCCGCCAGCGCTACCACCTTCAGATCCTTCTCTTTTCTGACAATTTCCAGCGTCTGCGTCCCGATTGAGCCTGTTGAACCCAAAATACCAATTTTTTTCATCTTTTGTCTCCCATGCCGAAGATTTTTTGCGAAGGCACGCGCTGAGAATTTCAGATTCTTAGCTGCGATTCCCCCAACTAATAGTTTATGATCAAACTGATACCGATAAAGACGATCGGCGCTGCCACGATCACACTGTCAAAACGGTCCATGATCCCGCCATGTCCCGGTATCAGCTTCCCATAGTCCTTGATCTCATGATCCCGCTTGACCGCCGATGCCGCCAGATCCCCTATCATGGATACCAGCGCTCCCACCGCGCCAAGCACCGCCGCAAAAGGCAGCGACAGCGTAATCCCGGTATAAGCGTTGATCACAAAGTGTGTGTATCCCATAAACAGGATCGCCGCACCCAGGATTCCCCCGATCGCGCCCTCTACTGTCTTTTTCGGGCTGAGCTTCGGCGTCATCTTGTGTTTTCCAATCAGCACGCCCACACAGTAAGCACAGGTATCGCTCCCCCAGGAGGCCAGAAACACAAACCACACCAGATAGATTCCGTCGTCAAGCCCTTCCCTGAGCAAATAGAGAAAAGACAGCATCACAGGTCCATAGAGAAAAGAAAACATCGCCGCCATGATCTGATTCGCATGGTATTTCGGGAACGTAAACACATAGACAAACAAAAAGACAAGGAATGCTGCCACGACCACCATCATCATCGCAGGATACACCAACGTGATATCCCTTGCGAGCGCCAGCCCGATCACCGCATAGTACACAAGCGTCATCACCAGCCCCGCAATCACCGGCGAGCTTGGATTCGTCGCTTCCCCGCGCACCTTACAGGCTGCCGTCAGTTCCTGATAGGCAACCACGGAAAGAAAGAAAACCACAAGCGCCAGAAGGCTTCCTCCCGCAAGAAAGACTGCCAGCGCGACCGCCACCAGCACAATACCGCTCAGTAGTCTTGTTCGAAACATAGCGCCTCCTATTCCGTGACCAGACCGTAGCGTCTGTCCCTCTTATTATATGCTTCTACCGCCTTTTCCAATTCTTCTTTTGAAAAATCGGGCCAGGCCACAGGCGTAAAATAAAACTCCGTATAAGCAAGCTGCCAGAGCAGGAAATTGGAGATCCGCTGCTCATTGCAGGTACGGATCAAAAGATCAGGCTCCGGTATCCCTTCTGTATCCAAGGCCGCGCCAAAACGCTCCTCCGTGATTTCCTCAGGGGAAAGCGCCCCATCCTGCACCTGTTTTGCCAGTTTCTTTGCGACGCGCACGATCTCGTCCCTGCCGCCGTAATTGATAGCAATTTGAAAATGAAGCCCCGTATTGTTCTTCGTGGACTCCTCCAGCTCGCCGATCCGTTTTCTAATATCCTCATCCAATCGGGACTTTTCCCCGATCACACGAACACACATGTTATTTTTTGCTGCCGTTTTCAGACAGGTCTTCATATAATTACGCAAAAGCCCCATCAGCGCGTCCACCTCGTCCGCAGGGCGGTTCCAGTTTTCCGTGCTGAAAGCATAGACCGTCAGATATTGGATCCCCATACGGTAAGCCTCCTCGCAGATGACCTCCACCGTCTTCGCCCCCTGTACGTGTCCGTAGTTCCTGGGCATCCCCTTACTCTTTGCCCATCTGCCGTTACCGTCCAGAATAATAGCGACGTGCCGTGGTATCTTCTCCTCTGATGTCATATCACCCATAATATTTCCGTCCTTCCTGTTGTCCAACTGCCGGATATCTGATGGAAACCATCCGGTATTTAACAATCAGTTCTCGTATGTTATGTAAACCTCTAAACGGAAAGGGGCAACAGAATTACGCATTCTGTAAGCCCCTCAAAACTCCATTCATAATAATCCAATACCGCCTGATTTGTTACACAGTCAAAATCTCTTTGGATTTCTCATCGATCAGCTTATCCACATCCTTGATAAACTTATCCGTCAGCTTCTGCAGCTTTTCTTCCAGTTCCTTGATCTCGTCCTCCGAAACTTCGGTCTTGGCCAGCTTTTTCAAAGCATCGTTGCCGTCCCGTCTGGTATTGCGGATAGCAACTTTATTCTCCTCGCCCCGCTTCTTGATATCCTTTACCAGATCCTTACGGCGCTCCTCAGTCAGTTCCGGGAAGACCAGACGAATCAGGGAACCGTCGTTTGAGGGTGTAATACCCACATCCGACGCCATGATCGCCTTTTCGATCTCTTTGATCAAACTTTTCTCCCAAGGCGCGATCTGCAGGACCCGCGCTTCCGGAACCGTGATATTGCCCACTTGTTGGATGGGCGTAGGTGTCCCATAATAATCTACCTTGATCTTATCAAGGACATGGGGATTCGCGCGTCCGGCACGAATCGCCCCCAAGTCATTTACCAGAAAATCATAAGATTTCTGCATTTTTTCCTCATAAGGCTTTAATCTCTCGTCCATACTTACCTCCGACTGCCTTTTTTCTGTATCATACGGCTAGACCGTTACCTTCGTGCCGTTAAACTCACCCTTCACGGTATTGACGATACTGTTTTCCTCATTCAGCCCAAATACCCACATGGGCATTTTATTATCCCGCGCCAGAATGGAAGCCGTCATGTCAACCACCTGAAGATTTTTGGCGATCACCTCGTCGATCGAGACTTCTTCATATTTTCTGGCATTCGGGTTCTTGTGCGGATCGTCGTCATAAACGCCATCCACTGCCTTGGCCAAAAGAATCACATCTGCATCCACCTCGACAGCCCGCAGCACTACGCCGGTATCCGTCGAAAAATAGGGATGTCCCGTCCCGCCTGCAAAGAAGACCACCATATTTCTTTCAAAATATTTGTTGGCTCTGTCCTTGGAGAATAACTTGGTAAAGGAGCCACAATCAAAGGGTGTCAACACCGACGTCATCATACCCACAGACCGAAAGATTTCGGAAACATAGATACAATTCATGATCGTAGCCAGCATACCGATCTGATCCGCCTTCGTTCTGTCAATATTCTCGCTGGAACGTCCGCGCCAGAAATTGCCGCCGCCAATCACGATCCCTACCTGAATGCCGTCATCCACCAACTGCTTCACCTGTAAGGCAACACGCCGCACCGTCTCCTCGTCAAAGCCCGTCTTCTTCTCGCCTGCCAGAGCTTCTCCGCTCAATTTCAAGAGTATACGCTTCATATGATCTCCCAGATTTATTTTTTCTTCTTGAACTCCTCAAAGAAGGAGGTCGGATTCACATCCGCATAGCACTGGGAACACATACCCTCGATCACAGCGCCATTGTTGATCTGCACGGATTTGGATTTGATATTGCCCATCACGATTGCCGTGGTGTCCAGAATAACAGGGCCCTGTACGTCGATATCGCCCTTGACCGCGCCTGCGACTACTGCGCTGGTGGCCGCGATGTTACCGATCACGACGGAGCTCTGACCTATCTTTACGCTGCCGGCACTGTTCACTTCACCGGTAATCTTTGCGCCCTCGGCATAGATCTCAGCCGCTTTGGAATTACCCTGAATCGTACCCGTGATATTGAGTTTACCCAGAATATCCAGATTACCGTTTACCGTACCAATCAGCTCCATGGAGCCCTCAGATACAATATCACCCGTTATTGTCATGCCTTCCGTGACGACTGCCGTCTCGTCTACCGCCACGCGGTTTGCCTGTACCTCCATTGCTTTTCCTTTCCCTCCGCCATTCTCCTCTTTCTCTGCGGTTGCTTCTGCTACCATTTCCTCTGCCATTTCCGGTTCTGCCTCCTCTTTCTTTTCTTCGATTAACGTCTCTGCCACCGGTTCTTCGACCGCCGGCTCCTCAATCACAATTTCCTCTGCTACCGTATCTTCGATCAAGGTGTCTTCGATTGCCGGTCCCTCTGCCAGAAGGTCTTCCAGCACCGGATCCGCTGTCAAAACTTCCTCGACCACCGGTTCCGCTTCCAGGACTTCTTCCACCACCGAATCTGCCGCAGTAGCGGGTTCCGTTTCCGGTATCGTTCCAAGATCTCCCATTTCCTCAATCTTATCCAGCATATCGCTCAGATCCATGGATGTGAGCGCATCGTCTGCATTCGGCTTCTTCGCCGCTTCTCCGGCTTGTCCCTGGGCTGCCAGTTCTTCTTCGGGCATCAGCTCATTGACTGCCTGGGATAAGTCGTCTTTCAAATCCGTAAAAAAACCCATTCCCTAATCCTCCATTCTTTATTCATTGCTGATATGATGAATCGGTTCCGTCTCGTCAGTGATCGGAACGATCGTCGTATCTTCCATCGCTTGAATCTTCTCGATCAGCCCCGGCAATGCCTGCACCGTCGAATCCTTATCCGCAGCATCATGAAGCAGAATGATCGCTTCCTGAAACTCCGAAAGCCTGGCGGTAGAATTTCTCACGACTGCCTCCGGGCTGATGTAAGCCGAAGAAGCGTCTCCCGAGGAAACATTCCAGTCAAAATAGGTCATGTCCTGCCCTTCCAGATACTCGATCAGCTCATGCATGTCCACTCTGCTGACCGTGTTACTGCTGCCGCCCGGAAACCTGCAGTATCTGCACCAGACGCCTGTCGTCTCATAAAGAAACTCCTGCAGTTTGGTAAGATCCTCCACATAGCTTTCCCGAGATTGGTAAATTTCATTATATTTATGACTGTAGGAGTGCATCGCAAGCGTATGCCCCTCCTCTACGATCCTTTTATATAACGACTGATATTTTTCTTCCGTCTTCCCCACGACGAAGAAGGTCGCTTTTACATCATACTCTGCCAGAATATCCAAGATCCTGCCGGTATTGCTGCTGGGCCCATCATCAAAAGTCAGATAGACCTTTCTGCCTCCATCCTCCTGCGCTGCCGCTTCCCCTGCCTCAGATGTATCCCGCTGAAACTCACTCACGCCGGAGGCGGTGTACAGCGCCTCACTTTGTTCCCCATCTTCCTCTAACGTTTGATTCTGCGCCATCGCCGGGACGGCTCCTTCCCTGAGTTCCCGAAGCTGCCTTTTCGCATCATAGAGGCCTACGCCCAGTATCACACAGAGAATCGACAAAATCAATATCGTGGAAAGCGGAATGATAACGAGCAGCCGTTTCATCAACTGAAAATGTGCATCCTGTTCCGCATCCATCTTCATCGGCTCCTTTGTATCTCTTATCCCATATTCTCTTATACTATATCACATCGAAAGGATTACGAAAAGAATTTTTTGTGAAAAATAGACAAGAAAATTTCGGTAGTGGAAGCAAAAGCGTTTCCACTACCTCTGCAGCCGCCTGCCTCCAATATCCGTTCCCCTGTTGGGATAGACCATCGACAATAGGCCTATGAGCGTCGCTAACAGGATCCCCGGCAGCAGCGTGACGTGGCATTTCAAATAGGGAAGACTCTCGGAAGCCCTATGGATCGCCGCCACGCTAAGGAAATGTCCGATCAGTCCCGCGATCAGCTTCAGGTACCCGGGTTCCGGTCTGTCACCCGCTGACGGATTGACAAAAGCGTTGCCGTCGGCATATGGGTTGACCTCACGCAGAAAATTTTTCAAATCCTCATCCGTATACTTGCCTTTCTCAAAGCGGCAGAAGGCCTGCTGCCCGAACCCGCTCAAATCTTTATCCAGAAACGCTTTGGACACATAGATCCGTGTTTCGTCCAGCGCCTCGTTGCAGGCGCAGATGCCGCAGATCACCATATCCTGCCTGTACTCATGAAGTCCCGTTTTTAGAGTGATAGGAAAGGTGTCTCCCACCTTGACCGCGCCGCCGTTCTCCTGTACAAAACGCGCATCCACCACGATCTCGTTCACATTTTCTGCCCAACTGCCCTCCAGCAGCTCGTTAAAATTCCAGGAAGCGGTCTCCGCATCCGTAGAATAGATCCTATGCTCATCTCCCGTGGCAGACGCCGTCTCATACCAGCCCAGATGAAACACCATCGACATCGCGTCAAAATGCCCGCTGTCCCGCAGCGCTTCAAACCAGTTATAGGAGAGAAACGTATACACCCCTTCCGCCTTCGTCCCGATCAGCATCTGTCTGGACCGCCGCATCGCCGCCTCGATGGACAATATGGCGGAGAGCGCCATAATGATCAGCATGGAAGATAAAGCAATCGCCGCGATCGCTGTAATATTCCTTCTTCTGTCCGCGTGATACAGATTAGAAGCAAGCCGCCTCACCATCCCGCCGGACACTTTTTTCTCGCCGCTCGTCCTACGCATGGTCAATGTCCTCCTCCAGCCTGCCGTCTTTCATGCGCAGGATGCGATCGCATTCCTTGGTCAACGCCTCGTTGTGGGTGATCATAATGACGGTCTGCCCGAAATCCCTGACTGCACACCGAAGAAGCCCCATCACATCCTCCGTGGCAGCCGAATCCAGATTGCCCGTCGGTTCGTCCGCTAAAATGATGGCCGGAGCGGAAATCAGCGCGCGGGCGATCGCCACCCGCTGCTGCTGTCCCCCAGAAAGCTCCGAGGGCAAACGGTTCTCCAGCCCCGAAAGTCCAAGGGAATCCATGATCCGTTCTAACAGCACCTTGTCCTCCAAATGTCCGCCGATCTGCACAGGCAGCACAATATTCTCATACACAGACATCACCGGCACCAAATTATAATTCTGGAAAACGAATCCAATCCTTTTTCTGCGAAATTCCGTCAACTCATCATCTGATAATCCACCGAGGTCCGTGCCCTCTATGTAAACATCCCCGGACGTGGGGGTATCCAGCCCGCCGCAGACATTTAAGAGCGTGCTCTTACCGCTGCCGGAAGCGCCCACGACCGCCACGAACTCGCCTTTGTTGATACGGACATTGACGTGGTCTAAAGCATCCACCCGGCCTGCTCCTTCCCCGTACTGCCTGCACACATCCACCAGTTCCACTACCTTCTGCCCCCTCTCCTTCTCTCCGTACACATCCAGATAAGACTGCACCCTATCGGTACACTTTAACAGCTGTGCATACCGCATCAGCCTGTCCAAAGTCCTGTCTTCCTGTCTCAGATAAGCCGCAACAATATTCCCTGCCTCCTCCATACCGATCTTGTCCCGGGAAGAAACAATGTCGAGCACTGTCTTTTCTTTATCGTAGATGCGAAAAGAGTTGTTTCCCTCCCGGACCGTTTTGATTGCCGTCTCATAACGGCTGTCGGCATAATAGGAGACCGAAAGCGGCGGATATTCCGGCATCGTGGAAATCCTTGCCTTTCTGGGAATCGCCACATCGACCACCTCCGGCATAGCAGCCGTCAACCCATAATAGGCTGCCGCGCTCCTCAGACAGACCACCCCCTCGGGGGTGTAGGCGCCAATATAATAGAAAGGCCGCTTTTCTCCCTGATAACACAGATTCTCATAATATCTTTTATTCAGTTTTCGCAAGTGTCCTTCCTCCACCAATTGGTTGATCTTATAGTAGGAAAAACCCGCATCCTTCAATTCCCGGATCGACAAGATCATTTGCTCCTCAGGGATCGCCTCTTTCTTCGTCATCACTATCTCCAAGCAGACACGATATGCGGTCTGTACCATGTTGTCATTCTCTGTTTTCGCTGTTTCTTTAAGTAATTCGCTGTATCATATTCAATAAAATTCGGCCGTTGTTTATAGCCTATTTTTATTAAAATTATAGGTTCTGTATAGAATATTGTCAAGAACCGTACTAAAAACAACCGGCAGATTTATCCTGTGCAGACTCAAAAAAGGAGGGCTGTCACACTGAGTCATTTGTGCGGCAGCCCCCTGCTGTTTCTCTTTTCTACTCTTTACTTCCAATACCGCAATAGCTTCTGCTTTGCTTCCTCTTCCGGCAGGACAAACTTCTCTGAGATTTTCTCCACCACAAAATCTTTTGTCTGCCCGGCTTCCTGCAAGGCTTCCACCATACAACGGACTCCCTGCTCTATTCCCTGTTTCCTTCCAAGCTCCACGCCTTCCCGGATGCCTTCCTCGCGGCCTTTTTCCCTTCCCTCGCTTCTCAACGTCCTCTCATATTTCTTCACATCAAATTCTTCCAATAACATACCCAGCACCTCCGCCCGGTTCTCCCTCAAGAACACCTCCAGGATCCCCTGTTCAATACAATCGTCCACCGCTTCCGCTAATGCTTCCCCTACGTCAACTCTTTCCCGCGCATACATCCTTGTAACATCCACGAACTGCGCATATTCCCTCAGTACCTTGCACTTCTCCATCAGCAAACCGTTATGCCCGTGGTTGATATTGAGCAGCCTTACCGTAAGCTCCACATCCGCCCGGACTCCACCGTTCTCAAACGCATCTGACAACCGCAGCATTTTCTCCTCCGGCATCTCCTGCGTCCCATTATAGAACACCACACATTTCGGTGTCGGCAGGGAAATCAACATCTCCCCATACAGGCTTTTTCCGCCTGCTCGATCACCTTCTGGTATTCCTGCGCCAGATAAATCAAAAACCGTACCGGCAGGTTGGGGCTGTAAGTGCTCTGGTGCTCGTACATGTTCAGTGTTCCCGCCAGCACGAAAGCCAGATCGTTCTTCATCACCACATAGACCGCACTCTCGATCGTCACGATCTTGAGCTTAGACGCATCCTTATAGTCAGTGCCATTCAGCGCATTGTACAGCTGCAAAAGCGCCTCCCTGTCTTTCTCAAACAGGAAGCAGAACACTCTGTCCTTTACATCGCGCCTCACCTTCTCCCTGCGTCCAAACCACAAGAACCTCCCCGCTCTCCCATTTCTTATCTTCCGTGCCATCGTCATGCTTTGCCCTCCCGTGCTCCGGCCGGAGGGGGCTCTGCCCTTTATGAATGCACGACACCGGCTCCTGATCTGCCAAAATGCCATGCGTTCCAAAAGGTACATGCCTCAGTCCCTGCCGCATCTTCTGTTGTTTGTATGATAGAAAAATCCGACAGAAACTGTCATGAATGTGCGAGATGCACCTCTGTTTGAATTTCTCTGATGGGTCTATTTTACAGGGTGGGGCATTCTGTGTCAAGGAAGGCCGGGCGCACGGAAATCGCTGAATGGGAAAAGTGCACAAACAATATTTAGTGGTAAATACGTTTTTGCTTCCATCTTTATACTATATATTGTGTTTTTTATCTCTATTACGTAATTTCGTTTATATTTTTTCTACATGGCGAGTCTGTGCTTCACTCCTCCCTCTGCAAGCACCGTACAAAAAAAGCCGGAAACCAAAATGGTTCCCGGCGCATGTTTGCTTATTTGTCCCTCGTTATGCCCCCCTGTCCAGATCTGCCAACAGCTATGGTTCGCTGACCAGGCGATTGGCAACAACAGAATACATATTCTTAATGAGGGCACTTTGTCCATGCTTCCGTCCTATCATATCCTTTTAAAATTGTATAGCCGCACTTGTAACACATATCTGCTTTGTAATAAACCGTATCGCAACTGCCATCTGAATATTTTTGATGATTTTTCAAATATCCGCTCTCAAAGGCATGGATACAACCTGCTCTTTCCATCCCGCCATTTTGCATCTCTGAAAGATCATAGCAGGTGCCGTCTTCCGCCTCAAATTCTGAGAACTCCAATGCCTCACCTTCTGCCACTTGTATATCTTCATCTGCATTCTCATCTTTCACAAAATCCCAATGAGACTGCCTTTCCTCTGAATCTTCCACAAAGGACTGGTCCACATCCCTAATCACCCGCGTATCCTCGTACGCGCAGACCGTCAGGGAGCCCCCGAACAGGATCGACACTCCCAGCAGTACACCCGCCGCTCTCTTGAACCGCTTTCCCTTAGATTCTCTTACCATATTTTTTAACCTCCATTCCATTTTTTTCACACTCATATTAAAATAAGCCCCAAATTGGACATTGCGCTTCTTTTCCTGAAAGTTCGTATCGAGTAATAGGTTCAAATATTGCCGGCCCGCTGCCGGAGCCAGGTCTTTGATCACCATCTCGTCACAGCTCTGCTCGCTGAAAATCGTCATTGCAAACGCAAAAAGATATACCACCGGGTTAAACCAGTGCATCAGCAGCACAAACAATGTAAGATACCGCCAACCGACATCCCTTCTCTTTACATGAATCAGCTCGTGTTTGAGGATATAATAAAGTTCCTCATCCGTCAGCCCTTCTTCCGGCACAATAACGTATCGTCGGAATACGCCGATCGTTAATGCCTCCCCGGTACCCGCATCACACAAAAGCTCCACGCCTTTGTCGATCCCTAATTGCTTTTTGATGCTGTCAAATAACTCCAGATAATTGGACTGTTTGATCTGCGGACAGATCCTCAGCACTTTCAGATAACGATACTTACGCATATTATAGAGCGTAAACGCCAGCACCCCGCACATCCATACTAACCAGATGTAAAACACGTAAGTCCGAAAGCTGATATGAAGTCTCCCGCCCTGCTCGATCCCTATGACATTCTCCAGCGCAAAATCTATCGTTTTCCACTGTTTCTGAATCCCTAATGCCTGCGTTACCCGATAGTGATATCCGCTGCTGTATTTGGGCAGTGGAAGGCAAAAGAAAATCAGGTCAAGCCTGAGCATGTGATATACCCATGTGGAAGATAATCGGTTCCTGCCAAAGACAGCGCACAGCAAAATAATCAGAAATACAACACTCCCACTAAAAGACATCGCCAGTATCAGCATGATCGATCCTCCGGGAACATTTACACCTCATCCTCTCGCATGATTGCTTTCGTTGCGTAGTCGCCTGTGTTTTCATGGTACTACGTATATGTAATCATGTCAAGCAAAGTTTGACATGATTCGACAAATTATTCACATAGGATATTAACAAAAAACATCACTACTTATTGCGGAGATAACCTACAATTTACACAATTCCCTGAGTAGAAGGCTTCTATTATATAATCCCCATTAAAGCCTCATACCCGGTTTCTTCCTTATTATTATTCGGGGAAGAGCCGCATATACTTGTCAGCAATCTTTTTGAAGAACATCAGGATATGCACTACCATCAGTACCTTTACCACAAAAGATGGTCAATAGAGACTAAGTATGGGGAACTTAAAACAAGGGTACGGTTGGAGAATTTTTCCGGGAAAAATCCCCAGGCAATTCGTCAGGAATTGTATGCAGCTTTATTTATATCAAACCTGTCTGCACTGATTAATCCTCTACAGAAAATGAAATCAGGGAAGAATTGAACAGGGGCAGACATAAATACCAATTAAACAGAAGCTACATCATAGGCGCAGTTTCCAGATATATCCGCTGTTTAATAAATATCCGGTGTTACAAGGATAAACTGCAGCAGTTGATTCAGCGCACCAAAAACGTAAGGTCCATTATCCGTCCAGACAGACATTTCAAAAGGAAAGTGAGTCATCACGGAATAACAAATGGTTTTTTCATACGCGTAAATTTATAGTTAGCGGATTTTCGGCTTAAGTTGACGACATTGAGCCCCCTGACCCCCTTTGTTACAAAAATAACGATGATGAAAAATATATCCTTGACACAAAATATAAACTGTCCGGTATGCGCAGCCGCATGGCTTTCCTGCGGCACCTCATTATTTACGGATATGTCTATGATGTGGACTATAAGGAGCTGCACGACTACAACGTCAATCTGTCCCGCATCGGGAACAGCCTAAACCAGATCGCCAAACGTATGAACGCCACAGGACACGTTTACGATGAGGATGTAAAAGAGGTAAAGGAGATAATGAAACAGGTATGGCATACACAAAAATCCATGCTGTCAAAGCAACCGTGCATAAGGCAATAGCCTACATCTGCAGCCCGGATAAAACCGATGGCAGCCTACTGATTTCCTCCTATGGGTGCAGCCCGGAGACTGCCCATTTTGACTTTAAGTTTGCCCTGTCAAAGACTTCCCATAATGACGAAAACAAGGCGTACCATCTGATCCAGTCCTTCCTCCCCGGCGAGGTCGATTTTGATACGGCGCACCAGATCGGCATGGAGCTTGCCGAAAAGTTTTAGAGGGGAAGTATTCGTATGTAGTCAGTACGCATATCGACAGGGATCACATTCATAACCACATCATCTTCTGCGCCGCCGACAACATCGACCACCACAAATACAATGACTGCAAAAGAAGTTATTACCGTATTCGTTACTTAAGCGACGAACTTTGCAGGGAACACCATTTATCCGTCATCGTGCCGGACGGACAGCGCGGAAAAAAGTACAACGAATGGTCTGCAGACAGACACGGTGATTCCCGCAAATCAGAACTGCGCAGGGATATCAATGCCGCCATCAGATCCGCCGATACTTATGATGAGTTCCTGCATCTTCTGCGGGCAAAAGGCTACGTTGTGAAAGGGGAAAACCTTGACGGAAAATCTCCAAAATACATTTCTTTCCTACCGCCGGGCAGGGAGCGTTTTGTGCGCGGCAGCATAAAGTCCCTCGGGGCGGAATACACAAAGGAGCGTATCGCTGAGCGGATTTCTGAAAGGGTGCAGAAACGTGGGAAAGCCCTGACAGTCGGTTATACAGGGAAACGCCTGATCGACACTTCACAGGAAAAGTTTCAGGAAAGTGCTGGCTTAAAACGCTGGGCTGAGATCGAAAACCTCAAAACAGCCGCCAGCGCATACAGTAAAGTAAACTCTATCGCTGACCTGGAGGAGAAAATCGCAGAACGTTCCGCCTCTGCCAAAAGGAACAGTGAGAAACTTACTATCCTTGAGCGCCGAATGAAAAGCATGGCGGAAATCATAAAATACGCGCAACAGTATCAGGAGAACCGTCCTTATCAGATCCGCTACCGCAAAGCCAAAAATCCCGACGATTATTTTCGGAAACATGAGACGGAACTGATCCTGTATGACGGCGCAAAAGAAATGCTGCGCAGGGCAAAGATCGATCACCGTACTCTTGATATAAACAAACTACGCGCAGAGTTTTCGCAGATGGAACAGAAGAAAAAAGAACTGCGGCAGGCTTACCAGACTGCAGAAAAAGACTGCAGACAGTTGGAGCGTGAACTGGATAAACTGGAACAGTATCTGAACGCTGAGCCGGACACTGTTTCCGTGCAGAAAAACACGAAAGAGCCGACACGCTGAACAGCACCCACTGTCATAAATTTTTTATTGAGTATCTTTTGAAAAATGGTATACTATAGTTAACAGCAGGCGTTTTATGCTGTGAATACAAACAAAGGATCAGGCATGAGCAATAAGGCAAAAATACGAGAAGAGGCAAAAAAACTAAATCCCATCGACGACCTGATGTTCCGCACGATGGCAGAAGATAAAGCGTTCTGCGAAGAAATCCTGCGGGTGATCCTGTCAGATCCGGCGCTTACGGTACTGGAATCCACGCCCCAATATGCCGGAACAAATCCGCAGGGACGCTCCGTGATCCTTGACGCCAAATGTGTCCTTGGGGACGGACGGAAAACGGACATCGAAGTGCAGAGGGCGAATGACACCGATCATCAGCGCCGTGTCCGCTACAATGGCGCGATCCTTACAACTAACCTCACCGATCCCGGCGAGAAGTTTGAGAACATTCCCGATGTCTGCGTTGTATTCATCTCCCGTTTTGACATCTTTGAGGGAAATCATTCTTTATATCATGTGGATCGGATCATAAGGGAAACCGGAAAAGTTGTCGATAACGGATTTGAAGAGGTTTACGTCAATGCAAAGGTAAAGGACGGCTCCGAAGTATCCGAACTGATGGAAGTATTTGTTGACGATGCTGCATACAACAGCAAATTTCCCGTTACCTCCGGCAGTAAGCGCCGGTATAAAACGACAGAGGAGGGACAGCAGGTTATGTGTGAAATTATGGAAAGAATTGCAAAAGAAGAACGTAATGAGGGCAGACTTGAGGGAAGGCTTGAAGGCGAAACCCGTATCAACACCCTCAACGCTATTCTGATAAATCTGAACAGATTTGATGACTTAAAACGCGCTGCTACGGACAAAGACTTTCAAATGCAGCTTATGATTGAACTTCTGCCGGAAGATATGTAACATAATAAAATCCGATGTATTCCATCTTGGGAGCATCGGATTTTTATTATAATTTGTATTTTATTTTTTCCTCGTCTGTCGGAACCACTTCAATGATATCACCCGGCTGCAGATTACACATCACACAGATTTTATTTAAGGTTTCCAGTGTTATGCTCTTCCCTGCCTTGATATTGGTTATGGTCTGCCTTGGCAGTAAATTTTCCCTTTGAATTCTGGTCTGATTGAAACCATGATTACTCAATTCCTTAAACACATCTATTTTATATCTTATCATACTTTATCCCTCCATTTACAAAGTAACATCTGGTAGAATGGTTGTCAATAAATTTATACCAATATTAGTATATTTTGTATTGACATTGTACTATTACTAGTATATACTATTATTAGTATATAAGAGATTAAGGGGAACGTGCAACATGTTTACTACAGAAGAGCTTAAAAATATTGACTGTACTTACTTTCAT
>CAJTKA010000006.1 GCA_910576815.1 uncultured Lachnospiraceae bacterium
TAAATCTCCTGTCCTTCCATATCCTTCCTGCCAATTTGAAACATGATACAGCCGGTGCCCATTCGGATCATACCCTCCCATCTCATATCCTTCAGATCAATTCCGAACACTACCCCATCCCGGTTGAGCAGATAACGGAAAGTATTCTCTGTTACATCCTCCGGCATGAGCATTTTGCAATCCTGCCATACCCTGAATTTATTCCTCATACTGCCTCCTATCTGTAAAAATTGTGATTCCCTACTGTTTTTATGTACTCCAAATTTTCAGAGTGCCAGGTTTCCTCCCCGTTGTATATCGCTTCAAAATATAGGGCTCCCTCACTCTCATCCCATTCGTCAATGAGTACCATATTCAGGGCGGCCCAACACTCTGCATCCGGCTCCACCCGTTCAAACCGGCCATTTTCAACCGGTGTAAACTGTCCATCCTCAAAGATTACCCCCTCTATGGTGTCAGGGAAGGCGCTGCTCTCTTTTCTATTCAGCACCACCCTGATCACCATGGCCTTCCCTTCTATGCTCTCCCCCTCTGCCTCTGCCATTGCAATGCGGGCCAAAAGGTACTCATTGTAAGAATTGCCGGCTCCTGATCGGATTTCCTGAATAGGCTCCTGCTGCACCCTCTCAGGCTCCGTGGCCTTATGCGGGAGCTCCCCGGCCTCCGTTTCCTGCTGCATCTCCTTTGGTGCCTCCACCGGCTCCTCTATGGCCAGTATTTTGCATATTATGGCCGCCAATACCAGGATAGCCGCCAATATTACTGCTGCCCTCCTGGCTGCTCTCAGCCTCCTCTTTCGGATTCTCCTCTTTTTCTTCGCATATGCTACACGCAAAGAACGGCTCCCGGCTTCCCTTGATAAGATAGCCCTTGCATTTCCCGTTTGCGTCCTTCTCTGCCTTCCTGCACTCCTCTCCCAGGAGAGGATCCCCTGGTTTTGGATCGGGTAACTTCTCATTGCAAATCCCCTCCAATGCTTTCATTACTGCTGCCCCCTTCAAATTTTGTGAGCTCCATCTCCTGCTTCTCCTCGTTAAACCGGATGCTCAGGAAGGTTTTGCATTGCAGGCAGCGCCCGGCCCCCTGATTGATCCCCATTTCCATGAATACGCTTTTGCAGATCCACAGCTCCCTCCCGCATTCCGGGCATATTCCTTTGTATCTCGGTCTTTTGTCCTGCTCCACTTTGTTCCTCCTTCTCAGCAATTCACTATTGCCTCGGCGGCGCTCCTGGCTGCCTCCTGAGTGTTCCACTTCAGCTCCGTGCCATTTCTCACTTGCATATCACCTATATAGGCATACCAATGGCACCCGCCCTCAAACCTCCTCACCCTTATATCTTCTCTTTTGAAGTCCGGGAAGATCAGCTCTTTCCTCCTGCAAAATTGCACATAATCCACTGATAAGGTGCTCCCTCCCACTGGATTTATATAAACTGCACCGCTTTCCCTTATGTCTTTGAGCTGCTTCATGCCGATCTCCATATTCAGGGCCCGGATCCCGTCTAAAAAGGTTCCTTCAATGTTTTGGGCCTGCATGATCGCCGCCTGCATGAGCATAAAATCCCGGTTTCTTTCCATACTGGCCTTGATCCGCTCTTCCAGGCTCATATTCTCCGGCCTTTTCCCGTCCTTGTACATTCTTATTGCTCCCTCATACCTCTGCCCATCGGTTCTCTTGTGGTACTCCGTGAGTTGCTCAACATCCGTTATCTTCAGCCACCAACTTCCATCGTATACAAAAAGCCACTCCATTGAAAAACTCCTCCTAATCCTCAAATTCTATGGGCTCATTTCCACATATCTCCATTAGCTGCTCTTTTGTTGGCAGGCAGCCGCTCAGCATTTCTATTTCTAAAATCATGGTTTTCTGTATTGCCCGGTTTTCGTATTTGCATATTATTTCCTTTGCCGCATCTGCACTGATCAGCCGCATTGTGAGCCTCCTTTCTGAAAATTCGCTTGCTTATCCCCTTATAGCCCCACCGCCGCAATGGCGGCGGGATTGATATTGATTATTTTTTGATACTGAAGCAGACGGGCACCCGCAGAGCGTTGGTGCAACCGCCGTTGTAGGCAATGCCGTAGTAGTAGACATTGCAGGCATAGGTAGAATTGCCCGCACACACGGAGAGCAGCCACCAGGGGGCCCTCTCTCCATCCTGGTCAAACTTCACCCGGTTCCTGGGATCCTTGAAGAGTTCAAACTGCTGCCCCTCCTCCACTTCAGAGGCCCAACTATCGCCAAATACTTCAAATTCAGACGGGAGCCACAGCTTCAGCATGAAGCGCTCCTCTTTCCCTTCCACAATCTGAAGGCACTCCCTCTCACTGATCACCGCCTTCAGCTCCTCAGGCAGGATCTCCCACACTCCCTCATTCAGATACCGGCATAAATCCGATTCTTTAAAGCCTCCGGTGTTTCTCCCGTTCCCATTCCACACCACACGCTCAGCCAGGAGATCCTTGCTTACAAATTTCACCTCTTCCTCTGTAATATCTGCCACCACATACACCATTTTCTGCCCGGTGAGCAGATTGTCAGAGATTTCATCCCCTACCTTCAAGCCGCCTGCTGCCACCAGTTCCTTCACTTGGGCCCAACTTGCATCCTCTGTCCTTTTCCTTGTGATTTCCATATGTTTCTTATCCTCCTTATATTTTCTCAGGCTATTGGCCGCCTGCTGCCTTCTGTAATTCTTCCAGGGTTTTCTCTGCTTCCTTATCCTCTGCCCCTGCTGCCACAAGCGCAATATGGATCGCCCTCAGCTTTGCCTCTCCAATCCCTTTTATTTTCCGTATTTCTTCCAGTGCCGTGGGGAGATTGAAGGAAGGAGCCGCCTGCTTCCGCCCGGCCTCATATCCTGCTGTATATCCCCGCTCATAATATCCTGAGATATGCAGATCCATGGAATTGCGATCCATTTTCCGGATCCGATCATATTCTTTCCGGTTGATTTCAACCGCCTTCTTTCTCTTGGCCATCCCGCTCCTCCTATGCAAATTTTATTTGCTCTCCGCTACAATCGATCCTCATGTGAGGCACCCGCTCCCCTACTTTCAAATATCCACAGTTTGCTTCTACCAATTTCTGAGCCATAATGGGCACCACGCTATTACCGATTCTTGCCACCTGCTCCTTCACCGGATAACGCTTGAAATTTATATCCCGGTCAATGATATAATCAGGCGGGAAGCCCTGCATGATCTTCAGCTCCTCCGGCTTCAGCATTCTCAAAAAAATATCATTCAGGATGTACTTCTCACCATTCAGCTCCACAATAGCGCTCACCAGTCCGAAACGATCCTTTGTTGTGATTGTTCCCAATGGGCTGCTCAATGTCTGCCCGCACCCTGCCCCATAATATTTGATTAAAAATGCCGTTATCAGGCCAAAATGCCCCGGTGAGGTTGTGATCGTGTGAAGCGGCTCATTGCACCCCTGCCCGATCCCTGATTTATAGAATTTTGTTACAAATGCCGTTACCAGGCCATACCGGTTGCTTGTGTCAATGGTTTTTATTGGCTCTTTGAGCGTCTGCCCCCTTGCATCCCCTTCTTTCTGCTCTCCGTGGTATTGAATCAGAAAGGCATAGGCTTCACTGTTTTTCACCTCATAGGGATGCGGGTTATTCACCACATACTTCAGGAAGCCATTGGCGATCCGTTTCATTGTTGCCTCCGCAAGCGGTTTTTTCCGGTCAAATATGCTGTTTCCTAAATCCGACCAGTCAATATATTTTCCGCACTCCTCCCACGGCTTCAAGCCTCCTGCTGCCGCTTTGTCATGTGTTGGCTCCGGCCAAATTATTTCCCGGCCATCTCTTCTGAAAATTGCATACCATCGCCGCCTGGTTGTAGGTGCTCCATAATCTGCCGCCACCAGTTCCCTGCTGTCAAACTCATACCCCAACCCCTTCATGGCATTTATAAATTTTTGGTAGTCCTCACCTTCCCGCTCCTTTATTGGGCGGCCATTGTCATCCAGTGGCCCCCACTTCTGAATCTCTTCCACGTTCTCCATGATAACCACATCCGGCTTGATCGCTTTTGCGTGTTTATATACTGCCCATGGCAGAATCCTCAGCCCTTTTTTGCGTGGTTGTGATCCCTTTGCCTTACTATGGCTTGTGCAATCCGGGCTTGCCCACATGAGAGAAACATGCCGGCCATTTACATACTTTTGCAGATTTACCTTGAAAATATCCTCTGTCAGGTGTGTGGTAGTTGGATGGTTTACGGTGTGCATCCGGATCGCCTCCGGATCGTGGTTTATTGCTATATCCACCGTTCTGCCCAATGCCATCTCAATTCCAACGCTTGCACCACCACCGCCTGCAAAGGCATCAACTAACAGATCTCTCATTCTTCTCACCGTCCAATTTTCCAACTTCATTCCCCCAACAATCCCAACCTTCAGAATGCTGCCGGGCAAAAAGTTCTATGTAATTCAGATCGCCTCCCATAAGCTCCCGGATCTTATCCCGTACCACTTCCGGCTTCTGAGAGTGTGCCTTCACTGATTCCTCTATAATTTGACTTACGCTATTGCTTTTCCTGCTTGGCTTCCCTCTTACACCTATAAAGCAAGCCTCTGTATTTCCTCTAGCCCACCGGCCCAGGCCAAAAAATTTCCCTTTTCCGCTCTTGTTTAACTTTATCCACTGGAAGCCTATGGTTTTATACTTAAATCCCCATGCCTCCATGAGCTCAATGCCTTCCTTCAGCATTGGATATGTGATCCACATGAAAATAACACAATCCTTTGCCGCCAACTCCTTCACCGGTAAATCCTTTATATCCTGAATTTTCATGGTGTCATAATGGAGAGCACATGCTCCATTGCATTTCTTATCCTGGTATCTCCACGGCGGATCCGCATAAATCACATCATACTTTTTCACCGGGGAGAAAATATCTATTTCAGCCATTCCTTCACTCTCCTCCTATCTGAGCCAGGTTTCCACAATCACCGGATCCTCACCCTCTGCCGGTGTGAGCCGTATTGTAAAGCCTGCTGCCTTAATGTCTTTTCTTATCTCCTGAAGCGTTTCTCTCTTAATGAGTGTATTTGTTGGCAGATTCCTGGCCCCTTCCCACACCCTTGCCACATAGGCATCCGGGTAATCTTTTGGGTGCTTATATACCGGTATTATCGGGAATATCAGATCCGAAAAATCCACCTGCCTCATGCTCTCCATGAGCTTCTCCTGCTGCATTCTCTTCCTCCTCTAAATAGTTCTTTTCAAATTCCTGCATCCACTTCTCATGCCCATACTTTGCTTCAAAGGCTCTTTGTGCAATCTGCTTCAGCCTCCGATCCACCTCTGCATTATTGTGTGGAGCCTCCGGCCCGTTCTCATGGTGCCGCTCAGCGCACATATAGCCCCACAGCCCATAGTGCTCTGCTTTCTTCCTGAAGGCACCGAACCGGCCATATATAAAATGGTGCTTATGCAGGCCGGTATGCTTCAGCTCTCCATAATATCCACGCTTCTCAGCTTCCTCCCTGCACAGAAAGCACTCCCTGATCCGGGTGTCCTGAATGATACTTTTAGCCATTGAGCACCTCCCTGAGTTCCTTCACAATCTCCTGCTCCTCATATAGCGCCTGATCCTCTGAATAAATCACCGCCATATTTGCTATGGTTATTGGGATCCCCCACTCCTTAGCCTTCAGGATCTCTCCTTTCATTCCTTCAGAAATGTTGGTGAAAATCCTCAGCTCCATGCAATCCCTCAGGAGCTCCAATCCGATCCTCATGCCTGCTGCCCTTTGTGACTTCACATCATCGTTGAGTACCTGGGAATAAAACAAATGAGGGCAGATCGGGATCTTCCCCTCCTCGATCACCATCATGCAAAAGAATTTTGCAAGCTCCAAATTTGTGGCCTTCTCTCCCCTGCTGCCATATTGTGAGCACACATAAACTCTTTCCATGCTCTCCTCTTTTTCCAGTTCCCTGAGCTTCTCCTCTGCCTCATGGGCGCTCATATTGTACTTTGGCCCTCTCAGCTTCAGGAGCTCCTCAGCCGCCTGCCCCATCTCTCTCATGTTTTTCTCTGTCAATTTCTTTCCTCCTTCCTACCAACACGGCCTAACCGTGTATGGATCCATAAAATCTAATTCTTCCGGATCTGCATAGGCAATTTGTACCCTGATACCGTCCCGCACACATTCCACTATTGAATGCACCTCTGTAATACTCCGGTAATTTTCAGCAATAGCATCCATCACCGCATCTGTTACTGCCTCCACCGCCTTCTCAACCTCTTCCCTGGTTCCCTTCACATTCTCCTGCATTGCCTTCCTGATTGTTTCTCTCATGGTTCTGTATTCTTCCAACTCTCCAACTCCTTCCTGAGGTCTGATTGCATTATGTTCTCATATTCGTGGTGATCGTCCTTCAGGGTGTAGGTGTGCCTCTTCCCCTTCTCGATCAGCATTTTCCACAGCTCAGCATTTTTCACCGGCTTCCCTTTTGCATTGATCCACCCGCTCTCCTGCCACTCCTTTGGCCACTCCTGCTGCATGGAGATCAAAATGTGGCTGCACTTGGTAAATACCAGGGCTCTGCATGGTTTTTTCAGAATGTGAAAAGCGTTTATCATGGCCATAAGGCTCCCCTGGGTTTCTGTACCCTCTTTCACATGCACAAAGCCCTGCCGGGTATCCAGGCGATCACCCCGTTTGCACTCCACCAACCACATGGCCACCCCATCCCTCCTGGCCGGGCCTCTCCATGTGCTCTCAATGAATATGCTCACCTCATGCATCCTCTGAATCACCTCCTGGATCAATCTTTTTCATTGTGTAATGTTGATATGGGAGCCCCGTCACCGGGTTTTCACCATTTACCACAGAATCCTTCACAATGTACCAACCTTTTTCCGGCTTCGGTTCCTTCCTCCACCTCCTGCTATGGATCACCTCTTTTTTGGGTTCAGGTATGATCAGATTTCTGCTCCTGGAATAAGAGCAGCCCTCCTCCTCTTCCTTGGTTTCTTTCTTCACTATGTACTCAGCAAGATCCTCAAACTCCCCATCCTCATACAGCGGATGGAAGCTCTTTGAGCCATATTGCCAAAACTTCAGCACCAGTTTTTTGGTATTCAAATTCTGATCCGCTATATCCTCAATGATCAGGTGGTGATGACAAGCTCCCTGCTTCCCTCTCTCCGTGACTGCTATCCACTTGAATGGGATCCCTGCCTTCTTAAATGCCTTCCTCATATCAGACAAGAATTTTCTCAGTTGCTTCTTTGCCTCTTTGAAAGATCCCGGCCTCAGCTCTTTCTTATAGCTCAGGATCAAATGCCAATCACCCTCATGGAAGTTGGCAAGGATGATCCTCTGCACTTTCTTCTCCCGGTTCCTTTGGTTCTGCCTTTCTATGTCCTCAGGTGTCCTCTTCTGTTTCGGCCCCCTCTTTACTCCTGGGGCCCCATAATTACCGGGATAGTATTTTTCAATCTGCTTCACCCATCCCAGGTCATATATTTTTTTCCAATACAAACCGTACATCACCCCCATCTTTAATATCTTGATCAAGTGTTTAACAAGGCAGAAATGCCTTGTTTTCAGCGCCTTCTCACTTGACTTGGATGCCCAAAAGTGATATACTGTTTTTAGGTTTTAGTATGTCCTCAGGGCATATATCAGGAGCAGATTTCTCAGATCCGCTCCTGATTTTTTATGTAAACCATTTTCACCCCATCGCCACCTTCCTGGCAGGCAAGGCCGGATCCGGATGGCGCTCCTTCTCCTGGTTCTCCACTCTTTTCCTGGCTGCCTGGATGCAGGCTTTAGTGAAGCGCTCCTCATATCCTTCTGAGAGCGTGAGCTTCACTTTTATATCTTGTTTCATGCCCGTTTCCTCCTATCTGCTTTCTAACAATGGTGTAAAGCTCTTCTCCTGAAGGCCTCCCATCATTGCCCACATTCTCTCTATCCGTTCCATTTCTTCCAGTGTTGGGAGCTTTGGCGGCTCTCCTGATTCTCTGAAAATCCTGTGCTTTTGTATGAATGCTTCAAAGAGGAGCTCCTGCTCTTCCTTCAGTAAATCCCGGTAAAACTCAAATTCGATCCGGATCTGTATCTCCTGGGCCTTTGTGCATTCCACAATGAGAATACTTTTGGATCCCTTCCCATATCTGCGGTAGTATTGCCCTTCTGTATCATTCCGGGCCCTATATACAATTTGAGAGAGCAGCCGCTTCTCAAACTCTCCCCGGTATTTGATTTCATACCGGCTCACCCGATCCTCTTCAAGCTCCAACTGATCCACTCCATACTTGGCCATGAGCTGCTTCAGTTTCCGCTCTGCTCCTTCCTTCTCCCCTCCCACCCCACGCTCTGCCAGGGCCTTCAGCTTTTGCAGGAGAGCCTTTTGCTTCTCATTCAATCTCTTTCCCTCCTCCTGCTGCCTCTATCTCTTCAAATTCCTCCTGCATTCCTGCGATCAAGCTGTCATCCAGTGAATTGAGCAAAGCCACGGCCTCCCCGTGCCTTCCTTCAGTGATAAGCTGCACCGCCTTCTCTTCCACCTCTGCCCGGTGATCCATTTCTGCCTGCATACGCTTGATCAAGCCTATTTTCTTATCGATCTTTTGCGCTTCCTTCTCCGGTCTGTCTTTTCCAAACTCTTTATACAACTGCTGCCTCCGCTCTTCTGTTATAAGGCCCATCTGCCTTGCAAAATCCAATGATCCCAGGTGTGAGTGATACCATGCCATTTTTCCCTCATAGGTATTGCCTGCATGGATCATCTCCGTTGCCTCTCTTCTCATTGAGGCCAGGAGCTTCTCTACATTCTCAAATGCCTGCTCTTTTGTCGGGCCTTCTCCATTCAGCGGCTCCCCACAGCTCTCACACCACTGGATGCTTGGTGTCATTCGGGAGCACACCGGGCAGGGTTCTCCCTGCTCCACTCGGTAAAGCACCCACTGATCTCCTTTTGGCTCCTCTTCATCCATCCAACCGGATCCGCCGCAAGTAGCCTCACCGGCCCGCACAATCAACACATAATTTCCCTGAAAACTTCCGCTCTTTTCATATCTCAGAAAATCTCCCACTTCACTCAGGCTGAGCTTTCCTCTTTTCTTCTCCAATACCAGGATGCTGTTATCGTGCATGTCATAATCCCACATAGCCTCAATTTTTGCCGCTGCCATCACAGCTCACCCCCTCTCCGTATTTCCTCAATTTCCTCCTGAATGCGGCTGAGCGCCGCCCTTGCTTCTCTGAGTTCCTCTTCCTTCTTTGCCATTACCTCTGCCCTTGGCAGCATATCCATAATGAGCACCATTCCGAAATTCACATACAGCTCAGCGATCTGCCTCTTCCCTTCCGTTTCACTGATAGCCGGGTGGAAAGTATACACTCTTTCAATGAGTGCATAATCTGTATTAGATACCACCGGGATCTCCTTTTCCTTCGGTGTGGCCTCTGCCACTTTGCTCATAAATTCATCCTTTGTCATTTCCCTACTCCTCCCCAATCTCAACTCTGATCACCCTATCTGTATGCCTGCCTCTTCTCTGCCCTGGCCCGGCGCTAAACTCTAGCCCCATATCATTCAGAATGGTTATGGCTCTTCTTTCCTCCTCCTCTGAATATGGATTGAAAACTTTAGATTCCCTCTCAGTCAGATCTGGGTAGCCTAAAAGAATATTCAGGGTTTTTCCGTTGTCCTTGGTGTGCTCAAATCCCGCTGCCCTCAGGGCTTCTCTGATTTCATCAACCCTGATCTTCCTGGCCGCCGCTCTCACTGTTTTCATAAAGCCCTTTTCTACTTCCTGGAGCTTACTTTCATCCACATTCCTGATCGCATTCAGCAGATCCTCAATTTGTTCACTTCTCCTCATGGCTTATCCCTCCATTTTGTTTAAATAACTGCCTGCTTCGCTCTCGGTTCCACTTCCTGCTCCTTCTCCTGCTTCCGGCCCATGTTCTGCCGGGCCAGGAGCAGCTTCACACCGCTGTCAATCAGCAAAAGGCTCTCAGGATCCAGTAACATAAGGTTTTGCACCGTTTTGTGAAAATCACTTTGTTTTTTCATGTTTCATTCTCCTTTCGTTCTATTTGTGCCCTCTGCCTACATTATAGTGCCCTTTGCCTACGTTGTCAATATCTTTTTGTGCCCTCTGCCAACTTTTTATTGACTTTATCAGTTTGCAATGGTATTCTTTTCTTGGAGGTGATTATTTTATGACGCAAGGTGAGCGCATCAAAGAGGCCAGGAAGTACCTGGGGCTTACCCTGGAAAAGTTCGGGGAAAAATTAGGTGTCGGAAAAACCGCTATTTCAAAATTGGAAAAGGGTGAGCGGAACCTCACGGATCAGATGGTCAAATCTATTTGCCGGGAATTTAGCATAAGTGAAGAATGGCTCCGCACCGGCTCCGGCAATATGCGTATACCGATAGAGGATGAGGCTGCTGCTGCCGTGTCGGATCTCGTTGAGAAAAGCAACCCCTTGTATGATGTTATTAAGGGGATCATGGTTGCCTATCAAAAACTTGATGGCCCTTCCAGGGAAGTTATTGATCAATTCATTTTGGATGCCGTTTCTCAGAGAGGCCGCCCGCAAAAAGCTCCTGAGCCTGCTGCCCCCGATCTTTCCGATCTCTCCATTGATGAAAAAGTGGAGCTTTACCGGCAAGAATTAGAACGGGAGAAAAAAGTGGCGGGAGAATCGCAAGCATTACAAGAAAACGCTTAGAAAAATTGTTACATAGTAGTGAATGGGGATAAATATGAATAACACAACTTATTTTATTATCACTCTTCTTTTTGGATGGTGTGGCGCTCACAAGTTTATCCAAAAGAAGTACGGCATGGGCCTTCTGTATCTATTCACTTTCGGCTTGTTTACGTTTGGATGGGCCATCGATTGCATCCGGGCCCTGCTGCCTCTGCTTCGCCGCAAGACTGGCGCTCCTGCTTCCGGTGCTCAGCATGATACCATTGTGGAGCAGCTCTGCATCTCACTGGATCCTGAATTTGTTTCCTTCGTCCTGCCCATGATTAAAGCGGGGCTTTCATGGCAAAGGATTGAGCAGGCCTGCCGCTCTTCGTTTCCTGATTCTGAATGTGAGGATCTTCCTCTCCGGATCCGGTATGTGGAAAGTTATTACTCAAATTCTACTGAGATCGCAAGCCTGAAAGAGTGTGAGGCTTCAAAGTACCGTATTATTTCAATGCCGGATGGGGAATTGTGCGATATTTGCAAGAAGTTCAAAGGCCGCACTTTTCCGGTGTCCTCTGCAAGGATCGGCTACAACTGCCCACCCTTCCACCTTGGATGTCGGTGTACTACTATTATAGAGGAATGAGGTGAGTTTTATGGATAGTCAAAAATTACTTCCCATGTGTGTGAATCCTGAGCCCGGATCATGGTCTTGGGCCGCTTCTCTTTGTGATATGGATCCGCCTTCAGAGAAGTGCTCTTTTGTGCTTCCTGCTCTTTCGTCTGCCTTTTCTGCTACTATTACGGATGGTTATTATAGCAGTTTTCCGGATCCACGTTTTTCAGCTTGGCGGGTGCCGTTCGATTTTTGGGCCAACTATTACGGTATTTTTAAAACATAAATAAAATAAAGCCCCGGTTATTCACCAGGGCCCCATGAGATAATGCTCATGTATTCTCACAAAATATATTGTAGCATTATCTCCGGTATCTTTCAATCAGATTCCGGGCATTTTTATGCCCTTTTTTAGGAGAAAATAGCATGAATTTTGGAATATATTGCAGAAAATCATATTTTGTTGATACTTCAGAGAGCACACAGATGCAGCTCACAAAATGCAAGGAACATATTGATCAGAGATTTCCTGAGGTTAGCTCTATCTCATTTTATGAAGATGATGGCTATGTGCGTTCTGATATGGATAGGCCCGGCATGAACCAACTGAAGGAAGATATTGCAGCAGGCCTCATTGATTGTGTAATCATTTATAAAATAGATCGGGTGTGCTCCGATATGATGGACTTTTGCACCTTCTACTCTTACCTTAGGGAGCATGAAGTTAAATTTATCACAGTAAGAGATGGCATTGATACCACCACACCCCTGGGAGAGGCCATGATGTACTTAGCTGTTATCTTTTCCGGCCTGGAAGTTCGCACAGATTCCCTCAGGATCACCGATAATATGAACCACTTGGCAGCTAGTGGCTTTTGGTGTGGCGGCCAGGCTCCTATTGGCTATGATATAGCCACCATTGACCTGGGATCCAAATCCCACAAGACGCTTGTATTTAATCAGGCAGAGATTGACTACAAAAACAACCTCATTGACATATTTTTAGAGAACGGCTTCAGCCTTCAGGGCATGGAAACATATTGCAGGAATAACCGGATCACCTCTTTAAACGGGAGCTTTCTTTCTACCACTCAACTATATAGCATGTTTACCTCTCCGCATTGTGTCCGTGCCACTCCGGCTATGTATGATTATTTTGAAGCTAAAGGCTGCATGATTGATGAAAATTCCCCCCGTGAGAAATGGGATGGCCGGCATGGGATCATTGTGTATGGCCGCACCATGGAAAAGCGGGTGAACGGTAAAAAGCGCCACTCCCTGGCCCCGCCTGAGAAGTGGAGAGTGAGCATCGGCTTCCATGAGCCATACATGGAAGATCAGCGCTTTTTTGCTATTATGGCACAATTCGGGCATAACACTTTTTCAAAGGTTGCAAAGTACGATCTGCCGCTCCTGAAGGGTGTGCTCCGGTGCAAGTGTGGCCGTACCATGAGCATGAGCAGGAAAAAGAAGGCCGATGGCTCCGTTTCCACCTGGTACTATTGCCCCAAACGCATGAGAGCCGGTGCTGAGGCTTGCGACATGCGGCAAATTAAGGCCGATCTACTGGATGGGAAGGTTTTGGACGTATTCAAAGAGATACAGCACGATCCGGCCACCGTCAAAAAGTATCTGAAGGACGGGAAAAAGCCTGCAAGAGATTCCTCTGCCACTGTCCGGGCCCGCATGGAAACATGCCAGGAAAAGATCGGGAAGCTCACCGCCGCCCTGGCCGTGAATAATGAATCTGCTGCCGCAAAGTATATTATAGGGGAAATTGAAAAACTTGATATAGAATATAATACCCTCAAAAATAAGCTGTTGAATTTTGCCGCTGAGGAAAGACGGGCCGCCGCCCAAATGAAGAGTGCTATGGAGAAAAGAGAGGCCATAATCCGGCTTTTAGATAATTTTGATAGTTTCTCAGCAAATGAGAGGAATGAGATCGCCAAAAACGTGCTGAAGGAATGCACCTGGGATGGGGAAACGCTTTTTATTATGCTTTAATTTTCCCTGAATTATTTTGATACCCTCACCGCGCATCCCCAGATTACTTAAAAGAACATTGGTTGTCTCTCCTGCAAAAGGCGAGTCATCCACCACCAGAACCGTTCTTCCCGCAAGATCCTTTCTATTCACCACGCCCGGCACCTGATACTTTAAGGGCACGGTAACCGCCACTGTCGTCCCAAGCCCGGGCTTACTCTCGATCCGGATATCTCCGCCCATCATCTGCACGATATTTCGGCTGATAGTCATGCCAAGCCCGGTACCCTGAATCTTGCTGGTACGCACATCATCCGCCCGCTCAAAGGGATCATAAATATGCTGCAGAAACTCCTCCGTCATGCCGATGCCGTTATCTTTAAATATAAACTCATAGCATCCGACATGCTCCTGCTGAGAGGCTTTTTCCGTGATTTCTATGCTGATTGACCCGCCTTCTTCCGTATATTTGATCGAATTGCTGATCACATTCGCAAACACCTGCTGCAGCCTTCTCGCATCTCCCCGCACGTTAGTATTCTGAACGCCATGGGCGCGAAATTCTATTTTTTGCTTCTTTTCCCGCGCAGCTGCGGAAAGCATATTCACCATGTTGTCTATAATATTCAGAAGGTTAAATTCTTCCTCATCCAGTGTCAGCGCACCCGACTCGATCCGGCTCATATCAAGCACTTCATTGATCAGTGAAAGAAGATGTTTGCTCGCCGCTGAGACCTTGGCCAAACATTCCTCGATCCCGTCAGGATCATGAAGCTTTGTGCCGGCGATGGCAGTCATGCCGATGATCGCATTCATGGGTGTGCGAATATCGTGTGACATTTTGGAAAGAAAATCAGTCTTCGCGCAGTTTGCCCTGTCCGCCGCCTCATAGGCTTCTAACAGAGCCTTCTTTGTCTCTCTGTCTTTCCTGCGAATATCCGTGATATCCTTAGCATTGTTGAGAGCCAGAATATCGCCGCTGACACCGTCCTTTGTGAGCAGGATCGTGTGCCGTAAGACCACCGGCTGCCCATCCGATCCGGAAGCCTCGATTTCCATGATCAACTCATTTTCCCCGCGTTCATAAGCTTCCAGCAAATGTCTCGTGTTGATCGTCTGCACATAGACTTCCCTGTCCTCCGGGAAGACACGCTCCTTACTCCAGCGCAGGAAGAAATCGTCCGCGTTGCAGGGCGCCTTCATGCCCATTTTAGACAAAACCGGCACCATCTCGCCTTCGATCATCTCATAAAATTCTTCCTCGATCAGATTTCGCGTCGCATTGACATTGAAAACAAAGACTGCCTCAGAGACGATCGCCTGTCTGTACTGTTCCTCCGCACTCAGGGTACGGCGCAGCTTATCATTGGACTTGCGTATCTTGGCATTGGCGTGCTCTAACTCCTTTTTCGCCTGCACCAACTCTGCATTGGTCCGCAGCAGCTGATCCATCATCTCCGTTTCTTTGGTCTTTTCTGCGGAAATGTTTTTGACATACCACATCACCCTGGCGTTATCCACACTGAAATTTTCAACCGGCACCAGCTCTGTGCGTGCCCACTTGCACTCTCCGCCCAGATAACGCAGATAATTAAAATGGAGAGAGGGACAACCGTCCAGGAAAATCTGTTTTAAGTTTTCTGCCGACATAATCTTTTTAAAATTTTCCCGGTCATCCTCGACTACATGGTTTTCTGCGCAGCAAAGGACCGACATGTAGTAATCGCCGTTAAACCGCTCTACCTCCAGCGCCTCACTCTCCATAAATTTCAGATTCACAATGGTATTTTTGTTAAGATCTATGGCACTGATTCGAAAATAAGCATCCTGCAGCATCCGAATCGCTTCCTGAGCAAGCAGGGTATCGCGGTGCTCCGCGTCGATCAAACGGAGCGCACCGATCCAAATCTTCCTGCCATCGCCCGCCGTCGACTCCGTCCTGACCTCGCGCACCCACACGGGTTCCCCGTCGCCGTTTACAACGCGGTATTCTCTGACATCTTCCTCCCCAAAGGGACACACTCTGGTAAAAATGCCCAGATCCGCCTCATAGACCGCCTCCCGGAACTTTCCGCCTGTCCGTTCCATAAACTGCTCGTAGGACATCCCCACATTATTGAGGGCAAAAGAACTGATAAAATAGACGGGAAAGCCTTCCTCGTAGAAGCCACCGACCACGCCCACCGCCACGTTTTTACTTAACATGTCGATGATCTTATCCTGGTTATCCGCTAAAAGATCCTGTTCGTCCTGTGTAAAATACAGCTTTTCCTGATAAAATGAGCGTTTGGACATTTCATTCCTCCTGTCACACGAACCATTGTTTTGTCCCTATGACCTACTCTTCTTCAAATTTGTATCCCATACCCCAGATGGTTTTGATCAACTCGCCCTTTTTCCCCATCTTATTCCGAAGCTTTTTTACATGAGTGTCAATCGTTCTGGCATCCCCAAAGTAATCATAATTCCATACACTGTTCAAGATCTTTTCCCGAGACAGGGCAATCCCTTTGTTTTCCATAAAATAAGCCAGCAATTCAAATTCCTTATAACTCAAATCGACTGCTTCCCCGTCCACAACAACGCTGTGCGCCTGCTTGTCAAGACGGATCCCACCCGCCTCCATGATCGTATCCGCTGTCGTCTGACCGCTCCTTCTCAGGATCGCTTCCACCCGCGCCACCAGGATCTTCGGGCTGAAAGGTTTGGCAATATACTCATCGACGCCCAGTTCAAATCCCATGAGCTCATCCCGCTCGTCTGCTCTGGCAGTCAGCATGATAATCGGTACTTTTGAATAAGCGCGAATTTCCCGACACACCTGCCATCCGTCCATCTTCGGCATCATCACGTCCAGGATCACAAGATCAATATCATTTTGTTCGAAAAACAGGTCCAGCGCCTCTGCACCGTCCGCCGCTTCCACTACCTCATAATGACTTTTCACCAAAAAATCCCGGACCAATTTGCGCATACGGCTCTCATCATCCACCACCAGGATCTTTGATTTCTCCATACGATGCCCTTACCTTTCCTTAATTAGTTCCCTGCATACCCAGCTTGCGCTTTTCCTCCCGCACGGTCTGTTCCCTCTGTGTGAGTTCCTGCTCCCACGCCGAATATTCGTTCTCGATCGCCTGTCTGTAATTGATGATATTCGGCGTATCACTGTTCCAGGCAAACAAAACCATGGCTGCCACCAGCACCACCAGCACAAAATTGACTAAGAGCGATGCCACAAACCGTCCCTGATACTCCGGATGCCTCTGCGCTACGCTCAATCTGATCGAGCGGCTGTTGGCCGTCTTGTTGCTGAAGGTCGCATAAAGCGGTACCGGGCGCACTTTATCCGCAGGCACCCCCCACTTGATCAGTTCCTTCTGCATCTTTTGCAGATAGCTGAACCCGACAGGCGTAAGAAAAACTCTGTTATCCAACGCCCGGTTATATACGAGCAGCACGTTCTGCGGCCTGCGGTAATCCAGGTTTCGCTCCAGATTCTCTATTTTTTTCAACTCCATTCTGGCTGTCTCCGCATCGGCTATCGTTGCAAACCGATAGCCTTCTACAACCAGTTCGTCCTCACGCTTCTCCATGGCATCTCCTGAATCTGTCGTTATCAGATCTTAAAGGTTTCCATATTTTTCTCCAGACGGTTCGCTACCTCTCTGAGACGGTTCGCATTTTCGGAAATCTGCGTCACGATACTGCTGACTTCCGTAACGGAAGCGGATGTCTCCTCCGTGCTGGCCGCATTCTCCTCAGCGATCGCCGTCAGGTTCTGTACCACATCCACGACAACGATTCTGGCTTCATCCATTTTCTTTGTCATCTCCGAGATTTTATTAACACCCTCAATGGAAGTACGGATACCCTCGCCCACCTGACGGAAACTTTCATCGGTATGGACCACGCTCTCATTCTGGCTTTCCATGATCTGTTTGACATCTTCCATCGTCGCCACCGATTTCTGGGAATCCTCGATCAACAAGTCAATGATGGTTTCGATTTGGCGCGCGGAATCGTTCGACTGCTCCGCAAGCTTCTGGATCTGCCCTGCAACCACCGCAAAGCCTCTGCCCTGTTCGCCAGCCCTGGCGGCCTCAATGCTCGCATTCAGGGAAAGGAGGTTCGTCTCCTCCGCAATAGAAGTGATCAGCGACGTGGCCTCCCTGATCTTCAAGGCCGACTCGTTCGTCGTATTTGTCTGCTCATAGATCACGTCAATGGCTTCTCTGGCCTCATCGTTTATCTTAGCAAGCTTCTGCAACGTAGCAAACGCTTCCCTGCTATAGCGCTGCATGGAGGAGGCATTCTCGATCATCCCGGCCACTTCCTGCGCGGTCTCCTCCACCATATTACCCATCAGGATCACGCTCTCCGTAGCCTTCTGCGTCTCGTCCGCCTGAGAGGAAGCGCCGTCAGAGATTTCCGAAACCGCCTTTTCCACCTGTTCCACCGTAATTGCAGTCTCAGATGCATTTGTATTCAATGTATCAGACGCCTCAAAGAGCTGCTCGCTCTGCCCCCGCAGTTCTTTGACCACCTCCACAAGCTGTCCTCGCAACTCCGCCACTGCCCGGCTCATCTGTCCCGTCTCGTCAGCTCTGGCCGTCAGCTTCTCCTGTCCCTCGATCTCGGAGAAATCCATATCCGCCAGACGTCCCAAGATCTGCGTTACCTCCAGGATGGGCTTCACGATCTTATTTACAATGAAAAAGCCGATAATGCTGGCAATGATGACCAAAACAATCGTACAGGCCGTTCCGGTCAGCGTCACGCGGTGCACCGTACTCATCAATTCATCTTTATCCGCCGATACGACCAGGATACAGTGTCCGCTCTCCGTCACATAATAGGCCGCATATTTCATTGCGCCCTTAAACTCGTACTCCACTATCTCCGGCTCAGGCAATGTGCCTGTCTTTATCTGCTCCACCACATTTTTCACCACCGCGTTTTCCACGGGCTGTCCTACTTTATCCTTTGTAGGATGATAGAGCATAGTGCCGTCTCCCGACACCAGATAAGCATAACTGGACGGCACCCCGTCTAAGCCCACCTCTCCGAGGGCATTACTCAGATTGCCATAATACACAGCCGTATTATAGCCCATCAATTCTATTTCTTCCTGCACTTTTTCTCCGTAGGCTACCGCCAAATCATAGAGATAATTTTGGTTCAGCTGCATCAATGGAATGCGTAAATTTCGGATCAACACCACCGACAAACACACGGACAGGATCGTCATCGCAATGATCAGCACGCCCACAATTTTCGTTCTCACAGACTGAAATACATTCTTTTCCCCATTTTGATTCATTTTCTTTCCTTCCCGGGCAGCATTTTCTGTCCAAAGCAACCATCTCTTTGGTCACAATATTTTATTCTATTTTACCACCAAAAAGATGCGCTGTACAGAAAAAAATGCCGCATGCGGATTTCTCCGAATGCGGCGCTTCCAGTGGACCAGACGGGAGTCGAACCCGTGTCCAAAAGCCCATTCCCTGTCCTTCTACTATCATAGTCCGTCATTTCGGATCGCTCCTCATTCCCTCATCCGGCAGGAGACAGACACCCCACCGGGCTTGGTAGCCTCTGATACGCCCGCGGGATAGAGGCGTCACCCGCGTCGTTTCCTACAAAGTCGATGCCCGGATCTTAATGTGTAGGTGCACTAAGTCGGACAGCTGCCCTTAGGCAGCGTATGCTAAATTATCTTCAGCGTTTGTATTTAGGTTTGCGATTTAACGCATCAGCCTGCGGATAGCTTCTCCAGCTGCAAGACCCCTGTCGAAACCTTGACTGGCCCTTATTTGATTTGATTATACCATATCCTCTGTTTTTCATGCAAGCCTACAGATTTTTGATCTTAAACTCGCGCTCGTGCTCCCTGCGAAGATCCTTTTTCGCGATATCCTGCCGTTTATCGTAGAGCTTTTTGCCCTTTGCAAGACCGATCTCGATCTTTGCCCTGCCGTCCTTAAAGTAGACCTGCAGCGGAACGACAGTGTAACCCGCGGCCGTCATATCACCCGCAAGTTTTCTGATCTCCTGCTTATGCAAAAGAAGTTTTCTGGGACGCAGGGGATCCTTGTTGAAAATATTTCCCTTTTCGTAGGGGCTGACATTCATGCCATAAACATAGGCTTCCCCGTTATCGATACGCACAAAGGCTTCCTTGATGCTGCATTTGCCAAGGCGCAGGGATTTCACTTCCGTTCCGTGCAGCGCAAGGCCTGCCTCATACTTTTCCTCTATGAAATAATCATGGTAAGCCTTTTTATTGTTAGCCACCAGTTTCATCGGTTCCTTTGCCACCTCAAAACCTCCTTTCAGAAAGGGATAAAGAAAGCACCCTTACCTTTGCAAGAGTGCCTTTGTCTTCCGAAGCTTAGAACAGATTCAAGTTTAAGACGGCCGCCAGCAGCATGAACCCGACTGCAAGTGCCGTCGTGATCTTCACAAGCTTGCCCTCCATGGAACGGCCCTTATTCTTGCCCCAGTAGGTTTCCGCCGCGCCGCTGATCGCACCAAGACCGGCTGCCTTTCCCTCCTGCATCAATACCAGTATCACCAAAGCCACACAAATCAAAATATAAACGACTGTCAAAATGATTCTCAGTACTCCCATAGTATCCTGATTCCTCCTGCCTATCCGTTCACAAAATTCCAAACAAAACACATAATACCACATTTTTTTGCATTGTGCAATACCCAAAATCCACACGCAACGCCTGGCATTGACCCATTGACCTTACAGGGCAAAAGCCGCAAAGGGATCCTCTCCCTCCCGCAGGCCGCCGCAGTACTCCATCAGATAGGCCTTCATCTCCGTATGACTTTCCCCCAGATCTGAAAGCATCGCCTGAACGTTTTCTTTATCCACCGCTCCCATCTGCGTGAGGAAGCGGTAATAGGAAATTTCATCGCCGTGTTCCTCCAGCACCACCTGCCAGGTCTCCTCGGTCTCCTGCCCTTTTCTGTGCGAAAGAAGATAGTCCGAAAGCATCTTTCTGTCTTCGTCTTTCAGACAGGTATCGTGCATCAGCCTGCACATGGCAAGCCTCACTTTCCTGCGCCGCTGCTGTCCCGTATAGTGATCCAGATTGTTTTCCCGACTGCCGTAATCCTCCTCCCCGCAAAGCAGCATTTTGGAAAAGCCCTCCTCGTCAGGTGTTTCCATCACGGCGCGCAGTCTGACATCCCATCTGGCAAACCACTCCGCGCTCCCCGCCGTCTCCGGATCAAATAGATAGAAGGCATCCAGCGCGGCCACAGCAGCCGCTAATAGGTATGACACATCTGTCATATTTTTATCCCGGGGAGACGCATTTCTGTCCATGATCTGTGAAAGCGATATGCAGTCCCGGAAGATGCCCTGTCCTAATTCCAGTTTCCTGTAAGGTAGGGTCAGCACGGTCAGCTTCGCACAGCAGGCAAAGGCCCAGTCGCTGATCTGTTCTATCGTATCCGGCAGCGTGATTTCTTTTACCGTTTTGTTGCTAAGAAAGGCCTTTTTCCCGATGCGGGTCACCGGCAGTCCCTCAAGCTGCGACGGGATCTCTATCACTGTATCCCTTCCCCTGCTGCCCGTGATTTCCACGCTCTCCCCATCCGCAGCATAAATAAGGCAGCCCTGCGCCGTATTCCATTCTCCCGCTCTGATCTTCCCTCCCATATCCCTTGGCCGCTTTCCTTTCCTTCTTTCCGCCTTTCCAACATTCAAACCGTGTTATAACTCTAATGCCTCGATCTTTGTCAGCAGCTCGTCGCCGCGCTCCGTCAGCATCAGTTCCTCATTGTGCCGCCTGTAATCCTCGCAGCCGTAAAGGCTGATGAATTTCGCGCAGTCCTCCTGCACCGTACACTCCGTCATCAAAAGCAGCATTTCATTCCCTGAGCCAAAGGTGTCTTCCACAAACTGAAAGAGGAAATGAAGCATCTTCTGTACTTCCTGCGTCTTCTCCCTATAATCCGCCACTTCCGCCTGAAACAAGCCTTCCAGCAGGGAGAACGTCTCCCCCGCATCCGCCTGATCCGCCGTCCGCAGCGTCTTCTCACAGGTGGAAAGGAAACGCACCACCGCCCTGCTCTTTTTCTTATCCCGCGCAGAGAGCGCACCTGCCTTTTGCAGGGAATCCATGGCCTTCTGCCTGCCCTCCCGCTGTTTGCTAAGCAGCGCAAGCAGCTCATCCGCACTGCCATCTTCCGCTGCCTTTTTCTTGAGTGCCCGCAAAGGCCCCATCACCTCATTTAAGATATCGCTCTCCTGAATGTTATCCCGTATTTCCTGCCTGATCCTGTCGATCAGCATCCCCATCAGGGAGAGGCGCTCGTCAAAATCCGCTTTTCTTGCCTTATCCTTTGCCTGTTCGCTCACCGTTCCGCCCAGGATCTCCTCCGCCCGATAATCATTCTTATACTTTTGATACAGATCATAGTAAGCGCAAAACTCTTTCACCACCCGTTCGTCCCGCAGATACTGGCCCACCAGCGACTCCTCCGCGGCAATGCCTTCCTCCTCGTAAAGTGTCAGCATTTCCGAGAGATCCTCCCAGCCTCTGGCCGTGATGTATTTTCTGCCTTTCACGGTGGTCTCCACCTGATAGAAATCATCCTTTTTCAGATCCAGATAATTCAGGATGGCAGCATGCAGTCCCCTGTCGATGGCGTACTCCTTCCAAATCGGATAATCCGCCTCCACCGAGAGAATCTTCAAACGGTCCATGGTCACAATGTCAAACTCCCGCACGGATTTATTGTACTCCGGCGGATTGCCCGCCGTGACGATGACCCAGCCGTCTGGCACTCTGTGTCTGCCGAACACTTTATACTGCAAAAATTGCAGCATGGAAGGCGCAAGTGTCTCCGAAACGCAGTTGATCTCGTCCAGAAACAGGATCCCCTCTTTAATGCCGCTTTCCTCCATGACGTCGTAAATGGAAGCGATGATCTCGCTCATCGTATACTCTGAGACCTCGTATTCTCTGCCGCCGTAATTCTTTTTTATGATAAAAGGCAGGCCCAGCGCTGACTGCCTGGTATGATGGGTCATGGAGTAAGACACCAGCGCGATTCCCAGCTCCTGCGCGATCTGCTCCATAATGGCCGTTTTGCCGATGCCCGGTGCTCCCAAAAGAAAGATGGGCCGCTGCCTGACGATGGGGATGCGGTACTCGCCCTCCTCGTCTTTTTTCAAATAAATCCGTACGGAATCCTTGATGTAGTTTTTTGCTTCCTTGATGTTCATATCACTTCATGCTCCTTATCATCCTGCCAATTCAAATGCTGCTGCGCTTTAGAATTTCTTTTCACACTGTCAGTGCGATTGCTTTTCTTCCGCAAAGTTTTCAATCTCATCTTCTTCCAAAACCAATCGGATCGCCCACGGCGGCACCTTGGGCGCATTTTCGTCGTCCTGCAAAAACACAAAGGCCACATCATAGTCCGGCATATATTCCGGATAGACGCCGTAACCGTCCGTAAAATAAATCAGGCCCTTTAAGTCTGTAAACTCTCCTTCGTCCCGCAGCTTCTCCACATAATCGAAGACGGGACGAAAATCCGTGGAACCGAAGCCTGTCAGCTTCCCTTTTTCCATAAACGCATCAAAGTCTTCCTGCCCGTTTATCTTCGTATCCTGCCTGACCTCGCTGTCACACTGCAAGATATGGACATTGATTTTGGTGAAAAAGCTTTCCCGCTGCCGCATGATATGGTAGGTCTTTTGCAAAAAGGTCTGCACGATCTCCCCACGACAGGAGGCAGAAGTATCCAGCGCGATCACAAAATCCCTGATTTTCCTGTCCTCCTTATATTCCAAAGGCTCCACCAACGGCATATTGCCATAGTTGGAGAGGCCGTAGGTATAGTAGATATAATCAAATTCGTCGTCGCTTACGCGGATGGACTCCCCCATGACCATGAAGCGTTTGAGAAAGTCCGTGTAGTCGTAGCGTTCCCGCAGCGCCTCCCTCAGATTCTCCTCTATGCTCTCGGCGTTATTTTTATCTTTGCTGAAACTCTTTAAATCAGCTCGGATGCGCTCGCTGAGTTTGCGCCACTGTTCGGCGGAAGGTATCAGTTCCTCGCGCCTGTCCCAATAAATATGCTCGTCATAGTGACAGAGCCTGTACCAGTCTTTCTTTGCCTTCTCAGACGGTTCTTCGATGCGGAAATGCCGATAGAGTTTCTCCGCCGTCAACCCGCCTGCCTGTTTTTTGAGGATTTCCAGACGGCTTTTCAATTCATCATCCTGCGGCATCGCCGTCAGGGGCAGGGACAACTCCAAAATGACGCTCTCCACTGCAATATCCGTGGCCAGATCCCAATACTGCCTCTCCATCTGCTGCGCACCCAATCCATGGGAAAAAACACAGTGCAAAAGCGTGTGCAAAAGAAGCCTTGCCCCGCAGCCGCGGGCGTCCCGATATTGTCTGACCAACAGCGCCGGGTCATAATAAAGGCAGCCTCCGTCATACAAATATGCACCTGTTCCTTCGCGGCACACCACAGAAAGTTTGGAGAGAGCGACGTCCAAAAAGCGCAGATTCATCAAAAGCCCGTCGTGGGCAAGTCCCATGATCTGCCCGGCGATCCCGCGTATCTGCTGTTTCGTGTCCGCACTCTTGTCGCTTTCCATGCCTATATTATCCTTTCTTCCCGCTGTCTGCTGAAATCGATGCCACTGCATCTAAACTGGCATACCATGTTGCGGTCATTTTCTGTCGTTATCTTTCGCGCATTGCCTTAATTAACGTTATGTAAACCTAATCTAATCAAATACAGTACAAAAAGATGTACAGGATAAAAGAAATAGAAGAACCATTTCGAAAAATTCTTTCCCTTCTTTGCCCGCTCTCCGTTATAGAAGACCAGCACGGCCGCGCCTGCCGTTAAAACCACGATTCCTGAGCAGAGCGTATCGCACACCGCCCGCACTGTCAGGATAACTTCCTGCCCATTCATGCGGTTTTGCATCATGTTGCTTTGCAGGTTCAACATGGCAAAAACCACGGCGATCCCCACGTAGCTGGCCCACATTCTGCCCTTTTCTCCCCAATTCTTTGCCAAAAGAAGCGTCAGGATTGGCGCAACCAACGCCCAATCACTGATCGCCGTAACAAGAATCAAAAGGAAGCAGAGCGCTATTTGCAGCAGATAGCTGTCCACCCGCTCCAATACCACCAGAATCAAAAAGCAGCAAAAGAGGGTGAAAAACATATTCAGATTTCCATAATGGAAGGCCAGGTGATAAGGCAGCTGCGACAAAACGGCAAAGAAAAACAGCCTGCCGCCGTACTTTACCTTGGAACGGGTATATTGGTACCCCTCCACCAGAAAAAAGCACATCACCGGGGCCGTAAAATAACCGATTCCCTCAAAAACAAGATAAAGCGGCGTTCCTCTCGTCAAAAGCACATGCGCAATGTGATTGAAAAGCATGGTGAACATCGCGATATACTTGATCACGTCCCTGTTCAACACCTGACAACCTGTTTTAGACATTGTTTGCGCTTCCATAGTTACACCCTTTCTCCTTTCGCAGATACAAAATGAATTTCCCGTCATCTGACATAACGGGAAACCCTCTTTTTTGTCTTCACTGTATGAAAGGATTATAGGCTTTCTCGTGGCCTATGCTGGTACTGTTTCCGTGACCGGGATAAACCTTCGTCTCATCAGGGAGAACAAAAAGTTTATCTTTGACTGATCTGGTCAGTGCGCTCATGCTGCCCGTGGCCAGGTCCGTCCTGCCCACCGATTCCTCAAAGAGCGTGTCGCCCGCAATCAGGATTCCGTCCTCTTCAAAATAATAGCAGCAGCTCCCTACCGTATGACCGGGCGTGGCAATCAACTTACAGGTCATATCCGCGATCGTGATCTCCTCCCCGTCTTTTAAGTAGCGGTCGGGGATCACCGTGTAAGGCCTGCCCACCTGGTCGGAAACATTGGTCACCGCATCCTCACACAGCGCCCGCTCCGCCTCGTAAGCATAAAGCGGCGCACCCGAAAGCTCCCGCAGCCGATTCGAGCCCCAGATATGGTCAAAATGCGCATGTGTCAGAAGGATGCCCTTTACCTGAAAGCCCTTCTCCTGCAAGGTCTCGTAAATGTAATCGCCCTTGTCCGCGGGATCGAAAAAGATCACATCCTTCGTTCCCTCTTGATATACAAAATAGCAATTCGTCTGACAGATGCCCAGCATCAGCCTGCCTATTTTTAAGTTGCCCATCTTTTTCTCCCTTAACCCGTCGTCCGTTCTATCTCAAGAATGCTCTCGATCGTCCTCAGCTTATCCATGATGCGCTGCAGTTCTTCCCTGCCGCTGATTTCAAAGTTAATCATGATCGTTGCCGTTCCCTGCTTGCTCACACGGGTATTCAGCGCCAAAATATCAATATTTTTCTCTGTAAGAGCTCTGGACACATCCGCCAACAGCCCGTTCCTGTTATTGGCATAAATACTGATCTCCACCAGATACTTGCTGCCGCTCTCCGCCGTCTGCTCCTGCTGCCACTCCGCGTCGATCAAACGGTTTCTGTCGATCTCCGGCAGATTCAAAATGTTCATACAATCGGTTCTGTGGATGGAAATGCCTCTGCCTCTCGTCACAAAGCCCACGATCTCATCGCCCGGCACAGGGCTGCAGCACTTGGAGAAACGCACCGCCACATCGTGAATGCCCTTGACCACGATGCCGCTCGCGTTCTTTTGGATCCTGCCGCGGTTTGCCTGGACACTGTTTTCCACCTCCGCCATCACCTCGGCATCGGTCATCTCTTTTTTGTGGTCGTTGTCATACATCTCCAGCATACGGTTTAGAACCTGGCCCTCCTTGAGCGCGCCATGTCCCACTGCCGCCAGCACCGATTCCCAATCCTGAAAGCCATACTTTCTCATAATGGCCTCCTGGTATTTGGGCACCATCACCTCCTGCGTATTGATGGTCTTCGCCTTGCAGTAGGCCACAATCAGTTCCTTGCCTTTGACGATGTTTTCTTCTTTTAATTCATGCTTGAACCACTGGTTGATCTTGTTTTTCGCCTGGGTGCTTTTGACCACATTGAGCCAGTCCCGGCTGGGTCCCTTGGAATTTTGGGAGGTCATGATCTCCACCCGGTCGCCGTTTTTGATTTCATAATCAATATTGACAAGCTTGCCGTTCACGCGCGCGCCAATCATCTTATTCCCCACTGCGCTGTGTATGCTGTAGGCAAAGTCGATGGGCGTGGAACCCGCAGGCAGGCTCTTGGCATCCCCGGTCGGCGTAAAACAGTACACATTGTCAGAAAAGAGATTTAAGTCATCCTTTAAAAGGTTCAAAAACTCTTTGTTATCCGAAAGGTCCTGCTGCCACTCCAGAATCTGGCGCAGCCAGACAAGCTTTTCCTCCTCCTGCGTCTCCACTTTCTTTCCGTCGGAGGCTTCCTTATATTTCCAATGGGCCGCGATACCGTACTCTGCCGCTTTGTGCATCTCGTAGGTGCGGATCTGGATCTCGAAAGGCTGGCCGCTCGCACCGATCAGCGTCGTGTGGAGAGACTGGTACATATTTGCCTTCGGCATGGCGATATAGTCCTTAAAACGGCCGGGGATCGGCTTATACATCTCGTGGATCACACCGAGGGCGGCATAACAGTCCTGCACTGTGTCCACAATGATGCGCACCGCAAACAAATCGTAAATCTGATCGATTGTCTTATTCTGGTTTTTCATCTTCTTGTAAATGCTGAAAAAATGCTTGATACGGCCGTCGATCTGGGCTTTGATGCCCGCGTTTTTGATATGGACACTCACCTCGTCCACAATCGTCTGAATGTAACGTTCCCGCTCGCTCTTTCTAATGGCGATCTTATCCACCAAATCATAGTAAGCTTCGGGTTCCAAATATTTCAATGACAAATCGTCTAATTCCACCTTTATTTTAGAAATGCCCAAACGCTGGGCAATGGGAGAATAAATATCGAGCGTCTCCCTCGCGATCTCCTGCTGTTTTTCAGGGCGCATGTGCTGCAGCGTCCTCATATTGTGCAATCGGTCAGCCAGCTTAATCAAAATGACACGGATATCCTTTGCCATCGCAAGGAACATCTTACGCAGATTCTCCGCCTGCCGCTCCAGTTTTTCCGCATCTTTGTCCTGATTCGCGTGTTCTCCGTGAAAATTCAGTTTATCAAGCTTGGTGACACCATCCACCAAAAGCGCAACGTCATCACCGAACTGCTGCGCGATTTCCTCGTCCGTCATGATGGTATCTTCCACCACATCATGCAAAAGTCCAGCAACGATGGTCTCTTTATCCAGCTCCAGATCCGCCAGGATAATGGCAACATACAGCGGATGTATGATATAAGGCTCCCCGGATTTACGCACCTGCCCCTGATGGGCTTCGGAAGCGACCTGGTAAGCTTTTCTGATCAGACTGATATCCGTTGAGGGGTGATATTTGCGCACACGAAGAATAAGCTCCTCATAGAGCTGACCCGGAGTCTGAAATTCTTCAATTGATTCGATTCTGCCGTCGTCAATGACCAGCTCAGTCTTTTCTTCTGTCATACGCTCACCGAACCTTTATCGGATTACATAATGTTGCATACTAGCAATTTTACGCTATTATCGTATTATTTGCAAGAGTTATCAAAATATTTATACGGTCCGCCCAAGCACTTCCCTCACCTTTTCCCTTGAATCTGCTGTGCAAGACTCTGATAGATTTTAAATACATCGGGGAAAATCACCTTTGCTCCCCGCTTGGCAATAGCCAGAACGTCACGGGCATTCTTTTCCACATCAGCGGCAATGCGGTCATCAATACAAATTGGATGATTATTTTTATCTATGTATGCCGTTAAGTATGGCTCTGTTGCAGGGCACATATTCTGAATCAAAAATGCTGTATTTCTGCCGAGGACCATACCAAAGCGGATTGTATTACAATGACCGTACTTTATAATCTTTTCCTGCTCAATCCGTTTAAGCTTTTCATATTTGGACGAAATAGGAATGATCCATTATATCTCGCTCAATTTGGAATCCCGAAATGCGAAAAAACAGCATAAAATCCCCTCTTAAACTTTCATATGCAGCCTGCGCATATAAGTAACGCCCTGCCTTTCGGCAGAGCGCCACAAACATTTTAGTCCCGACCATTTATTTGCCGCATATCGGGAAGCGGACACTATTTTGCGGGGAAAGTTGGGTGATAGCGCAGAAGATAGTCGTCCCCATCCAGCGTACAGAGGAAAATGGACGTCTGCCCCGCATGTGCATAATATCCGATCTCCCTGTCAACCAGTTCTCCGTTCTCCAGAATTTGCAGTTCCTGTCCGTCTTCGATTTCAATCAGACGCACTTCCTCCGTTATCCCGTTACGGTTTAAGTCCGGAGCGAGTTCCCGCACCGTCTCTTTATTTGATTTTTCTGTTTCTGTCGCTTCTGCCGCATTCGTGCTTCCTGCTGCATCTGTTTTAGTCGCTGTTGATTCGGCGGCTTCTGGTTGTTCTTTGCCAGCGCAGGCGCAGAGAAAATATATCGCTATCAACAGTTGTCCCGTCAGGAAATACCATTTCTTTTTGTTATAATACTTTTTTGTCTGGGACTTATTCATAAAGTGTTTCCCCCATATTCGTGTGATTGGTTCTCTATTGTATTGATTGTATCATATAACATTTTGCGAAAAGAAGAACCAATCGACAGTGAGGAAATCGCCAAAATGGCAGAATGCTCTTTTGGTTTCTTTCAAAAAGTATTTTTGCAAAACTAATCTCGAGGACACTGCTGCCACATAAGGGATATTAAAACTTGCGCCATATCATCCAATAGAAAAACGCATGCCCTCAAGCAAGCTTGGTGCATGCGTCTTCCTAATTATCACGTTATACTCGCAAAGCCGCGCTTATGCGCCTTACATCATCCCCATGCCGCCGGCGCCTCCTGCGGGCATCGGGGGTTCGGGCTCTTTGATGTTGGCCACCACGGACTCGGTGGTGAGCAGGGTGCTTGCCACGCTGGTCGCGTTCTGCAATGCGCTTCTGGTCACCTTCGCGGGATCAAGGATACCTGTCTTCACCATATCCACATACTCCTCGGTCAGCGCATCGAAACCTACGCCCACCTTGGACTCTCTTACCTTATTGATGATAACGGAGCCTTCCAGGCCTGCATTTGCAACGATGTGGTACAGAGGCGCCTCGAGAGCCTTCAAAACGATCTGTGCGCCTGTCTTTTCGTCGCCCTCAAGCTTATCCGCCATCTTCTCCACTTCCTTAGCAGCGTGCACATATGCGGAACCGCCGCCGGCAATGATGCCTTCCTCCACGGCTGCTCTGGTTGCTGCCAGCGCATCCTCCAGACGAAGCTTCGCCTCTTTCATCTCGGTCTCCGTCGCTGCACCCACACGAATCACAGCTACGCCGCCTGCCAGTTTTGCCAGACGCTCCTGCAATTTCTCCTTATCGAAATCAGATGTGGTCTCCTCGATCTGCTTCTTGATCTGGCTGATTCTTGCCTCAATATCCTTCTTCTTGCCCTCGCCGTCCACAATCACGGTGTTCTCTTTCTGCACCTTCACGGACTTCGCACGACCAAGCTGGTCAAGGGTTGCATCCTTTAATTCCAAGCCAAGCTCGGAACTGATGACCTGACCGCCTGTCAGGATCGCAATATCCTCAAGCATAGCCTTTCTTCTGTCACCGTAGCCGGGTGCCTTCACCGCAACTACATTGAAGGTGCCGCGCAGTTTATTCACGATCAAGGTGGTAAGCGCTTCGCCTTCCACGTCCTCAGCGATGATAAGGAGTTTCGCGCCGGACTGTACGATCTGCTCTAAGAGGGGCAGAATCTCCTGAATGTTCGCAATCTTCTTGTCTGTGATCAGGATGTAAGGATTCTCTAAAACCGCCTCCATCTTATCCATATCGGTTGCCATATAAGCGGAAATATAACCTCTGTCAAACTGCATACCTTCCACAAGGTCAAGCTCCGTGAGCATGGTCTTGCTCTCCTCGATGGTGATGACACCGTCACCGGAAACCTTCTCCATTGCGTCTGCAACAAGCTTTCCTACTTCCTCGTCGCCGGAAGAAACTGCCGCCACTCTCGCGATATGCTCCTTGCCGTTTACCTTGGAGCTCATCTTCGCAATCGCCTCCACTGCCGTCTCAGTCGCTTTCTTCATACCTTTTCTTAAGATGATCGGGTTTGCGCCTGCGGCAAGGTTCTTGATTCCCGCATTCACCATCGCCTGTGCCAGTACGGTAGCCGTAGTCGTGCCGTCGCCCGCCACATCGTTGGTCTTGGTTGCCACTTCCTTCACAAGCTGTGCGCCCATATTCTCAAATGCGTCCGCCAGCTCGATCTCCTTGGCAATGGTCACGCCGTCGTTGGTGATCAGAGGCGCGCCGTAGGACTTATCCAGCACTACGTTCCTGCCTTTCGGTCCAAGGGTCACCCGCACGGTGTCCGCCAACTGATTTACGCCTGATTCCAAAGCTGCTCTGGCTTCTGCGCCATATTTGATTTCCTTAGCCATGATTTTATGTCCTCCTGATTTTATAATTATTTTACACTGCGGAGAATGTTGCATTTCAATCATTCTCCTGAGTAAGACTTAGTACTTCTTGGCTTTCCGTCCTATGGCGGAACGTCTTTAGAAGTACTTCTCACTCTATGATTGCCAGAATATCGCTCTGTTTTACGATAATATATTCCTCGTCCTCGCCAAGCTTCACCTCTGTGCCGGAGTACTTGGAGTAGATGACCTGATCTCCAACCTTCACTTCCATCTTTACTTCCTTACCGTCCACAACGCCGCCGGGTCCTACTGCGATCACTTCCGCCTGCTGCGGTTTTTCCTTGCTCTGTCCCGGTAAAACAATGCCGGACTTTGTGGTTTCTTCCGCTTCCAGCTGCTTTAATACAACTCTGTCGCCAAGTGGTGCTAATTTCATAATGAATGCCTCCTTTTTTGTATATAAGATCTTTATAATTTCCGTTTCTGTTAGCACTCGCCATCGTCGAGTGCTAACTCTGGAACATATATTATCTTCATATGCGGACGTTTGCAAATGGTTCTACATGTATACAAATCTCGCTTTTTCTTCTTTTCTCGTTTTTTCTATTAGTATCTCTTGTTTTCTCGTTTTTATCTGGAAAAAGGGATTTAATACTTATTTTAGATTTAGAGGAGCCATACCCAAAAATTCCTTGATTTCTTCCTTTACAAAGGCGTATTCGCCCAGCTGCTCCTCATACTCCCGCATTCTTGTATATGCTTCCTCCGCCTGCCGTACGTTGCCTGCTTCCTGACGGGCATGATACAGCATCGCCGCCTCATAATAATATGCTGCCGCGTAAATCTGCGCCATATCCCCTTTTACCGGGTCCTCCTGCGCCTCATTGCGGTACACGCTCTCTACAAGGTTGTCTGATTATGCTTCACCGTAAAGGGATTCGGATTGCCGATCATCCTGCCTGTTTTGCCGATTGCCCTGCGGTACTCCCGAACCGGAACATCCGCCAGTTCCTCCACATCCCTTTTGACATCGTAAAGCTGTTCCATATACTGTTTTTCGCCACCGGGTGCATTAAGCGCCCGCAGTACGGGCATTTCGCGCTGTCTTCCTCTATCGGCGCATTACAATTCTCACAATAAATCATACTGTTTCACATCCCCGTTTACGAAGGAAAGGGGCCGGTACTCCAGCCCCTTTCCGTATCACTTAAAAATCTTACTTTCTCTTCTCCAGTCGTTCTCTGTATCCGGGCGCATTTTTGATCTCAAATTTATTATTGAACATCTCATATTCCGCGTCCGGCAGCTTATCCGCAAGCCGTTCCTCGACATTGCGCTTATAGACCAGACCGCAGGCCACGGACGGTGCCAGGATCTCATCTTCAAAAGTCTGGCAAGCCCGCTTGACCCGCCAGCAATAATCCTCCGCCTCGCCGTCTTCCGCTATGGGGATCAGCACGTTGAACACGTCTCCGTCCACACGGCCGATCACATAGTCCGGCTTCTTTTCCTGTACCAAAATGTTGGCAATCGTACAAATCAACCGATCGCTCTCCTCATCACCAAATCGGTCATTCACATATTTCCAGTCATTAATGTTGAAATTGATGACCGCCACAGGGACCACCTCGGCTCTGTCGATCACCCGCATACGTTCCTCGAAATAGACCTTATTAAATACGCCCGTAAGCGCGTCCTCATTTTCCCCTCTGGCAGTCTGCACATGCTGCATGCCCACCTTATCCTCCAGCTCATCCGCGTAAATCGCAGACTCTCTGTGAAGATAGGCCTCCTCTCCCCAATGAGAGAGCATGTGGGAAAAGGCATCGAGAAGTTTCTCCGCCTCCTCTCTCTTATCCGCAGCTACGCTGTCCGTTTTTGCATAGAGATGCGCAACGGTGCGCCCGTAGACCCTGATCTTTCTGCCGGGATCTCCCACCACATCCGGCGTAAAACCCGCAAAATTTCCCACGGAAACAACCTTTTCGCCATGTCTCTCCGTAAGAAGCACTTCCAGACCGCTTAAGGCATTCAACGCTTTCATACACTCAGCAATGGCGTCGATCTGGTAAAGATGGTCCATGCCATAGTTTTTTACGTTATCCTTGATCCGCTGCTCAAAAGGAACCGCCTTATAGTTCATACCCGTTGTTTCTCCTATCCCCGATTTTCAGAAAGAAATACATAAATAGTATACCTTTTTTCACGGGGTTTGTCTAGGGATAGGATGCTTACGTTTTATCTGATGCAGCATTCCTCCACATATCTGCCCGCGGATTCCTCTTTCTATACCCTTACTGATTCCTTCCTCGTATCCCTCAAGTCTCATATCCTCAAACGCCTTACACATATCATATCTCTCCTTTCCTTCTTCCACCACTCTATATTCCTCCGGTATCTTTACATTCGCCACCACTTCCAGCATATCTCTGGTCTCGTTGTCTATCCTGCTGTACGCTTCACGGTACTCTCTTATGACCGCCTTCAGTTTCTCCTTTTCCTCTGCATAACGTACCGCCTCAAATACCTGCCGCAAACCTGTCTTATATTCCTCAAAGGTATCATGCTCATGGCAGTCATACAGGTTCAGCCTGTAGTTTGATACATATTCCTTTAAATCCTCGTCTATGTCCAGCAGATCATATAAGGGATTCAGGTTCCGTGACGTGACATAAAGATATATCAGAATTTCAGACTCCCAGATATGTTATTTCGACCATATCACGAGTGACAAGATTTGTAAAGGGAAGTATTTTAGGGTCCCTTTGATAAGGAACCCCCAAAGCTTATCTTTTCGTAAACGCTGCCTCTAAATCATCAATCAGGTCCTCCGCATCTTCGATCCCCACGGACAGCCGCAGGGTACGGTCAGTAATCCCATTTCGCAGGCGTATCTCCTCAGGCACATCGGCATGCGTCTGCGTGGTCGGATAAGTGATCAGCGTCTCCACCCCGCCCAAACTCTCCGCATAACGGATCAGCCGCACATTTTCAAGAATGGAGAGAGCAAGCTCCTTACTCTCCGCCTGAAAGGTCAGCATCGCGCCAAAGCCCCTTGCCTGCCACTTCATGATTTCGTAACCGGGATGTTCGGGCAGCCCCGGATAAAGCACCTCCTTTACCTCGTCACGCTCTTTCAGCCAGGCAGCGATACGCAGGGCATTCTCCTGCGCCCTGTCCATGCGGATGCCAAGCGTCTTGATTCCCCGTAGGATGAGCCAGCTGTCAAAGGGCGCAAGCCCCGCTCCCGTGGTCTTTATGAGAAAGCGGAACTTCTCGCTGATATCCTCTCTATCCGTCACCAGAAATCCTGCCAGCGTATCGTTGTGACCACCCAGGTATTTGGTGCCGCTGTGGACCACGATATCCGCCCCCAACGCCAGCGGATTCTGGAAGTAGGGAGACAGAAACGTGTTGTCCACAATGAGAAGCAGGTCGTGTTGGCGAGTGATCTCAGAGACTGCCGCGATATCGGTCACGTGCATCATGGGGTTGGTGGGTGTCTCGATATACACTGCCTTCGTATGCTCCGTGATATATGCTTCTACATCTTCTTTATAGCAATCAATGCCGGTGAAGGTAATGCCATTTTTCGCCGACACATTTCGAAAGAGGCGGATGCTGCCGCCGTAAAGATCCGCATCCACAATAATATGATCCCCCGGAGAGAACAGCTCCATCATCAGGGCAATGGCCGCCATACCTGAGGACAGCGCCAGCGCGTCGATTCCCTTTTCCAGAGAGGCGACCACCTTTTCCAACTGCTCTCTCGTCGGGTTCTGCAGTCTGCTGTAGTCGTAGCCCGTGCTCTTTCCCACGCCGGGATGGGCATAGGTTGCCGTCTGGTAGATGGGGAAGCTGATCGCGCCGTAATTGTCGAATCCCTCCTCCTCCAGATGCAGGCATTTTGTACCGATTCCTCTCTCGTTTGCCATGGTGTACCTCTTTTCTATATTATTCCTATTTGTTAAGTATGAAATAATAATACAACCTATGGCTACTCATGTCAAGTTTTTCCTAATTACTATCCAGCATCTCCCGATCACATCAGCGATAATTCCGACTCTGGTAGCTGTGCTCCTCCACTCCCTCCAAAGTGTTTAACTTGAGTGCCATCAAAAAGAAATACCCGGAAAGCAGATTGCATAGATCCAGCAGCCTGTTCGAAACCTCGTGCCCCCGTTCCATATAACGATACAAAAGCCGCACCAGACATTTTGCCTTCACCCGCAAAAGATGTGCTGTGCACGCGCTCTCACAGCCGCAGGGCAGCACAAAACCGTGTACCGCGCTCTCCGCCTGCAGCCTTTCTACTATTGCCGCAAGACGTTCCGTCTCCTCCTCCGTTACCGAAAGCGAAGTGCGCAGGGTAGGATTGATGTGATAAATCAGCTCACAGACCCACAAAAGCTCCTCTGCCAAAGCCTGATCCGTCACCTGACTGCACAAAAGACCCGCGCCGCTAGCCAGCTCATCGGTTGCCAGTTCAAAATCACAGCGCAGATCCTCGTCCGCATCGCACAAAAAAGGGTACGCCTCATAAGGGCTCCTGTAAACCATTTCCTTGCTCTCCTTCTCACACCGTTGCCGTTTTGCCTTCTATGTCACCGCACCATCCACCGCCCATACATCCGTTTCATATGGCTTCGTACATCCATACCAAACAGTCCGTCGAGAAGACTTACGTCCAGTTCCTCCACGAGACCATGCGCAAGCGCCCTTCCCTGCTCCAGCAACAGCGCCGAATCCGCAAAGGAAAGCGCCAGACTGATGTCGTGAAACACTCCCAGCACACAACGCTCTCCCTCTGCCGTCCAATTTTGCAGACTTTCAAGCAGTTCCGCCTGCGATCGCAGATCCAGATGATTGGCCGGCTCGTCCAGAAGGATGATCTGTGGGCTTTGCGCAAAGACTCTTGCCAGAAACACCCGCTGAAGCTGTCCACCGGAAAGCTTTGTCACGGACTGTTCTCTAAGCTCCCATGCGTCGGCCAGCCGCAAAGCCTCCTCGACCGCCGCCCGGTCCGCCTCCGTCTCCGCTGAAAAAAGAGAACCCGACTGGTGCGCGTAGCGTCCCAGCATGACTGCCTCATATACGGTATAATCGAAGGCCGTCTGCGAAAACTGGCTCATCAGGGCAATCTTTTTTGCCCGCTGTTTCGGGGACAGTTCGTTAAGCAAAACCCCGCCTGCCTCCACGCGCCCCTGCCAGGCAAGCACGCCCGCAAGCGCCCGCAGAAGCGTGGTCTTGCCGCAGCCGTTTGGACCGAGAATGCACAGCCGCTCTCCCGCCTGCACCTGAAAGGACAGGTCGTGAATCACTTCTGTTTTCCCGTAGCCGCAGAATAAATGTTCTACTGTAAGTAAGGTCGTTTGTTCCATACGCACTCCATTTATTCCTCATCTCTTATCAATACATAATAGTCCGTATCATAACCGCCCCAGCGATAATCCCCACTCTTCCACTCGATCATCATATAGTCCATGCCATCCACTGTCACGATTTCATATGCACAGGCGGTATGATTATAATGTTTGAGCACATAACCTTTCGTCCAGCTCTGAATCTCTTTGCCCGATGTGGTTTCATCCATATAAACACTGGACAAAAATCCGTCTTCTCCAAAGTGCATCTGCTTAAATAAAAGTCTTTCCCGAGGGAGATGATTCCCATCCGGAGAAAACTCCTCTCTGCTGCGGATAAAGTCAAAGGCCTTCCAATCTCCCAGAACCCGCTCGTCATTCACAAAAGGCATATCCGTGTCATCTTCTCTGGCAATCTCACGCCTGGTATACCTGTTTTTGTCAATCTGTTCCAGCACTAATACGGTAGGCCTCCCGCCACGAAGATATTCATAGGATTTATTCTCCACAAACATAAAACGGCTGCCTTGATCGTCCTCAATTTGATATCTGCATAAACAGGACTGGTCGCCGCCGTTCAATTTCAGATATCCTTTTGTCCAGCTATAAATCCAGTAATCTTCTCCGCCCGGCAGGAAATAGATTTCCCTGTCCCTATTTCCCATATCAGATTCTCTCCGCTCTCCCTGCTCGGAATAGAAATCTTCCTTTACGGCATATTCTCCCACAATCTTCCATTTGCCGATGACCTGCTCATCATCCTCAAAAATAAGGTTGATATCTTCATGCAGTTCCCCTATTTCGTCTCCAAGTTTTACCACCTCGGCAACCACCTGAATCTCATTTTTGTCCTTACCGCCATAGGTCATGAATCCGGAAATACGCTGAAAATTTCTTCTTTGTATTTCCTCGTCCAAACTGCGCCATGCAGCCTGTAAGGCTTTGGGATCTAACGGCAGGGCCAAGGACCTTCCCTTTATCAGCATTTCTCCAAATGCATTTTCTTCTACTACTGACAGTGTTTCCTGTTCCTCCTTCGTATGTTTCTCCTCTTTCTCAAACATCATATGCTTCACCTTCGCAATGGCAGCAAGCATATTTCGATCTTCCGACTCCCGCCGTTCCAGAATGCCCATTATGAGCTCATGATCGTCGGCATTTTTCAGAATATCCCTAATTTCTTTCAAAGAAAGACCACCGCTCTTTAATAGCTCAATTTTTTGCACCTGCTCTATCTGGGCAGTCGAATAATAGCGGTAACCGGAAAAACGGTCAACATAGTCCGGACATAACAGGCCCTCTTTATCATAATGTCTGAGCACCGATATGGGCATTCCCGTCATTTTTGCAAATTCACCTATTTTCATGCCTGTGCCTCTTTCAAAAACTGTTTACAGTTACCTATGAAGCGCTTCATGAAAGAAGTATAAACCTAATGTATGGTTTAGAGTCAACCTGACAAGCTAACGTTATGACTCAATGCCAAAACGCTGCCACGCATAAATACCATTGTTTCATGACTTATTTACTCAAGGATCGTCATAGGATACCTCCATACTGTCTACAATAGCTTTTATTTCATCAACTATTTGTTGAACACTTTTATGATCTGTATCGATAACATAATCGCCTTCGTATGGCTTTAAATGCAGCCAGAAAAAGGAGCATTCATTTTGATCTCCACGCTTTTTATGACGTTCACGCAAAGTTTCTTCTGAACAGGTCAAAGTAATGCCAACAACGGAATAATCTTTTGCTGTTATATCTTTTAATATCGCTTCTCGAATTGTTTTATCCACAACAACCACCGATGAAAAAAAGACATAATCAAAACCAGAGTTTAAATATGTTGATAACGCAAATGACATTGTTTTATCACCATTTCTCAGTCTCGGATCATCAACCGAAAATGGATTGACACACCATGCCCAATCACCATCAAAATAAGCACTGTTTTCATAAGAAGTAAAAAGTTTCTGTGTCACTGTCGTTTTCCCTACACACGGAGAACCTGCAATAATAATCAATTTTTGCTTGGACATCTATATTCCTCCCATGATTCATCTAAAGCTCTACAACAATATGTCTGATTATACCACTTCTATTTCCAATTTGCCACAAAAATATAGGGCACAGCAACCGCTGTACCGCACATTTTTTATTGTTTTAGCGACTTCTCAATCGTCCCTTCTCCCCGCAAAGAAAAGATACAGGAAGAAAGGCGCACCCAAAAGCGCCGTGATCGAGCCGATCGGGATCTCATGCGGCGGCGTGAGTGTCCTTGCCGCCAGATCGCACAGCACCAGAAAGGCGCCGCCAAGCAGGACACTGGCAGGAAGCACTCTGCGGTGCGAAGCTCCGAAAAGCTTTCTCGCGATATGGGGAATGATCAGATCCACAAAACCGATGATGCCCACAAAGGCCACCGCCACGCCGACCAGTACTGCCACCGCCGCCATCAGCCGCCCTTTGACACGGCACAAATCCACGCCCATGGCCACCGCCTGCTCCTCCCCGAAGGTCATCACGTCAAGCTCCCTTGCATAACGCAAAAAATAGAGACAACACAATACCGTGACCGGCAAAAGCGCCCACACCGCGCTCCACTCCCGCATGGAGAAACTGCCAAGCTGCCACAGTTGAATGCGCTGTGCATAGGCGGGAGAAGCCGTGGCAAGCAAAGTCATCACGGCGTTGCAAAACAGGGAAACCACCATGCCCACCAGCACGATGGTCACGTTGGACATCCCGCGGTCTAACTTTGCTGAAACAGCCAGCACCAGAAACACCGTGCCAAGCGCAAAGCCCAGACTGACGCCCGGTAACAGAAATGCCCCCAGCCCTGCCGACGCCAGTCCCAGCACGATCACCAGTGCTGCACCAAGCCCAGCGCCCGAAGAAACGCCCAGACCGAAAGGAGATGCCAGCGGATTTTGCAGTACGGACTGCATCACCCCGCCGCCTGCGGCAAGCGCAGCCCCCGTCAAAAAGGCCAGCAGAACACGCGGCAGACGCATATCAAGCACCATAACGCTGTAACTTGCGGGAATGTGCTCCGGCAGGGGCAGCCCGAACAGCCGCCCCGCCAGAATAGCAAGGATATCTGCAGGCGAGACATACACGCTCCCCACGCCCATGCCCAGAAGCAGCGCAAACAAGGCTGCCGCCAGAAGGATTCCCATTTTTGTCCCCGCCCTCTTTGTCTTTCCCTGTTCCGATTTTGTCCTCTGTCTCATGACCACCTATTTCCTCATTCCGCCCCGAAACGATCAGGGTAAAGCGCCTCAGCCATCTGCTCTACCGCCTTCACGATATTCTGATTCGGCAGAGAAGATGCCATATTATCGATGTAATAAACATTATTATTCGTCACAGCAGACACGCCTGCCCAGCCTTCTCTGCCGAGGATCTCATCCACGGGAGCATCCATATAATTCACATTGGTAAAAATCACGTCAGGGTTAGCCGCCACCACGGTCTCGCCCTCCACGGAAAGCCAGCCGCTCTGATCGGAAAGAACATTCCTTCCCCCTGCCAGCTCGATCATCTCATGCAGATAGGTATCGCTTCCGCAGCTATACAGATAAGGGGCGGGAGAAATCTCAAAATAGACGCCCTTTCTCTCCTCCTGCGGGATATCGGAAACAACGGCCGAAATATGGTCAAGCGCATCATCCATCTCTTTTACCACACGTTCCCCCTCGTCGGGTACGCGCAAAGCCGCCGCCAGAAAACGGATATCGCTTCTCACATTCTCAACACTCACACTGGTGGGCACGCAGACCACACACACACCTGCGTCGATGAGCGGCTGGTAAGGTGCCTCCTGATCGTAGAGGGAAAGACTGGAAACCAGCAGCATATCTGGTGCAAGAGCTGTCAACTGCTCCACATCGGGCGCCACCGTATCAAAGGTCGGAACGCCTTCGGGCAGCCCTGCAATGCCCACACTCTGCAGATCATAGCCCACGATTTTTTCTCCCAGACCGAGTGCCACCAGCGTTTCGTTAATGGAAGGCGCAAGCGCCACAATGGTATTCACCTGCTCGGGGATCGTGATGGATGCGCCGCCGGGGTCGGTGGTGGGAAGCCGCGTGTCAGATGCCGTTTCCGCAGACTGTGCAGCAGGCGTTTCCGTTTCTGTTCCCGCAGACTGTGCGGCAGGCGCTTCCGTTTCGGACTCTGTTTCTGCCGACTGTGCGGCAGGCGCTTCGGATTCCGTTTCCGCTGCCTGCATCCCTGATGCTTCTGTATTCTGCGCGGCGGGTGTCTCTGCCTGAGTCTGTCCGCCGCAGGCTGTGAGCATACAAAGCAGCGTACTCAAAAGAAGCGCTGTAATCCTCGCTGTTGTTCTTTTCTGTGTCTTTTGTCCCTTTTTCATGATGTCCTCTCCTTCTAACTCTGTATTTTTGTTTTTGCACCAGCAGACTTGAAATGCTTCGTAAGCCTTCAGGCTCTGCTTTTGCGCACAAAAAAAGTTCCACGCCAAAACGCAGAACGCAAAAGACCCTGCCGCAGGCGCAGCAAGGCCGAAAATTCGCAGTTCCGGTTTCGGCAGAATGCCATCTGACTGCCACGTATCTGACTTATCCTCTCAGAATCTATTTCTTTCTATTCCAAAACCTGAATCCGAGAGGCATCACAGTGACCGACTCGCAGGGATTTTCACCCTATTCCGTGTGCCGCAGGCGCGGCTGCAGTCGATGTCCTATTCATTTCTGGCGACAGTGTAGCACAGCTTTTCTTTTTTGTCAAACCCATGGCAAAACAGCGCGTTTTCTGCTATAATCAAACCAATAAAACAGCTTCGGCAGGGAGGGAAGATTGAAAAATCACACTGATGTGCTGATTTTTCAATCGCAAGTTTGTGTCAGAGCCACAAACTCGGAATCGCAGCCAAGAATTTGAAATTCTCAGCGCGTGCCTTCGCAAAACAGCTTCGGCAGGGAGGGAACTATGGAACAGCATTCGCATTTTCAATTCACCAACAAAGAAGACTATCTAAAGGAAATCGATCGGGTGATCGCACAGGGTCCCTTCAAGGACGACTGGGCATCCCTGACGGCCTTTCAGATACCGTCCTGGTTTGCGGGAGCAAAATTCGGCATCTTCATTCATTGGGGACTCTACAGCGTACCCGCTTTTAACAACGAATGGTATTCCCGCAATATGTACATACAGGGTACGCCCGAGTACGAGCATCACATCAAAACTTACGGCCCGCATAAGGACTTTGGCTACAAGGATTTTATCCCCCTCTTTACGGCCGAAAAATTTGACCCTGACCACTGGGCGGAAACTTTTGCCAAGGCGGGCGCAAACTACGTGATCCCCGTAGCGGAGCATCACGACGGCTTCCAGATGTACGAGAGCAGCCTTTCTGACTACAACGCTGTCAAAATGGGACCAAAACGGGACATTCTTGGAGAATTAAAGAAAGCCTGCGAAAAGCAGGGCCTGGTGGTCGGCGCCTCCTCCCATCGCGCAGAACATCACTGGTTTATGGGAAACGGCAAAGATTTCGACAGCGATATCAAAGAACCGCTCTCCTGCGGCGACTTTTACTGGCCTTCGGAGCAGACCCAGCCCGACATGCAGGATCTGTTCGCAAAGCCTTACCCCAGCAGGGAATTTCTGGAAGACTGGCTCTGTCGCACCTGTGAGATTATCGACCGCTACGAGCCGAAGCTCCTCTATTTCGACTGGTGGATCCAGCACGAAGCCTACAAGCCTTATTTGAGAAAGATCACGGCTTACTGCTATAACCGTGCCACTGAAAAAGGCTATCAGACCGCTATCTGCTACAAGCACGATGCTATGGCATTCGGCAGCGGCATTGTCGATGTGGAGCGGGGCAAGTTTGCGGATGCCAAGCCCTATCTCTGGCAGACCGACACCGCCATCGCCAGAAACTCCTGGTGCTACACGGCTTCACTCGACTACAAGAGCAGCAATGAGATCCTCTGCTATCTTCTTGACGTTGTCAGCAAAAACGGCAGTCTCCTGCTCAATGTAGGACCGAAAGCGGACGGCAGCTTTGCCGATGAAGACGCCGCCATCCTGCGGGAGATCGGCGACTGGCTTTCCGTTAACGGGGAGGCCGTCTATGGAACGAAACCCTGGCGTCACGCAGCGGAAGGTCCGACAAAAGAGGCGGAAGGGCAGTTCTCCGACAGCTCCGCCACCAGCTACACAAAAGAGGATTTCCGCTTTACCGCAGGAAACGGCTGTATCTATGCTGCTTGCCTGCGCTGTCCCGAAGATGGCGAGTTTCTGATTCGCTCCCTCGGGCGCTCTGCGGATCCCAACAAACCGAATTTCCACGGCATCATCCGCAATGTGGAGATTCTGGGCTTTTCTGAAAAACCGCAGTTTTCTGTCGATGAAGCGGGACTGCGTGTGACAGCAAAAGATGTAAAGAGCAACTTTCCGATCGTGTGCAAAGTCTACGTAGAATAAGCCGCTCACAGGAATATCAGGAATGATCCGCTTCTTTCTGAAAAGAGATTAATCAAAATTGGGATGGAACGTTATGGAAACACTGTTTATCGCTGACGATGAAAACGCCATCAGAGAAGGCTTAAAGCAGATCATTGACTGGAACGCGCTGGGTTTTACACTCTGCGGAGAGGCATCCAACGGTAACGACGCGCTCGCACAGATCCTGGCGTTAAACCCCGGTCTTGTTTTGCTTGACATCAAAATGCCGGGGCTTCACGGCACGGAAGTGATCCGCCAGGCAAGAGAGGCTGGTTTTACGGGAAAATGTATTATTTTGAGCGGCTACGCGGATTTTCAGTACGCACAAGAAGCCATCAGGAGCGGCGTCCGCTTCTACCTTACCAAACCCATAGACGAAGACGAACTGCTGGAGACTGTCACCCAGATTCGGGAGGAACTTGCACAGGCAAAAAAGGACTTCTCTCATCTGAGCGCTTATAAGGACAAGGCGAAAAACATCGTCCTGCAGGAGCTTTTGGAAAACGCAGTCTACGCGCCGCTTTCGAAGGAGGATCGCCAGTCTTTTGGCATGACTGCCGACCACTATCAGGCCGCTCTCTGTGAAAACCTGGGCGCGCCAGACCTCTCTCCTGCTGATGCCGCCGCCCGCCTTTTACAGGTCAGCAATCGGGAAAACAACCTTTTTGAATCTTTACAGATCGAAAACCGCGATGTCCTGCTTTTAAAAGGAGAACGCGGCTTACAGAAACTGGCTGATCTCGTGGAACGCTTTGAACAGGGCGAAGTTCAAGAAAAGCGGCTACAGACACTCTCTTTCTAACTTACGGAAGACCTGTTTCCTGCCCCGAGGACATCCATCTTTCCTACAAAGATGCCGCCGCGCTTTTGGAACATCGGTTTTTCTGCCCTCCGGAAATGCCTGTCATCGGTTTTGACTCGCTTCCCGTTATGCAAAGCGGCGCAGACGCTGCGGCAGACGAGCCTGCATTTTCGCTTTCCGTCCGTCATCATTTCCTCAGCCTCATTCATGCCGGCTGCTTCCAGCTCTGCAATCATCGCGTCGTAGTTGTTATCAAAGTCGGCCTCTTTGCCTGTCACGCACTTGATCAGCGCAGACCAAGAAACCTCGTCGAGTTTTGTTACGATTTCCGTGAACTCCAGAGGCATCGCGTATGCCCAAAGCGGTGAGTAGTCAGCAGGGTTGCCCAGCGTGATTAGCCAGTGCCAGTCGGAAGTTGAAAGGCTGATACCGATTCTGTCAAGCCCGTCTTCCGTAGTCGGATTGGCTGCGATGTAATCCTTGATCATCGCCTCGAGCTCATCCAAATTCTTCGGAATCTGATAATCTTTTGCTTTCAATGCCGCCCATTGAATCTGCATATTGCCCGCATCTTTAAATCTCGTACCACCTACATTGTAAGCGGACAACTGATAGATGGCCGGGTCGTCTGCGGACTGTTTTAACTTCTCAAACTCCTCGCCGTAGAGCTTTTTAATATTGGGACCATACTGCTCGATCATCTCCGTCATATCCATCATCGCGCCTGCGTCGATCAAATTACCCGCAGAACCCTTTGCAAAAATCATGTCGGGATAGTTTTCCTCTGCGATCATCAACGCAACCGCCTCACTCTGATCATTACCTCCCACGGGACGACTGGTCTTTAACTTAACGCCGGTCGCCTCCGTAAGTTTCTCTGCCACGGGATCTGTCCATGGATCATCCTGGTTTGCATCCGCGTTGAAGAAGGTCAGCTCGATCACTTCTCCGGACGCCGCACTGTCACTGCCCGCATCCGATGTCCCCGCATCGCCGCTGTCTGTTGCCGCAGGCGTGCTGCTTGTACCTGTGCTGCCGCTGTCATCGCCGCCACAGCCTGCCAGCGTGCCGACTACCATCGCTGCCGTCAGCAGCAATGCACAAACTCTTTTACTTTTCATACTTTTTCTCCCTTCTTGTCTGAGGTGTCCCTCATCACACTGTTACTTTATATTTACCGGCTTACGCCGCATAAATATCCGCTTAATCCTTCACTGCACCGACCGTCATACCGCCCACAAAATACTTCTGCAAGAACGGGTAAACGACGAGGATAGGTACCGTTGCCACGATGGTGACCGCCATACGCACGGACAGGGGGGATATTGCATTCTTTAACTGCTCCGCCGCGTGAGGATCGATCTTGACCTGCGCCTTCTCCATGATCTCATAGAGCACATACTGTAAGGTCGGCAGCTCCTTCGCATAAAGGTAGGTATCCATAAAGGAATTCCACTGTCCTACCGCGTAGAACAACGCTACGGTAGCCAGAACCGGTTTACATAACGGTAATACGATCCTGCCCCAGATCACAAAGTCATTGGCGCCGTCCACCCTTGCCGCTTCCTGCAGCGCCAGCGGCAGTCCCTCGATAAAGGAGCGCACCAGAATCATATTGTAGACCCAGATCAACCCTGGGATAATGTAAACAAGAAAGTTATTACCCAGCTTCAAGTTTCTCATCAAAAGCAGATATTCCGGAATCAGACCGCCGCTGACATACATGGTGATCACAAACAGGGTGGTAAACAGCTTGTTAAAATAGAAGTCCTTCCTGCTCAACACATAGGCCAGCATTGCCGTGCAGAACACACCCGCGCCCGCACCGACTACCGTTCTCAGCACGGAAAGCACAAAGGCTTTTAGCAGACTATTCTCCCGAAATACGTAAGCGTAATTGCTCCAGGTGAACTTTCTGGGTATGATGAAGTTGATATTTCTCATCGTGTCGATGGGATCGTTAAAGGAGATCGCCAGCACATTTAAAAACGGATATACGGTAATGATGATCAAGAAGATGAACACTACTACCAAAATATAATCCAGAATATTGTCACGACTTTTGATACGGTTCGCTTTCACTTTCGCCATGGTCATCCCCTCCTTTAAATCAGTCTGCTCTCGCCGAGCCATCCCGCTATCTTATTTGCCAGGAAAAGCAGGAGGATGCCGACTAAGGACTGGAACATACCGATTGCCGTACCCAAACCGTAGTTGCTGTTGCCGATACCTCTTACATAGGAGAACCAGGAAAGCACCATCGCGTGATCCTGTACGATACCGTTGCTAAGGAGCATCTGCCGTTCCATTCCTACATTTAAGGCACCGCCGATGCCCATGATCAACAGCACGACAATCGTCGGTTTGATCCCCGGCAGCGTAATGTGCCAGATTCTCTGGAGACGGTTGGCGCCGTCCACCTTCGCCGCCTCATACAGTCCCTGATCGATACCTGCCATGGCGGAGAGATATACGATAGCATCCCACCCCACCTCTTTCCAGGTATTGACCAATACGACCGTTGCCCAAAACAGCGGCGAATTGGTACTCATCAATCCCAGCTTTGTATGGAATGCGGTGTCAAGCATACCGCCGTCATTTAAGACCATCTTTGCAATACTGGCGATAACCACCCAGGACACGAAGTGCGGCAGATAGGAAATGATCTGCGTAATCTTCTTAAACTTCATAAAGCGGATCTCGTTTAACATCAGTGCAAACAAAATCGCCATAAAGGTTCCCACCGCGATGCCCAAAATACTGAGTCCGATGGTATTGATCATCGTCTGCTTAAACATGCGATCGCTGAACGCCTTCAGGAAATTATCAATCCCTGCAAAGGGTCTCTCCCAGATATGTTTCGACAGATTCTTAGGTTTTACCTCCTGAAAGGCCATCGTCCACCCCCACAGAGGTATGTACTTAAAAATGATCAGCCATACAACGAAGGGAAGCGACATCATTAACAGATACCGCTGTTTCCACATCAAATGCATGCTGAACTTTGTCTTGACGATCTTCTCTTTTTGCGTTCTTCTCGCACTCATGCCCCGCCATCCTTTCCTCTCATTTTAATCTTTATCGCTCCATAAACGGAAAAGGCACCAGGGAGGCCGCCATATGGCCTTCTTTCCCTGATGCCTTTATTATAAAAAAACACTCTCATAAAAAATACCGAACAGAATGGAGAAAAATTACTGTCATTTTTATAGCTTATCGGTCAAGCCCGCATTTTTTCTGCCGGCAAAACCAGCCTTACCCTGGTCCCTACCCCCGGTTCCGCATACACGTGGACACGGTAACCTTCGCCGTAATGCAGTTTCATGCGCTGGTTGATATTGTATAGACCGATGCTCTTACTGCGGCTCATATCACGAATCTCAATGTCCCGCCTAAGCTTGCTAAGAACCTCCTCCGTCATGCCGCAGCCGTTGTCCTCTACGTCGATGATGAGAAATTCCTCCGTATCCGGCTTTCTGCGGTAAATACTGATCCTGACCTTACCGCCCTCCTCTGTCTCATCCAAACCGTGTATGATGGCATTTTCTACCACAGGTTGTAAAAACAGCGGCAGGATGTGATACTTTTCCGGATCAAGCCCCTCCTCGACCTGCCTCTCATAACCGATCCGTTCCCCGAAACGGAGCTGCTGGATCTCAATGTATTCTTCTACATGATGAAGCTCCTCCGCAAGCGTCGTGAAGGAGGTACCGATATTTTCCAGCACATAGCGCATGGATTTTCCCAGAAGTTTGATGGCATTTGCCACCTCCTTATCTTCCGCCGCAAAAGCCCGCATGCGAATCGTTTCCAGAGTATTGTATAAAAAATGGGGATTGATCTGGCTGGCCAGCATCTTAAACTCCATCTCCTGCTGACTGATCAGAAGCTCCTGCTCCTTGATCTGCGACTCAAATGCCCTTGCTTCCTGCTCTTTGATATTCTCAACCATGACCTGAAGATCCCCAAATGCCTCAGAAATCTCGTCCTGCCCTCTAAGTGCCGGAATCAGCTCGTAATCCTGGTTGCTCACCTTGTGCATTTCCTGTCTAAGCAGTGTGATCCGTCCTGTAAAGTACTTCGTAAAGATATGGATCAGGATACCCGGAATGACCAATGCGGCAAATATGATCAGCGCACAGCTTAACATGATCGCATCAATATTTTTATATGCCTTTTTATCCAGCGAACACAGATAGATGCGGGATCTGGACTGATAGGCGTGCAGAGTGGCGACATCCACAAAGCAGTTCTGGCCGTCCACCTTCTCGATCCCCCTGTAACGAAAATAAGACTCGTCGTAGTTAACCGTGACCGGAAGCGCTACGCCCCGTTTCTTTGAGTCAGTGGCATAAAAAGCCGGCCCTCTGTCCACCGACATCACGCTCTCATACTCGGTGCTGTCCGTCCAAATCTGCAGATAATTGGTATCGATGTGAATGACCAGCACCGCGTGGTAGGGCGTATTGACAAGCGGGATGCCCTTGACCAGACACAGGTCCCACACCGCATCGCGGTAACCATCCTTCCAGGGGATGGCCCGCCAATACACCCCTGTCTTTTCCAGTGCCTGTTTGTACCAGAGCGTCTCCGTGGTCGCTTCATCTACCTGCACAAACTGTTTATAATCAAACAGATAGGGATTATCCGTAAAAATTTCGATTTTGGCAATCTGCGCGTAGGTCTGCGCATAGCTGCTTAAGATCTCGTTATCGTCGACTGCGCTGACGTAATCCTGCCGTCTTTCAAACTCTGTGGACAGGATCCCTCTCACTCCGCCGTCAAAGGAGATATCCTTGGATATCCCGTAAAGTTCTCTCGTCAGGTCAAAGAGAACGTTTCTCACCCGGTAGTTGTCAGAATGCAGAAGGTCCGTGTAATAATTGACCATCAGGTGATGAATGTAGGCAATAAGGAAGGCGCCGATCAAAAGGATCGGCACCACCACAACTGCTGTATAAATTTGATATAACTGTCTCTTGATCTTAAATCTGTTAAAAAACATCCTGACCCTCCGGGGTGTTAGGCATTGACGATCTGACCAAAATCAGGCTTCAAGGATGCGCCGCCGATCAGTCCGCCGTCGATGTCAGGCTTGGACAGAAGCTCCGCCGCATTGCTTGCGTTCATGGAGCCGCCGTACTGGATGCGTACTGCCTCTGCGGTAGCCGCATCGTACATCTCAGCGATGCAGTCGCGGATGCCCTTGCAGACTTCCTGCGCCTGATCGGAAGTAGCGGTCTTTCCGGTTCCGATCGCCCAGATGGGCTCATATGCGATAACCATGCCCTTTACCTGATCAGCGGTAACGCCCGCCAGATCGGACTTGATCTGCAGTCTGATCCAGTCCATGGTCACGTTCATCTCTCTTTGCTCTAAGGACTCGCCGCAGCACAGGATCGGTGTGATGCCTGCCTCCAGCGCTTTTAAGACCTTCTTATTCAGGAAGGCGTCGTCTTCCTTGAAATACTCTCTCCTCTCGGAGTGACCGATGATCACATACTCGACGCCCGCATCCTTTAACATGGGAGCGGAAATCTCACCCGTGTAAGCGCCCTTGTCCTCGATGTAGAAATTCTCTGCGCCCACGTGTACGTTAGTGCCTTTCACAGCCTCAGCCACAGGCACGATATCGATTGCGGGTACGCAGTACACTACGTCCACCGCATCATTCACTACCAGATCCTTTAAGGTTGCGCAAAGCGCAACAGCCTCGCTGGGAGTCATGTTCATCTTCCAGTTGCCGGCGATGATTCTTCTTCTAGCCATTGTATTGTCTCCTTCTTCTTAATCTATTTATTCACTCCGCAGAGACTCAAAATTGCTTCGCAATTTTTCGTGTGCGTTGCACCCTCAAACAATCATATCAGAGAGAGCTTGTGCAAGCACGCTCTCTCAGCTATGATTATTCTCGCTCTGCTCATCGCATCATTTGTCGTCCGCTGCCACTACACCCGGCAATTCCTTACCCTCTAAGAACTCAAGGGAAGCGCCGCCGCCTGTAGAGATGTGGGACATCTTATCTGCGAAACCAAGCTGATTACAAGCCGCTGCGGAATCGCCGCCGCCGATGATGGTGGTCGCATCCGTCTCAGCCAGAGCCTTTGCTACCGCGATGGTGCCCTTTGCCAGAGTGGGGTTCTCAAACACGCCCATAGGACCGTTCCAAACAACAGTCTTTGCTGACTTCACGGCATTTGCGAACAGCTCCTGCGTCTTAGGCCCGATATCCAGACCTTCCTTGTCAGCAGGGATCTTATCAGAGTCCACATATTCTACGTCAACAGGGCCGTCGATGGGGTTCGGGAAGCCTGAAGCCACGCCGGTGTCGATGGGCAGAAGCAGCTGCTTACCCAGCTTCTTTGCCTTCTCCATCATCTCCTTACAGTAGTCGAGCTTCTCCTCGTCTACCAGAGAGTTACCGATCTCATACCCCTGCGCCTTTAAGAAGGTGAACGCCATACCGCCGCCGATGATCAGGGTATCGCACTTCTCAAGCAGGTTGTTGATCACGTTCAGCTTATCCGCCACCTTTGCGCCGCCAAGGATCGCTACGAAAGGTCTTACGGGATTCTCTACCGCGTTGCCAAGGAAGTCGATCTCCTTCTGCATCAGATAACCGACAGCGTTCTCGCCGCCTTTTTCAGAGATATACTTGGTGACAACCGCCACGGAAGCGTGCGCTCTGTGCGCGGAACCGAAAGCGTCGCATACGTAAACGTCAGCCAGATCAGCCAGCTCTTTCGCAAAAGCCTCGCCTGCATCGCCGGGCTTGGTCTCCTCTTTGCCGCGGAAACGGGTATTCTGTAAGAGCACCACATCGCCCTCGTTCATCGCCGCCACAGCAGCCGTAGCCGCCTCGCCGGTCACGTTGTCGTCCTTTACGAAATTCACGGGCTTGCCAAGCTTCTCGGAAAGTCTCTCTGCTACGGGAGCTAAAGACTCACCCTCGTTGGGGCCGTTCTTTACCTTACCCAGATGAGAACAAAGGATTACCTTACCGCCATCAGCCAGGAGCTTGTTGATCGTAGGCAGCGCTGCCACGATACGGGTCTCGTCCGTGATCTTGCCTTCCTTTAAGGGCACGTTGAAGTCGCATCTTACGAGGACGCGCTTGCCCTTCACATTGATATCGTCTACTGATTTCTTGTTCAAAGACATTTGTGTTTCCTCCTTTTATGATTACTAAATTATGATTTCTAAGATTTTTTAAGAAGATACTGAGAAAAAGAGACCCGGCCCAGCGGCCGAGCCTCTATCATTACTTGTTATTCTTATGTCGAGCCTGCGAAGCAGCACTCGGAAGTTAATCCCGTCAGGGATTTACTTCATCGTAGGAATTTTCTTCACCTGAAAGGATTTACTTCAACTCCGAGAAGTACTTGATGGTACGAACCATCTGAGAGGTGTAGCTGTTCTCATTGTCATACCAGGAAACAACCTGAACCAGATTGTCCTCGCCTACCATGGTCTGGGTAGCGTCGAAGATGGAACCGTAGGTGCTGCCTACGATATCGGAAGAAACGATCTCGTCCTCGTTGTAACCGAAGGACTCGGTAGCTGCTGCCTTCATCGCTGCGTTGATCTCATCCTTGGTAACGGACTTCTCTACGGTTGCAACCAGGATCGTGGTGGAACCTGTAGGGGTAGGAACACGCTGTGCGGAACCGATCAGCTTGCCGTTCAGCTCAGGGATAACCAGGCCGATAGCCTTAGCTGCGCCTGTGCTGTTAGGAACGATGTTCACTGCGCCTGCGCGGGATCTTCTCAGGTCACCCTTTCTCTGAGGACCGTCAAGGATCATCTGATCGCCTGTGTAAGCATGGATAGTGCTCATGATACCGGACTTGATGGTAGCCAGGTCGTTGAGCGCCTTAGCCATCGGAGCCAGGCAGTTGGTGGTGCAGGAAGCTGCGGAAATGATGGTATCGTCAGCCTTCAGGGTCTCGTGGTTAACATTGTATACGATGGTAGGAAGATCGTTTCCTGCGGGAGCAGAGATAACAACCTTTCTTGCGCCTGCATTGATGTGGGCCTGTGCCTTCTCTTTGCTGGTGTAGAAGCCTGAGCACTCTAAAACAACATCAACCTTGAGCTCACCCCAAGGGCAGTTGTTTGCATCGGGCTCTTTGTAGATCTTTAACGTCTTACCGTCAACCGTGATGGAATCCTCGCCTGCGGATACGGTATCTGCCAGAGCGTACTTACCCTGAGAAGAATCGTACTTTAACAGGTGTGCCAGCATCTTGGGGCTGGTCAGATCGTTGATTGCTACGACCTCATAACCTTCTGCTCCGAACATCTGTCTGAATGCCAGACGGCCGATACGGCCAAAACCATTGATTGCTACTCTTACTGCCATTTTTCGTTCCTCCTAAATATTGATTTTTTATAACGTTTGTTATATCATTTTGCCAATCTGCATGGAAAAGATTGACAAAATTTTGTCAACGACTATATTCTACCCAATTTGTCCCAAAAATTCAAGACGTAAATCGAAAATATTTGGGAAATCATCGCAAAATCTTTCAATAGCGATCCCGCAAATCATCAAATCATCAAACTTCAATAACGGGCTATTGCCGAATCGCGTACTTGTCCCATAAAACTATTTGTAATTCTTTCCCGCATCATCTATACTTGTGGTAGAACAAATGACAGCGTTTTATACTTGCGCGGAAAGGAATCATTCATGTCGATCACAGCAGATTTTCACTTACATACTTCTTTTTCGGGGGATTCCGACGCCCCCATGGAGAAGATGATCTTAAAAGGCATCGAACTGGGACTTACAATGATGTGCTTTACGGAGCACAATGACTTTGACTGGCCGGTGACCGATAACCATCCGGCCGGATTTTGGGAGGTAAATCCCGATGCTTATCTCTACGATTTTCTGAAACTCCGTGAGAAATACGCAGATCAGATTTCTCTGCTTTTCGGTGTGGAACTGGGCTTACAGCCTCATCTTTCCAAGAAGAATGCGGCCTTCGCCAAAGAACATGACTACGATTTCATCATCGGCTCCTCCCACCTTTGCCACGGGAAAGACCCCTATTATCCCGCTTTTTACGAAGGGCGCACACAGGAGGAGGCTTATCTGGAATACTTTGAGTCCATTTTAGAGAATCTGAAGGTTTACAGCAATTTTGACGTCTACGGGCATCTGGACTATGTGGTGCGCTACGGCCCCACAAAGGATCAGGGTTACTCTTACGAACACTATCGGGATATCTTTGACGAGATCCTCAAAAAACTGATCGCTATGGAAAAGGGGATCGAGCTCAACACCGGCTCCCTGACAAAGGGAATGCGGGAACCCAATCCCTGCATTGGCGTTCTGAAACGTTACAGAGAGCTTGGCGGCGAGATCATCACGGTGGGCAGCGACGCTCACGCCCCGGAAGATATCGCCCACGCTTTTGACCGTGCTGCCGTGATTTTGAAGGACTGCGGCTTCCAATACTATGCCACCTTTGAAAAAAGGAGTCCTTCTTTCCACAAACTGTAAGCGACGCCACAGGCGCCAACAGAGGAACCTGCTATGAAGAAATTAAAAAAGCCCACCCGTAAAACTGTTTTGAAAGCGCTTTTTATCATTTATGCACTGTTTAGCGTATTTTTCACCATGCGCTTTATCGACGGCATGTTTTCCAGCGAATATGCCGCCATCTCGCACTATCTCACCCTCAATGATGCCTGGGACGTTACCATCAATAACGATACCAGGCAGAATGTCTCGCTGGATGCGTTTCGCTTCGCTCCGGTAAACAAAGGCGATACCATCATCATGGAGCGAACCTTTCCCGCAGACACGGACTGTACCGGACATGCGCTTGTTTTGCAGATCAAACAGGCTGCCGTTACGGTATTCCTGGACGGAGAACAGCTTTATCAGTACGGCTGGGACAGAATCGAACGAAATAAAACGGTGGGCAGCGGTTATCTGCCTGTCGATCTTCCCGACGACTATGCGTCAAAAACGCTGACACTGCAATTTACCGTGGCGGAGGACCAAGCCTTTTCCCACATTGAACCGATTTGCATCTATGAATGGAAAAACATATACCGTATCATCCTGACCGAAAACAGGATACCGCTGTTTCTCGGCTGCTTTCTGACGATTTTCGGCCTCGTCACCTGCTGTATCACCCTGATTGCCATGCTTTACTCCACAAAATTTACGCGTATTTTATGCGTTTCCCTGTTTTCCATCTGTATCGGCCTGTGGACGCTGTGCTACTACAATGTGTTGCTGGTCTTCTCCATGCCTCTCTATACGATCAGTCTGTTGGAGTATCTGACGCTTTACCTGACACCGATTCCCTTAGTCATCTATATGCGGGAAGATGTGCTTGCCCTGAAACGCCCTTTTATGTACACGATCTACAAGGTGCTCCTCACGGTACAGATTCTTGCCACATCCGTCTTTTTCGGGCTTCACACCGTAGATCTGGTCCACTGTGCGGCCACGTTAAAATATATGCAAATGCTGATCCTGTGCCACCTGATCTATTCCGTGATCGTGGAATCCATGAATCTGCGCATCAGCAAGCAGCCCGGCCACAGACTGTTTTTGATCGGTATGCTGGTGCTTTCGGTCTGTGTCGGTTACGATCTGGTCTTCTATTACTTTAACCGCTATCTGGGCGTCGCCATTTCTTCCACAAAGGGCATCGCCTCCGTGGGACTTGTCATTTTTATCGCCATGCTGTTGATTTCTTTCTATCTTGATTTGACCGAAAAGATGATGCAGGAGACGGAGCGCAATTTCCTGATCAAAAGCGCTTATACGGACGAGCTGACGCAAATCCACAACCGCCGTTACTGCATGGAATACATGACCCGCATCAAGGAGATGGAAGATCCCGACTACACGGTCTTTTGTTTTGACTTAAATAATCTGAAAACCACCAACGACACGCTGGGACACGCCCGGGGTGACGTCCTCATCAAAAGCGCCGCGGAAGTGATTGTCGATGCCTTTGAACCGCACGGCATTGTCGCACGCATGGGCGGTGATGAGTTTATTGCCATCGCGGAAACAAACAATTCCGAAAAAATCTCCACCATGATAGGAGAGTTTCAGAAAAACATTCTGCAAAAGAACGAGGAAATCCCCGATCTGCATCTGTCCATCGCCTTCGGCTATGCCTCCTGCAGCCCGAAGGAATATAATATAGAAAAAATTTATCAGATCGCGGACGACCTGATGTATGAAAATAAACAGCAAATGAAAAAAGCGAACGGCGGCACCCTCACCAGAGGGAAAGCCGCAAATTCTCCCGCTTAGATGTTGTTGGTTTACATAATAGTTCCCCCACCGAGTACATAGTCATTCTCATAAAACACGACAGCCTGTCCCGGCGTGATCGCCCGCACGGGCTGTTTGAAGGTGCATTTTATCTGATCCTCTCCCACCTTCTCGATTACACAGCTTTCACCCGCATGGTTATAGCGTATCTTAGCCATTACTTCCCGAGGTTTTTCAAGCTCCGCCAGCCCCATATAATTGATGCGTCCGCAGAACAGGGTATCTCCGAACACATCCTCCGCTTCGCCGATCACCACTTCGTCCGTTTCGGGTCTGATCTGCGTGACAAACACAGGTCTGCCCATGGCCAGATTTAAGCCTTTACGCTGTCCCACCGTATAGTGGGTGATGCCAAGATGCTGCCCCAGCACCTCTCCATTCTTTGTCACAAAATTTCCCTGCTTCGGTACCCGCTCTCCCGCCTCCCTGTCGATAAAGGCGGCATAGTCATTGTCGGGGATGAAACAGATTTCCTGACTGTCCGGCTTGTTCGCCACGGGAAGTCCCGCCTGCGCCGCCATCTGCCGGATTTCCTCCTTCGTATATTCCCCCACGGGCAGCAGCGTATGGGCAAGCTGCTCCTGCGTCAGATTGTAAAGCGCATAAGTCTGGTCCTTTTTTGCTGTCACCGCATTACGGATGGCATATCTGCCATTTCTAAGCCTGGCAATTTTCGCATAATGCCCCGTAGCAATGTAATCCGCCCCGATTTCCAGACTCCGATGCAGCATAGCTTCCCACTTTACATAGCGGTTACAGGCGATACAGGGGTTGGGCGTCCTGCCCGCCAGATACTCCGCCACGAAATAATCCATAACAGCTTCCCTAAATTCCTGTCTGAAATTCATGACATAATGAGGAATATTCAGGACTTCCGCCACCCGCCTCGCATCCTCCACCGCGCTAAAACCGCAGCATCCGCCCTTCCCCGCCACCGTCTCCGGACTTTCCGCCTGCCAGATCTGCATGGTGACACCCACCACGTCATAGCCCTGCTCTTTTAATAAAAGGGCTGCCACAGAGGAATCCACGCCCCCGGACATACCCACCACCACTTTTTCTGCCATTCTGCTCTGTCTCCTGCCATCCCGGCGCAACATTTTGCCGTCTGATCTACCGCTGCAGTTCCTCCTGCACATTATGAAGCACCCTGCACAGATACCCCTCAAACGCCAGGATCTCCTCCGTGCTGAACTCTTTGAAATACACTTCATGCATTTTTAGGGAAACCTCGTCGTAGCGTTCTTTCAAACTTTCCGCCTTTGCGGTCAAAGCAATCAGATTCTTGCGCCTGTCCTCTGGGTCCGGCAGGCGGCGTAACAGCCCTGCCGCCTCCATCCTGTCAAGCATACTGGTAAGCGTCGTGTTTGCAAGCCCTGTCTGCCTTGACAATTCTATGATGGAGATATGGTCGTGCTGCCAGAGCACATATAGGATCTTGCCCTGTGCGCCGTTAAACTCGCTGATGTTTTCTTTCTGCAGGATCTTGTCAAATACCCTGCCTCCGATCTGTTTGATTTGCGTGATCAGAAAGCCCGCCTGTGTTTCCATGGTTATCCCTCCCGTATAAAAAAATACTATATAGTATCATGTACCGTCAAGTGTTGAATCCGTTTGACAGACAATTTGTCGGAAAATTCTATTATCTCTTTATTCAGCATAAACATAGACCATATCCCCTACAAAGATGGTGCTCTATGACGTTGAAAAAATGGTCTCACCCCTTGGTGACCGGAACTGTGATCCTCACTTTGACCGGATTAGTCAGCCGCTTTATCGGCTTTTTCTACCGCATTTTTCTCTCCAATGTATTCGGCGCCGAAGGCATGGGCATCTATCAGCTCATTTCACCCGTACTGGCCCTCTCCTTCTCCCTCACGGTCTCCGGCATCCAGACCGCCATCTCCAAATTTGTGGCCGGTGAAACGAGCACCCGTGATTATAAAAGTTCCTTTCGCACGCTCTGGGCGGGGTTTCTTTTGGCAATGGCGCTCTCCGTCGCCTGCACTCTCTATATCTACCTGGGTGCGGATCACATCGCCTGCGTCTTCCTGATGGAGGAGCGGACGGCCCCCCTGCTTCGTATCATTGCCCTCTCCATTCCCATGGCTACCGTTCATTCCTGCATCAACGGCTACTTCTACGGCATCCGCAAAACCGGCATTCCCGCCTTTTCCCAGCTCGCGGAACAGGTCTGCCGAGTGGGCAGCGTCTACCTGATCTATGATGTCTGCCAAAAGCACGGGCTTACACCCACGATCAGCTTCGCCGTGGTGGGCCTTGTGATCGGGGAAAGCGCCTCCATGATCGTATCGGTGGTGGCGATTTTGGCCCGCGCACACCGGGTATTTCCTGCCGGCACACACAGCATGATACAGGAACTGTCTGTCTTTCACAGTCGTTCCGCCGCGAAACTGCTCGGCATCTACCGCCGCATCTGCGGACAGCTTTTGCGGCTTGCCATACCCCTGTCCGCCAACCGCCTGGTCCTGAATCTGTTGCAGAGCGTGGAGGCGATCTACATACCGAACCGCCTGATGGCTTACGGCTTAAGCAACGCCGACGCCTTGAGCGTCTACGGCGTGCTCACCGGCATGAGTCTGCCCCTGATCCTCTTTCCCTCTGCCATCACAAACTCCATCTCCGTATTGCTCTTACCCATCGTGTCTGAAGCGGACGCCTCGGGCGATCAGAGGGCAGTCCGACGTGCCATCATAACCTCCATTCGTCTCTGTCTCCTGCTGGGCTTTTTCTTCACCAGCCTGTTTCTGATATTCGGAAAACCGGCCGGGCGGCTGCTTTTTCACTCGGAATTGGCGGGCAGCTTTATCCTGACCCTCAGCTTTTTGTGCCCTTTTATGTACATCGCCAGTATGCTCAACAGTATCCTCAATGGACTCGGCAAGACCATCCGCACCTTCCTGTTCAGCGTGGCGAGTCTGTTGCTGCGCCTGTTGTTCGTATTTTTTGCCATTCCGCGTTACGGCATACAGGGATATCTCTGGGGTATGCTCGCCAGCCAGATGCTGCAGACACTGCTGTGCACGGTATCCGCACTGTTCATTTCGCACAGGGCTCACAGGCAGTAAACATACCTCACGCGGCACTGGTGCGCAAAGCATTCTCTGCCGCAACGCCGACTGTGCTTCCCGCACTTTTACTTGCGATTCTTTCCACAATATACTATAATGATTTGGGTATCAAAATGGATCTGCCCTTCGTGAGGACAGACAAGAATACAAAGGAGTTTCGCGGCATCACCTCGCCGCCCGAATGCTCTGGAACGGAGTTTACCATGTCATTTCAATATGTAGCCAAATTACCTACCCCTGACGAGATCCGCGAGCGTTTTCCCATGCCCGCCCATCTGGTGGAAGTGAAACGAGAAAGAGATATCGAAATCCGGGACGTGATCACCGGCAAAAGCAAGAAATTCATCGTCATTATCGGCCCCTGCTCTGCGGACAACGAGGAAGCGGTCTGTGATTATGTAAACCGATTGGCAAAGGTCAATGAGAAGGTGAAGGACAAGCTGATCCTGATTCCCAGGATCTATACCAATAAGCCCCGCACCACAGGCGAGGGCTATAAGGGTATCGTCAGCCAACCCGATCCCGCAAAGAAACCTGACTTTACGAGCGGCCTGATCGCCATGCGCAAAATGCACATCCGCGCCATTGAGGAAACGGGTCTGACCGCCGCCGACGAAATGCTCTACCCCGACAACTGGGGCTATGTGGAGGACATCCTTTCCTATGTGGCCATCGGCGCGCGCTCCGTGGAGGACCAGCAGCACCGCATGACCGTCAGCGGTTTTGACGTGCCCGCCGGCATGAAGAATCCCACCAGCGGTACCCTTTCCGTGATGTTAAACTCCATCTACGCGGCGCAGCATCCCCACGACTTCACCTACAGGGGCTATGAGGTCAGCACGGGCGGCAATCCTCTGGCCCACGCAGTTCTTCGGGGTTCTACCAACAAACACGGCAGGAGCCTGCCGAATTACCATTACGAGGACCTAAACACCCTGTATACGCTGTATCAGGATTACGATCTCGTTAATCCCACCTGTATCATTGACGCCAACCACAATAATTCCGACAAAAAGTTCGAGCAGCAGATCCGTATCGTAAAGGAAGTCATGCACAGTCGTCGGCTGAACAAAGACATTCACAGCATGGTCAAAGGCGTGATGATCGAGAGCTATATCGAGGAGGGCTTTCAAAAGATCGGCGAAGGCATCTACGGCAAGTCCATCACCGACCCCTGCCTGGGTTGGGAAGATTCGGAGCGGCTGATTTACGATATTGCAGAATATGAATAAATACAAATGAAACAGAGCAGACGGCGGTGACAAACTGCCGTCCTTTTTTGTCGCTTGATAGAAAATTGCCGTGACCGGGCAACGATTTTTATTTCCGATCATTATCTCTCACAAACGGCTCCCGAATCGCCGTCTCCGTCAACAGCCCGTACTTTTTCGGATGCTGAAACGCGTTTCCGTGCACTTCCCTTCGACGGTAATCGCACAGCTGCTCTAAATCCAGTTCCGCCATAAAAATACCTTCCTCTCCGTCCGCTTCCGCCTTCCATTCTTCGACAGATCTTTCATAAATGCGGTATCCGTTGCTCCACATTTCCGGGAACAGGGCGATGTCAGCGCCGCCTTCTTTGGCTTTCCTGCAAGAGCGGATCCCCTTATCCAGATTTTCCGAAAGCGTCTTAGCTGGTGCGATCTGCAGCAAAGCTATTTTAAGTTTACCTTGTTTGTTTTGGCTCATAACGGTTTTCTCCAATCTTCCTAATAATTTTATTTTTACTTTCTTGACTTTTGTACGAAATCGTACTATGCTTACTTTTAGTACGATTTCGTACTATCAACCGAGATCTGTCCCTGTCAAGTGGCAGAAACGCGCAGGCACAAACTCGCTCTATGCGAATCTCAGCTTAGCTGGGATCAAAGCTGCGCAGAAATGGAGTTAAAAATGACCTCAGACGTTTCACAAGTACTCAAACGATATAATTATCTGCTCAGCGAAACAAACGCTGCCTATCATGACGCTGCGTGCAAATTGGGGCTTTCCGACAGCTCCATGATCGTTCTCTACACCATCTGCGACATGGGAGATCCCTGTCCGCTTCGCTTGATCTGCCGCAGTGCAGGCATCAGCAAACAGACCGTCAACTCCGCCCTGCGCAGACTGGAAGCGGATGGCATGATCTATCTGGAAAACACAGACGGCAAAAACAAGAACGTTTGTCTCACCGAAGAAGGACAAAAGTTTTCCGAACAGACCGTCAGAAAAATCATCAAAATGGAAAATGATATTTTTGCCTCCTGGGCCAAAGAAGACGTGGAACAATATCTGGCACTGACCGAACGCTATTTACAGGATTTCAAAGAACGCCTGCAATGCCTGACGTAAACAAATTTACATCACTAAAAACGCAAGAAGGAGATTCCGGATATGAAAACAGCCATTCAACTTTCTGACCATTTTACCTACCATAAACTGCTGCACTTTACCTTTCCCACCATCGTTATGATGGTATTTACCTCCATCTACACCGTGGTAGACGGATACTTTGTCTCCAATTTCGCGGGAAAGACTGCCTTTGCGTCAGTCAATCTTATCTTTCCCTTCGTGATGGTACTGGGCGGCATGGGCTTTATGATCGGCACGGGCGGCACTGCTTTGGTCTCCCTGGTCCTCGGCACCGGTGATCGGGAAAAAGCAAACCGCTACTTTTCAATGATGGTATGGCTGACACTGCTGCTCGGCATCCTCCTGACTGTGCTGGGTGTTGTTTTCACCCGCCCCGTGGCCGGGCTTCTCGGCGCGACGCCGGAAATGATGGAAGACTGTGTGCTCTACGGTCAGATCGTGTTGCTCTTTACCACTGCTTTTATGTTACAGAATGTCTTTCAGAGCTTTCTGATTGCGGCGGAACGGCCAAAACTGGGACTGGCGGCAATCGTGGGCGCGGGCGTGACCAATATGATACTGGATGCTCTTTTTGTCGGTGTGCTGCGCTGGGGCGTGGCCGGAGCAGCCCTTGCCACAGGCCTCAGCCAGTGTGTGGGCGGTCTGCTTCCCCTGTTCTATTTTATCCGTCCCAACACAAGCCTTCTGAAACTCACGCGGACAAAGTTGGAACGAAAGCCGATCCTGCAGGCCTGCGCCAACGGCTCCTCGGAGCTGATGAGCAACATCTCCTCCTCCATCGTTGGCATGATCTATAACTTCCAGCTGTTGAAATACGTGGGCGAGAACGGCGTATCGGCGTACGGCGTGCTGATGTACGTGCAGTTCATCTTTATCGCCATCTACATCGGCTATTCCATCGGTGTCTCCCCCATCATCAGTTATCACTATGGTGCGGGAAATGTTGCGGAGCTGAAAAACATGTTGAAAAAGAGTATGCTGCTGATGGCCGGCACCAGCCTTGTTTTGACTGCTGCCGCCTTCCTGCTCGCTGCCCCGCTTTCCAAACTATTTGTGGGTTATGACGCCGAATTGTTAGCGCTGACCTGCCATGCGTTCCGCCTGTTTTCCTTTGCCTTCCTGTTATCCGGCTTCAATATTTTTGCCTCCTCCTTTTTTACCGCCCTCAACAACGGGGCGGTCTCAGCGGCGATTTCCTTTTTGCGCACGCTGCTCTTTCAAACTGCGGCTGTATTGATTTTGCCGCTCATCTTCGGCGTGGACGGCATCTGGCTGGCCGTCACGGTAGCGGAGGTGTTCGCCATCGTGCTCTCCGCAGGTTTCCTGGTGGCAAAGCGTAAGAAGTACCATTATCTGTAAAGTCGGGATTTCACGGTGTCCGGTCCTTGCCTGCCTAAACCTTCCCCGCTTCGTCTGTCTGCGGCAAGACCACATACACATTTTTATAGCCGGCCTTCGTAAGCAGATCTGCTGCGATCCGGCTTTGATACCCTCTCTCGCAGTACAAAAAAAGCACTGCCTTCCTGTCGGCACAGACACAGCAGGGATTTTTGAACAATGCCTGCAGGGGGACATTCACGCTCCCTTTCCGATGCGCCTGACAGTATGCTTCCTCACTGCGCACATCCACCGGCAGGATGCGCCTGTCCGCTTGTAGCATCCGCTGTGCTTCCTGCCACGGGATCGTCTTCCATATGGCAGGCACAGGCGGCTTTGGACTGTTCCGCAGCCTCTTGTCTATTCCTCTTTGAATGATTTCTTCTGCTTCCTCGCGGTTTATTTTCTCATCGACGCCAAAAAGACCAGTCTCCTGCGCCGTCATGATCCCCTTACTGTAAACCTGCGCAATATGATTGACACAGGCCTTACAGGTGTATAAATCCTGTAACTGCCATGCCGCGTCTATGCCTTCCTCATCCGCTTCCCCGGTAAGGAGCAGCGCACGGTGAATGATTCCAGCCGCAGTCTTTCGCATAATCAGCTCCTGCGGCTTTTGTGAAACTTCACTGTCTGCTCTGCCCATCCTGTCCTCGGCTGCATACATGGAATGCCCCAACAAAGCAACAAACTGTTCCACGGTAAGATATTCGTTCATAGCATTCCGTCCTTAAACCGGCATGATCCGCCAGGTTACACTGTCGCAGGCTTCCAGCCTGTTAACGGAAAAGCATCCCGTGACATTTTCCTCCTGCCTGCCCGTCCACAAATCGGTTATCTGATACACGGATGCCCGTAAAAAGCGCTCCCTGTCCGCCATTTTCGGGCCGATATAGCGGTCGATCTCCTCCACACGGATCGAAACTTCCTCCTCATAACACTTGGTACTTAAATTGATAAAACAGATTGCGACCGCTCCGTCCGCCAGCGGTTTTGTCAGGATATCCACCCTGTTGTTATCCGTAATATAAGTTGTGTCAGGCTGCTCCCGTTCCATGGAACACCAGATCCTTTTGGCCTGTACACCCAAAGGATCCTGATTAAGGGCAATGACAGCTCTGTTGGCTATGATCTGCCAGATCTCATCTCCTTTTTGAAGCCTCCGTAAGTCCAATCCCAGCATAAGGGGCGCGTTCATCATGCACCACATCGTCATATGCGTCCTGCACATCACGGGTGTGATGCCATCCATGCCGATCACCAGCATATCGGGATCATTCCACCCTCTGCCAAGTCCTGCAAATTCATCCATCACCACTGCCTTGTTATACTGCGAAGTAATGCTCGCCGTCCCCGGAGACTCCCATTCCGCCCTGCCCGGATTGCCGTCCGAACCCACCTGGAACGTAATGTCATTTAATATGCGCCACGAGTCGCCGACCTTATAGCCCCAGTTCTGCGGCTGTGTCTTCCCCCATTCGCAGATAGAGAAACAAATAGTATGCCCGGGCTTTGCCCGGTTTAAGCCTTCAAATAATGCGGCGTATGAATTGAGCACATTTTCCTGTCTTCTGTGGTTCATCAGGCGCACCGTATTTTCCCCTTTTTTCAGCAGGACAGTGATTGGCTGTGACCAGATAAAGCTCTCCGGATCTGCCGTCTGCGGAAGAAGGCTGTCGCAGTACCTGACCTCACAGGCAGGCTCTCCCACGGCAAGCTGAAGCCATTCGCCCACACCGGCCTCCCTTCCTGTGGCGTACTCCACCAAAATCTCATAACTACCCTCCTGCAGCACATTGATTGCAAATGCCAATTCACCGCTGCGCTCTCCCACGGGCGTGACACCGGTATTGGTCCCGTCAAAGGTTCCTATGTTTGTCGCATAGCCATTTCTGTGTAAATAGGCGCCCTCTCCTCTAAAAATACCATCGCCGTCCGCCTGATAGCTTAGCTCTGTGCCGTTGCCGTTTACCCGAATCCCCCTGATATTGGGCGCATAGACATACCGCGCGTTGGCGGCATCGGAAAAGGTGGCATTGTCCCATAAATAATAGCAGTTGTCCACCTTGATAAAATCAATGTCCCAGTCCGCATAGCTTTTGGCATCCAAATCTTCATAACCGCAGGTGCCGACCGCCGCGCCCGCACAAAGATTCGTACCGATGTCATTGTACATGCCAAACTTTAAGCCTTTTTCATGGATATAGTCAGCCAGCGCCCGAAATCCGTCGGGAAATTTCTGCACCTCGTTGGAAAGCTGCTCCTCCACCCGCTCCGTTCTGTAACAGCCGTCGTCCAGCACAAGGTATTGGTAACCTGCCTGATCAAGCTCAAGCTCCACCATCGCGTCCGCCATACTCTTTGTCAGTTCCTGTGTGTTTCCGCTGCCAAAGGCATTCCAACTGTTCCAGCCCATGGCTGGCAGGCGCCCGCACTTTTTCCCCGGCAAAACATTCCCGTCCGCAAAGGCCGGAAACTGATACGCCTTGTCCGTGATCTGATCCGGTTCTTGTCTTGATGTTCTTTTTCCTCTTGCTTCTTTCATTTTCTTTCCCTCTCTAAATTTTCCTGAAAATGTTCCTGTGTCCCTAACCGCCGACCTGCCTTTTTCCCTTCCATAGCAGGTATATGACTGAAAAAGCACGGGGTGTCGATAACCGACAGTCCCATGCCTTATGGCATATCTATAAAATCTAAATCTCCTGCTAATTTCGGGGATGCGCCTTCGCGTACACTTCCCTGATATGATTGTGGTTCAAATTCGCGTAGATCTGCGTGGTAGAAATATCGGAGTGTCCCAGCATCTCCTGCACACTCCGAAGGTCCGCACCATTCTCCACCAGATGCGCCGCAAAGGAATGTCTGAGCGTGTGCGGCGTAATATCCGCTTGAATATCCGCCTTCTTCGCATAGTGCTTGATCAGCTTCCAAAAGCCCTGCCTGCTCATCGGCTGGCCGGAACAGTTGGCAAAAAGTACTTCCGAAGACTTATTCTCCAGCATCTCCTCTCTGGTACCGTTTAAGTATCTGGCCATCGCGTTCTTGGCCGCCGCACCGAAGGGAATGATCCGCTCCTTGTTGCGGTCACGGCAGAGAATGAAATTCATCTGCATATTTACGTCAGACAAATTCAATGTAATCAACTCCGTCACGCGAATTCCCGTCGCATAGAGCAGTTCCAGCATCGCTTTGTCACGAATTTCCTTAGGACTGTCGCCCGAGGGCTGCTCCAACAGCCGCACCACCTCGTCGGGGGACATGATCTCCGGTGCCTTCTTCTCGATTTTGGGCGCCTTGAGTTTATCGGTGATATCCTCCTGCAAGATCCCCTCCTGCAGCAGATAGTGATAAAAGGCTTTCAGGGATGCAATGTTGCGGGACACCGTAGCCGCCGCAAACTTATTCTCTTCCAGATATTTTACATAATCGGCAAGATCCTGCGCTGTAACAGCCTTGGTTTCTTTAATGCCTCGGCCTTCCATAAAATTCTGTACCTTCTCCAGATCTCTTTTGTATGACATTTCCGTATTACCGGAGGTATTCTTCACATTATGTAAATATGTGATAAATGCGCTGATCTCTTTTTCCATTCTGCCCGGAAATCCTTCCTGTGCGTTCTCTTTATGTAAATCAAAACACTGTCTGAGTATCATTATAATCAGATTTTTTTAGAAAAGCAAATGGATTTTTCCCTGATTTTATGGGCATTTGCGCCATTTTTCAAACAAGGCACAACATATCGTTTACGAATAATTTTATGTCTACTATATGTTGAAAAAAAGAGTACAAAAAATTTTTTTCAAAAAATTTTAAGTACAAAATGCAGAATATTAGGATTGACATAACTTTCAAGCAGGCATCCCATTATGACAACTGTCATGATACCAAGCATCTGCGCACACTTTACCATATAAAAGCGACTGCTAAAACGCTCATATCCGGATAAATTCGTCCGTGACACATAAAGTGTGCGGTTTAGACCAAGCGCCCACAGAAACAATCCCGCATAAGCAGGAATCAGAAGAAGCGCCTGCGGAAAGAGCGCCGCTGCCATAAAAAGAAGGCCCCTGATCCCGTAACGGGTCACTGCCACCGACAAAAGACAGCCCGCCGCCAGTCCCATATAGCAAATATAGGCACAAAGAATCGGCACCCCGATCATGGTCGTGGAAATCAGCCCCAGCATACAGACAACAGAAAGCCGTTGCCGCAAAATGTAACCTACCATCCCTGCTCCCTGCGGTCTGCTATTCTTTAAGCGGTTCATCATATCTGTCCCCAGAAGGTTCCCGTTCTGGATCCAGGCTTCATGCCCCAGATGCACGATCAGAATGCCAATAAAAAGACCGATCAGAAACAGATAAGCCATATGATAACCATTCCTCATAAACGACTGCCTGCGCAACATGGTACCGCCTTTACCACTCTCTTATGGCATGTATATGTCGCGCATGGACGAGGCATGACAGGATTCATTCGATAACAGTCGTTATTCGGCTGCCATTATGGTTTACATAATATATTTTATATCATTTGCAGAATTTATTCTTGTAGGCAAGCAAAGAAGCTACTGTCTTGCCATCCTGAATCTTGCAATCATAGATCATTTGAATCAACTCGTCAAGGTCATGGCTCTCGGCATTCAAAAACTCATCCTCGTCAAGATGCTGCTTGCCCTTCTTTAAGTCAGTCGCCAAATAAACGTCGATCTTTTCGTTACAGAAGGCAACGGTCGTGCGCAGACTCAATAGCAGTTCCAGTTTTCCCGCTACATAGCCCGTCTCCTCCTCCAGCTCTCTTGCCGCCGCGATCTCAGTCGGCTCATCTACGCTATTAAGACCGCCAGCCGGAATTTCCAGCGTTTCCCGATCCAGCGCGTTACGGTACTGCCTGACCATCAAAAGCTTCCCGTCATCCTTCACAGCCACCACCGCCGCTGCACCCTTGTGATCGATCAGATCCCACTTGACTACATTGCCGTTTGCCACACGGATCGTGTCCTGATAATAGTCGATGATCGCGCCTTTATGCACCAGTTCTCTGCCCAGTCTCTCGTAGTTTTCCATGATTTCCTCCATGCCGGAGCATTTTTGTGCGACGGCACGCAAGCAAAATCTCAAATTTTGCTTTGCGATTCCGAGTTTGTGGCTCCGACACAAACTCGCGATTGAAAAATAAGGTCATCAGACTTATTTTTCAATCTTCCTCCTCGCAAATTAAAAGTATGGTTCCCGTATTTATTCTACACGGAAACCATATCTGTCACAACCTGTTTTTGGTTTTATCTTGCCAAAATCATGATGCTACCTGCAGCAGCTTCTCCACACTGACTAACTTCACGCACAGCACGAACAGATCCGTGGCCGCCGCCATCTCCTCTGCCGTCGGGAAGGTAGGCGCAATTCGGATATTGCTGTCCTTCGGGTCCTTTCCGTAAGGGTACGTCGCCCCCGCGCCGGTCAATACGACACCCGCCTCCTTACATTTGGCAACAATTGCCTTCGCGCAGCCCTCCAGCGCATTAAAGGAGATAAAGTAACCGCCAAGGGGTTTCGTCCACTCGCCGATCCCAAGACCACCAAGCTCTTTCTCCAGCACGGAAAGCACTGCTTCAAATTTAGGGCGGATGATGGCCGCATGTTTTTTCATATGGGCAAGCATCCCCTCCAGATTCTTAAAATATCTGGCATGGCGCAGCTGATTTACCTTGTCGTAGCCGATGGTCTGCAGGGTAAGCGTCTTTTTCGCATCCGCCAAATTCGCCAGAGAAGACGCCATCGCCGCCATACCTGCTCCCGAAAAAGTGATCTTCGAGGTAGAACAAAATTCAAACACCATATCAGGATTGCCAGCCTTCTCACACTCACTAAGGATCTCTAAGATCTCATCCCGCTTATCTTCATAAAGATGGTGTACTGCATAGGCGTTATCCCAGTAAATACGGAAATCCTTTGCCGCAGGCTTTAAGGCTGCAAACCGCCGCACCGTCTCGTCGGAATAAGAGACGCCGGAAGGATTGGAATACTTGGGCACACACCAGATGCCCTTCACCGCCTCATCCTCAGACACATACTTCTCTACCAGATCCATATCCGGACCGTCCGCCGTCATCGGTATCGGTATCATCTCGATCCCGAAATGCTGCGTGATTGCAAAATGTCTGTCATATCCGGGCACAGGGCATAAAAATTTCACCTGATCCAGCTTGCACCAGGGCGTAGCACCCATAACGCCATGCGTTACGGAACGGGAGATCGTGTCATACATAATGGAAAGACTTGAGTTCCCGTAAACGATCACATTCTCCGCAGGTACGCTCATTACATCCGCCATGAGATGTTTTGCCTCCGTAATGCCGTCCATCAGGCCATAATTCCTGGTATCGATCCCCTCCATACACTTCATGTCAGACGAAGAAGTCAGCACATCCAAAAGACCCATCCCCATATCAAGCTGCGCAGGTTCCGGCTTTCCCCTGGACATATCCAGCTTTAAGCCCTTTTCCTTCGCCTGCTCAAACTGCTTTATCAGTTCGGCTTTCTGCGCTTCCAGTTCTTCTCTGCTCATCTCATTGTACGGTTTCATAATGGTAAGCTCTCCTTCTATTGTGTGTAATGTTATAACGGGATAATTGTATACAATCATACACCGCTAATTATTCTACTATACTTATCATTTTTTCTCAAGTATGCAGAAGGGACAATTTTCTGGCGAAGAATTTGGATTTTCTGGTGAAATTGCCGACGCTAAGCTATAGCATACCGCCTCCTGACTCTGCTTATGCGCGCAAAAAGACCCCGCAGATTCTCTGCGGGGTCCTTCTTACTATTTTGCATAGTCTATGACACGGCTCTCACGGATCACATTTACTTTGATCTGTCCGGGATATTCCAACTCAGCTTCAATCTGCTTGGAAATATCTCTGGCAAGGAGCACCATATCAGAATCGTTGATCTGTTCCGGAACTACCATTACACGAATCTCTCTACCTGCTTGAATAGCAAAAGATTTATCCACACCTTTGAAATTGTTTGTGATGTCTTCTAATTGTTTCAGTCTTGTTGTATATGTCTCTAACGTTTCACGTCTAGCGCCCGGTCTTGCAGCAGATATCGTATCAGCCGCCTGTACCAGACAAGCGATCAGAGACTGTGCCTCCACATCTCCGTGATGGGATTCCACCGCATTGATGACGATCGGGCCTTCCTTATACTTTCTACACAGCTCCACGCCGAGCTGGATATGAGAACCTTCCATCTCATGATCCACCGCCTTGCCGATATCGTGCAGCAAGCCGGCACGCTTCGCCATCCTAACGTCCAAGCCCATCTCCGCCGCCAAGAGGCCGGATAACTGCGCCACCTCGATGGAATGCTTCAAAGCATTCTGTCCGTAGCTCGTCCTAAAGCGCATCTTACCGAGCAGTCTTACGAGCTCAGGATGGATACCATGTACGCCGACCTCAAGGGTAGCCGCTTCACCTTCTTCCTTGATCATGACCTCAACTTCTCTCTGCGCCTTCTCGACCATTTCTTCAATTCTGGCCGGATGAATGCGCCCGTCTACGATCAGTTTTTCAAGTGCAATTCTCGCTACTTCTCTGCGGATCGGGTCAAAACCGGAGAGGATGACAGCTTCGGGCGTATCATCAATGATCAAATCTACGCCAGTCATCGTCTCAAGCGTTCTGATATTACGTCCTTCTCTACCGATGATCCTGCCCTTCATCTCATCATTGGGAAGCTGCACCACGGATATCGTGGTCTCGGATACATGATCGGCTGCACATTTCTGAATCGCCGTTACCACGTACTCCTTTGCCTTCTTGTCCGCTTCCTCCTTCGCCCTGCTCTCCATCTCCTTGATCAAGACAGCAGTTTCATGTTTCACTTCATCTTCAACAATTTTCAGCAGATAATCTTTTGCCTGTTCGGAGGTTAATCCAGAGATTCGTTCCAGTTCCTGTAATCTTTGCTCGCTCAGTTTGGAAATTTCTTCGCGCTGCTTGGCGAGAGATTCTTCCTTTGCCGCCAGGCTCGCTTCCTTTTTCTCAATAGCGTCAGCCTTCTTGTCGATGTTCTCTTCCTTCTGCTGCACACGACGCTCATAACGCTGTGCCTCGGCACGCCGTTCTTTGATCTCCTTGTCCAATTCATTCTTCGTGCGAATGGACTCCTCTTTGACCTCAAGCAACGACTCGCGTTTCTTCGTCTCAGCAGTTTTGAGAGCTTCGTCAATGATTTCTCTGGCCTTTTCTTCCGCATTGCCGATTTTCGCTTCCGTCATCTTTTTCTGATAATTGGTCGCGATGATCGCGGCTGCCGGAATAGAAATCACCAGCGTGACAACTATTGCTAACAAAACTTGCCACCACATTACAGGAGCACCTCCTTATTTAGTTTTCATTGTACGATTACCAAATCTATTGTCGGCTGTCGACCATTGCCAGAAATGACAGCCTGATAGTCAGCAAAACTACAACATATTAATTCTATACTGAATTTTATGTTATGTCAAGCAAAAGAGCTCTGCCTATCGCCTCTGTGTGAAACCCCCGCCTGTAAAGAAATGCGTACATCCTCCGTTTTTCCTTCTCCGTAGCCGTCCTGTGATCAAAATTTTTCTTTTTCAGCAGGGCACAAATCATGCACTCCTCGTTCTGCACCGTTCCTATTGCAGCAAGCTTTTCAAACGCCTCTCCAATCAGCGCTTTGGAAATTCCCTTTCTCATCAGATCCTGTTCAATCCGTGTTCTGCTCTTTTTCTCAAGCCGGCAGCGAATGAAGTCCTCCGCGTAACGGGCATCATTCACATATCCGTAGGAAGCCGCATAGGCGATCGCCTCGTCGATACACGCCTCCGGATAGGCGCCCTCTCTCAGTTTATCCCGCAGCCCCGCCGTCGTATAATCTCTTCTCTGCAAGAGATTCATGACCCGCTTCTTTGCGCGCAGAGGAAGAATCTCCTCTCTGATCTTACGCAATATCTCCTCCGGAACATCTGCGCCTTCCCTGATATCCAGTTTTGTGAGCTCGCTCCGGTACAGCACAAAGGCTGTGCCATCCTCCATAACGATCCGGTATCTTCCCCGGGACAGAGCGCTCGTCTGCGTCACAATCATTTCTCATTCCTCCAAGCCGGAGCGATATCAGCCTTCCTCTCACTCACGCCTTCTCGGCCTTCTCTTTCTCGGAAGATTTCGCGGTTTTCTCTGTTGCCGTCTCTTTCGCAGATGTCTCCGGTGTCGGATCCGTCTCCATATTGAAGAGCTCTCTGACTTTCCGCTCGATCTCCACACAAACCTGAGGATTGTCCTTCAAATACTGTTTTGCGTTTTCTCTGCCCTGACCGATTTTATTACCTTCGTAGGCGTACCATGCCCCGCTCTTATTAACGATGCTGTTCTCCGCCGCCAGATCTAAGATATCGCCCTCTGTGGAGATCCCTTCGCCAAACATAATGTCGAACTCCGCCTCCTTGAAGGGAGGCGCCACCTTATTCTTCACGATCTTGACCCTGGTCCTGTTGCCAATCACCTCACCGCCCTGTTTCAGGGATTCGATGCGTCTGACATCCAAGCGCACGGATGAGTAGAATTTCAGGGCACGGCCTCCCGTAGTGGTCTCCGGATTTCCGAACATCACGCCCACCTTCTCTCTGAGCTGGTTGATAAAAATAACAGTACAGTTGGACTTGCTGATGACTGCTGTCAGCTTTCTGAGCGCCTGTGACATCAGCCTCGCCTGCAGACCGACATGACTGTCTCCCATATCACCGTCGATTTCCGCCTTCGGCACCAGCGCCGCCACAGAGTCCACTACAATAATATCCACCGCGCCCGAGCGCACCATGGTCTCCGTGATCTCCAGTGCCTGCTCTCCACAGTCAGGCTGAGAAATGTAAAGATTATCAATGTCTACGCCAATGTTTTTCGCATAAACAGGATCCAGCGCGTGCTCCGCATCAATAAAGCCGGCGATACCGCCGCGCTTTTGCACTTCCGCGATCATATGTAAGGTAACGGTGGTCTTACCGCTGGACTCAGGCCCGTAGATCTCGATCACTCTGCCCTTAGGAATGCCGCCCAGCCCCAGCGCGATATCCAAACTTAAGGAGCCCGTAGGAATGGTCTCCACATTCATCTGTACGGAAGGATCGCCCAGTTTCATAACGGCGCCCTTGCCAAACTGTCTCTCTATCTGCCCTAAGGCAGCATCCAATGCTTTTAATTTTTCATCTCTTTCCATGTTCTGTTCTCCTTTTTGATAGAACATCCGTTCTTGTTACAGAATAAAACAAATGTTCGATTTTGTCAATTCTTTTTTTGTTTTTTGTATCTTAGCACTTATGATGTCCCATAAATGACACTCTACCCTCCTTCCTCTCATTTTTATAAAAATCGATGGAATTTGTGGCGAAATGCCGGATATGCGTGCGCATAACAGATTCCATATTCCCAGACATCATTATTTTAACAAAAATTCTCTATCTTCTCAAGGCTTAATTTGACCCATTCTTAAAAACAGACTTATGTAAACCTAAAGTGCCATTTCCATTTTGAATCGGACAGGAAAGCCCTTTCCATGTGCTGCCAACTGCGGCATCATTTCTCTACATGAGGCTGTGCATAAAAAACAGCGCAGACATCATTCGACGTCCGCGCCCTGTTCTTAAATGCACCATCCTGCCCTACTTAAAATACTTTCAAATATTTTTCATACTCCTCGAAGGTCACCGTGACCCATCCTTCTTCATAATTAAAACCGATCTCCATACCCTTTGGCGTATAGAAGACAATGATGTTATCGGACTTAAAATAATCCGTGATCTGCTGATCCGTCTTAGCGGTAAGATATTCGATCTCGCCATTCTGCGCATCGCTTTTATTGCGAAATTCCACGGAGAAATCATCATCCGTTACCAGCATCTCCTTATTGTCCAAAACAACGCCGCTTTTCATATCTATGTTATGGCAAATCAGACGGACGCTCTGGTCGATATTTTCATCCACGATACAGTATATCCTCTCATCATAGACAAGACTCAGCTTTTCCTCATCCATATAGGTCACATAACAGCTCAATGCCGCCTGAAAATAGTTGTTCTCGCTGTCCTCTTTGACGCGAGACTCATAGTCCTTCTCAAAAAGCGACGTCATCGCTTCCACGTCCTTCTGAATGCTCTCGTTGAGTGTCTTCAGATTCGGTACGTCATCTCCTGAAATCGTTGGAAGATTGGCTGCAATATAAACATTCTCATAGTCCGTCTCATACTCGTATACCGAAAAATCTACCGAATAAGACAAATCCTCCCGCAAGTCGTCATGCAGCGTATAATACTGTTCATTGTCGTAATCGTAAAAATCTTCCCCATCGCCAAAGAAAGAATCATAATCATCGCCATAATCATAGTCATAATCATAATAATAGTCATCAACAGACGGGTAATCATAATCATAGTCGTAATCATACTCATGATGATAGTAGTCGTGACGATCGTTATTATCGTCATAATCGTAGTCATCCATATCGTAGACATCACGTTTGATCTTATCCTGTTCCTTCTCGGAAAGGAGGTTTGCCGCCCTGCTCGCCAAGGCAATCACCGCAACGATAAATAAAATGACAATGGTCACCACAATGCCAACGATCAGCCCTGTGTGCTGCTTTTTCTGCGGTCTTGCATAGGGGCTGTACGGATTGTAGGGGTCGTCATAAGGCGACTGCCCGCCGAAAGGAGGCTGCCCGCCAAACCCGCCGCCGGCCTGACCACCATAAGGATTCTGTGCTCCGTAAGCATTTTCCTGACTGCCGTAAGGATTCTGCTCGCCATAGGGCGACAATGCATCGGTGCTGCCTGTCTGAGCGCTGTTTCCATCCGCCTGACCACCATAAGCATTCTGATTCTCGTATGGGTTCTGTGTTCCATAGGCATTCTGATTCCCATAAGGACTCTGCGCTCCGTAGGCATTTTGATTCCCATAGGGACTCTGCGCTCCGTAGGCATTTGGGTTCCCGTATGGGTTCTGCCCACCGTAAGCATTCTGGTTCCCGTATGGGTTCTGCCCACCGTAAGCATTCTGGTTCCCATAGGGATTCTGTGCTCCGTAGGCATTTGGGTTCCCATAAGGGTTCTGCGCTCCGTAGGCATTTGGGTTCCCATAAGGGTTCTGCGCTCCGTAGGCATTTGGGTTCCCATAAGGGTTCTGTGCATCGTAGGCGCTCGGATTGCCATAAGGATTCTGTACCTCATAGCCGTTCTGCGGCTGACTGCCCGAAAAGACGCCGTGGGTCTCCACCACCGTCTCCTCCACAGGCACCTTCTCCACTACATCTGGCTCTGTATAACCGTTCACATGCTCTGATTCACTCATCTTTTTACCTTTCTTTTACTTTTCCTTGCCGCCAAAGGTTACTTCACTGTAATACTGCAAAATGCACTCCCGCATCAGAGACAATGCCGCCGAAACCGTATTCTCTCTGATCTTGCTGCGGTTGCCGCTAAACTGACACTTCTTTACCGTAATACGCCCGCAGACGCTGCATCCCATGTACACCAGCCCCACCGGCTTCTCCTCAGTGCCGCCGCCCGGTCCGGCGATCCCCGTAACAGAGATGGTCACATCCGCCTTGGATGCCAGAGCTGCTCCCCTTGCCATCTCCTTGGCCACCTGCTCGCTGACAGCACCATGTTTCAGGAGTAAATTCTTCTTTACGCCGAGCAGTCTGCGTTTCGCCTTGTTCGAGTAGGTGATATACCCTGCCTTAAAGACCTCCGATACCCCCGGCACGTTAATGAGTCTCGCCGCCAGCAGCCCGCCTGTACAGGACTCCACCGTGCAAATCGTCAAATGGTTTGCCAGCAGCAGATCGACCACTGCCTTTTCCAGTGTCACGGTATCATCCGTTGTATAGATACTGCTGCCAAACCGACCCTTTAATTCCTTTACCATCGGTTTGACAAGCTTCTTCGCTTCCTTTTCGTCCTCCGCTCTGGCGGTCACGCGCAGATGCACCTCTCCGGTCTTTGCGTAAGTAGCGATGGTGGGATTCGTCTGTTTTTCGATCAGATCCCGTATCATGGTCTCCAGCTTGCTCTCCCCCACGCCGCAGATTTTCACGGTCTGGGAAAAAATGACGCAAGATTGTAATTTGCTTAAGTATGGCAGGATCGAGGTCTCAAACATAGGCACCAGCTCGTTTGGCGGCCCTGGCATCAGGATCACATGCTTTCCGTTCTCCGCCATGATAATGCCCGGCGCCGTGCCGTTGGGATTGTCCACGACAATACATCCCTCCGGTACCATGGCCTGCTTCCAATTGTTATCCGTGATCTCCAGTCCCCGCTTCTCAAAGAAGGCTTTGATCACATCCCTGCTCGCCTCGTGCAGGTACAGCGGCTTACCCATTACCTTTGCCGCCACCTCCTTGGTGAGGTCGTCCTGCGTCGGGCCAAGTCCCCCCGAAAGAAGCAGGATATCTGCTCTCCCGAGTGCCGTTTTAATGGTCTCGCTAAGTCTTTCCTCATTGTCGCCGACCACATCCTGATGGTAGCAGGACAGCCCGAGCCCCGCACACTTTTCCGCCAGATATGCGGCATTCGTATTCACAATGTTTCCCAAGAGTATCTCCGTGCCCACTGCAATGATCTCAACTGTCATATTTTACTCCATTTCTGCACTTGCAAAAACACCTGTTATTGATACACGGTTCCAATTTCACTGCTTCTTTTCCTGCATGACACTCCTGTTTTTCACCAGGTAATCCACCAAAGAGACCACTGTCAGGATCACTGCCGCCCAGGTCACGATCGTCGTCAAAAGTGACAACGCCTCCAGATCAGCGATCATCAGGCAGATCATGACCATCTGAAAGGTGGTCTTGAACTTCCCCCAATAGCTGGCTGCGATCACCACGCCGTTGTCAGAAGCCACCAGCCTGAAACCGCTGATGATAAACTCTCTGGCAATGATAACGATCACCATCCAGGCAGCGATCCGCTCCATCTCCACCAGACAGATCAGCGCCGAGCAGACAAGCAGCTTATCCGCAAGCGGATCCATAAACTTTCCAAAATTCGTGACCAAATTATATTTTCTGGCAATCTTCCCGTCCAGCAGATCCGTCAGACTGGCGACTATAAAAATAACAAGCGCTATCCAATTGTCATATGGTGTTATGTCAACCAACAACAGCACCACAAAAAAAGGAATCAGCACCACGCGGAACATTGTCAGTTTATTCGGCAAATTCATCAATAAGCTCTCCCATCAAATCATATTCGTAGGAACCCGTCACTTTGACCCGCACAAAGTCCCCTGTCATCAGTTCTCTTTTGGTATGGCAGAACAGCAGCCCGTCCACATCCGGGGCATCTCTGTAAGTTCTTGCCACATAGACCTCCTCGTCCGCGACTTTACCCTCGATCATCACGAGAAGGGTCCGCCCCTCCATCTGCGCCGCCTTATCAAAAGCGATCTCCTGCTGCAGCGCCATGATCTCGTCACGGCGGTCGTTCTTTTCCTTTTTGCGAAGCTGCCCCGGCAGCTTAGCCGCAGCCGTGTCTTCTTCTCTGGAATAGGGAAAAACTCCCAATCTGTCAAAACGCATGGTTTCCACAAAAGAAAGCAGCGTCTCGTGATCCGTCTTCGTCTCCCCGGGAAAGCCTGAGATCAAGGTGGTCCGCAGACAGATATCGGGGATCTCCTCCCGCAAATGACTGACTATTCTGGTCAACTCCGCCTGATCCGTCCTTCTTCCCATGCGCTGTAGCACCGGATCGGAAGCATGCTGAATCGGAAGGTCCAGATAATGGCAGATTTTTTCTTCCTCTTTGATCACACGGATCAAATCATCGTCGATCTCCTCGGGATAACAGTACAAAAGCCTGATCCAGACAAGGCCGTCGATTCTGCAAAGCTTTCGCAAAAGCTCGGGCAGCGCCTTATGTCCATAGAGATCGCTCCCATAGACCGTAGTCTCCTGCGCCACCAGGATCAATTCCTTTACGCCCTGCTCTGCCAGCGTTTCCGCCTCCCGCAGCAGACTCTCCATGGGGATGCTCCGATAGGGACCACGCACCTTGGGGATAATGCAGTAGGTACAGTGTTTATCGCAGCCCTCCGCAATTTTCAGGTAAGCAAAATGTCCGCCCGTAGTCAGTACCCGTTTCCTGTCCGTCAGAGGCTCTCTGTCAAGCCTCTCATACTGATCCTTTGCACCGCCCTTAAAGACCTGATCCAGCGTTTCTGCGATCCTGTCAATGGCTGTGGTACCCAGAACCGCATCCACTTCTTCGATCTCTTTGCGGATTTCCTCTCTATAACGCTCGGCAAGACATCCCGTCACGACAAGCGCCTGCAAAGAACCGCTTTTTCTGAGCTCGGCAAGCTCCAGGATCGTGTTGACGCTTTCCCCCTTGGCATCCCCGATAAAACAACAGGTATTGACGATCGCCGCCTGTGCCTGTGTCTCGTCATCCGTGAAGGCATAGCCCCGCTCCGTCAGCATACCCAGCATCATCTCAGTATCTACCAGATTCTTATCGCACCCGAGGGATACGACGAATACCTTTTTTTCCATCATAAAATGCCGGCTCTATTCTGCAGTCTCAGGCTGAGACATCTCCTCCGTCCCGGACGCCTCCGACACTTCAGCCTCGCTATTCTCAGCGCAATCAGCATTCTCCGTATTTTCCTCGTTGAGGATTTTGATCATGCCCTGATTTAACTCCTCCACGGCAACGGACAGGGGCTTTTTCCCTCTGCCGTCCACCAGCTCATCGTCCCCGGCAATGATCTGCCTTGCCCTCTTGGATGTCGCCATCACAATGGAATAGCGGCTGGTTACTACGGGATCTTCACCCTCCTCGACCTCACTGTTGACTACCTGGATCAAATCTGCATAAGATGGATGTAACATAATCAATTTCCTCCTAATTCCTGTCTTATTTTTTCTATAAACTCCTCATTTCGCACAGGCGCATGGTGCGCCGCGTCAATGATCGCATGAAGCTCCTTTACACAGGTCTCCAGATCGTCGTTGATGAGAAGATAATCATACGCCTCGATCCCCTGCGCCTCCTCCGCTGCCCGACGAAGTCTCTTATCAATGACCTCCGCTGTCTCCGTTCCCCTGCCCGAAAGCCTGCGGCGCAATTCTTCCGCACTCGGCGGGACAACAAAGAGCAGCACCGCGTCCGGATACTGTTTCTTAATTGCGAGCGCTCCCTGGATCTCGATCTCCAGGATCACGTCGCGCCCGAGAGCCATCTGCTTCTCCACATAATCCCTCGGTGTCCCATAATAGTTCCCGCAGTACTGCGCATGCTCAACGAGCGCATTCTCTGCGATCTTTTGTTCAAATTCTTCCTTTGTCAAAAAAAAGTATTCCCTGCCGTTCTCCTCGCCGGGGCGCGGCTTCCTCGTGGTGGCTGAAATCGAAAGGCTGTAGCCCTCATAGTCCTCCACCAGCTTTTTCATCAACGTACCTTTTCCTGCCCCCGAGAAACCGGAGACAACAATCAAGATGCCCTTAGTTTTCATCTGCCTGCCCATCCTCTGTCTGTGCTCTGCCTGATATGGTTTCCGGTAAAAGCGCCGAGAGCACTAATTGGCTGTTTTCCATCACCAGGACCGCCTTGGTCTTGCGCCCCTGCGTAGCGTCGATGGCCGTTCCCTGCTCCTTTGCTTTCTGCACCATGCGTTTCACCGGCGCGGAATCCGGACTGACGATAGCGATGATCTTTCCCGTGTTGACAACATTGCCAAAACCAATGTGAATCAGTCTGCCCATGGGCCCTCCCGTTTCCATATAATCGTTCAGCCCACGCCATTCGCAAAACGCACCTTCGGTGCTCCTCGCTGCTCCGCAGCTTCTTTTGCTCATATACGGGCGTTCCCTCAGCCCTTCAGGTGACCACCAAATTCGTGCAAGCCCGATTTGTCAGTCACCTTCGGTCTGGCTGAACTGTTATTCAATATTTTGTATCTGTTCCCTGATCTTCTCGATTTCTGTCTTTAACTCAATGGCGCGATTGGAGATTTCCAAATCCGAGGTCTTGGAAAGGATGGTGTTTGCCTCACGGTTCATCTCCTGCGCCAGGAAATCAAGTTTGCGTCCGATACCGCCGCCCTCCGTCAGGCAATCCCTGGTGGTCGTGATGTGACTGCGCAGGCGCACCAGTTCCTCATCCACGCAGACCTTGTCCGCAAAGATCGTCACCTCAGTAAGCAGCCTCGCCTCGTCGATTTGGGTATCCTCTAAAAGTTCCCGCACCTTATCCCGAAGCTTCTGCTTATACTCCTGAATGATCTGGGGAGAGCGATGCTCAATAAATTCAACGGAGGCAAGCATCCCGCTCAGCTTCGCAAGCAGGTCGTCCCGGATGTTATCCCCTTCCTTTTCCCTGGTCTCCACAAAGGATTCCGCCGCACCGTGGACAGCCTTTGCCAGAAACTGCCAAAGCGCCTCCTCATCCACCGTCTGCTCCTCCATCGTCAGCACTTCCGGGTAGCGGGACAGAGTGGATACCCGCACATCGTTGTCCAGCGAAAAGTCCTCTGACATCTGCCAGAGATACTTCATGTACTCCGCTGCCAGCTCCCTGTTGTACTTCACGCAGAGGTTTGACTCCGCCGTATCCTCGTAAGTGATAAACACATCCACTTTTCCGCGCTGGATGTACTCTTTCAATTCCCCGCGGATGGCCGTTTCAAAAAAACTCAGTTTCTTCGGAATCTTGATGCTGATATCCAGATATCTGTGATTGACGGACTTCATCTCCACACTGATCTTGCGTGTGCCATCCGTCACCTCGCATCTTCCGAATCCGGTCATGCTTCTGATCTTTGTCATGATTCCCTCCATGTCAGAGCAATTTACTGCAGATGACTCGCATGTCTGCTTTCTCTCCAGAATGGTTTACATTGTCGTTGTTTTCATTCCTTCATCTTACAAAAATGAACTCAAACATACAGATTATATTATAGAGTAAATGGAAGGATTCGTCAAGAAATATGCTTTTTTATAAAAGCTATGCGCCAACATCACAATGAAACAAAAAAAATTTGACAAATATATCGGCCGCCGTTATAATGACTATATCGCCTCCCGATATAACGTGTGGCGATATATAAGACAAGTAAAACGAAAGGAAAAAACCAATGGCTCATCAGGCAATCACGGAAGCAGTCTATTATATCCTGCTGTCATTGATGAAACCGCTGCACGGCTACGGTATCATGCAGAATGTGGAGCAGCTGTCAAACGGCAGGGTCAGATTGGCGGCAGGCACTCTCTACGGGGCAATCAACACCCTCCTGGAAAAAGGATGGATCACAGCGGCGGGAGCAACTTCTCCTGCGATCGGCCTTTCACAGGATAAGGGAAACCGAAAGAAAGAATATTTGATCACGGAGCGGGGAAAGGAAATGCTGCAGGCCGAAATCAGCCGTCTGCAGGAACTTTTGGAAAACGGCACCCGTATCATGAAGGAGCTGTAATAAAGGAGGCATGAGATGAGAAAAGTGATTCGCAAAGTTTTTATGGTTTGGGATTTCGATAAGGAAGAAGCCTGGCTCAATGAAATGGCCGCCAAAGGGCTTTCTTTAGTCAGCGTCGGCTGGTGCCGCTATGAATTTGAGGACAGCGCCCCCGGCGAATATAAGATCCGTCTGGATTTCCTGAAAGACTATTTCAAGAGTGCGGAAAACGAAAAATATATTGCGTTTCTGGAAGAAACAGGCGCCGAACAGGTGGGAGCCTGGGGCGGCTGGGTCTATTTCCGAAAAAAGGCGGCCGAAGGAGATTTTCAGCTGTTTTCAGACAACGATTCCCGCATCAGCTACCTGACGCGGATCATCCGCTTTATCGGAGCACTTTGCGGAATCAATGTATTCGCGGCCGTCTACAATCTGTCTCTATTTTTGATGCTTCACCACAATGAAGCCAATCTGATTGGCTTGGTCAACCTTCTGATTGCTGCCGTCTGCGCCCCGGGATTGCTTCGGAACGTTCGTAAGCGCAAAAAGCTGAGAACGGAACAACAGGTTTTTGAATGATCCGTCCGCCATCCGCCGCCCCTTAACTACACGACAGGGGCCGACATTGAAAAATATGTTTAGATATTGTACAATGTTCGGAAAGAATATTTATCAACTTGGAAAGAACGATAGAAGGACGGGACGCGGTATGGCATTCGACGGTATCACCATTGCAAATATCACAAAGGAGCTGCACGATACGCTGCTTGGCGGGCGCATCTACAAAATTGCCCAGCCGGAGAGCGACGAGCTGCTCCTGACCATCAAGAGCAACGGCAATCAATATCGCCTGTTATTGTCGGCGGACGCCTCTCTCCCGCTGGTCTATCTGACCGAAAAAAATAAACCCAGCCCGCTGACCGCACCGGGCTTTTGTATGCTGCTTAGAAAGCATCTGCAAAATGCCCGCATCACGGCCATCACCCAGCCGGGCTTAGAGCGCATCATCCATTTTCATTTAGAGCACCTGAATGAGTTGGGCGATCTGTGCCAAAAAAAACTGATCGTGGAGGTCATGGGCAAGCACAGCAACATCATCTTCTGCGATGAGAACGACCACATCATTGACAGTGTAAAACATATTTCCGCCATGGTCAGCTCCGTGCGGGAAGTGCTGCCGGGGCGTCCTTATTTCATTCCCAAAACGCAGGATAAATACAACCCTTTGCGCTTTTCAAACCAGTATACACAAGGAGACGCTTCCCTCTTTCTCAAAACCACGGAAGACAGCGTGCCTCTGAGTTATGTAAACCTTTGCGCTCACATGCGGGAAAAACCCATGCCGCTTTATAAGGCTCTCTATAGCACCTACACGGGCCTCTCTCCCATCATCGCCCAGGAGATCTGCTTCCGCGCGAGCATTGACGCGGATATGCCTGCCAATGTACTGGAGGAAGCGGCTCTTTCATCCGTATACGAAACGCTGACGGCCATGATGGAGCAGGTCGCAGGCGGAAACTTCTCTCCCGTCATCGTCTATGACAGGGGAAACCACGCCCGCACGCCGATTGAATTTGCCGCCCTGCCCCTGACCCTCTATGCGGACAAGGAAAGCGAAAGCTTCTTATGTATCAGCGAAGTGCTGGAGCGCTACTATGCGGAGAAAAGCACGGTGACCCGCATCCGTCAAAAATCCGTGGATCTGCGTCGGATCGTGCAGACTGCCTTAGAGCGCAATGTCAAAAAATATGACTTGCAGCTTCGACAGATGAAAGACACGGAAAAGAAGGACAAATACAAGGTATACGGCGAGCTGATCAACACCTACGGCTACAACGTGGAGCCGGGGGCAAAATCCATGGAGGCGCTGAACTATTACACAAACGAGACCGTTACCATCCCGCTGGATGACACCCTCACTCCACAGGAAAACGCGCAGAAATATTTTGATAAGTACGGAAAGTTAAAAAGGACCTACGAAGCCCTTTCAGAATTGACTATTCAGGTCAAAGAAGAAATCGAACACCTGGAATCCATTCTCACTGCCCTCGATATCGCCATGCAGGAGGAGGATCTAACCCAGATCAAAGAAGAACTGGTAGAAAGCGGATACATCCGCAGAAAAGGCGGTTCCAAAAAAGCGAAGATCACCAGCCGTCCCTTCCACTATGTCAGCAGCGACGGCTTCCATATCTATGTGGGGAAAAACAATCTGCAAAACGATGAGCTTACCTTCAAGTTTGCCACCGGAGGTGACTGGTGGTTCCATGCCAAGCAGATGCCTGGCTCCCACGTGATCCTAAAGACCGAGGGCGCCGAAGTGCCGGACCGTGCCTTTGAGGAAGCGGCCCGCCTTGCCGCGTACTACTCCAAAGGCCGCGGACAGGATAAGGTAGAGATCGACTACATCCAGAAAAAACAGGTCAAAAAACCGGCCGGGGCCAAGCCCGGCTTCGTGGTGTACTATACCAATTATTCGATGGCGATCGATACGGATATCAGCGGACTCACACAACTGTCATAGATCCAGATCGTCCAGCAGATCCCTGTTTCTGCTTTTCTTCCTTTTACGCCTTTTTTTCTTTTTCTTACTCGGCGCTTCCCAATCCGATAACAGGTGTAATTTTTTGGTAATCTGCACCAACACATCGCCCTTGGGGAAATTCCACAGCTCATCCTCCGTCACGCCGCCGATCAGTAAAAGGATCGCTCCATAAACGCAGATTCCTATGCTGATGGCAAGTAAAAGCACCACCCGACTCACGGGAACAAGCAGCATCAGACCGTGATAAACGCCGAAAACCACCGCGCCCATGATCAGCGCCGCAAACAGCGGCTTCAAAAACAGTTTCACCACGTCCATGCGGTATTCCAGATGCTTTCTGACTGACAATTGATTTAAGACACACATCACCAGCGAATAGATGGCGTTAGCCGCCGCCAGCGCATACAGCTCCAGATCCGTGTAGAGAAAAAGCGCGAACAGACCTGCCACCTGGATCACCAACGCGATTACCGCATGGATGACCGGCGTATTGACCTTTCCGATTCCCTGTAAGATCGCATTGGTCAGGGTGGATAGGCTGTAGAATATAATGGTTACGGAAAGCGCTGCCAAAAGGCCGGATGCCATGTCAAGCGATTCCTTCTGGGGAAAGATAAAGTGCATAATGGGTTTGGGCAGCGCGGCGATCCCCACCGCTGCCGGAATCGCGATCAGCATCGTCATCTGAATGGCCCGTGTTACCTGCCTCCTGGTCTGTGCCACCGTCCCTTTCACATAAGAGGCCGCAACGCCGGGGATAATGGCCGAGGACATGGCTGAGGCAATGGCGATCGGAATATTGACCACCGCCACCGCCAACCCAGAAAAGATTCCATAATGATTGCTCGCCAAAATCGCATCCATCTTTTTATAATCCATCATATAGTAGTAGATGTTCATATTGACTACGGTTGTGCAATTGTAGATGAAAGTGCTGAGGATAAAGGGCGTGACAATGGTAAAGATGACCTTGAAGATCTCCCCGTAGCTCTCCTCATGCCAGGTCTTGTCCCTCGCCACCCTTCTTCTGATAATATCGCCGTTTAAACGGTACATTCCGAACATAAAAAGGAAACCAATCAGAACGCCTGCCCCGGTTCCCAACGCCGAACCCGCCGAGCCGTAGATGGCGCGCGTGGTCTCATCCCCATCCGCCGCCAATCCGATCAGCAGCTTTGCCGCCAGAATACTGACTGCCGCATTTAAAATCTGTTCCAGCACCTGTGAGATTGAGGTGTGCACCATAGAGCCATGCGCCTGAAAAAAACCGCGCAGCACCCCTAAGAATCCTGAAAAAAAGATGGTCGGTGACAGCACCCGAAGCGCTACCACCGCATTGGTATTCTTCCCCACGAGAAAAGGCGCTCCCACGAATGTCAGTATCGAGGCAACGCCGCCCACCACCAGAACATAGAGAAGTGCACAGACAAAAACCCTCTGTGCATTCCGATATTCCTTAAACGCAAGCCGCTGGGCGATCACCTTGGAAATCGCCGAGGGGATGCTGTAGGAAGAAATCAATAATATAATTGTATAGATATTGATCGCCGCATTGTAATACCCGTTGCCTTCGATTCCGATAATGGAAAGGAGAGGGCTTCTGTATATCAGGCCGATCACTTTGACGAGCATCCCGGCAGCCGCCAGGATGCCCGCCTGAAACACAAACGTGCTTTTCTTATTCGGACGTTCCATCTTTCCTATCCAATCAGCCAGTCATACATTTCCTGATATTTCTTTGCAGAGACGTGCCACGAAAAGTCCGCCGCCATGCCCCTGTCAACGATCTTGTTCCACTCCCGTTTCTTATCATAGTAGATATGTTCCGCGTAACGGATGGTGCCCAGCATCTCATGGGCATTATAATTCGTGAAGGAAAAGCCCGTACCCGTACCCTCGTATTCATTGTAAGGAGCAACCGTATCTTTCAAGCCGCCTGTCTCACGCACGATCGGCACCGTGCCGTAGCGCAGGGACATAAGCTGACTCAAACCGCAGGGCTCAAAAAGGGACGGCATCAGGAAGGCGTCGCTCGCCGCATAGATCTTATGGGAGAGCGCATCCGAATAGTAAATGTTCGCCGATACCTTATGATGGTACTTCCAGTCAAAGTGGCGGAACATGTTCTCGTACTGCTCCTCACCTGTACCCAGCACGACGATCTGTACATTGTCCTGGCACAACTCATCCATGATGTAGGCGATCAGGTCGAAGCCTTTTTGTCCCGTTAATCTCGACACGATACCAAGCATCATCGACTTGTCATCCTGGTTCAATCCGAGCTGTTCCTGCAGCGCGCGCTTGTTCTTTACTTTTTCCTTGCGGAAGTTTGCCGCATTGTACCTGAAATCTATGTGCTTATCCGTCTCCGGATTAAAGTCATCATAATCAATGCCGTTTACGATACCGCGCAAATCCCCGGATCTCGCGCACAACAGGCCGTTTAAGCCCTCGCCGTAGAACGCCGTCTTGATTTCCTCCGCATACGTGTCGCTGACCGTGGTAATCGCATCCGCATAGACCAGACCGCCTTTTAAGAGGTTCGCGTCCTTGTAAGCTTCCAACTTATCCGCCGTAAAGAAGTACCCCGGCAGACCCGTGATCTCCTTGACTTCCTTTACACTCCACTTGCCCTGGAATTTCAGGTTGTGGATAGTCATAACGGTCTTGATGCCGCGATAGAACTCACCGCCCTGGAAGCGCTCCTTTAAGTACACGGGGATCAGTCCTGTCTGCCAGTCGTGGCAGTGGATCAGATCCGGTCTGAAATCGATCACCGGCAGGATGCACAGCGCCGCCTTACAGAAAAAGGCATATTTCTCGATCTCAAACAGCGCGTTGTCGCTGTAAGGCTGAAAACCGTTAAAATAACTCTCATTATCTATAAAGTAGTACTTCACCCCGTCGACTTCCGCCTCCAGGATGCCCACATATTCTTCTTTCCAATGAAAATCCATGTAAAAATGTGTCTTGTAGGTGAGTTTATCCTTCATCTCCTGCTTCATACAGGTATACTTCGGCAAAATCACCCGCACATCAAAATACTGCTTGTCGATACACTTGGGCAGGGAGCCGACCACGTCCGCCAACCCGCCTGTTTTGATAAAAGGTACGCCTTCCGACGCGACAAATAAAATTTTTTTCATGACAACCCTCCAACTGTAGCTTGCTATTCTTGATTCCGGCAGTCCTTAAGAACTCCTAAACAACAGTATACAATATTTCGGGTGGCAATAAAAGGATTATTTTGAAAATTAACGTCGGTACTGTAATCTGATCTTGTCCGCGATCAGTGCGATAAACTCCGAATTGGTCGGCTTTCCTTTGCCCGTGTTGATCGTATAGCCGAAAAGCGCATCCAGCGTCTCCATCCTGCCCCTGGACCAGGCGACCTCGATGGCATGACGGATCGCCCGCTCCACACGGCTGGGCGTGGTCTGATACTTCTTGGCAATGGTGGGATAAAGGATCTTCGTGATCGACCCTAACATCTCCACATCCTCCACCGACATCATGATCGCTTCCCGCAGATACTGATAGCCCTTGATGTGGGCAGGCACGCCGATCTCGTGGATCATGTCCGTTACATCCTTCTCCAGATCCCGATTCTCCCGCTTTTCGTCCATGACCAACATCTCCGACGCATCGATCTTATGTACAGACGGCTCCTGCGACATCTCCCCTGAGGGAACTGTAATCAGGATCCGAAACTCCCTGTTCGCGTTGATCAGATCGTCCAGAATCTGATTGAACTGCTCTTTATCCCGTCTGGACGTCACATGTAATGTCTCCATTCTTCTCCTCCATGCCGGAGCATTTTTTTGCGAAGGCCGCGAAGCAAATATCAGATTTGCCTCTGCGATTCCGAGTTTGTGGCTCCGACGCAAACTCGCGATTAAAAAATCAGCACATCAGTGTGATTTTTTAATCATGTCCTCCTTTATTCCCTTTTTTTACAATTATAATACGAGGAGAATGGCATGGAAACTGTAAGGCATCGCATTACACTTTGCCCTGCGGATACGATTCAGGAGACATAGCCAAAACCAAGGATCGTAAACGTTTTTTCCTCATCACCTTCTGCCATCCGCACGCTGATCCTGTGCCAGCCTGCCTCTTTCTCCTGAAACACGATCACAGGATTGCAGTGGATCCAGCCGTTGATATGGGGGTCCGCCGTCAGCTTCTTAGCGCCGTCCACAAAAATGTCCGCACGCCCTGCATCCAAATCACCCGAATCCTTAAAAATGAGGAGCAGCGCCTTGCAGGTAATCTCCAGCGTAAAGTCTCCGCCCTGCTTCACCTGTTTCCCGTCATACATCCAGTTGTGAGGAAACTCAGGCGTACCTGTCAGATCCTCATTCATCTCCACGCATTGCAGCTTATCGTCCACAAAGAGAAAGCTTCCCGGTGTCACCGACGCAAAAGAAGGCATCTCTTTTTTGTCCAGTAGACGGACCTTTTCAAACTCCGCACCGATCACAGGTTCCGGGAGCGCTTCCCATGCAGGCTCTGTGCCCTCGCCCTGCTCCTTTGCCATTGCAAAGCAGTGCATCAGGCAGTCCGCCATGATGGTGTGACCCGCGTTGGTCGGATGAAACATATCATAGAAGAACTGGTTCTTGGACAGGACCCGGCCCTCTCCTGCCTTTAAGCGAAATTGCGGCGTCACGGCATTTAAGACACTGACCATGGGCAGATGGTATCGCTCTCCTACCACACCGAGCCTTTCCTGCAGATTCCAGTCATCCGCAAAGACGGCAAACAGCAGCACCACCGCAGGGGCATTCGGCAGCATCAAGATCTTGCGCACCAGACTCTCATAGCAATGTCCCTTCGTCTCGTCACCTTCGTCGTTGACGGCAAATTCCACCACTACAATATCAGGTGTTATTTCACCATCTCTAAGGATATCCCGTTCAAAGCGCAGCATCCCCAGCTCTGAAGGCGTGCCGCCCACTCCTGCTTTGACAAAGTGCACATTGTCCCCCCTGCCGAATCTCTTGGCAAATTTTTGGTAGGATTTATAGGCATAACACTCGCTATTAATCGGTATCGCTCCGGCTCCCTGCGTGATGGAACCGCCGATGTAAGCGAGGGTGACATCCTCTCCCCGCTCCGCCTTTTCGATCGCCTTGAAAAGCCGCGCCGTATCACCAAGCTGCATGAGTGAGCGGGAGATCATCTCCCGATAGGTCTCAGAATCGTAATCAATCTTCTCCTCCTGTGCCGCCTCCGGCGCCTCAAACCCATCGTTTAAGAAAAAGCGCACGCTCGCCGAAGCTTGGATCTTTGCCTGCTCAAACTCAAAACGGATCTGTCCGGGCTCCTTATCATCAGCGCTCCACTCCTGCTCGGAAAGCACGATTCGCACTTCCGCGCCGTCCGTGCGCAGTGTCTTTCTGATCGTGGCACCGCCGCCCATGGGATCTTTCTTTCCATACATCTGAAAGGCAAAGACCACTTCCTTGGTAGGATCGTCCGACTCCACGCTCACTCCGATGCTGTGCACCAGCTTACGAAATCCTTCCGTCGTCTTCATCAGGGAAATGGTTTCCTCGTCCGTGACGTTTCCCGCGATCCGCGCGCTGCTCAGCAGTCTCCCCGAATCCTCAAAAATAAACTGGATTCCCCGTCCGTCCGGCTGTGGGGCGCCAAAGATCTCCTTTTCGCGCATGATATAAAAGAAGGGTCTCCTGCTTTCAGGGTCCTTCGGTGCTGTCGGTCCTCTCATCTTAAATATCCTCCTCTTTATCATATTATATATTTGCACAATTATCACTGCGCTGCGTTGTGCGATTTAAGTAACAGCAGTTATTTTACCAGATGCGATATCGCCCCGCTAAAGCCAGCCACGCAAAGACATAAAGGCAGTTATCGTAATACCTGCGGTCTCCCGTGCGCAGGGGTTCCTCGTAGAACCGCCGCACCCAGTCCGCGGCCAGACGTGCCCGCTCGGATAAATTTTTCGCATCCAGCGCCTCGGGGATCGCCAGCGTCCCCTGCGCAGTCGCGGCAAGCAAGCCCACCGGATGCAGCGCAGGCTTGTCAATGAGCTCCCCGTCGATCTTATAGGTCATGTAGGGATCGTCCTTTCTGGTCACGCCCAGGAAATACTGCAAACGCTCCGCCGCTGCCCGCTGGCCGACATCCTCACCCATCCAGGCAAAGTCCAGGCCGATATTTGCCACTGTGCGGTAGGCGTCGGAATAAAAGTATCCGAACTCTCCCCACTCAAACTTCCGATACACCGGGGATCCGTCAAAGTTGGCATACTCCGCGCACATACCGGTCTCTTTATGACAGGCTGTGGCCAGATAAGCGCGGCTTACCGCTTCCGCCCGCTGCCAAAAAGGTCTGTCTTCCTCGTAAGCCCACTTGGCAAAGAGATGATAAAAATGAGGCAGATGATAGGACGGATCTGTGAACGGAGAGCCCGGTACAAAGAGGATCTGTCCGTTTTCCAGATTCCACATGGGACAGCCCGCTCTCCCCTCCTGCCCCTTATGAAGACAGGCTCTGAGGATCTCCTTTGCTTCTATACTGTAGTCGTAAATCCCTTCCCCGTCACCCCATCTGTGGGAAGCGAAAAACAGTGCCATCGCAAAATACTCCTCGCCGTCCGGCGCGGGTCCATAAGCGTTCTTCGTCCCGTCCACGGCGCAGGACCACGCAAAATAGCCCTCATTCTCGCCCTCTGTCATCCACATATAGGTCTTTGCCCACTTCCAAAGCCTGTCAAATGCTTCCTGCATGTCAAGCTGTACACAGATCATCATGCCGTAGGACATGCCCTCCGTGCGGGCGTCGTGATTCCCCGTGTCCTCTATGTAAGCCATATCTTCCCCCACGGGATGATACAGGCGCTCGTTCTCGTCATAAAAGAAGGTCTGCACGATCTCGGAAAGTCTCTTTTCAAGCGCTTCCTCCGATATGCCGATCTCCCGAAATACATTACGGTATGTTTTTTCCATCGCCCTTCCTCCTTTCTGATGATTATATCATCTTTCCAGAATTTTCCCAAGAAAAAATGCCCGACGCGGGCATTTTTTCCACTCATTCTTTCTATTCGTTTTCCATCACTCTTTCACGCCGCCGATGGTAAGGCCCGTCACGAAATACCGCTGTAAGAACGGGTACAGGCAGATAATCGGAAGCATGGTCACCACAGTGGCCGCCGCACGGATCGTTACCGGCGTCACGGAAGCTGCATTGTACTTAGCCGAATCCGCGCTGCCGCTCTGCTGCATGACGGAAGATAACAGTTTCATCAACTCATACTGCAGAGTCGTGTACTCCGTCTTTAAGCGGTTATAGAGCATGGCATCGAACCAGGAATTCCAATGTCCCACCGCCACAAACAGGGCAACCGTCGCGTACACCGGCTTGCACAGCGGGGAAATGATCTTGACAAAGATCGTCATATAACCCGCGCCGTCAAGCTGCGCCGACTCCTCCAAGCTGTCCGGCAGGCCGTTCATATAAGTACGGATCACCAGCATATTCCAAGCACTGATCGCCCCCGGCACCACATACACCCAGAAACTGTTGGTCAAATGCAGGTTCCGATACAGCAGGAAGACAGGGATCATACCGCCGTTCACATACATGGTGACGACCCAGAACAGGGACAGCTGTGCCTTAAAGATAAAGCGCTTTCTGCTGACCACATAGGCAAGCAGCGCGTTTATCACCAGAGCCGACAGCGTGCCGATCACCGTCCGAAGCACTGTGACCTTTGCGCCCGTCAAGAGATTCTGCATGGCAAGCACCGTATCATAGCTCTTTAAGGAAAACTTTCTCGGCCAGAGGTAGATACCGCCCCGCACCGCATCGATACCCTCGTTGAAGGAGATCGCCACGGTATTGATGACCGGGTAGAGGGTCACGATCACGAAGCACGCCATAAAAATGCCGATCAGCACCGATATCAGTCTGTCCTCAAAGGAATGTTTAATCGTTTTTGTATTCATCCGCTCCTCCTCCTAGAACAATCTTTCTTCGCCGGCGTGCTTCGCCCATGTGTTACACACCAGGATCAGACCGATACTGACTGCACTCTTAAAGATACCGGCCGCAGTACCCATGGAAAAGTCATTCTGACTGATACCCCATTTGAGCACATAGATGTCAATGGTCTGGGAAACGCTCTGTACAAGGCCGTTTCCTAACAGATACTGCACCTCGAAACCTGCATTCAGCACATTACCCACATTCATCAAAAGCAGGATGATGATGGTGGGCTTGATGCCCGGCATCGTTATGTAGCGGATCTTAGCCAGTCTGCCCGCGCCGTCTATGGACGCCGCCTCGTAAAGGCTCGGGTCGATGGCCGTGATGGCCGCCAGATAAATGATCGCATTCCAGCCCGTCTCCTTCCAGCAGTTCGCAAAAGCCACGATCGGCCAGAAGTATTTCGGGTGCGCAAAAAAGTTGATTGCCTGATCGATGATACCCGCCCTCTGTAAGAGATCGTTGATGATACCCGTATTGGAAAGGGCGTCGTGCAGGATACCCGTCACGATGATCCAGGAGAGGAAGTGCGGCAGATAGGATACCGTCTGTATGGTCTTCTTCACCATGGAATGTCTTATTTCGTTTAAGAGGATGGCGAACAGGATCGCCATGATCGTAGTTGTCAACAGATTCAGCGCGCCCATCGCAAAGGTATTGCGGATAACCCGCAAAAAAGTCGCGTCGGAAAACAGGAACTTGAATTTGTCAAATCCTACAAATTGTGAATGAAGCAGCCCATCCTTGGGCTTGTAATTCTGGAAAGCCATCAGCCACCCTGTCAGCGGCCAATAGTAAAAGATCAGCCCGTAAACTACCATAAAGAAAGATATGATAAGCAGGGTCTTTTGCCTCTTTACCTCTTTCCATGTGATCCTTTTGTCTTTTTTTACTGTAGAAACATTCGTTTGCGCCATTTTGCTACTCCCATTTGATAGAGTAAGGCGGCGACCGCCTCTATCAGAGTTATCGCCGCCTTACCTGCCTTCATGATTTTTTACTTAAAGGTGTCCAGGATCGCCTGCATCTCTGCCAGGAAATCCTCAGGCTTACAAGCGTTGTACGCTGCCATGTATTCCTCCCAGCCCTGCTCAAAATCAGGCGCCATTACGACCTTGGGAAGCCACTCATGCTTGCACTCGCCCATGAGCGCCCAAGCCGTACCACCGGGAGTTGCCGTGGTAAAGTTGTTGGAATAGCTGTACATCGGGAACCATGCTGCATTCTGCTCTACAATCGAGCCGATCATGCCGGGGTAGGTAGTAACACCGTATGCCTCGAAGCACTTCTTCAAAGGCTCCGCCATATCGTTCATGAACTCGGAAGGCTGCTCCTCGGACTTCATCGCGTTCTTGCCGTCCGTGTGCGTTCCGCCCCACTGCGGGAAGTAGGAATAGTCACATCTGTGGGACGCCTGATAGGAGGTGTTCGCCCAGTTCATTCTCATCTCGTCGGTTCTGTAGTAAAGTCCCTCATCGTCTACCAGATAGTCAACGCCCTCAACGCCCCAGAATCTGAGATCGTGAAGCTCCTGATCCATCGTGATGTCTACCAGGAATTTGAATGCCTTATCGGGATCCTTACAGTCAACGGAGATTGCGATACCGCTCGCCTGGTTTACTGTGTCGTCATAAGTATGCCATCTGTTCTCCATGCCCTTCTCGGTGGTCAGGCCCAGAGGAACATAGTTGCAGCCCTTCACATCCAGACCCTGCTGCTTGAACACATCGTTTACCGTGTATGCGAAATTCCACCACTGGTCTACCATACCGAGCACACGGCCGGTGGAAAGCTTTGCGATGTACTCGTCATAAGTCTGGGTAAAGCTCTCGGGATCCACAAAGCCCTTCTGATACTCCTCGTTCAGCTTCTTGAAGTACTTGATGGTATCCTCAGAAGTATTGTAATCCTCGATGGTCATCGTCTCTTTGTTTACGATAACGGAACCGTCGTTGGGGTAGCCTGCCAGGAACTGGCCTGCGTTCTCCAGACAGAAGTATCTCCAGTCCTCACAGAGGATGGTATAAGCAATGTTCTCCGTGCCGTCTTCCATGGTCGGATTCGCCGCAATGTAGCTCTCTAAGAGGTCGAAGTACTCATCCAAGGTCTGAATGTCCGGATAGCCTGCCCACTCAAGTACTCTCACCTGGATCCAGAACGCCTCGTCGTTGTGCGTGGTCACCTTGCTCTCCCCGTATGTATTGCCGAAGGGATTGATCCAGTAAATGTGTCCGTCAGGCTGACGGAATTTCTCCCACTCCTCGGGGGTGAACCAGGTGTCACGGAACTCCGGATACTGATCGATATAATCATCCAGAGGAATCAGCGCGCCCGCATCCACAAGCTGGGACATATCGTCGGTATCCAGGAAATCAGGATACTCACCGCCCGCGATCAGGGTACCTGTCGCTTCCTCAGCCGTCTGTCCGGTGAGCCAGGTCTCCTTTACCTTAACGCCGGTCTTCTCCGCGATCATTTGCATGACTTCATTGTCGTCATTCTTCTCCTTGCCGGGCATCGTGATAAACATGGAAAACTGTGTCACTTCGCCGTTTGACGCAGGAGCTTCGGCGCTGTCGGCCGAATCGCCGGAAGTGGCCGTCTCGTTTGACCCCCCCGTAGTCGTCTCATTTCCGCCGTCACCGCAGCCGACAAGCATGGATGCCGTCATTGCCGCCACGAGAAGCAGCGCTGTCACTTTTTTACACTTCATCTTTTTTCCTCCCTCGTAAATGAATTTTGGTTATAGTATCATTGTATTTGAATTAAGTCCATTCACAACCCGATAAATTCTAGCAAAAAGCCGGATAAATTCTAGCTGTTCGAATTTACCCGGTTTTTCTCTTTCTTTTCTTCCTCTTTTTCGTACTTATTCCTGCCTCTCTCTGGCCTGTTTGCGATAACGGGAGGGGGTGCAGCCCTCCTGCTCGATAAAGCGGCTGATAAAGTAATCCAAATCGTGATAGCCCACATCCTCCGCGATCTCGCCGATCTTCTTGTCCGTCCGCACAAGCTGCAGCGCCGCCTCGCTGATGCGGCAGGTGTTTAAGTAGCTCTTGAAGGACTGTCCGTACCGCTTGCGAAAGATTTGTCCCAGATAAGAGCTGTTGATATAATATTTTTGTCCAAGCTCCCTGAGCGTCAGATTCTCCGCATAACGCTCCCTGATCTCACACTCGATCTCCTGTAAGATCCCACCGGATATGTTCTTTTTTAACTGTGCCAGATATTCCGCATATTCGCCCGCAAACTTACGCAGATGCGCCCTGCTGCCCCGAATGATCTCCTCCTTGGAGACATTGCCGCTGATGAAGGAGAGAACCTCGTCCTGACTCACGGACTCATCCTGCTCCATCGCCAGACTTAACAGGCGGAAAATAAGCCAGTTTAAGTTCATCACCACCGTCTCTCTCGTTCTGTCAAGTCGGTCCATCTCCGTAAAAAGCGCATCCACACTCTTGTTGATGGCCAGGGAATCGCCTGCCTCCACCGCCTTCACCAGCGCATCCAGAGAATCGCCGCAGAGGATCGGCTTTGCCTCCCCCACCTGCACCTCCTTTTCATAATAGAAGACATTTTGTCTTTCCTGAAACCCTTTGAAGGAACGCAATACACAGGCCGAACTGTAGGAGTGGGAAATTTTAGCGATATCCTCCACCCACTTACCCAAAAGCAGGATGACAGGCATATTCTTGCTTCCGTTTTGCAAGGCCTGATGAAAGGCCCGCATAAATGCGCCCTCACTCAGATTCCGCTTGGCGGCCATGTGTTCGCAATAGAGAAAGCCGAGCTCGTACTCCTCCTCATAGGCAAAAAATTCTCCCAACAAATGATCGGCATCTTCCTGCAGCCAGGAGGCCGCACACTCATAGACAGCATCCTTTAACGCCACGACCTCCTCGTCAGTCATCTCCTCCAGAGCCGCCAGATCGTTGAGACAGATGTGCAGATACCGTACGCCTCCCGTACAGCGAAAATGCTCCCGCACATAAGAAAGCCTCTGCTCCTCCGTTCGGCCCTGCAAAAGCACCGACAGATTCTGCAAAAGATACCCCCTCTGCATCTTTTTCGTGTCCAGTTCTTCCTGCCTGGAGACCGCTCTGTTTTTCGCCACTTTCCTGACAAGCCCCAGCAGCTGCTCTTTCTGCACGGGCTTTAGCAGATATTCCATGGCTTCATAGCGGATTGCCGCCTGCGCATACTTAAAATCACTGTAACCGCTCAAAATCACCACGTAAGCATCTGATATCTTTTCTGCACGCAGATGCTCCAGCAGCTCAATCCCGTTCATCCGCGGCATACGGATATCCGTGATGATCAGATCCGCCTCCCCTTCCGCAAGGTATTCGATCGCCTCCTGTCCGTCAGCCGCCGTCTTCACGACCTCACAGCCCTCTCTTTCCCAGTCGATGAGTCTGGAAAGGCCTTGCAAAATGAATGGTTCGTCGTCCACCAGCATTACACGCATCGCCATATCATATCTCCTCCATCCCAAAGCATCAAACTTCCGCCTCTTTCCGGGACCGCAGACAAGCCGCATCTACCCGGATGGTCGTAAACGTGCCTACGCCCTGCTCACTCTCCAGCGAAAAGGACGCGCTTTCCTTTGAAAACCGCTTGAGCCGCAGACAGGCGTTTAAGATTCCCACATGCACATTCTCCTTGATATCCTCTATCGTGCAGTTCTGCATGCGCTCACAAAGCCGCACGGCCTCGCTCTCCTCCATACCGCCCCCGGTATCTTCGATCTCAATCATTACCTGACCGCCCTTTTCATAGACCCGCAGATAGATCCAGCAGGCAGCCGCCTTTCTCTCCATACCGTGAATGCAGGAGTTTTCCACAAACGTGGTCAGCGTCAGCTTAGGAATATAGTAATCCGCACAGGTTTCAGAAAGTTCGATCTGATAATGCAGCCTGTCTCCAAAACGGTATTTTTGAAGTTCCAGATAGGCCTCTACGAAGTTGATTTCCTCCGAGAAAGTTACGTTGTCTGTCGCCCAGTTGATATTCTGCCGCTCCAGCACGGCCAGCTTTTCAATCATGCCCGCCGTCTCCTCCTCGTTCCGAAGGACGCTGTGCATGCGAATGCTCTCCAGGACATTAAAAAGAAAGTGTGGATTGATCTGGCTGTGCAGCGCCAAAAGCTCAGCATTCTGCCTGGCGAGGTCGATTTCCTGCCGCTCCAGTCTGTCCTTGTAGACTCTCTGGATCAGCTCGTTCATCCGCCGCGCCATGCGGTTATAGTTTAACATCAGCACACCGATCTCATCCTTACCCTGCGCCTGAGAAATCTCCTGCAGGACCGCCTCTTCTTCCACTTCCTCAAACGCTTCTCCCAGCTTTCGCAGCCTGCTGGTAAAGGAACGGTTCATCATCGAAAACATGACTACAGGCAGACATAAATTGGCCACAACCAAAAAAATCATCAGCGGCAGGTGCTGGCGAAGCTGCGAGACCAGAGTGCCGGTCGGCTTCATACAAAGTACGGAAAGCTCCACGCCGTACAGAGAAAACTCACTTTTGTAGGCGACCTCCTCCTGCCCCGTAAGATTATAGAAATCTTCGTTGCTGCCGGAATGTCCCCTGTTGGAGAACAGGATCTTTTCTCCCTGACAGACATAAACGCCATAGCCATAATCCATCTGCGTCAGCTTCCCGGCGATCCTGTTGTAATCCACATCCACCCGCAGAATCTTCTCACATCTGTCCTTATTCTTGTAATAATCCATCTGCCTTACCAGGGAGATCCGCCGCTTCGAAGGCCCAGACGTGTCCTTGTCCCCGATATAGTAAAATGTCATATTCATGTTCCGCCCGGCCGCCAGAAAATCCTGATAGCAAATCGTATCCCGCATCTCGGATATCCGGCCAAAATGCCCGCCTTTGACAATGGTATCGTTATCCGCATAGACCACTGCATTGGAGATATTATAACCTCCCAGCCGATTGAGGGAAGAACGTCCTTCCATGCCGACTCTGGCTGAAAAAAAATCATAGGGATCCTCATAATGCCTGTCCAAAAAGTCATAGACGACTCTGTCCATATACAGTTCATTCATCTGATTTACGATTTCTTCCATCGTATATACCAGATCGTAGCGGATCGAGTTTGTCACATTTTCAAATTCGTGGATCTGCTCATTTTCTCCGGCCTGATAGAGCGTATAGAAAATCACACTGTCCGTCAGCATCAGGGGAAAAATGACGCAAAAAACGTAGATAATGATCAGCTTCACCCTAATGTTACAGTCGTTCATAAATGCTTCCAATTTACGAGTGATCATCCGTTTTCTCCCACCCTTACGATCTGCCTGCAATCCCTCATAACAGGAAACAGACGCAAACCTGCACAGCCTGCGTCCATTTCAATCCGTCTTTTTTGTTTCCTGTTATCTGCGGAACCTTCCCACGATCTCTCCCAGGTGATCCGCCATCTCTTTATTCTCCATCGACTGCTCCTGCGTCTTGCCGGCAATCTCAGCTGTTGTCTCATTCTTCTCGATGATGGTGCCAATGGCGGTCTGGTTCTCTCCCATAATCACGCTCACATCTGCTGCGTTATCCGAAATCTGCGCCACAGACAACTGTAAACTGCGCACCGCATCCAGCATTTCATCCAACTTACCTTTGATTTGACCAACCGCCTCACTGTAATCCGTAGATTTCTCCGCAAAGCCCTTAAACTGCACCACCACATCCTGCTCAATAAAGGAAATGATGGAGTCAAAGCAGCCGTTTACGGTGGCGATACTGTTGTTGGCCTCGCCGCAGATATCCTGAATGGAGGAAGCCGTGTTCTTTGAAGTCTCCGCCAGTTCCGCAATAGAGCCTGCCACCACGGCAAAGCCTTTACCCGCTTCACCCGCCCTGGCAGCCTCAATGGAGGCATTCAGGGAGAGAAGGTTCGTCTTGCCGGCAATGCTTAAAATCTCTGCCGCCAGTTCATTGATCTTGGTGAGATTTTTCAATTTCTCGATTGCTTCCCCGATTGCTTCCTTCGTCTCCTCCAGCTTGGCCTCGCCGTTCTGATAAGCATAGTCAGCCTGCTGCTTCATATCGCTCGCGCTGCCGATCACTTCGCTGCTGGTACCGACGGAAGCCTCGATCCCCCTCATAATGGTCATCATCAACTGATTGATGCTCTCGATTTCCGCATTGACATTTCGAATCAATGTATTGGTATTTTCCATAGAGGCCGAAAGTTCTTCCGTAACCGCAATGTTATCCGAAGTGCCATCCGCCAGGGACAGAGAAGAAACGTGCATACTCTCCGCCTTTTCGTTCAAGGAATTGGAACAGTCGTTCAAAGTATCCGAGATGGACTGCAGCGATCCGATCAGACCGTCAGTGGCTGCCGCGATACTGCCCAGCTCATCCCCGCGCCTGGTGTGCTTTCTGATCCTCGGATTATCCGCCACATTAAAGTTCTGCAGCGCAACGATACTTTCCTCAATCGCACCCATGGGACTTAAGAAGCCTTTGATGATCGCAACGGATATGATCAGCATCACCACCAGCGCGCTGATTGAAAAAATCAGCATGATCCGTTTCAGACTGGTCGTGCCGGCAAAAATCTCCGCCGCATCATCGGATACGATGAAAAGCCAGCCTCTGTTTGCCATATAATAATAGGTCGCGATATTATCCTGCCCGTCTTCCTGATATTCCCGGAACCCCATATCGTTGTCGCTCTGCCCCGCATAACTGCTGCACAGCGCCTGTAAATATTCCTCCTGCACATCCGTACCGACCAACTCGTCATTCTCGCAGAAAATGTACTGTCCGCTCGCCGCATTCACCATGCAGTATTCCGCGTTCTCCATGCCCTGCATCGTCAGGGAGTCCAAAAGCTGGATCAATCCCGTAGTGAACACGCCGCCGCCTACCAGACCGATGGGATTTCCATTCTCGTCAAGCACGGCGCGGTACATGGATACGATCTGTTGCCCGCTGGCAGGAGAAATGATAATGCCTGTATTGTATACGCCGTCCGCCGCCAGCATGGCATCCTGCAGAGCCTTTAACGGATCGCCTTCTCTGGTCGTGATACCTACGACGCCGGCATTCGTATGCGCCAGCACGTGCGTGTTCCACTCACTGACATAGATGCCTTCCAGATTAAGGATGTCTCCTGAAAATTTTTCCGTATAGGCCTGTGCCGCCGCCTGTGCCGTCGCATCTGTGGGATTTTTTAAAACAGCCTGAATCTCTCCTGCGCGGCTGTAAGCAGTCAAAATCCCTTCCATTTCCTGTATGTAGTTTTCAATGATCCGGCTTCGCTCCTCCACCACCGTTTCCATGTTGTTCGTGGTGCTCTTTCTGGTGCTATTTGTGATGAAATTACTCACAAACAAAACCATTGCTCCCATAATTACGGTTTGCATGACCAGAACGCAGATCGTAATCTTTGTCCCTAAGCCCAGCTTTCCTCGGTTCATCTCGTTCCTCCTGTTCTGATGCGTTCCCCGTGCATCTTTTGTGTTTGTTTGCAATTGCTGTCTCACACCGGGGAAACCTTTACTCCCCAACAGATATAAATCGTTTAACTTCGTCATATCATTATAGCTGAACCCACCCTGCTTGTCAATGTGACCGGACAGAAAAAAAGTACCGTCTTTGTCAGTTCAGAGAGAAGGACAAAAGGCTCAGGCAGCCGCCCCCGCGATAGGTCAGATAAATAGCCTGTTTCCCGTTCGGAATCTGCACAGGCGCACCGGATTCCTCCCACACATTGGAAGACGTCACCGGAATCTTCGCCAGGACTTCTCCATCCCAGGCCGTGCGCACCTCGAATACGCCGTCCCCGTATGCCCTGGTCTTGATGCGAATCTCAGAGATCCCCTGGCAGTCAAAATACTTGAATCCCGCCGTAGCGCCGTCCTTCATGTTGGCAATATAACCCGGTTCCTCGTCACCGTCCCTGCCGTCCTGCATGATCTTGGGAAATTCATCCCCGCCCACATAGGCGGAAGGTTTCTCCGTAAACAGATGGCAGGCCAGATAAGCCCCATACTCTCCCTTTCCGACCAGCGGGCCGCCGTTCAAACCGCAGGACGTGATCTCCACCTGCGGAATCCTTCCATCCGGCAGGATCTCCAGTTTTTCCGCACAGCCCTGTCTGCTGTACCAGGTGCCGTTGGTGTGTCTGTGATAAAAAATATACCATTCACCGTTAATCTCTACCATGCTGCCATGATTGTTTGCCCCGTAAGCCACAGGCATGTCAGCAGGCTTATAGGTATCGATATGCAGATCACAGTTGCTCACCAAAACGCCGCCATAGACAAAACCGTCCGTCGGGTTTTTGCTGGTGGCATAGCACAGCTCGTGCATGACAATGGAAGAATAAATCATATAGTAGGTATCGTCGACTTTTCTAATGGAAGCGGCCTCAAAATACTCATGCTCCTCAAAGCCCGTGCCCTCGCTGTATTCACAGCCGGGGATCACGATTTTCGGCTCCTCCACGATCGTCAGCATATCGGGCCCCAGCACGGTGGCCTGCGCACCGCTGCGGGATTTATCTCCCCTGCCGCAGAAGCCTGTGTAAAGATAGGTGCGGTCCCCCTCCGTCAGCACGCCGGGATCGAACTGCGGCTCATCTCCCGCCCGCTCTCCGAGCCTGGTGCCGTCCTCATAATGCACATAACCGTAAAACTCATAGCGTCCGGCAGGCGTATCGCTGACCGCCACAGAGACTACGCACACTTTGTCAAGCACATAATACAGATAGTATCTGCCATCCGGTCCGACCGTGATATCCGGCGCGTACAGACACATCTTGCCCTCTTTGTTCATGGGATCCTCGTTTCTGGGATAGATCACGCCCTCATAACGCCAGTCGCCAAGATCCGTGACGGGAGCTGACCAGCACACATAATCGCCCATGCAGAAGACATAGCCGTTAAAGAAATCGTGGGAACCGTAAACATAGACTCTGCCGTCAAAGACATAGGGCTCCCCGTCGGGTATGTATTCCCATGAGGGAAGATAGGGGTTAAAGGCTTGTTTTTTCATATGACACTCTCCTTCTGTTTATGATTCTATCTTTTTGCTTCTATATTGATTCGATGGGGATTTCATCCTCTGTCTCTTAGTTTCTTATCGCTTCCAGGGATCCGTTATGGCATACGCGCTCTCGTAGACCCTGCGCAGTGCTTCATGACTGTTATACTCCTGCGTTAGTACAAACTCCTTGCTCCAGGTCATATAGTAACGCCAGGGTACACGGCTTTTTTCCAGCAGTTCCATATCCGGAAGGATACCGATCTCCGCCAGCGCCACCGGCTTTTCTTCCCCCATAATGGCGCGGAGCTTTTCATAAGCCTCGGCGTAATCTGTCTTCGTTCCTTTCTCAAAATAGAGATCGCAGGAAAAAATATCCACTACATCGTCACCGGGATAGCCTTCCGCCAGCGGGCAGTTCCAAATCCACAAAAGATTATGTAAACTATAATGGTCAACAAAATATTCATACTGCAGGCGGAACAGCTTTGCCGCCACTGCGGGCCCTTTGCTGCCCCACCAAAACCACTCTCCCTCAGATTCGTGGAAAGGCCGCCATAAAATGGGAATGTCCTCCTCCAAAAACGGCCGCAAATGTCCCGCGATCACATCCATATCCCGATAAAATGCCTCCCGCTCGGCAGTCCCCTCCTCAAGCACCTTTTCCGGATCAAAATCCGTGTTGCGGCTGTAAAAACTCTTGTCCTGACCGCCAACGGGAGAAAACCAATGCCAGGTAAAGGTCACGACACCGCCGCTTCTCCCAAAAGCAAGCGCCTGTGCCAGTGTATCCTTATTTTCGTCAATCTCTGTCCGACAGGCTTCGTCACCTGTCTCATAACGAATATTCGGAGAATAGGCCAACAACTCGAAACCACGCAGCGCCGGCTCCTTTCCCGTGATCTTCCTGATCTCGTCGATTTCCTCCATTTTCACGGTCTGCGTATGCTGTCCCGTCAGAATCCCCTTCCCTTTCAAGGAATCCAAATCATGGAATAATCTGCGCGCATTCGGTGTCGCCTGTCTGTTTGTCGGTTCCATGCTGCCTTACCTGTACCTTTCTCTTTCGAAGTGAATTGCGAGACAATTTACTCCTGTTATTTTTATTAGTATAACACTATCGGCAGCAGAAATCCTAGCCCCATTTTTCTATAGATGATAAATTTAATGTGTCAGCATCTCCTCAATAAAAATCCCATATCCCTTGGTGGAATCATTCACCAGCACGTGCGTTACCGCTCCCACCAGTTTCCCATTCTGGATAATGGGGCTCCCACTCATGCCCTGGATGATACCGCCCGTCAGCATCAGGAGTTTTTCATCCACCACACGGATCACAATGCCTCGGTTCACATTCTCATGTTCCTGGTTGACTTCCACGATCTCCACATCGTAAAACTCCGGCTCCCCGGAAACAGAGCAGATGATTTGAGCAGGCCCCAGCTCGATCTCCTGCTTTAATGCGATAGGAACGGGTTCAAAAGCGGTGCTCTCCAAAAGAGTGTGGTCACAGACGCCAAAGATTCCCGCCACCGTATTTTCAGTGATCTCTCCAATCACATTATCGCTGTCATACTCGATGTACCCCGTAAGCTCTCCCGGCGCTCCCCCTGCCCCTCTGGTGATGCCCACGATCTCCGTGCGATAGAGCACGCCCTCCTCCAGATTCATGAGGATGGAGGTATCCACATCGTTGATGCCATGCCCCAGTGCGCCGAACGTGTCGTCAGTATCCTCGTAGGTCATCGTGCCGATTCCCTGCGCATTATCCCGGATCCAGATCCCCAGTTTCCACTCCTGCATCTGATTTTCATCCGCTTTCAACATAACATCCGTTATTTCTCCGCCCCGTCGAATCGTCAACACCATGTCTTCTCCCTCAGAGGCTTCTACCATGCTGATAAAATGTTTCTTATTTTCCACCGTCTCGCCATTGCTCTTTAAAATATAATCCCCCTTCTGCAGAACATATCTGGCCGGCGATACCGTCTCCCCTCCGCTGTTTTCGAACTCACCTATCCCCACGACCAAAACGCCCTCCGTTTTGACATAGATGCCTATGGGGATTCCCGAGGGGATCAGCATTTTATCCTGAATTACCTCGATATCCACATTTTTATAAGGTAAAACGCCAAAGAGTTTCAGATCCATCCGGTAGGTATCGATCTGATTTGCCTTCAATCTGACAGTCCGCGTAAAATCGATATGCAGGCTTTCGGTTTTCCCTGCCTTTTCCGCATTTTGGAGGGCTCTTTCGTCCGCTTCGCTCAAATCCGTGACCGCAGAAACCAAAGCAGCCTCCTCCCCCGTCCGATAGATTTCTCCGGACACAGGGATTCGAAAATCAAATTCCTGCTCAACGCCTGCTCGAATCTTGATTTTGGAAGGGATCTTATCCCAATAAGAGATATAGGCCGCAAGAAAGAGCGCAGCTATCCCTGTAAAAAGCAGCGTCCATAAAAATAATCTGTACTTTTTCTCCTGTTGTCTGGTCATTATGATTGAATTACTCACGCTTCACATACCTCTCTATTCAAAATCTGTCCATAATGCAGAAAGGACACACATTACAGTATGTCCCTTTTGGTATGTGAAGAATCTGTTTTTTTCTTGCAATTTTTTCTAATAATGTTTGGTTTTGCCTGCCATCTCCTTCATCTCTTCCGCGTTTTGCAGCGCGGCTTCCGTGATTTGATCACCACCCAGCATTCTTGCAAGCTCTCTCACGATTTCCTCTCCCGAAAGCTCCCGAATATCCGTAAGCGATCTTCCCTCCGATACCTGCTTCTCGATCACAAAATGGGAATCTGCCATGGCTGCAATCTGCGGCAGATGCGTAATACAGATCAACTGATGGTTTTTTCCCAAAATCCCCATCTTTTCCGAGACCTTCCAAGCCGTCCTGCCGCTGATTCCCGTGTCGATCTCATCAAAAATCAGCGTTTCGATTTCATCCTTATCCGCAAGGACCGTCTTTAATGCCAGCATAATACGCGAAAGCTCGCCGCCGCTTGCCGTCTGTGCAAGTTCTTTCAGCGGTTCGCCGGGATTGGTGGAAAGCAGAAAACAGATTTGATCCCAGCCGTTTTCTCCCATATGCTCCTCGCTGCCCTCCAGGCGAATCTCAAAAACTGCCTGTTCAAAATTGAGGTCCAAAAGCGCCTGCTGCATCTGTTCAGAAAGTGTGCGGGCGTTCTTTTCTCGGATCTTTGATATTTCTTTACATAGAAGAAGCGCTTTCTTCCGTGATTCTTCCACTCTGCCCACAAGTTTTTCCCGATAAGCATCGTAGTCCCTGTACTTTTCTATGGTTTCCTGCGCTTTCGCCTGATATGCTAAAATTGCCTCCACACTGCTGCCATATTTTGCCTTCAAATGATTGACAAGGTTCAGCCTCGTTTCCGTTTGCTCAAAGGCTGCCCCGTCAAAGGAAAGTCCAGCCAGATAGGCTGCCATTTCCCTGTTATAGTCGTTTAAGAGACTGTCAATATCCAAAAGCTGCCGCTCATATTCCTGCAATGTCTCATCGTAAGCGGAAACGCTTTTGATCTCCCGCAGCGCCCTGCCGATCGCGCTGCCCGCTCCGTCACCCTCATAGCCGCATAACGCATGAGCCGCTGCCACTGCTTCCTCGATCTTTCTGGCGTTGCACATCCTCTGATAAGTTTTTTCTAATTCCTCATCTTCCCCCGGCACGAGCGCCGCTTCCTCGATTTCGGTACACTCAAACTCCGCCAGCGCACATTCCTTCCGTCTCGTCTCCTCGTCCGTCGCATTCTCCGAAAGCTCGCGCTCCGCCTCCCGATACTGCCCGTAAATCTCCTTCAGTGCCGCCTTCTTCTGCGCAAGATCACCGCCTGCGTAAGCATCCAGGATCTCCATCTGCTTCGCTGCCTTTAAGAGGGACTGATGCTCATGCTGTCCGTGAATATCGATCAGGATCTCCGAAAGCTGCTTGAGCTGTCTGGCGGTCACCGTCTCCCCGCAGACCTTACTGACGCTGCGGTTTTCCATGATCCTTCTCTGTAAGATGACCCTGTCCTCCTCCAAGGGCAGTTCTAACGCCTCGATTGCTTTTTTCTGAGCAGGATCCTCCACCCAAAAAACCAGCTCCACCAGCGCATAGTCCGCCCCCGTGCGAATCAGCTCCCGATCCGCTTTGGCGCCCAATGCCAGATTGATGGAACCGATGATAATCGACTTTCCCGCACCCGTCTCCCCGGTCAGGATATTGAGCCCCTTATCGAACTGTACCTCCGCCTCATCGATCAAGGCTAAGTTTTTCACATGTAAACTTTCAAGCATAGTAACCACCCATCACAAAATCAATGCAGAGAATGCCGCATTTCACCCTACCATCCTGCCGATCTTCTCCATCACGGTCTGCGCATCCGCTACACTTCCCATCGCCATCATTACCGTATTGTCTCCGGCAATACAGCCTACGACCTCCTCGATCTTCATGGCATCGATGGCGGCGGCAACTGCCATCGCCATGCCCGGCACTGTCTTTAACACCAGGAGGTTTTGCGCCGGCGCCATGGAAACATAACCTTCCTTCAGCACCCTGCCGTACTTATCGCCCAGATGCAGCTCCTCCCCGTCAAAGGTCACATATTTCTGCTGTCCCCTGCCATTCGGGATCTTGGAAAGCTTCAATTCCCGGATATCTCTGGACACCGTCGCCTGCGTGACCTGATAACCTTCTTTTTGCAGAAGCTCCACCAGCTCCTCCTGCGTCTCCACCTCGTATCGGTTGATCAGCTCTATGATCTTTTCCTGCCGCATTTTCTTCATTTTCTATCCTCATAAACATCACTCATCTTCTTATGCAGTACCGTCAAAAAGCTTTCCGTATTGAGCCGCAGGATCCCTGTCGTCTTATCCGCCCGCCGAATCACCAGACGATCCCCGGTATACATCGTGATCTTGTGGCTGCCGTCAAAGTTCGCTTCCACGACCTGCCGGCCTCCGTCTTTTGCCCACGGGATCTCCACAGTGATCTCATCCTCCGGCGAAAACACGATGCTGCGCGTGTTCAGCGTATGGGGACAGATCGGTGTCAGCAGTAAAAGGTTCGCAGACGGCTCCACGATGGGTCCGCCCGCCGAAAGATTATAGCCTGTAGAACCGGTGGGGGTCGCCACGATCACACCGTCCGCGCAGTAATCATTCAAAAAACGTTCATTCACATAAATACGTACACTTACGATCTGCAGTGAGCCGCAGCGCGAGATCACGACATCATTTAAGGCATACCGTTCTTCTTCCCCGCCCGCCGCAAAGATCCTGCCGGAAAGCATCATTCGCTCCTCCCGCACAAACTCATCCGCCAGCAGTTTATCCAGCGCTTCCTCTATCGCCGCGCTTTCCACCTCCGCCAGATATCCCAGTGAGCCCAGATTGATCCCCAAAAGCGGCAGTTCTCCATCCATCAGATTCCTTGCCGCCCGCAGCAGCGTACCGTCTCCGCCCAGCACCAGGGCACAGTCCGCCTCAAAGCTGCCTTGCGCCGGAAAATCGTTCTTTTCATTTTTGAGACAGACCGCCTTTCCGCCATGGTTTTCGATATAGGTAACGATCCGGTCCGTAAAGCCCCCCTGTGGATCCTTCACTTCATTTGTGATCACAAAAAAGTTTTTCATCCGCCATTATGCCTCGTTAAGCGCCCTGTGCGCTTCCTCAACGACTGTCTCGATCTGCATTGCAGTAAAATCGATCCTCCCTTTGCCATTTCCGTCGTCCTCAGACAGGCTCTCCACTGCCTTTTCCAGCCACATCAGATACTCGATATTCCCCTCGGGTCCTTTAATGGGCGAATAAGTCAGTCCCTTTACCCAAAAGCCGTTCTCCCCCGCAAAGCCCGTCACTGCCCACACGATCTCGACGTGTACCTTCCGGTCGCGCACGACGCCCTTCTTGCCAACCTTTTCCCGACCGGCTTCAAACTGGGGTTTGATCAGACATATCATCTCTCCCTTTTCCCGCAGAAGCGCTCTTGCCGGGGGCAGGATCTTTGTAAGAGAAATAAAGGAGACATCCACCGAGGCAAAGTCGATGGGCTCCTTGATCTGCTCGTTTGTCACATAACGAAAATTGGTCTTTTCCATGCAGACCACCCGCTCGTCGCACCGCAGTTTCCAGTCGAGCTGTCCGTGCCCTACATCGATGGCATAGACCTTTTCTGCGCCGTTTTGCAGCATACAGTCCGTAAACCCGCCCGTGGAGGCGCCGATATCCATGCACACGCTGCCTGTCAGGGTGATGGGAAACTCCCGCAGGGCGCGTTCCAGTTTCAGCCCTCCCCTGCTCACATAGGGGATCGGCTTTCCCTTGACCTCAATCTTTATCTTACTCTCGTCAAACTGTGCCCCTGCCTTGTCCTCCCTCTGGTTATCCACAAACACGCTGCCCGCCATGAGAAGCGCCTTTGCCTTTTCCCTGGAGGGCGCATAGCCCTGCCTGACTAAGATCACATCCAATCGTTCCTTCATAATCGCCGCTTCCCCCGGCTGCCGCTTATCTGCTCTGCCCTATTGTCCTTTCTCGGTCAGCGCCCGGTAAGCGGAGACGACCCTCTCCTCCACCGAGACCGCATCGATGCCGACCTCCTGCTTCAAAAGTTCCACATTGCCGTGTTCCACATATTCATCAGGGATCGCGATCGTGAGGACACGCGCCGCTTCCTCGAGAGAATCCACATACGCCCGTACCCGTTCTCCGAAACCGCCGCTTATCACATTCTCTTCCATCGTAACAATAAGCCGACTCTTTTTGCACAGATTTGCAATCAATTCCTCGTCGATGGGTTTCACAAAGCGCGCGTTGACCAAAGAGCAGGGTATCCCTTTTCCCTGAAGTCTCTCCCTTACGGTAAGAGCCACTTTCACCATGCTGCCCACGGCATACAGGACGATTTCGCCCTCCTCATAGATTACTTCGCTTTTACCGTAGACGATGGGTGCCCGATACTCTTTCAGTCCGTCAAAAGCCTCCCCTCTGGGATAGCGGATCGCCACAGGAGCACCAAACTCTACGGCATACTTGATCATATCGGATAACTCCCATTTGTTCTTGGGAGCCAGAATGTGCATATTCGGTATGGAGGACAGGAAGGAGAGATCGAACAGCCCCTGATGGGTCTCCCCGTCGCTTCCTACCAGTCCCGCCCTGTCAATACAAAAGACCACCGGCAGATTCTGGATACAGACGTCATGCAGGATCTGGTCGTAAGCCCGCTGCAGGAAGGAGGAATAGATCGCCACAATGGGTTTTAAGCCTCCCGCCGCCAGCCCTGCCGCAAAGGTCACCGCGTGTTCCTCGGCGATCCCCACGTCAAAAAAACGCTCCGGGTACATATTACGAAACCGTTTTAAGCCCGTGCCGTCCGGCATGGCGGCCGTGATCGCCACGACCTTCTCGTCCCGCTGTCCCAGCTTACACATGACCGTAGAAAAAATATCCGTGTAGTTTGCCTTGGTCCTGGGCGAACTGGGAATCCCCGTTTCAATGTCAAAAGGCTCTGCGCCGTGAAATCTGGCAGGATGACGCTCCGCCGGCAGATAGCCCTTGCCTTTTTTGGTGATGACATGGACAAGTACTGCTTTCTTGACCTTTCTTGCCTCTCTGAAAATATGTAACATTTGGGGAATGTTGTGCCCGTCCACCGGACCAAGATAGGTAATCCCCATATCCTCAAAGAACATCCCCGGCACCACCAGCTGCTTAAAGCTGCTCTTGGCCCGCCTGATCTGACTTACGACCTTATCCCCGTATCCCGGTTTCCCCCGCAGAGATTTATAAATCTCTGCTTTCAGATCCAGATACATATCGGCAGTCCTGATATTGCTCAGATATTTGGAAACCCCTCCCACATTCTCGGAAATGGACATATCATTATCATTTAATACAATGATGAAATTCGTTTCCAGACGGGAAGCATTGTTAAGCGCTTCATAGGCCATACCGCCGGTGAGAGATCCGTCTCCAATCACGGAGACGATCGTATTTTTGCCGCCTTGGATATCTCTTGCCTTGACCATGCCCAGTCCCGCCGAAATGGACGTAGAGCTGTGTCCTGTGTCAAAACAATCGCAGTCGCTCTCCTTGCGTTTGGGAAAACCGCTGATTCCGCCAAACTTACGCAGATTGGCAAAGCCGTCCCGACGGCCCGTAAGGATCTTATGGGTATAGGACTGATGCCCCACATCCCAGATAAGTTTGTCTTCCGGCAGATCTAAAAAAAGATGCAGCGCCATCGTCAGCTCCACTGCCCCCAGATTTGACCCCAAATGACCACCCGTCACACTGATGGATTCAATCAAAAACTGTCTGATTTCCTCCGCAAGCACCCCATAATCCTCCGGTGCGATCTGCTTGATATCATTTGTCTGCGTTATCTGCTCCAGCAACATATTGTACGCCCCTTATTTTTCTCTGTAGATCAACCGCTCCACCAGATTCTCCAAAAACTCGTTTTTCTGCGGGAAAGACCGCAGGATCTCCACGGCCTCCTCTGACAGCTCCTGCACCTGTCTTTTCGACTCCTCCAGACCGTGCATGGCCACATAGGTAAGTTTGTGATTTTTCTCATCGCTCCCCGTGGGCTTACCCAGCACCTCGAGGCTGCTCGTCACATCCAGGATATCGTCCTGGATCTGAAAAGCGACACCGATATTTTCCGCGCATTTTGTAAGCTGCGCCACCGCCTTTTCGTCCGCCCCGGAAAGGACGGCGCCTATGGTCATCGCCGCCTGGATCAGCGCGGCTGTCTTATTCTTATGAATATAGAGAAGCGTTTCCTCCGTGGGCTCATTTTCCGGCTTCTCCGCCAGAAGATCCGCACACTGACCGCCAACCATGCCGTAAACGCCCGCTCTGCGTCCCAATAACGTTATGGCTGTCTCCACACGCTGATAGTCCTCAATCGTCACTGCCTTTTGAAACGCGCGAACTGCCGTCTCATAAGCATAATTCAAAAGCCCGTCCCCCGCGATCACGGCAATATCCTCCCCGTAAACCACATGCGTCGTCTTCCGCCCTCTGCGATAATCGTCGTTATCCAGGGCCGGCAGATCATCGTGGATCAAAGAATAGGTATGGATAAATTCGATGGCTGCCATAAACACAGGCAATGCCGCTACTGTGGAAGGCTTTGGCACTACGGTCCTGTCCGTCTGCCACACTTCGTCTGTTCCCACAAACAGGGCAGCGCTCTCCGCCATCAGGATGGGGCGCAGCCTTTTCCCGCCCGCAGACACGGCATACCGCATGGCATCAAGCACCATACGCTGCTCGCCCTCTGCTTTCGGCAGATACCTCTCCAGTATTTCCTCCGCCAGGTTCTTTCTGTTCTCCAGTTCCCCGTCAAAATTCATCCAGTCCACCGTCCTCGCTGATCTTTAGTACCTTCTTTTCCACCTGATCAATGGTCTCATTACAGTGTGCAAGGAGCGCCATCCCTCTGTTATATTGCGCAAAGGATTCCTCCAGCGTGATCTCCTCCGCCTCCAGACGGGCGATCACTTCCTCGATCTGTGCAAAAGCTTCCTCTAAAGATAACGTCTGTTCTTTTTCTATGGTTTCCTCTTTTTTCTTAGCCATACGCCGCCTCACTTACGTTTTGTATGTCAACGCATCCGTCTGCCCGTTCTCCCACGACAAATTCTCCGTTTCCGTTACCCGGGCCGACAATCTTCCATCCTTTACATAAACGCTGATCTGCTCTCCCACAGCCACCTGCGCCACCGAGGAAAGCGTTTTTCCGAAAGCGTCCGACGCATAGGCATATCCCTGACTCAGCTTATCCAGCGGTGAAAGTCCCTTCATCTGTTCGGCATAGAGCGCCAGTCTGTGTCTTGAATCCAAAAGCCGCCCCGCCATGGCCGTCTGTAATCGATCCTCAAGGGACAGCGCCTGTGTCTTCTTCGTGCGCAGCATCGAAAGCGGGCTTGCATATTTGAGCTGCAGCCCCAGCTGCTGCGCTCTGCCCCTGTAATTCCTGATCGTCCGCTCACACAGATGCCGCATCGTATAGGCGTATTCCGTCATCTGATCTGTCAACTGTCCAAAATCACAGACGGCAAGTTCCGCTGCCGCTGAGGGGGTAGGCGCCCGCAGATCCGCCACAAAATCCGCGATCGTCACATCTGTTTCATGCCCGACTGCCGAGATGATCGGAATCGGGCAGTCAAAGATGGCCTGTGCGACCGCCTCCTCGTTGAAGGCCCAGAGGTCTTCGATCGAACCGCCGCCCCTGCCCACAATGATCACATCCACCTGCTGCCTTTCCAGAGCGCGGATGCCGTTTATGATGCTGGGCGCCGCCGCCTCCCCCTGCACGATTGCCGGATAAAGGATGATCTGCACATAAGGGTTCCTGCGGGAAGCAATATTGATGATATCCCGGACTGCCGCCCCCGTCTGTGCCGTCACCACACCGAGCCGCTTCACATAACGGGGAATCGGCTGTTTATACTGTTCGGCAAACATCCCCCGCTCCGCAAGTTCCGTTTTCAGCCGTTCATATCTCTCATACAGCGCGCCGATGCCGTCCAGCTCGATCTGTCTGGCATAGAGCTGATATTTTCCGTCCCGCTCATAGACATCCACCGTGCCGGCTGCGACCACCTGCTGCCCCTCTGCCATACGAAAGGGCAGGCCGCCCCTGTCGGAGGAAAACATAACACATGATATCGTACTTTTTGCATCCTTGAGCGTAAAATAAATGTGACCGGAAGAATGGTACTTGCAGTTGCTGACCTCCCCCCGGATACGCACTTTCTGCAGCATAAAATCCTGCGTGAACATATTTTTGATATAAGAATTGACCTGTGCAACCGTGTATATGTTCTGCATACCAACCTCTATGTCACAGCTTTGCTGTGACTCAAATCAGTGCGGAGAATGCCGTATTTTGGGCATTCTCCTGTGTGAGACTTAGAACTTCTCCACGAAACAGCCTCTGCTGTGAGTGGCTAGAAGTTCTTCTCACACTATCTTTACGCAAATTTTGCCAAAACACCATTCACAAAGCCAAAAGAAGCATCCTGCCCAAATTTCTTGGCAAGTTCCACCGCCTCGTTGATCGCGACGCCGGTGGGAACATCCTCGTCATAACAAATCTCATACACCGCCAGCCGCAGGATCGTCAAATCGACCTTACTCATCCTGCCGGTATCCCACCCCTGCGCTTTCTCATTCAGCTGGGAATCGATCTCAGACAACTTCTCGGAAATTTTGTGATATTTATCGGAAACATAGGCCGCATCTTCGTCTTTCGCAGCGTCTTCTTCCTCAAAAAACAGTTTTTCCTGTTCCGCCATATCCTCCATTTTGTTAAATTCCACGCGGAATAACAGCTTGAAAATCTGTTCCCGTAACTCTCTCCTGCTCATAACCAGCCACTCATCCTATTTTTCTCTCGTCACGTTGATCCCGGCAATGCGAATGTTCACATCCTGCACCTCCAGGCCTGTCATATTCTCGATAGCACTTTTCACCTTTGCCTGTACTTTCTGACAGGTAGTCGGGATATTATAGCCATATTCCATAACAACGGCAAGTTCCGCCTTGACCTTTTCCCCAGACACTTCCACTCTGGCTCCTCTGGATAGACCCCTGACGCCCACCCTGCTCAAAAGCTCATTGGTGAGATTTCCCGCCATGGCTGCGATACCTTCCACTTCCGTGGCGGCGAGCGCTGCGATCATTGCCACCACATCGTCAGCGATCCTGACGGTGCCGGTGCTTTCCGCCTGCAATTCATACCCGTTCTTATCCGCTCCCTGTTCCATGCTCATCTCACGTCCTCCTCAATGTTTGGCTTAATGGTTTCAGTATATCAAAGTTTCTATTTTTTGCCTAGCCCTATTCCTTCCCATCCCTGCGGCTTTCTCAAAGCCAAAAGCTCAGGCTGTACTGTTTTTCATTCTCCACGTAGGACACTGACCCTCCCTGACAGTCGAGATACCGAAAAATCTCCTGCTCCCCGATCAACATCTCCCGCATCTTCTGATACACGGACGCTCCTGCACATTTCAGGGTCACATAATCCTCTCCCTTGCGATAGCTTTCATCAAAGGCCGCCGCAACTTTCTCCTCATTCCACTCCTCAAAATAAACGCCTTCCCGCACATAATAGTTCGCCTCCGTGGCGGTACAGACAGGCAGTGGCACTACGTTATCAAAGGTATGCGTCTGCTCCATCTGTTCGGTCGTCACACACAGATAGTCGTAATTGATCGTGGGTATCTTTCCGGCGGGATAATCACTGCCTACGGCTTGATAGGAAGCATCCCCCCAGGTGGTGTCTACATAGTAGTATTGCCCGTCGATCCGCACCAGATTCCAGGCATGTCCTTCGCCGCCCACGACTTGTCCCAGCACCAGCGTCGAAAAAATCCCTGCCCGCTCCAGAAGATACTGCGTCGCCTTCGCATAGCCCTGGCAGACCGATTTTTTCTCCAGAAAGACGGAGCAGATGTTTTGACTGTCCTTTGCCGAGGCGTCATAGTCCGTGTGATGGATCAGATACTCGTAGATATACTTCACTTTCTCATATTCATCAGCGTCTTCCGATATCCCTGCGAGACATTGGTTTACATAACTATCAATCTGCACCTGTTTTTGCTCTGCTTCTTCTCTGCTGATGCTGTAGCTTCCGGTAAAGGTTATTTTCTTGAGGAGCGTACCCAGCGTATATTCCGTATAGGTGTAACCCTCCACATAAAAGATCTCGGGATGGTCGTTCACCACACACTGAAAAATACGGGATATCAACTCCTTGTCACAGGTTGACAGCCTTACGTTTTCCCGATAATAGAGGAGGGCGTCCAAAATTTCCAGATACAGCTCCTGCTCCGGCTCTGAAAGCTGTCCAAATGCGTAGCAGTTCTCCTGAGCGTCCCGCAGGGCGTCGTCCGTGCGGGCAAGCACCTGCTCCGGCAGCTTTTCTACCGTCTGCCCGGCGCCCGTCTCCTCCTGCCTATAGAGGCTGCTCTCCTGCTTTGGCAGATTCCACGAAAGATAAAAGAGGGTCCCCGACAACAGCAGCATACAAAATAACAAAACACCTGTTTTTTTCATAAGAAGCCCTCCTTTCAAACCGTTCTCCGCGCGTTTTACGCCACATCACCTGAACCGCCGCCTGTCTCAGCTCTTGCCAAATTCCGAGAGGATCAAACCCTCATTTCTCTCCACCGTCATGCCGATACTCCACTGATTGACAAAGAGAAGCAGCGGACGTTCCTTTAAGTCTTTGATTTTTTTCATATCTGAAGTGCCGGTCAGCTTGTCCAGATCAATGTCCCGATTCTCGATCCAGCGAATATACTCATAGGGAAGATTTTCCAGTTTGATTTCCACATTGTATTCATTCTCCAGGCGGTATTTGAGCACGTCAAACTGCAGTACGCCCACCACGCCCACGATGATCTCCTCCATACCTGTGTTAAATTCCTGGAAGATCTGGATCGCACCCTCCTGCGCGATCTGCATGATGCCTTTGACAAACTGCTTACGCTTCATCGTGTCCATCTGCCTGACTCTGGCGAAATGTTCCGGAGCAAACGTGGGAATGCCCTCATAGGCAAACTGCTCTCCCGGCATGCAAAGCGTGTCGCCGATAGAAAAAATACCCGGATCAAAGACACCGATGATATCTCCCGCATATGCCTCGCTTAAGATTTTCCTCTCAGCCGCCTGAATCTGCTGAGGCTGAGAAAGACGCATGACCTTTCCCCCCTGCACATGCTTTACCTCCGCATTCACGTCAAACCGCCCCGAGCAGATGCGCATAAATGCAATACGGTCACGGTGCGCTTTGTTCATGTTCGCCTGAATCTTAAAGACAAAGGCTGAAAATTCGTGCTCAACGGGGTCGATGAGACCAATATCTGCCCTGCGGGCAAGCGGCGTTGTCGTCATCTTGAGAAAGTGCTGTAAAAAGATCTCCACCCCAAAGTTTGTGAGTGCCGAGCCGAAAAATACCGGTGTCAGATCCCCCGCCTGCACTTCTTCCAACGAAAAGGGAGCGCTGGCACCGTCCAAAAGCTCAATCTCATCGTTCAACAGAGACAGTGCCTCGCTGCCGATCTGCGCTTCCAGAGCTGCAATATCCGCCACGGGGATCCTGGTAGCCTGTCCCTCCTTCGTTCCCTTTTCCGTGTCCGAATAGGTGATCACGCACTGACTCTCCCGCTCGTAGACTCCCTTAAAATTTTTACCCGAACCGATGGGCCAGTTGATGGGACAGGTGGCGATACCCAGCTCCTTTTCGATCTCGTCCAAAAGCTCGAAAGTATCGTTGGCGTCACGATCCAGTTTGTTGATAAAGGTAAAGATCGGGATATGGCGCATCACGCAGACCTTGAACAACTTTCTGGTCTGGGCCTCCACGCCCTTTGACGCGTCTATGACCATCACCGCCGAATCCGCTGCCATCAGCGTTCTGTACGTATCTTCTGAGAAGTCCTGATGCCCGGGCGTGTCCAAAATATTGACGCAAAAGCCGTCATATTGAAACTGCAGTACGGAGGAAGTGACTGAAATACCTCTCTCCTTCTCGATCTCCATCCAATCAGAGACCGCATGTCTGGCCGTCGCCTTTCCTTTCACGCTGCCCGCCAGATTGATGGCACCCCCGTAGAGCAGGAATTTCTCCGTCAGAGTAGTCTTTCCCGCGTCCGGGTGTGAAATGATGGCAAAGGTTCTTCTCCTGTTTATTTCTTCCACATAGTTTCCCACGTTTTTATCCTCCCAAAGCAGCGCTGCTGCATTGCTTCTATTCTTTCCGTATCCCACCGTATCCCGGCCTGTGAATCGGCCTTTACAGCATGGATATCCCTGAAAATGCAGGCTTGATCCCAAAATAGGCCAGCACCGTGGCGCCGATGTCCGCAAAGGTATCTCTGGTGCCCAGGTTTGCCGGCGCAACCTGCTTTCCATACATCAAAAAGGGCGTATACTCCCTAGAATGATCTGTGGAGACCGTATAGCCCGGGTCGCAGCCGTGGTCCGCCGTGATCATCAGGATATCTTCCTCTCTCAGCCTGTTCATGATCTCGGGCAGCCGCCCGTCAAAATAGGTGAGCGCCTTCGCATAGCCGTCCACATCGTTGCGGTGTCCGTAGAGCATATCGTAATCCACCAGATTGACAAAACAGAGCCCTTCGAAGTCCTGTTCCAGATATTCCAGCGTGCGCTCGATCCCTTCCTCGTTTCCCTTCGTATAGACCCCCTCCGTGATGCCCTTTCCGGCAAAGATATCCCGGATCTTGCCCACGGAGATCACTGATTTTCCGTCGTCCTTAAGCTGATCCAGCATGGTCGTCCCCGGCGGGAGCAGGGAAAAATCGTGGCGGCGGGGCGTCCTGGTAAAATGCCCGCCGCAGGGACCGATAAAGGGTCTGGCGATCACGCGGCCCACGCCATGCTCTCCCTGTAAGATCTCTCTGGCAATGCGGCAGTACTCGTAGAGCTGCTCCACCGGAACGATGTCCTCGTGCGCTGCGATCTGAAACACGCTGTCGGCAGAAGTGTACACGATCAGGTCACCCGTACTCATATGGGCATCCCCGTACTCCTGGATCACGGCAGTGCCGGAATAGGGTTTATTACAGAGCACACCGCGGCCGGTCCTCGCAGAAAACGCCTCCAGCACCTCGTCCGGAAAACCGTTCGGATAGGTGGGCAGCGGCTTCTCTGAGAGGATCCCCGCGATCTCCCAATGCCCTATGGTAGTATCCTTTCCTCTGGAAGCCTCCTTCATACGGGCGATCCGCGCCGCAGGCGCCTCTGTTTTTTCTCCGCAGTCCACGCCATCCAGATTAAAAAGCCCTAGTTTTCTCATATTCGGCATGGCAAATTCGGGGCTTTGGGAAACGGAGCGCAGGGTATTGGTTCCCTTATCCCCGTATGCCTCCGCGTCCTCCATCTCCCCGATGCCAAAACTGTCCAACACGATCAGAAAAACTCTTTTCATCTTTTGCCTCCTGTACTAAAAACTCATACTTTACTATAGTATCACAAAATCCGGCGCAATGCACTCACTTGTGGCAGTTTATTTCCCACCCTATTTTTCGCCGGCATTCACGGTACTGATCACGATGGCATCCGCACTGACCCCTGTCTTACGGATCACGATGTCCTCAATCTGTGCGCGCTGCGCTTCCGACAGCTCCGTCGTATTCACCACCACGTCAACGCTCTCCCCGTCAATGCTGACGATGGCGTCGTCAAAGCCCTTTGCCTCCAGAAGGATCTCCGCCGCCGTCTCCTTCTCCGCAATATCCGTCATGGAGATCATGCTGTTTACGGCATCCTGCTTCTGGGTCTCACTGATATTGGCATTGTTGATGATCTCTAAGAGCGTCTCCTTATTCTGCATACGGGTCTGCTCCTTTTGAAGCTTTGCGCCGGAGAGGGCTGACGTCGTCTGCGCCGAGGTAAATACCGCCTCTCCAGGCACCTCATCCATCTGCTCCTCCGCAAGCGCCTGCGCGAGCTCCTCGTCCACACTGCCGTCCCCTGACAGCGTCACATCGCTGTCCAGACTCACGATGTCACCGGTCGCCTTCTCGACGTCCTCGTCGGACAAATCCAAAAGCGCCGCGTAATCAGCTTCTCCATCCGTCTGCACCGACGCAGAGGTCTCCACTCCGCCGCTCACACTCATAAGCTTCTCATCCGTAACCTTTGTCCCTGCAAAATTCAGGTAGCCGGCCACCGCGATCATAATCGCCAGCGCTGTGATCATCATCTGGTTCTTTTTAATCATATTTTTCAATTTTTTCTCCCCTTCACTGATTATTTGTTTTCATTTTAATTATTGCTATTCTATTCATGTCTACTTCAAATAATACCTGAATCGCTTCGATTATGTCCCTGCGCACCCGTTCGCTGCCTGCCCCCTGCGCAATCACCACCACCCCCTCCACATCAGGGGATATCGTCCTGACCACAAGCGGTACTTCCTTGCCTCTCTCATCTACGGTCCTGACCACGCTCCTGTCCAGTTTCGTCTCCGACACATGGCGGCTGCCGCCTGCCGCATCCGTTTCCTGCGTATCGGAAACCTCCTCTTTGCCGTCTCTGGTCAGCACCTGTTCCTCCGAACCGGCAAGTGTGATCAACACCCGCACCTGCCCTGCTCCCTCTACAAAGCGCAGGCTCTCCTCCAGTTTCTCCTCCCAATATGCCGCGTAACTGCTGTGATCTGTTTCCATGTCGGCTTCGAACGTTTGTTCGCTTTGTATCTTATCATCCGATGTGTCCCATAGATTGGACTTTACCTTTTCTTTTTCCGTCGGCAGCGAAATCACACACAGAAGCATCCCGACCAGCACAAGAATCAGAAACTGATCCTTTCTGAGTTTTTTTTCTCCCGTCAGCTGCTGCAATTTCTTTTTAATCTCTCCCATCCCACCTCACCTCCACACGATCTTCTTCCCATTCCAAAAGCCCGGCAAAACGCAGGCGGTATGCTTCCAAGGTCTCGTCCTCCTTCATCCGGGATGCCCCAACAGTGATCTCCTCCACCATGATTTCCCCACCGACTGCGGCCTGCTCTCCCATTACTATCATCACTGAAAAGACCGCCTCCCCTCCCAAACGCTCTGCTTCCGGCAGGGTGAGTTCTACCTGCATTACCCGGCAGGGATCCCCCGCAAGATCGCGATTCAGCCGATCCGCTATCTCCTCCTCCATCCGTCTCACGACCGCAGCTTCCACCGCGCTCTCAGACGTCACGCCGGAAGCTGCCGGAAAATCTGACATCCCGACAGACTCCTCCAGCCGTTCAAAGACTGCGGACGGCGTCTGCCATTGTCCCCCTGCCATTTCCACAAAGGGCTTGAGAAAGAGCAGTAATACAATAACGCCCGATATTGATTTGACATACTTTTCGTACTGTTTTCCTGGCGCAAAATGCACGATTGCCTGCGCCACGATCATAAAAATACCGATTTCCCTGATAGTCTGCAGCATACGTTTCCTCCCGGTCTAAGCAGTATGATTTTTCAATCTGTCCTCCTTTACCATTCAGCGCACGAGCTGTCCCGTGGAGTAACTGATGATGGCCACCTGAATCAAAAACATCCCCACACAGGTCAATGTCAATTTCAGAAGCATCAGGTTTCCCTGCCCCACCCGGCTCACACAGTTTGTCAGACGCTTATCGCTGATAATGCCGACGAGCGCCGCGCTCAGCTTGATCACGCAGGCGGTGAGGGCTATTTTCAGAACCGGCACGGCGCAGAGCACAATCAGTAGCAGTGTCAGATATAAGCCCAGACTGTTCCTGACCAAAACCGCGCTCCCAAGCACCATCTCAAACATCCCCTCCGTCAGACCACCTACCCCGGGCAGGGCGGAGAGCGCTTTTTTCAGTGTACCTGACTGTAAAGAATCTATAACAGGTGATATCATTGATTGCAGCAGACTGAAACCCGTGACCAGCCAGAGCGATGCCTTGATGCTGCCCGAGATCCCCTTCTCCAAAAGCTCCAAAAGCAGCGCCAGCTTCTCCCCCGTCCATACTCCGTTGATCACCGTCAGCAGGACATACCCCTGAACGATAGGGAGCAGGATCGTCAAAAATCCCCACTCGATCAAATAAACCACCACCAGCAGCAAATGATAATAAGCCGCTGCCGAAGCGGCTCCCGAGGCGCTCCCCACCGCCAGGATATAGGTTGGGATGTAGAGCTTGATAAATGTTGTCACACTGCCAAGGACCTCCCGCACCGTTCCCACCGTACCCGCAAAAAATTTCAGGAGCACAGCGATCAGCAGTAAATAGATAAAATAAAAAGCCAGATCAGAAACCTGGTGATCCTGAAACAGATCCGCAAAACCGGCAAACAGCGCCGCTGTCACGCCCAAGATCAAAATCGTGAAAAACAGGGTCCGATACTCGCCTCTCTGAAATAAAACAGCATCTGTTATTCCATTTCCCAGTTTTTTGAATGCCTCCCAGATCTGCCCTTCCAGAATATCCGCAAGCACCGCCTTCCCATCAAAGGAAAAGGATGGAAACAGACTTTCAAAGTCCCTTGTGACACCATCCAAATCCATCTGCTCCCACAAAAGAGCGCTCTCTCCTGTCCCCAAAACAGTTCCTCCTCCCCGGCTGCCTGTCGATTGCCTCTGTCTGTCCGCGGTCTCCTATCCTGCAATGCTTTGTATGCTCTCCATCAGGGAGATCAAAATCGGCAGCCCCATCGACAGGATATAGACCTTTCCCAGCATCTCCATCTGCCCGGCAACACCGCCATAACCGGCATCCCTGCAGATGCCCGCACAAAACTCGCAGGCATAGGTTGCCCCGACCGCCTTTAACAGCAGAGAAAGATAACCGTAATGATCCTGCAGATATCCCCGCAAGACCTCCATGCCTGACAGGATCTGCAAAAAATAACGCATGATATATTCCAAGATGATCAGACAGACCGCCAAAGCCACATAAAGCCCATACTCCGCCTTATAAGCTTTCAAGGATACCGCAAACAAAATGGCAACCACGCCGATCGTTCCCGCCTTTATCATATCCATATGGCTTTCCCTCCTTATAATGCAAACAGCTCCTGCATCATCACAAACAGATCATAGATATAGGGAACGATCCAGGTTAAAACAAGAATTAATCCTGCGAGGCTGACTAGAAAACCCTGTTCTTCTCTGCCGCTATGTTTTAAAACTTGATTTAATATCGCCACCAGAATGCCTACTGCCGCAATCTTGAAAATCAAACTTACGCTCATTCGTCCTCCCCGGTCATTCCCATCACAGCAGCCAGATCGTCAGAAGCAATCCCGTCAGGATACTGACGCTGCGTATCATTTTTGTTTTGTTTTCACAGCCTTCCTCTGCCTGCCCGGCCTTTTGTGCCAAAAACGCTTCCAACCGCCCAATGCTTTCGGCTTGTCCTGTCTCCTCCTGAAATCCCAGCCTGTCCGGAAGCCTCGCAAACAGCTCCCGTTCCTCCTCCTGAAGCGGCTGATTTTTCAAAAAAGCCTGAAATTCCGCCTTCCATAACTCCGGCAGCCCGCTCCCGTTTGCGGCTGACGCCTCGCTGATCCGTTGGAAACAATTTCTATAACATATGTCATTTATTTCTGTCAGCATCAGACAGATTTCCGGCAGCGTATGCTTTCCATAAGCAATTTCCGTCCGTATGCGCTCCAGGATATGACGCATGGTATGAAGATGCCTGATCCGCTCCCGCTCCTGTCTGATCCTCATATTTCCCCAGCCGACACAGCCGATGAGGATACAGATGATACCTATCACCTTAAACATGGTTTTCCTTCCCTGTCATAGACGCCCTCGATTCCCCATGCACCCGCCGCCCTGTCCAGGACGACATACCGTTCAAACAGCCCTTCCTCCACGGCATAACGCATGAAATTTTTACGCAGCACTTCCTCCAAAGAACCGCCGTGGATCGTGGCAAGCAGCCTGCATCCACACCCGTTTGCCATCCGCAGCGCCTGCATATCCTCGATACCGCCCAGCTCATCCACCGCCAACGCCTGCGGCGACATTGCGCGGATCAGGCGCATCATGCCCTCCACCTTGGAACAGCCGTCCAGGACATCCGTGCGGATGCCCACATCGTTCTGGGCAATCCCTAAAAAACTGCCGGCAATCTCTGAGCGCTCATCCACCACACTCACATTGATCCCTCTCCCATAGGCTGTCCCATTGGAAATCTGCCTGATGATATCCCGCAGCATCGTCGTCTTACCTCCGCCCGGCGGAGAAATCAAGAGGGTGCTCACCACCCTTCCTCTCTCGTAGAGCAGCGGAATCAGCGGGTCTGCCGCACCCTTGACCTGATGCGCGATGCGGATGTTAAGATAACGTATGTATTTCAGATTGACGATGCGGTTTTCCCCATCCAAAAGCGCCTGTCCCGCCAAACCGATCCTGTGACCGCCCTGCACGGTCAAAAACCCCTGTCTGATTTCATCTGCAAAGGCATAGATGGAATACTGGCACAAATGCCTTAAGATTTCTTCCAGCTCCGCACTCTCCTGTCTGGCCGCCGCCTCCTGCCTGTCCACGATCCGCCCTCCCGGATCGACAAAGCGCTCCTTACCATCGACTAATATAGTCAACGGTCTTCCTGCCCGCAATCTGATCTCCTGCAGCTTCTCTGCCTGCCCTGCCACTTCTCTCCATCTGCCTCTGATCTTCTCCGGGAAAAGCCTGAGAATCTCCTCCTCACACATCCGCATCCCCCCTTGTCTCATTACAATATATGACGTATTGTCCGGGTTATGCTTGCAAAAAATAATGTCTCCCGCCCATGCTTTTTACAACCTAAAAAAACCAGTGGAATTTCCACGGGAAAAGGGGTAAAATAGATAAGAAAAAACAATCAATGAGGAAAAATCATGAAGTTAGATATGCACTGCCATACAAGAGAAGGCTCTCCTGACGGAAAGCTTGGCTTGTTGGAAAATATAGCGATTCTAAAAGAAAAAGGCTTTCAGGGAATGCTGATCACGGACCATAACTCCTACAAAGCCTACCGCTATTATAAAAAATTGAAAAAGATCCCCGAAGATTTTGTCGTCCTCAAAGGCATCGAATACGATACCCTAAACGCGGGACACATTCTGATCATCATGCCCACAGGAGTCAAGCTCCCGATTTTGGAACTGCGCGGACTGCCACTGCTGCTGCTTATTGAGATCGTGCACTTTTACGGCGGCATCCTTGGTCCCGCCCATCCCTGCGGCGAGCGTTTCCTAAGCATCTGCAACACACTGCGCGGGAAGCTTTCCGAGCACGTCTACCGCAGATTCGACTTTGTGGAAGGCTACAATGCCTGCGAAGACGCGGATTCGAATATGCGCGCCATGGCGCTGGCCAAGAAGTATAACCTCCCCTGCTTTGGCGGCAGCGATTCCCATAAGGAAGACTGCGCGGGACTGGGCTACACCGTTTTACAGGAAGATATTACCTGCGAGACAGACCTTGTCAACTATATCCGCGCCGGCAAAAAGACCATGATCGGCGGCAGGCACTACGCCCACACCACGAAGGCAAAACTGGGAAAAGTAAACAATGTGCTGGTCTACTCTTTCTGGATCTACAACAAGTTTTTGGCACTTCTGCGCAGAAAGGCCAGGAATTTCGAGTTGATGGAAGATCAACTGCTCGCTTCCCTGCGGGACGGCAAACGAAAATTACCTTCCGGTTATATCTCGCTGAAAGACAACTAAAAAAGGACGCCTTTCCTCTGCGAAAAGCGTCCTCTTATTATTCTTCTTCCTCGCTGTTTACGAGCTTCTTCAATTCCTCAAACGCGCTCTCATAAGTCTCTGACCGCATAGAAGGATTGTTGCGGATCATATCCCTCTTATAGAAATCCAAAAGCTTCTTCTCGCCCCGCTCCCGTTCTCTGTAAAGATTGAATTTGCCGCGCAGCTCCGCGATCTCCTCCCTGACGCTCTCTCCATAGGCTGTAGGCTTGCTCAAAAGCATCTCCTTCAAGGTGGCAAACCCCTGCTCCAGGCTGGAAGTCATATCATTGAGCCACACCTCTCTGCGCTCCCCGCGGTCCAAACGCCGCTGCTCCTTCTCGTCGTTATTGAAGGCAATGAACACATCCAACCGCTTCTGCATCCGCTCCAATTCCTCCCGCAGCCGCATGATACGGATCATAATGTCGCGCAGATCGAGCGCCGCCTTAAAGGAAAGCGTAAAATCTGCCACAATGTAGATCGTGATCAGCACTGTCACATAATTCAGCATACGCCCCGGCAGCGAAAACATAAACTGCTCGACCGTACGGTGGATCACTCTGGTCATAAGGATCGTCAGAAATCCCCATGCAATCGAGGAACGCAGACAGATACGTCCCTGAAAATTCAGGAACCTGCCCGTATAATCCCAATACCTGACCTTGAAAAGCGCCTCCATGACGACACCTGTCACATACTCCAAAGCCGTGGCGCCGATCACACCGGCGATATAAGTCAACAGCACATTGTCCTGATAAGGTCTCGACACCACCAGCATCATGGTCGCCCCGCTGCCATAAAGGGGCAGAAAGGGTCCGCGCATAAACCCTCTGTTGACCCATTTGTGGGATTTTAGGGATACCACGGCAGACTCAAAACACCAACCGCCAAAACAATAAAAATAAAAGAAAAATAACCACTGAAAACCATTATAGTTAAACATCAAGTCAAACCTCTCAAGTAACGTTTGATCCCCTTACACAAAGCTGATCACTTCCTCCTTGGGCGCCTTTGCAGGCTCCACCTGTATGGCGCGCAGCACCGGACCTTCTCCCTGGTAGCCCTCAAAATAGCATTTTTCTACCTTAGCGGTAACCTTCACCCACTGCTGGTCCTTGAGCGTATCCGCCCCCTCAAAAGCGCAGGCATATCCCAAAAATGCCATATCCTCCGCACAGCAGGTCATCGCCATGCGGCCCGGTACAAAGTACCCTTTGGGAAACTGCGTCGGCTTCAATACCATGGCCAAAAACGAAAGCGTTTTATCCTGATAACGCTCAATGTGATCCATGGTATCCAGATACCAAATTCCATAACCCATGTTATCTAATTCAATGACATCCGCTTTCAGATCATAGGGAAGCTCCTCCTCCATGATCTCGTTGATTTCCCCATTGGCATCCTCAAAAACGATCTCGGCGCCGGGATTGATGGCCTTCACATTCCGCTTATAGCTGCTTAGATCCTTCACCCCGTCACAGCGGTTAAAGATAATGAGCTCCGACTTCCTGATCTGCTCCGCCAGCAGAGACTTCATATTCGTAAAGTACATGGGAAACGTCGCGGCATTGATGGTCGTGACCTGCTGCTCGATTTTCCAATGCCAGGGGAGCTTCATCTCTTTGTAATTCCACATACCGTTATACTCGATAACAATACGTTCCGGTTTATGCTTCTTTTCCAGCTCAATGAGTCTGTTCGGCACAAAGTCCTCCTCGTCCTCGATGACCTCAAGCACCGTGCGGCTCTGCTTTAAGAGCACGGGATCGTATTCGATCTCTCCCTCCTCGCATACGATGAGCAGTGTCTTGCCCCGTACCTGAAAATAAGGCTGTGCCAATGTATAGGTGATAAACTCTGTCTTTCCGCTTTCCAGAAAGCCGTTGATCATATAGACCGGTTTCACGCTTCCCTCATTCCTTTCCGTCTTCTATCCTTACTGCAATTCCGTTCCTTACATTTAATATCAACCGCTATTTATTTTCCAAACAATTCCGCCAGTTTATCCTCTTTGAGCTTGGAACCGATCACGCAGAATTTTCCTGTCACGCTCGGTTTGCCGTCTCTGACGTTGCTCTCCTGCGGCACATAATCAAAATAGATCCAGCCGCCATCCGCACCGGCAACCATGCCCTTTGCGCGCAGTATCAGACCGTACTCCTCCTCTTTGTCAAGCGCCTCCAGGATCTGCTCGATTTCCTCCTTTGTGTAGACTGCAGGCGTCTCCAGCCCCCAGCTTGTGAAGACCTCGTCCGCATGATGGTGGTGATGCCCATGCTCCCCGTGCTCGTGTCCGCCATGCTCATGATCGTGATGGTGCCCGTGCTCGTGTCCGCCATGCTCATGATCGTGATGGTGCCCGTGCTCTCCGTCCTCATGGCAGCAATGGCCGTGCTCGTGGTCGTGATGCCCATGCTCTCCATCCCCGTGGCAGCAATGGCCATGCTCATGGTCGCCATCCTCGTGGTCATGATGGTGGTGCTCATGGTCTTGACAGCCGCAGGTGCAGTCCGGTCCGTGCTCATGGTGATGATGCTCCTCCTGCATCTTCATCACTTCCTGCATCAGCTCCGCCTCCAGGTCACCTGCCCCCTCAATGGTCTCCAGGATATCTCTGCCTTCCAGCGCATCCCAAGGCGTCGTGATGATCGTTGCCTTCGCGTTATGCTCGCGGATCATGCCAACACAGGCCGTCAGCTTATCCTCGCTGATCTTGTCCGTGCGGCTTAAGATGATCGTGCCCGCATGCTCGATCTGATTGATAAAAAATTCACCGAAATTTTTCAGATACATCTTGCACTTGCAGGCATCCACCACAGCCACTGCGCTGTTAAGCTGCACATCCCTGTCCGCCATGGCGTCCTGCACCGCCTTCATCACGTCGGAAAGCTTTCCCACACCCGACGGCTCGATGAGAATGCGTTCCGGAGTATATGTGGTAAGCACTTCCTTTAAGGAAGCGCCAAAGTCCCCCACCAGCGAGCAGCAGATACAGCCGGAGTTCATCTCCTTGATTTCGATCCCTGCCTCCTGCAGAAAACCCCCGTCGATACCGATCTCTCCAAATTCGTTCTCGATCAGCACCACCTTTTCATCCGCCAGCGTTTCCTTTAACAATTTTTTGATCAATGTTGTTTTTCCTGCCCCCAAAAAACCGGAGACAATATCAATCTTCGTCATGTCAGCCTCCATTTGTAACATATGTTATTTAATCTAAGTTCAGCTTTCTGCTCATCATATACCAGGTCAGCAGATAGAAGATCACACAGCTGATGATTGCGCCAATCAGTGTGATCTCCCACTGGTTGTCGCCAAATATCGACATCCCTCCATAATTTCTATAATATAGGGACGTCCCATCGTCAAGCCGCTTCCGGAAAGCGAATACCACCACCAAATATACGGCCTGCAGAATCTGCTCTATCACATAGATCCCCGCGTACCAGGCAAAGGAAAGCAGCAGCTTATGGTTCGGGGCAAGCTGTCCCAGCGAGATACACGCCCCTACCTTGAGCACTTTCGCAAACAAGGAAAATACAAACGCCAGAAGGGTCATGATCACCGTAAACGCCGTAATTTTTTCCGCCCCCAGGTACTCGATCGCATCCTTCATTCCCCGCATCATGGATTCCAATACTTCTTTCGAGGAAGCAAACAGGAATATGACCGACAGGTAAATGGCCACGATATTGATCAACTCCCAGGCGGCGCTGACCAGCAGCTTCGCGATAATGATATGGTGCGCATCCACCGGCAGGGTATGCAAAAGATAACCCTGATCCCCATAGGTGGAGGTATAAAAACGATGGATCAAAAAGATCCCCGTGCCGATGCTCACCGCAAACATACTTGCCACATAGGTGAAAAGCACCATCACAGCCATAAAATCCATCATTCGGAAATCACTGCCTGACTGTTCCAATATTCGTACCATCCCCCAGGCGATGATCGTCATAAGAAGCGTCAGCCCGTTCGCTAAAACAAGCAGTTTCCAGGTTGCCTTCCATTCATATTTCATCAGCTTCCCTAACATGCGAACACCTCCCTGAAAAACCGATCCACAGACTTATGCTCATTTTGCCTGATCTGCTCCGCACCTGCCTGTAAAACGATACTGCCGTATTTAATAAAGACCACCTCGTCCAGAATGCTCTCCACGTCCGCAATCAGATGCGTGGAAAGCAGGATGGAACCGCTGCGGTTATAATTGCTGACGATCGTATGCAGAATATAGTCTCTGGCCGCAGGGTCCACGCCCGCAATGGGCTCATCCAAAATATAGAGGTCTGCATCCCGGCTCATCACCATGATGAGCTGCACCTTCTCCTTCGTACCCTTGGAAAGGTTTTTCAGCCTCTCCTGCGGCGGGATCTGCAGCCTTGCCAGCATATCGTATGCCCTGTCTA
>CAJTKA010000007.1 GCA_910576815.1 uncultured Lachnospiraceae bacterium
ATACACTTAAAGTGTCTCATGCGGCATTTCTTTTAAAAAGTTGTAAAGTGGTGTTAGAATTATAATACCATAATTGGCGGTATATTTCTATATATAGTCTCCATAATCCTATTATATCCCGACATTTCCCTATATAATATCAACAAAAGCAATCATTATCGTTTCGCATAAAAAGGGAGGTCATTATGGCAAACAATTTTAACTACTACGCTCCGACAGAAGTGATTTTCGGTTAGGATGCCGAGCTGGAAACCGGAAAACGGCTTAAAGCTTTGGGGGCATCTCACATACTTCTTGTTTATGGTTCGAGAAGTGCACGCCGTCTGGGACTCTTGGAAAAGATCAGCCATGTCCTGTCAGAAGAAGGCTTATCCGTTTCAGAACTTGGCGGGATCGTTCCGAATCCAAGGCTGGACAAAGTATATGAAGGGATCCGTATCGGTAAAGAGAATGGTATGTTTGACGTAACGCATGGCGCGGGTCTTGCCGCCATCTGGTCAAGCTGGGCAAGATACGTTTACAAAAACTGTCTTCCCCGTTTCGTCCGCTTTGCCAGAAATGTCATGGTCATCACGACCTCCGGAACAGATGCAGAGATTGCCGAGGCCGGCATAGCCGCAATGGAACAATTTTTTCACCATATCGGTATGCCCACAAATATGCGTGAGCTGGGAATCACCCCTTCTGATCAGCAGATTTTGGAGATGGCGGATCGCTGCATGGCTGCCTGCGGGAACCGCACGGGTTCCGCCAAAAAATTAACGGCAAAAGATGCGGTAATCATTTATCAAAATGCACGATAGATAAAAAGAATCCGCTATTTTTTCGCAGCCACCCCGATCCCGCATACCACTGCCCCGGTCGGAATCAACACCAGCCAGACTGCCTCACAGAACCCATCAAATAAAAAACCATACACCATCTGTCCAATCGGCTGCGCGCACAGGGTGATCGCTGAAGTGTAAGCCATCACCTTGCCAATCATCTGCTCCGGCGTGCTCTGCTGAATCATGGACACCGCATAGATGGAAAACATACTGATCGCAATCTGCATCCCGCAAAAAGCCGCCACGAGAACCGCATACTGCACGCCTGCGTCTGCCGAAAGGAGAAACGGGAACCCTGCCAGAACAATGCAAAGTCCGATTGCGAAAAGCATCGGCGCCAGTCCGCCGTTCTTTATCTTTCCCGCCAAAGCACCTGCCAAAGTGCTGCCCACGATCACGGCCACCGCCAGCAGACTCTCCGCCGCGCCATAGTATGTCGCGTTAAGTCCAAGCACCGTCCGCACCAGAAAAGGAAGCCCTACCAGCGTCACACCCATCACAAAGAAACGGGACAAGGCCGCTAAAAGCAGGATACGCAAAATATCCTTTCTCTCTTTCCCCATAAAACGGACGCTGTCAAGAAAATCCGCCTTGGCCACGGCAAACACCTTTCCCTGAAAACCTGTCGGGCGATACTCCAGTTTGATAAAACACTCCAACAAGGCAGTAACAAAAAAGCTCACTACGCTTGCATACATCACAGGCTTTAATCCAATAGCCGCATACAGGATGCCGCCCAAAAGCGGAGCCGTCAGATAGGATATGGAAGCGGTCTGGTTCACCACCGCGTTTCCCCTCACGATATTGTCCCCCGTCAGCATACTCGGAATGCAGGCCTGCACTGTAGGCGTCTCAAAGGCGCCAAAAACGGACAGCAGCACAAGCAAAGCCCCAATCACGATCATGGCGTGCTGTTGTGTCAAAAAAAGCGCTGTCCCCAAAACAGCGATCCCCGTCATGGCATCCAGCGCCACCATAATGTTTCGCCTGTCCATCCGGTCAGCCAGAGTCCCCCCGAAAGGCGAGAGCAAAATGGTCGGAATCGTTGCCGCCGACAAAAGCCCCGCAAACACAGCCGCCGAGCCTGTCAGATCCAGCACATACATGGACAGGGCAAGGCGCAGGATGTAATTGCCGAACAAGGAGCTTACCTGCCCCAGCACCAGAAGCGTAAAGTTTTTTGTAAACAATTTTTCTTTCATATCCTACTCTCCTTCCTCCGTACCGTTTGCGGGAAACGCCACTTTGGGATACTTCTCACATACCATTTTTCAACAGTCTCTCCGTCCGCGCAAACATCGCCTCGTCCATGATCGGCAGTCCCATCGCTGCCAGCACCTTCGCTATAAATTCGCATTTATGCAGGATCTCCTCCGCTGAAGCAGGAAACACGGACGGCATCAGCCAGAAATTGACAAGCGGAAGCAACTCGGACAGTTCCTTGGCATATACGGTTTGAATGGAGCCGTCGCGCCTGCCCTCCTCAATCAGTTCAAACCATAAGGGTGTCAGCACCCGCCTGTTTGCCTCCACCGCCGCCGCCAAAATGCGCGGGTCTTTGAGGATCGGGATTGCCTGCGCACTGACCGCTTCCCGTTCCTCATCGGCTCTGTCGAGGGCAAATACTTCTTTTATCTTTTGTAACCCATTCAGATCGGTACGCTTTCTGACCTCCTCAAAGGGATTGTGTTCCAAAAACATACGATCACCGAGCGTCTGCATCACCTTTTCTTTACTCTCAAAAAAGCGATAAAACATCCCCTTCGCGCCACCGACACGCTCCATGATATCGGATACCGACGTCTCCTCATAGCCCTTGGATAAAAACAGGAATTTGGCTGCGTCTAAGATTTCTTTTTCCCATTCCTGCGGCTGTTTTTTTACCGGTCTCGCCATTTTATTGATCTCCTTGCTGCAGTTATTGACTTATAGTCAATAACTATTGTAAAGAAATCAGAGATCTGTGTCAATAGGTAAATAAAAATCTTTTTTCTATCATTACCAACAAAAAAGCAGCCGCTTATCTTAACAGATAAACAACTGCCAAACGGCCAAATCGTTCATATCATCTGGTCAAAAACTGAAATCCCATCACTACGACCCCAAGCACCACCAGCACGACGCCCGTCGCCCGGTTCAGCGTCTTCGGTTCCGCCTTATTGGCAAAGACCGCCGCGATCCTCGCCCAGATAAAGGTAAAGACCACGCACAACACCCATACGGGAAAGTCAGGCGCTCCGCCGATGGCAAAGTGCGACACCGCTCCCGTAAAAGCGGTAAAGGCCATGATAAAAACACTGGTGCCCACAGCGGTCTTCAATTCATAATGCAGAACCGAAGTCAGGATCAAAAGCATCATCATGCCGCCGCCCGCGCCGATAAAGCCACAGATGAACCCAATCATCACGCCCGCTATCAGAGACTGCACCGCCCGCTTCTTTGCGGGGACCTCTCCCATCGCCTCCTTAGTGGTCATGACGGGTTTGACGATAAATTTAATGCCCAGCAGAAAGGTCATAAACACGGAGAAGCCGCCCATCGTTGCCGGCGGGATCAGACTCGCCACATAACTGCCCACCACCGTAAAGGCAAGTACGCTCCCCATCATGATCAAACCATTGCGAATATCCAGATTTTTATTCTTCCCATACGTATAGGCTGACACCGCGCTGGCAAGCACGTCGGACGATAAGGCGATCCCCACCGCCATATAGGCATCCATATGCAGGAAGGTAATCAGCATGGGACTGATCACCGCTGCCGCGCTCATGCCTGCAAAGCCCGTTCCCAGCCCAGCACCCATCCCCGCAAAGAAAGTCACTACGATCATCCATAACCAACTCATGTTACCTCCCTGCCTTTCTGTATCTTCTTACATTCCCATTTCTCTGTTTCTGTCTGCGTCAAATGCCTTACCACCGTCGTCATTTTTCATCACGTATCATGCGGTTGAGGAATACCTTAGCACGAAAAAAGCCGCCTGTCAACCGACAGGCAGCTCTCCTCTTTCCCGATTTTTCAAGAAGTACTGATGGTCTCGACCACCGACATCTCCCGGATCCTGCGGATCGGTCCGGTCATGGCTGCCACTGCCGCCACGATCATTACCGCCACGATCACCAGGCATTTTGAAAACGGCAGACTCCAAACATCGCCCCAACGATCCGTGATCGCCCATTGATACAAAAAGTAGTGGAGCGGCAGCCCCAGCAAAAGCCCTTCCGCCAGTCCGCCCATCAGATAAGCAAACGTCTCCGCCGCGACCATGGTCTGCAGCTGCCTGACCGTGATGCCGATCGCTCTCATGGCGCCATAATGCCGCATCCTGGCCGCCACGCTCATGGCAATGCTGTTGATGATGTTAAAGGCTGCAATCAAGGCAACCACCGCCAGAAAGCCATAGACAAACAGGGCAAAGGAAAAATAGACTGCCTTTGCTTCTTCCACGTTGACTGTTCCCGGCGCGTCAGGCCGCAGACCCACGAGTGCATGGCTCATAAAATCGATCCCGATGCCGAATCCCAGAAACAGGATGATGCTGAAGGCAAAGGAAGAAGTCAGCAAAATCAGGTTTTTCCTGCTGCCCGCCGCATGATGCAGCCCTAAGGCCGTCTCCACGTGCATCCGCCCCGTATACGCCGATCTTCTTACGGCAAATACTGTATCGGCATTCCCGGAAACCGCCGTCCGGGGCGAAACTTCTGAAGCTTTGCGCGCCGGTTTTCGACTTGCCAGAAGCACGGTCAGCAGACCGATCAAAGTCCCAAAAACCACCCCCGGCAGACTGATGCCAAATCCCGGCATTTCCGAAAACCATTTGGGCGCAAGCGCCTGTAACATCCGACACAAGCCCCACACTGTCACCACACTGAGCAAAAGTCCAAGCGGCACTGCTTTCAGGCACCAGTAAAGCGCCTCCGCCCGCACATAGCGCCGCACCTGTTTTCCTGTCGCACCTAAGCACCGCATCATCCCGAAAAATTCCGTCCGCTGCGCCACGCTGCTGTTCATACTGCCCAGGATCATCATCATACCGCTGACCGCCACTAACACTGCCAACACAAAAGCAATCAAATATAACATCAAAATATAATTATCGCTGCTCTGCATCATGGCGCCCATCACCTTTGCATTTTCACTGACTCTGTCTTTCGGGATGTGCAGCTGCGCGCAGATATCCTTGATTGCCTTCTGCATCCTGCAATGCGGTACAAACTCCACATAGGAAACGAAGTCTTCTTTTTGTGTCGCCTCCCGAAAACAGGACAGATAGGTCTCCGTATCCATAAAAAGCCCAAAGGCATCGGCCTTAAGCAGCATGGAAGTATCTTCCACAATGCCGCTGATCTGAAAGTCAAGAAAACCGTCAGGCGTTTCTACCTTCACCTCGTCCCCCACAGAAACGCCCAGTCTGCCGCACATACCTTCTGTCACAAGCGCCTGTCCCCTTTCTTTCGGGAAATCCCCTTCCAAGATAGAAACGCCGGGAAATAAGGCAAAAAATGTTTCATCATATCCGCAAAGAAGGGTCTGTACGCCTTGCACTTTATAATCCATATCCAGCGCATAGTTGGCCGCCGCATAGCGGGTGAGCGTTTTCACTTCAGGCCTTGCGGCAAGCATCATCGTCTGCTCCTCGTCCAGATCCCAAAACCTCACGTGCCACGCGCCATCCGTCATGATGGCCAGATTTTTCTGGCTCTGCAAAAACATATCCGCCATGCCAAAGATCGCGGAAATCAAAAAGACCGAAATCATGATGCACCATCTGGTCATGCGGGTTTGTCTGCGATGCACCTTCGCCGAGATGGGAATCAGATTAAGATAATTTTTCATTGACCTTCCCTCCCAAATCCGTCAGAATGCCGTCCGCCACCTGCATCACCCTGTCCACGGATGTGATCAGATTCGGATTGTGCGTTATCATTAAAATCGTCTGCTGGTACTGTCTGGAGGCTTTTGTTAAAAGTTCCATCACTTCCCTGCTGTTTTTCCGATCCAAGTTGCCTGTCGGTTCATCCGCCAGAATCAGTTTCGGCCTTGTGATCAGCGCCCTGCCGATCGCCACTCTCTGCTGCTGTCCGCCCGAAAGCTGTCCCGGCAGATGACTGCGCCGCTCCTGCAGACCCAAAACTTCCAGAATTTCTTCTATCTGTCCGGCATCCGGTTTCTTATGATCCAGCAAGAGGGGAAACATAATATTCTGTTCCACATTGAGTTCCGGGATCAAATGAAACGATTGAAAGATAAATCCAATATTGCGACGTCTGAAAATCGTGCGCTTCTCCTCCGTCATGGCAAACAGCTCCTGTCCGTCGATCAGGATCTTTCCGCCTGTGGGTTCATCCAATGCGCCGATACAGTTTAGCAGGGTACTTTTGCCGGAACCGGACTCCCCGATCACCGCGGCAAACTCTCCCTTTTGCAGGGTAAATGAGACATGCTTTAAGGCTTCCACTTTTGCTTCGCCTGTTCCGTATGTCTTACACAAGTCCTGTACTTCCACAATTTCCATAGTAAGACTGTTCCTCCTTTTCTTTCCCGGACAGTTGCCAAACGCATTTTCAGTGATCGAAACGGACACGATTCAAGCGTCTGCTTATGGCGTTACGATTCGCAACTGTCTGCTTCTGTTGAAAAGAATAGCAGAGCCGGCTTACAATCCCATGAAAGCAACCTTACAGATTTGTAAGATAAGGTGAATCCTTTCGGAAATCAAAAAGCCGGGCAAGCTTACTTAGTCCCGATCGGCAGCAAAAGCGTGAATACCGCCCCCTCTCCCGGCGTACTGCTCACCGAAAGCATCCCGTCCTGCCCTTCCACAATGGACTTAGCAAGCGGCAGACCCAGGCCAATTCCCTGCCTGTCGCCGTCCTGTTTGCTCCGATAAAAACGTTTGAAGATATGATGGATATCTTCTGGCGCGATCCCGCAGCCGTCATCTTCTACCGAAAGGCTGACCAACGCCTTGGACTGCTTCCAAGAAACCGTGACATTTCCGCCCACATCGGTATGATCCAGTGCGTTTTTGATCAGATTGGCAACCGCTTCCCTGGTCCATTTCCCATCGCAAAAGAACATCTGCGCAGGGTCTCCTTCCATGCGAAGCTTTTTCCCCTCTTTCTGCGCTCTCACAGACAGATCCGCCATCGCACTTTTGACCAGTTCGACCACAGACAGCCACTCTTTCTGAAAAACAATGCTCCCCGCGTCGATGCGGCTCACCGTAAGCAATGTCTGCACAAGCTGCTCGATCCGCTCCAGAGACTGCATGATCTTAGCAGAAAACCGCTCCACCGTCTGCGCATGCTCCGGTTCCTGCACAATGATCTCCGTATACATATGCAGGGCCGCCAGCGGCGTCTTCAACTGATGGGAGATATCCGAGATCGTATCCTTTAAAAAAGTTTTCCCCTGCTGCGCTTTCTCGCTCTGCGCCCGCAGGGCCACAGCCAGCTCCTCCACCGCAGCAAACAACTGATAGATGCTTCCGTCTTCATTCTGCGGCAGATGACTTTCAAAATTTCCCTCGGAAAATTGGGTGATGATGCCCTCCGCCCGGCGATACAGCTTCTCCCGTTTCCACAAAAAATAAACAGTCAGACCGGTCAGGATCAGGGCCGAAATCGCTGCCAGCCCCGCCGCGATCAGGGCAAACAGATGCACCGATTCCTCTATTTCGGGGAACAAAGCAAACGATGCGGCATCCGTATGTCCCAGCTGCCGCATCAAAGCGCTCCCCGCCTCTGTCGATTCCGTATTCTTTAATGCCTTTGCAATCGAAGCTTTGTCAACACCCTGTTCCAGCAGGGACGACACAACAGTCTGCTCCCGCTCAAAAAGAAGCTGCTGCGCCTCCCTTCCGTGAAGCCACGCAAAAAAGAAGGTCAGCACTAAAAAAGTGCCAAACAAAACCATTAAAGTCGAAATGCAATACCGTGTATTTTTATCATGTAACATATTCGTCACAACCTCCGCCACCCCACATGATTCCGCATCACAAAATCTCAAATCCGCGCGGAGAATGCCCGTACTTTGGGCATTCTCCTGTGTGAGACTTAGTACTTCTTAGCGAGGCAGCCTCTGCTGCCGAGCTTTAGAAGTACTTCTCACACGTCCATTTGTACCCGAATCCCCGCACTGTCAGCAGATACTTCGGCTCAGACGGGTCTTCTTCGATCTTTTCCCGCAGTCTGCGGATATAAACAGACAGCGTATTATCGTCCACAAAATTGCCATTGCCGTCCCAGAGTGCATCCAGTATCGTATTCCTTAAAACAGTCTGCCCTGCATTTTGGACAAGCAGACAGAGCAGATGATATTCTGCCGCCGTCAGGTTCAGCGGCCGACCGTTCCAAAGCGCACAGCTTCCAAGCAGATCGATGGCTAACGGCCCCGAAGTCAACCTCTTTTCCCCGCCTGCCTCACGCATCCCACTCTGCCGCAGCCGCGTCCTGATCCTGGCACACAGTTCTCCCAGCTTAAAAGGCTTGGTGATATAGTCGTCCGCACCGCTATCCAGCCCGCGGATCACATTGACCTCCTCATCCATCGCCGTCAGAAAAATGATGGGCACCAGTTTGTCCCACTCTCGCACGAGGCGGCACACATCCATACCGTTTCCGTCAGGCAGGGTAACATCCAGCAATAACAGACTGTAGGTCTTTGCTTCCAGACAGGCCCTCGCCGCTTTGACCGTCTGCGCCACTTCCACCGCATAGCCTTCTCTTTGCAGGGAATAGGTCAGCCCGTCGATCAAGTCCGCATCGTCTTCCAGTAAAAGAATCGTTTGTTCCACTGTTGCCTTCTCCTTGTTTTTGTTCAGTCACTCTAACCAACATAATTCCGCTTATGCGGAATCTCAAATCCGTGCGGAGAATGCCCGTATCTTGGGCATTCTCCTGTGTGAGACTTAGTACTTCTTAACGAAGCAGCCATTGCTACTGAGTTTTAGAAGTACTTCTCACACTTTCATATTGCTCCTAAAAGCATCTTTTTGTCAATCGCCATAAACTCTATTCTCAGCCATAAAAGCAATAGAAAGCGCCTGCCGATTTCGGCAAACGCTCTCCTGCCCTGATGCGTTGTTCCTTATTGATCCGTAAAAGTGGAATGCTGCTTCCTGTAGGTATCATTGTCTTTCTGCGTAAGCTCCCGCTCTACCTGTGCCAGCTGATTCTCCAGCTTCTTCGTCTTCTGTTCATCCCCGGAAGCCTCTTTGAGCTGCTGCTCCAGCTTTTGTTTCTTTTCTTTCAATTCCCGAATCTCCCGATCAACCTGATCTGTATTCCCGACGCATTTCTCCTCGCCGTCAGCCGGCTCCTCTCCATTTACCTTCGGTGCTTTCTCGGGCTGACCATGTCCTTCCGCTTTCTTCGGGTCATTAAAAAAGATTTTTTTGTTACCGTCTTCATCCTGCCCCACACGGTAGAGGCCGTTTGGCTTTTCACCCGACTTTTCGCTGCTGATATACTCGTCATGCGGCGCAAGTCTGTTATTCGATACCTGTTTCTCTTGCTGCACATTTTCTGCTTTTGCAGCCTTCTCCCCGTTCTGACTGTTTGCGGCCCTCGCTGCCTCCTCCCGCCCGGCCTGCAGCCGATCTTCATAATCGGTTTGATAAGTGCTGCCATTGACTTTGATTTCCATTGCCATATGAACATCCTCCTGTCTTTTTCTTTGCAGAGACTGAAAATGCAACACTGCCGTGTCGCTCGATTTCCCTGCTTCCAGGTTTCATTTCGACATCCCCGAATAAGAATTAACCGTTTTGCCGTGGGATGCTTTCTGTATGCCGTGGAATGACAAGCAGAACACTTAAAAGGAAGGCGGTATTCTGCGTTTTCATGCTCATTGCTCCCTGATATTTTTCCGCCACCGCCTTAATATTTGACAGTCCTGTCCCTCTGTTGGCAGATTTCTTTCCCCGAAAACAATTCTCCACTTCCAACAAAATGAAATCTCCCTGCATACGTCCCGTCACACGGATATATTTTTCTGATCCGTCCTCCACCTCCTGACAGGCACGGATGGCGTTGTCCAACGCATTTGACAGGATGATGCAAAAGTCGATATCCCGCACCGGACAGGGATAGGGCAAAAGCAGCGAGCATTCTACCTTGATTCCCATACGCTCCGCCATTCCCAGTTTGTTTCCCAACAAAATATCGGCCACCGGATTGTTTGTGCTACAAGGAAAGGAAAGCGCCGCCGTCCCCTCCGCCAGATCCCCGATATAGGTCAGCGCTTCTTCCTGTTTCCCGTTCTCTAAAAGATCCTTTACCACCGTGATATGATTTTTAATATCGTGTCGGAAAGATTTTGTCTGCTCATAGCGCGCCCGCGCCTCCTCCACATATTGATTCAGGAAATGTTCCTCCTGTTCCAGCAGGGACAGCTTCGTACTTAAATGAAAATTCTGGAGCAGTTTTTTGTAGGCAAACAAAATACAGAACAGACTTGCCATCCCGAAAAACTGAATGAACAGCATCTGATAATGATTGACAAATATGGCACCGCCCGCATTCCTGAGCGCTGTATTTCCATAGAGGGTCAGGTTGATATATTCATCCATAAAAAACAGTAAAAGAATCGGAATCAAAATCATAAAAAGATATTGCTTCTCCATCATCTCATCGCGGACAAAATAACGGTACACCGTACGATAGCAAACAATTGCCAACAGAAATGCCAATATCCCCAACAGGGCGGATGTGACTGCAGCCACATTTTGATGCAGGGGAGCGATCCCCAGATACAGGATACCCGCCAGAGAATTGACGATTCCCAGACAAAGTTCCATGATCTCCACCGCCAGCGCCGCATAAAAGAGGACGGACTTCCAATCGACATGATAGATCAAAATTCCGATTGCCATTAGAAACAGCGCATAGATCAGGTACGAAGCGACACTTCCCACCGGCAACAGTAAAATCAACGAACAGCCTGACACTGCCGAAAGCACCTGATAGAAAAGTTTTCCCTTCTTTTGCAGGCAGTTGATAAAAAAGAAATACCCGATCAGCAACAGGATGCCGCTTTCGATATAACTGTTAAAAAAAGTAAGATACACCGCCATCTCACAGTCTCCATTCCTTCATATACTGCAAAACCACTGCGGATAATTCTTTGCTCCGCAGTCTGGATACCGGGATCTCTTTCCCATTTTCCATAAAAGCCGCACCGTTTTTATAGCTTTTCAGATATTTCAGATTGATCAGGAAACTTCTATGGCAGCGAAAAAAACGCCCGTCCAATCTGTCCTCCAGATTTTCGATCCGGTCATAAAAATCCACCACTTCCGACGACGCCAGATGCAAATACACCTTCCGATCTATGACCTCGGCATAAACGATCTCATCAAAAGAAATAATGCTTCTCTCATAGCCCTTCTGCACCAGCAGCTTTTCCTCACTGACATCCTTCATGGAAGCAAACAGGCGCTCCATCGTCTTTGCAAACTGCTTTTTCCCGATCGGTTTCAGCAGATAGTCGTAGGCCTGCACTTCAAAGGACTGAAACACCATCTCTTTCAGTACGGTAATAAAGATGATAACCCCTTTGAACCCCCGATGCCGCAGTTTCCCGGCGGCCGCCATGCCGTCCATCCCATCCATCTGGATATCGAGGAAGATAATATCCATATTCTTGTCATATTTCAATAATTCTTTTCCATTAGAAAAGCAGACTATGGATGCTTCCACATTCTTTTCCCGAAAAAAATCTGACGCCAGTTTTTTGACTTGATCCGCTGTCCGGCTTTCGTCATCACAAATCGCAACCCTAATCACTGTGCCGCCTCCTTAAGACTGCCATTATATCACGTTCCTTGCCGTCCCACAAGAAAAGTGCCGCCAGATGCACTGGCGGCGCCGTGAAATGCTCTCTATTTGGCACACTGTTTCTTAACGGCTGTTTCTTAACACGTCCCGCAGATATTCGTAACGCTTCCGCTTCTCCTCCTTCGCGAAATGCACCTCGCGAAACTGCTCGGGATTCTCCTGATAGCAAAGCTTTTCCTCCCCAAACTGCTCGCTGGTCAGGTCGAATACGCTCTCTCCCACCACGTTATAACAGTGGAATGTCCCGCCCTCTCTGGGGACTCCATAGACCTTTCCGCCGAAGATATCCTGCACCAAAAAGGCCGTGATGGAACACTGCCCGAGCGTCTTATTCTCTGTGCTCCAGCCCTCCCGCAGTCTGGGCGCGCAGGTATATTCGCACCAAATATCCGACAAAACGTCATAAAGTTTTCGCGGCGTATCAATGCCCTGATACTCCTGCGTAAGTGCCGGGACGTCTGCGCATTCCCAACCATAAAATCGATAAGCCATACTACTCTCCTCCCGTTAAGTACTTCTTTTCCATACAGTTATAGCATATCCATTTTTGTCGGAGGATTCAAGGTGAAATTTCACTGTCGCATGGAATCAATCTGCGCCTCCAATATCTTTTTCTTGACGCCTGTCATATGTTGTATTATACTGTACTTGTTCAAACAGTACAGTTAGGAAAAGAAAGGCGGTGCAACGTTGGAAATCGTTGTCAACAATAAAACAAGTCGCCCTCTCTATGAGCAGATCATCACACAGATCAAAGCGCAGATCATGAACGGCGAACTGAAAGCAGGAGACCCGCTTCCTTCCATCCGCTCGCTTGCGAAATCCTTGCAGATCAGTATTTTGACGGTTCAAAAGGCTTACGATCTTCTGCAGACAGACGGTTTTATTGAAACCACAGCCGGAAAAGGCTGCTATGTGTCGGCACAGAATCAGGACTTTTATCTGGAAGAACAGCAAAAGAAAATAGAGGAACATTTTAACGAAGCGATCGAGATCGCCCGCACAAGCGGAATCCCACTCGATAAATTGCTTAACTTATTGACACTGCTGTATGACTATGAGAATTGAAAATTAAAATTTTCAATCGCGAGATTTGTGTCTGCGCGTTGCTTGCCACAAACTCGTTCATGCACAAAAAACAGCGCAGAAATGGAGGAAAAATGAACAACGCTTTATCGATTTCAGGACTGACAAAAACGTATGCGGATTTTACTTTGGACGGTGTTTCCTTTGACGTCCCGGTCGGCTCTATTGTCGGGCTGATCGGCGAAAACGGCGCGGGAAAAAGTACCACCATCAACGCCGTATTAGGCCTGATCCAAAAGGAAGCCGGCCATGTTTCCCTCTTGGGGAAAGATACGCTGGATAATGAAACAAAAGAGCAGATCGGCGTCGTGTTTGACGGCAGCAATTATCCGGAGATCCTTTCGCCAAGGAAGATCGATCGAATCATGAAAAACGTTTATGATTCCTGGGATGAATCCTCCTATTTTCGCCTTTTGGAGCAATTTTCTCTGCCCCCTGATAAGCCGATCAAACAGTTTTCCAAAGGGATGAAAATGAAACTGGCGATTACTGCGGCGCTCTCCCATCATTCGAAGCTGCTGATCCTGGATGAAGCCACCAGCGGTCTTGATCCTGTGATCCGGGACGATATTCTGGATATGCTTCTGGATTTTGTGCAGGAGGAAGACCATTCCATTCTGGTATCTTCCCATATTACCGGGGATCTGGAAAAAATCGCCGATTACATCGTCTTCATCCATGAAGGGAAAGTTGTTTTTTCCAAACCGAAAGATGAATTGATGGAACAGTACGGCCTGATCAAATGCGGGGCTGCACAGTTTGACGCATTGGATCCGTCAGATATCATCGCTTATCGGAAAATGGATTATGAATGGCAGGTTCTGGTCTCTGACAGAGATGCCATGCAGAGAAAATATCCGAAGGCGTTGATCGTACCGACTACGATCGATGAAATCATGCTTCTCTACGTAAAAGGAACGACGCAAAAACAGACCACACAGAAAGGAAAATAACTATAATGAAAGGCGTTTTACTAAAAGATCTCTATATTGCAAAGAGCAACATTCTCGTAACGGTCGTCAGTTTGATCGTATTGGGTTTGGGATTATCCTTTTTACTGGAAACTGGCGCACTTCTGGTCCTGGCTCCGGCCGTATCCACGACGGCTGTTTTTATCAGTATCACAAGCGACGCGGGCTCGAAATGGAATAAAAATGTACTCACCATGCCGATAACCAGAAAGCGGCTCATCGGTGAAAAATTTGTATTCTATATTTTACTTGCGGGGCTCGGATTCATCGCTGCCCTGATCCCGTGCTGCATCCTTATGCCAACGGATACCGCCATAACGATCGATTCCCTGTATCTGTATGCCTCGATCGGTATAAGCGCCGCGCTGTTTGCCGGCGGCATCAGCTTACCATGCGCCTATGTATTCGATCCCGAAAAATCACAGGTCGTTTTTATGCTGTCTTTTATGGCATCAACAGGCATCATTGTCGGACTTGTACTGCTCACGAATCTCTTTCTCTCCGTGAAAGACCATATGCTGCCAGCTTTTTCCATCGTGCTTGTCATTTCCGCGATCTGGTTCTTTCTCTCTTATCGGATCACTGTGGAGATTTATCAAAAGCAGGATATCAACTAAGAATTTGTGCCTGCATGCAGCTCATTTTCTAAAAATTGTTTGATATAGGGATTGTTCTCCTCACTCAAAGCAGGCTGAAACGCCATGTAACGGCATTTCTGATACTGCTCCCCATCCAGTATAAAGGTATATCCCATGATACAATCGGATTACAGTCATTGGGATCGATCAGTCGTTTGCAGACGGACGCTTTCTTGATCTCCTGTTTTATCTTTTCGGGCAGTGTATCAAGAAAGCTCTGGTATTCTTGGATATGCTCGGCATAAATGCGGAGCTTCATGCCCGTTTTGCGGGATACAAATGTTGCCAAAGTTCTTTTGTTTTCGTTTCGCACATAGGAGACAACATAGCCGCTTTTTTGCAGTTTGATATCACACTTACAGCCATTTGCCGTCAGATACTGATTGATTTGGCTTACAAAGCCGCGAAAACGCTCGTCCACCGTTTCCATGAACATATAAATTTTCTCGTCCATAAGTCCCTCCGTTATGCCTTTTTCTTTGCTACCGGTATCCAACCTCATATTGCGCGTTCTGTGGGTCCGGATTCAAATAGACCTCAATATCGGGAGCGTTGGCATATTCATATCCGGAAGTCGGAAGCCACTCTGTTATGATCTTCTGCTCCAATTCCTGTATGGACTGATTGGTACCCGTTCCGGAAAAGATTGCCCAGGTGGACGCAGGAACAGGGTATTCTTCGAACATATCACTTGTTTTTGTACTGGAAACGGCAATAAAGTATTTCCATTGTTCTTCATCATTGCAGACGCTCACGCCCAAAAGTCCCATAAGCGGCGTATCCATCATTGCTGCCAATTTCTGAATCGTTTTGTTAACGGACGCTTCCTGCCACATCTTAGGAACCACCATAAAGTTATTCTCGATTTCCCGATCAAGCGGTGCTGATACGCCCTGTTAAATGCCGTCGGGGAACGGTCGCCGTATTTCTCTGCAATGTCAATGACCCGTTCCTCTCCCCTCTGCAAGTCTACCGCCGCTAAAGACACTCTCTATCTTGGCACCAAAAAAGAGAGGCGGCTGTTTAAATACAAAAAATCCCATATACACGCCAACTGCGCAGTATATGGGATTTCTAAATTCTTATAATGATGTCTTACACAACTCCCTGTGCCTTCATTGCCTCGGCAACTTTTAAGAAGCCCGCGATGTTCGCGCCTGCCACGTAATCGCCTTCCTTGCCGTACTTCTTGGAAGCCTCGTCCAGGCTGTGGAAGATATTCACCATGATGCCCTGCAGCTTGGAGTCTACTTCCTCGAATGTCCAGGAAAGTCTCTCGGAGTTCTGGCTCATCTCCAGTGCGGAAGTTGCCACGCCGCCCGCATTGGATGCCTTACCGGGGCAGAACAGCACGCCGTTCTTCTGCAGATACTCGGTCGCTTCCATGGTGGTAGGCATGTTCGCGCCCTCTGCTACCGCCATACAGCCGTTCGCCACAAGCATCTTCGCATCATCCAGATCCAGCTCGTTCTGAGTTGCGCAGGGAAGGGCGATATCGCACTTCACGCTCCATACGCCGTGCTCGCCGTTCTTCTTTTCATGATACTCTGCGTTCGGTCTCTTTGCCGCATACTCGGTGAGACGGGCACGCTTTACTTCCTTTACTTCCTGAAGCGTCGCTACGTCGATGCCGTCGGGGTCGTAGATCCAGCCCGTGGAATCGGAACAGGTCACAGGCTTGCCGCCGAGCTGCTGCGCTTTCTGGATCGCGTAGATTGCCACGTTGCCTGCACCGGAAACAGCAATGGTCTTGCCCTTGATATCCTTGCCGTTGCACTTTAACATTTCTTCTGTCAGATAAAGCAGACCGTAACCGGTCGCCTCTGTTCTTGCCAGGGAACCGCCGTAGGTAAGTCCCTTACCTGTCAGCACACCCTCATACAGATTGCGGATTCTCTTATACTGGCCGAACAGGAAACCGATCTCACGGCCGCCCACACCGATATCACCCGCCGGTACGTCAGTGTCCGCACCGATATGTTTGCAGAGCTCTGTCATAAAGCTCTGGCAGAATGCCATCACTTCTCTATCGGATTTGCCCTTGGGATCGAAATCGGAACCACCCTTGCCGCCGCCGATGGGCAGACCTGTGAGGGAATTTTTGAAAATCTGCTCGAAGCCCAGGAATTTAATGATACCCAGATTCACCGAAGGATGGAATCTCAAACCGCCCTTATAGGGACCGATCGCGCTGTTGAACTGCACACGAAACCCGTTGTTGACCTGCACCTGTCCCTTGTCATCCACCCAAGGCACACGAAACTGTACGATTCTCTCCGGAACCGTCAGACGCTCTAAAAGGGCATCCTTTCTGTAAGCTTCCTCGTCCGCCTCAATCACGACACGCAGAGACTCCAATACCTCCTTTACCGCCTGATGGAACTCCGGCTGCGCGGGATTTTTCGCTACTACTAACTCGTAAACCTCATCAACATATGACATCCCTTACTGTCCTCCTTCTTGCTTGTCTGCATTACCACGTTTCATTATAGTATGCCATATGGAAATCCACAAGATAATTTAGCGAATTAAAGTGTAAAAAATTTTCCCGCATTTTTTAGATATATTGTACAATAATACCAAAATACTTGTATACAAAACCTGTTATACTTACACTGACCACTGTTATATCTGCCTTTTGATGGCAGCATCTACAGATATTCCTTCATTCTCTCTATGCTTTTTTCCTCAAAATCCATCAGCTCCTTCGCCAGCTCTACGGTATCGTCTCCTGCCATTCCGTTATGTTTCAGGCTTTTCCACATACTGGTAATGCCCCTGTTACTGCCCTGGATCATGATTTCTGCCAAATGTTCCCTACTGATATTGAACGCAGTGTTCGCATGGATACTGCCTTTTAAGACCATCTCCCCAAACTGATTCGGACGGTAACTTTCCCCTTCTTCTCGCAGGATCCGGTCCAGCGCCCTGTTGTGAAGCTGCGCATATTGCAGCGACTGTTTGGATAAGGCCATAGAAAAATCATCATTATCGATCTTATCCAGGATCGTATCGATTGCCGTCATGCCCATCTGAGTATTTTTTTGAATCTCCTTAAGGATCATTTCGTCGTCATGCCTCATGGTTTATGCCTCCGTGTTCTGACTCTGCTGCCTGTTTCCCCGTGTATAAGCAGATTCGAAATGCTGCGCATTTCTCATTCGCGTTGCTCGTCAAAAGATAACACAGGCAATCTCGCATGCAAGCATGCAGCCTGCCTGTGCTATCTTTTGACTCTGCTTATACGCGAAAACAGGTGAGAACGCAATCGTTCTCACCTGTCCAGTATTTCCCTTTTTCTCTCCTTTAATCAGTAATTATTCCACGTAATCCGACTTCACATAAGCGGTCTTGCCCTCATACTTGATCTTCGTCCAGCCATCGGCCTGTTTCATGATCACCTCAAGTTTTTCACCCGCATAAGCCGTCGCCAGCTTCTCCGAAGTTTCGCTTGCTCCGCTCCTGATCCTGACGTTCTCTTTTACCGTCACCGTGCCTGATGTCTCTGCGGATTCCGCAGTCTCAGTCGTATCTTGCTCGGTCTCCTCCGCTGACGCCGCATCTCTGACTTCCGTCTTTGAAGGCTCCAGATAATCACTCTTGATAAAGGCGTCTTCGCCGTTATACTCTACCTTGCTCCAGCCGTTGCCGCGCTCCTCAAGAAGCTTAAAAGTATCGCCGACTGCCGCTTTTCCAAGCTTATCTGCCGTCTCGCTGTCGGATGTCCTGATATTGACCACATCAGTTGTTTTTACCTCGGTAACTACTGTCTCTGACGCAGCGCCGCTTTCCTCCGGCGTTTCCTCATTATCTGCGGCTTCCTCCGCATTGCTTTCTTCACTTTCCGTTTCCGTCTGCGCCGTTCCTTCCGCGCGGGCGAGCGTCTCACCTACGTTCTTTTCAATTTCATCCGTAAGCTCTACCAGGAAATCTGCCAGGGTACTATCCGCAACCACCATATCGTTATAAGCAGCCGTTGCCTTATTATTCAGGTCGATCACATCATCCTGAAGCTGCACTTCCCTGATATAACGCCGCTCACTGTCACTGAGCTCACAGTCCTCATTGATATAATAGGAACCGTCTTCCTTCGTGCAGACATAGAACGTATTCAATCCCGGCAACGGTTTGTCATAATCAAAAAACTTTAATTCCGCATAGATAAAGGCAAGGTATGTGCCTTCCGACGGTCCTGCTTTGGTATAAACTTCTATCGATGAAGATTCCGTATATTTGCTGGTCTCTGCCGCTCGCAGTTTTTCCGTCGCATCCAGATAATACACCAGGTTGCTCATGGTCTCGGTATCTCCGTCTACCACCGCTTTATAGTAGCCTACAAAAAATTCATTGATCCCGGGCACCACGTCCTTTTCAAGCGGCACCAAAGGAATCTCTTCCAGCGCATCATCGGCTCCTGCCCCTTCCTCCTGCGCCACCGCTGATTCCTCCTGCTCGATCTTACGCTTGTTCGCATTGATCGCGATCACGATCGTCAAACCCACACAGATCACGAGGATAACCGGCAGGACAATCTTGGAATATCTTACGAGCCAACCTTTCAGCGCATCAAACTTCGCCTTCAGGAAGCCCTGTATCGTGTTGTTTGATGTGTTCATGATTCAACCTTTCTTAATCAAAACTAACCGCTGCAGGATCGTTAGATCCTGCGGAGTTAACCCGCTAGGGTTTACTCCAATGCACCCGACAGGACTCGAACCTGCATCAAAGGCGTCGGAGGCCTACGTTTTATCCATTAGACTACGGGTGCCCGCTTTCGATGTAATTTGTTACAAATTTATTACAAATTTGTTACACCTTTTGCATCATACCACAAGCGGGCACACTTGTCAAGTAATGACAGCTAAGAAATAATTTCCTCGATTTCAGCGTTTGTCCGATTGTATCGGTACAACCCGTAGGATAACACCTCCTCCGCCTCCACCTGCGTTCTGTTGACTTCACTCACCATCTGCCTGTAAAAGTCATATTCCTGACAGTGATCGTCAGGCAACAGCAGCACCTCATGTACAGAACTTGGCAGGATCAAAAGATCACAGTCAAACTTCGCCGCCAGTTCCTCCATCTGCTCGGAATAGAGCATGGCAGATGCGCCAAAGCGCTTCTCCTGATTGGTAAGGACATACATTGGCAGATCGTCTTCTCCCTGTACGGTAATTCCCGTCATGTCTTCGACCAGTTCCCGCATGGACACCAGAAGCTCAGGCATATCCCGCCTGGTGTTGCGCTTGGCCGTGCGATAAAGGGACTCGGCATTCTGCCGCCACATCATCATATGCTCCCTGTTGATGGTAATGGACGCTCCCGCAAGTACCTCGTCCTCCAGAGCATAATAAAATACGATCGCCAGATCGTGCCAGCGAAGATGGGGCGCATCCTCCAAAAACTTCTTATTCTGCGCAAAACTGACCAGCTTATAAAAAATTCTGTTCTTCACACTGCTATAGTCATGGAAAAAATCCATATCCAGATCCAGCGCCATAGACTGCTCCTCGTGGCAGTTGATGATCCTGCCCGCCAGATCGTCAATACTTTCACCCCTTAAATATTCCTCGTAGAGTCCTTCCAGATAGATGGTGGGAAATACGCTGTTCTCCTTCCTGATGATGGCAACTCCCGTCAGCTCCACACCGTTATTTTTGGTCACCCGGATCACTCTGATCTCATAGGCATCTCCCATTCTCTCCTGCAATGTTTCCGCAATGTTTTCCACAAATGTCTCAAAATTCATATAACCCTCTTTCCCATTCTCTCCGGGCATATTTTTGAGATAGTGTAAATCGCATAAGCAGACTCGAAATGCTACGCATTTCTCGTTCGCGTTGCTCGCCGTAAATCAACATATCCATCCTTGCATGCCAGCATGCAGTCTGTATCTGCTGCTTTCCGGCTTTGCTTATGCGCGCAAAAGAAAACAATACAGACTTTCGCCTGTATTGTCTTATGGGCTTTGGGATATTGCGTTTTCTTATACTCTGGACAGATACTCTCCTGTTCTGGTGTCGATCTTGATCACTTCGCCGTTGTCCACGAACAGCGGCACCATCACCTTAGCGCCAGTCTCCACGATCGCGGGCTTGGTTGCGCCTGTCGCGGTATCGCCCTTGAAACCGGGCTCCGTATCCGTGATTTGAAGCTCCACGAACAGCGGCGGCTCGATTGCAAACACATTGCCGTTATAGGAGCAGATCTTGACCATCTCATTCTCTTTCACAAACTTCAGAGCATCCCCTACCGCATCCGCGTTCAATGCGATCTGGTCATAACTCTCTGTATCCATGAAATTGTACAGATCGCCGTCCGAATATAAGTACTGCATGTCCTTTCTGTCAATACGCGCCTGTGGAAATTTCTCTGTGGGGCGGAAACTCTTTTCCACCACACCGCCATTGATGATATTTTTCAGCTTCGTTCTGACAAAGGCTGCACCTTTGCCGGGTTTTACGTGCTGAAACTCAATTATCTGATAAACATTACCTTCCATCTCGACGGTAATGCCGTTTCTGAAATCACCTGCTGATACCATGATTCAATTTCCTCCTAAGTCTTCACAAATATAATTCTTTTCTAGTGTATACTAAATGACTTTATTTTTCAACCACTTTCGGAAAATTTTCCAGAATGAAGTCGATCGCCTGCAGATAGCCGTCCAGACCCTGCCCGTAAATCTGCCTGTCACAGACCGGCGCCGTCACCGAAACTTTGCGAAATTCCTCCCGTTTCGTGATATCGGAAATATGGATCTCCACCTTGGGAACGGTAATGCTCGCCAATGCATCCCGGATCGCATAGCTGTAATGCGTAAAGGCGCCCGGATTGATGACGATGCCCTCGGTGCCGTCAAAGTAGGAATCCTGGATCCTGTCAATGATAGCGCCCTCGTGGTTACTCTGAAAGACCTCGATGGTACATCCCGTCTCCTCCCCCTTCTTTGCAATCATCTGCAGCAAATAATCATAGTCCTGCGTGCCGTACACACTCTTTTCCCGAATCCCCAAAAAATTCAGATTCGGCCCGTTGATCACCAATAGTTTCATTACGATCTCCTTCCCCATGCTTTTGCACGGACTTCTGTTCTTACGGCGTCTCCATTCCTGTCCTGCTTTTCCTCTATCATTCTATTACCTTTTCCTCGATCTCGCACAAAATCTCATCAAAGCTTTTGCCGTCCACCGTGATCACGACATCCGCCGCCTCCCGGTAATAAGGATCTCTCTCCTGTAACAGCGTCTTTATTTTTGTCAACGGATTTTCTCCCTGCAAGAGCGGTCTTGTAGTGTCATCTTTGAGCCTTTCGTAAATCGTCTCAGCTTCCGCCCGCAGATAAAAAACCTGTCCCAATTCACGCAGCAGCCTTCGATTTTCTTCCCGCATGGGCAGGCCGCCTCCCACCGAAATGATCTGATTTGCCGCAGTATCGATCAGTTTTCGCAGACTTTGTGTCTCCCTGTCCCTAAAATAAGACTCGCCGTCCGTGGCAAAAATCTCGGATATGGTCCTTTTTTCTTCTCTCTCGATTTCTTTATCCGTGTCTATGACCGTACGTCGCAGGCGGTAGGACAGCCTTAAACCCACCGTCGTCTTGCCGCAGCCCATAAACCCGATCAGTATCACATTACTCATATTTTCCTCTTTCGTTTTTTTACGAAATGGCGTTTCTTAAGCTTTCGTACACAATCTGCGCCTCGCTCTCTGGCACCGCGATCTCGTTCCACAGCTCGTAGGCGATAATTCCCTGGTACAAAAGCATCTTAAGACCATTGTAAGCCCTGCCGCCATGCGCCTTTACCAGCCGCATGAATTTTGTCTCCCATGGGTTGTAGATGAGGTCAAAACCCGTGTGCACCTTCTCATAAAACGCATCATCTGCAATCACCACGTCCTCATTGTTTGGCGAAAGCCCCACGGAGGTTCCCTGAATCGCCAGATACTTTCCTTCGGGAATCGCCGCGTGATCCGCAAGTTTCATGGGCATTATCGTCTCTCTGCCCACAGAAGCATTGACCTCCGCCGCCACCGTCTGTGCCCTGTCCAGGGTTCGGTTCAACAGATATACCTTTTCTGCGCCCTTGGCCGCACACAACCAGGCGACTGCACGGGCCGCGCCGCCCGCGCCGAGTAAAATGATCTGCTCTCCCGCGATCCTAATGCCTTCCGACTGCATCGCCCGATAAAGGCCCTCCATATCCGTATTGTAGCCCTTGTAACCATCCGCCGTCCGCACCAGCGTATTGACCGCGCCGATGTTTTTGGCCAGGTCGTCGATCTGCGCAAGGCAGGCAATGACCTCGCTCTTGTAAGGCACCGTCACGTTTAAGCCCAGAATATTCAGGGCCTGCGCGCCCTTTACCGCCTCCGCCAGCCTTCCCTGCTCCACATGAAAAGGCACATATACAAGCTCCTGTCCCAGCCTTTTTGCCAGCGTATTGTGAATCAGCGGTGACAACGTATGTTCCACAGGATTACCGATCAGCCCGCAGGTTCTTGTCTTCCCGTTTATCTCCATTTTCCCTCTCCTCCCGCATCTCTTTCATGCCGCGCAGACGTCCTATCGCCCTGCGCTCTGCCTTCTCAGGGAGCGTTTGTAAAAATGCAACACGATCCACTCCAGCCGCCTTTTTAAGACGATCTGAATCTCCTCCTTGGGGTGGATCGGCTTGACCAGATAAGTTAATAGTCCGACACGCTTTGCGCCCCACACATCCGTAAAAAGCTGATCTCCCACAAAGAAGGTCGTCTCCGGCGTTGTACCCATCAGTTCCATTGCCTTACAGTAGCCTGTCCTTCCGGGCTTTCCTGCCTTAAAGAGGTATCGCGAATGCACCTTATCGTTGAAAGTCTTCACCCGCGGTTCCTTATTATTTGACAAAAGCACACTTTCAAGACCGATTCCCCGCAGCCGCTCAAAGAGAGCAATGCTCCTTTCGTCAGCCGGCGCTCCATGCGGCACCAGCGTATTGTCAATATCGAAGATCACACCACGGAAACCCTTTTGATACAATCCTTCATAATCAACTTCATAAGCGGAATCCAGATATTCATCCGGATAAAAACATTCCAGCATACTACTTCTCCCTCATTATCCGATTTCAAATTTCATTTGGACGCCCGTGTGCATCAATAAAACACCCCGCCGCAAGGCAAGGTGTTTTTAGATTGTTTCCTCTTTTACGGAAAGCTTACTTGTCCAGCACGCTCTTAAGCTCCTCCATAAAGGTATTGATATCCTTAAATTCACGATAGACAGAGGCAAATCTGACGTAGGCCACCGCTTCCAGATCCTTTAACTTATTCATGACCATTTCTCCGATCACCTGGCTCGGGATCTCCTTTTCCTCTTTGTTGAAAATCTCCGTCTCCACCTCGTCTACCAGCTGGTTGATCTGGTTGGCGCTGATCGGTCTCTTGTGACAGGCCCTGAGCACACCAGCCTCGATCTTGGAGCGGTCATATGTCTCCCTGTTATTGTCTTTCTTGATGATGATCAGCGGTATCGTCTCCACCTTTTCGTAGGTGGTAAAACGCTTATCACATTCATCACAGACACGTCTCCTGCGGATGGAACTGTTGTCCTCCGCCGGTCTGCTGTCTATGACTCTGGTATTTTCATGACCACAAAATGGACATTTCATCCCGGATATCCTCCTTATCCCCCTGTACTGATATAACAATCAATACGAATATTATAGGGGAAAAGGATCATTATGTCAACTACTTTATGGAAACCATTTTCCTTCCGGCTAAAGACAGATATCCACCACGATAATATCCGGCCCGATCTTTTTGATATCCTTATAACAGATCACATAATCCGGCGAATTTCCAAAAAAGCTACACCATTTGTTTTCACCGGGAATGATCAGTTTGCAGATCTGCCCCGTACACTCGTCAAACTCAAAGTCACTGACTCTGCCAAGCCGCTCACAGTTTTTCAGGTTGATGACTTCCTTTTTCTTTAATTCCGAAAATAACATGGGAACCTCCGCAGGAGGGCTTATTACATCTTATGCGTCCTTCCCCAAAAGGTGCCTGCATTACTGAATTTCCACATAATCCGCAAAGACATAACCGTACTCGTAACCTGCCTCCTCCGGCAGAAGGATGCGATACCATGTGCCGCCCTCCACGACTTCCGTATATTCGTAGCTTTCTCCCGCCTTTGCCTTTTTAATGACAGTCGTGCCGTCCGTGCTCGGGTTATCCCGGATATTCACAGCCGCCGTGGTGACAAGTGTGCCGCCCACCGTAACTTCCGCCTCGCCGCCGTCGTCCCCCGGCTCCTCCGTAAGCTCCTGACCGCCATCCGGCTGCTCGATCTGCTCACCTTCTTCGGCTTCCTCACGATCCGCCTCCTGCTCCTTAGCGATCTTATCATAATCTTTCGGCACATAGCGTTTATACAGATTGTAGCCGAGAACAGCCAGAATCACCAGCAGGATACAACCGACTGCGACGGTCATAATGGAAAGAATATCTACGCTCTCCTCATCGTCATCATCGTAATCGTCATCCTCATCCTCCCAGTCTCTGCGCCTCGGCGGCGCCTGTCTCTTTTTCGGCGGTGGTGCTGCGCTTGTCTTTTTCGGCGGCGGAGCCGGGTTTGCCTTTCTCTTTGGAGTCTCCTCCGCGCTCGTTTTCTTACCCCTTCGTTCCCCGGATACCTCAGTGCCGCATCCCGGACAGAATTTCACACCTTCTCTGAGCGTTTCCCCGCATTCGGGACACCGTCTTTTTCTAATGATCTTCGCACCGCACCCCGGACAGAACTGGTCGGAATCCGTAAGGCGCGTGCCGCAATCAGGACATACCATAGCATTTACTCCTTACTTTTTCAATCTATTTATTCCCATCAAAAAATTGTACCAAAAAACTAGAAATTTGTAAAATCTTATCCAACTTTTTTTCCTTAATTTTTTGTGAATAATTTCCCGCCGTCTGCGCATGCTTGTTAGAAAACCCCATTAGAATATGAAAGGCTGGTAACGTTATGATACAGGGCAAGGTAGAAATCTGCGGCGTCAACACCTCAAAACTTCCGCTCCTCAAAAACGCGGAGAAGGAGGCATTATTCAAACGAATCGAGGAAGGCGATCAGGAGGCCCGGATGGCTTATATTAACGGCAATCTTCGTCTGGTCTTAAGTGTGATCAAACGGTTTCATTCCATCAGTGAAAACGTGGACGACCTTTTCCAGATCGGCTGTGTCGGACTGATCAAGGCAATCGATAACTTTGACAGCTCCCTCAATGTGAAATTTTCTACCTATGCCGTGCCCATGATCGTCGGCGAGATCCGCCGCTACCTGCGCGATGCCAACTCCATTCGCGTCTCCCGCTCCTTAAAGGACACTGCTTACAAGGCGATCTATGCCAGAGAGCAGCTGACCCGCACCAATTCCAGGGAGCCCACCGTCGCGGAGATCGCCACTGAGATCGGTATCCCCAAAGAGGACATCGTTTATGCCTTAGACGCCATCCAAAGCCCCTTAAGCCTCTATGAGCCCGTCTACACGGACGGCGGCGACACTCTCTATGTGATGGATCAAATCAGTGATAAGAAAAACGGGGAAGAAACCTGGGTGGAGCACATTTCCCTGACAGAGGCCATGAAAAAGCTTTCCGAGCGGGAACATGAGATCATCACTCTGCGCTTCTTTGAGGGGAAAACGCAGATGGAGGTGGCGGAGAAGATCGGCATCTCACAGGCGCAGGTGTCGAGGCTGGAGAAAAATGCGCTGAAGACGATGCGGATGTATTTGACGGCGTGATTGTTGTCCTGTTTGTGTATCGATCATATGTCTTTGTCAAAAATGGAGCCGGGAATCTGTTCTTAGATTCCCGGCTCCATTTTGATTTACTTCGTTTTCGTCAATGTTATTGTTTCACCATCAGCGCCATATGTACCCAGTGAATCACTAACATTACTGATTGTCATATGATTATCCTCAATTACGATATCTCCCGAGAATCTATAATTTACGATAAAGTATTTTATATGAATTTGAACTGTCGTATCGCTTAAAAAGGTGTAAGTACCATCAAGACTGGCTGTATTATCAAGTACCGTAAACTCGCCGTTTCTTCCAAAGATAAAATATGTTTGCGGTTGTTCATCAAGCTGCCATGTGCCGATCATGCTCCTTTCAAGAGAATTTGGTAAGAAAAGCCAGACATAAGCTATAACAGCTATTATAACCACAGAGCCTATCGAAATAGAAATTTTTGTTTTTTTCGTGTCCCCTTTTACTTTATTTCCATTACCGTGAATTGTCTGTACGCTCATTGATTCAACCCCTCCTCATCATTAGTATAACAAATTTTATCACATAGAGAAGGAATTTAGTAGTCAAAACATTTGTTCTTGTATATTATTGTAATCCATCGTCAAGATTGATAAATAAAAGGGACGGAAGAACCCTTGCTTCTTCCATCCCATGTCATTTTACCTCATCGCTTTTCACTCAAACTTCGCCACATCATATGTCAGCGTGATATCCTTCTCCCCGTACAGCTTAAAATAATTCTGCACGATACGGTCCGTCACCAAGCGCACATTCTCCCGCTCCGTGCCCAAAAGCACCACCAGAAACTGAGAACTGCTGTATCTCGCACCCACATCCACGCCACGCAGGGACTTGCAGATTGCCTGCTCCATGCACTGCATGGCTGTCTCCATGCGTTCCAATTTGACTTCGCTGCCATTGGAGGAAAACAGGGTAAACAGCAGTAGCTGCGTCTCCTTTTTATCTCTTTCTGACATATGTGTCACAAAATCATAGACATGCGTAAACTCCGTGTAATCCACCTGAAATACGCCGTGATACGAATCGTGCGTCTTGATGGCATCCATGATCTTGACCAGATCGTTCTGCGACTGCTCCGGCGTACGCAGGACTCCGGTCTTTTGATAGAAACCGTAACGCATACCGCTTCTTTGTTTCACCAGATAGAGTGCCTTATCCGCCCTTCTGTACAGCTCATCAAATTCTCTGCCGTCCGTGCCGGAAATACTGATACCCATCGAAAGTTCAGAATCTTTGAGGATATCCACTTCTTCCTGCTTTTTCTTGAACGCAGCCAGAATTTCTTCCGCCTTCTGCGTAATCACCGCCTCGTCGGTCACGCCTGTCAAATAGTAGAGAAATTCGTCCCCGCCGACTCGGCAGACCAACTCGTTGCCGCAGACCTCCCGCAGCACATCCGCCGCCAGCTTCAACGCATAATCGCCCATCAGATGCCCGTACGCGTCGTTGATCTGTCCGAAATGATCCAAATCTATCAGGATCAGGCTGCCGCCCTCGACACGCAATTTCTCGGAGATATCGTTTTCTCCCTTTCTCCTGCTCAAAAGCCCTGTCAAATAGTCCATCGGGGAATCCAACACATTTTCACTGCCCATGGTAGCGCCCAAAATCTTGCTGCTGCCAAAAATCGGCGTCGCCAAATCCTCCTCCGGCATCCACAGTTTTTCCAAGGCTCCTTCCTCGATCAGCTTCACAAAAATATCAACCAAATCAGGATCCCACTGGCTGCCCTTTCCCTTTTGCAGCTCCTGCAAAACTACATCGTCATCTAATCTCCTGCGGTAGACGCGGTTACTGGTCATGGCATCGTAGGAATCCACCAGACCGATCACTCTTGCCACCAAAGGGATCGACTCCCCTTTTAGCCCCTCAGGATAGCCCGTACCGTCATAGCGCTCATGGTGGTACTTAGCGCCCACACTGATATTGGGAAACATCTTAAAGTCATTTAAGATCTCGGCGCCCATCATCGTATGTCCTTTGATCAGACGAAATTCCACATCCGTCAGCATAAAGGGTTTATTCAAAACAGCATCGGGCACGCCGATCTTACCCACATCATGCAGCATCGCCACATAATAAATATTCTGAATCTCCTCCTCGGACCATCCCAGGCGCTGCGCCAAAAGCTCCGAGTAGGCCGCAACCCGCATGGAGTGCCCCTTGGTGTAATCATCCTTCGCATCCACGGTGTTCGCCACCGTCATGATCGCCTGGATCGTGATACGCTCCATCTCTTTGGTTTTCTCATCCAGTCTGCGCTGTAAGTCTCTGCGATAACCGTCCAGCTCGATCGTGCTCCGGATACGGCCGAGTATCACATTCGGCTCAAAAGGCTTGGCAATATAATCGTTTGCTCCCACGCGAAAGCATTCTGTCTCCGTCTCCGCGCTGCGGTCCGCCGTCAGAAAAATCACCGGTATCTTGCACCAGCGCGGATTCTTCCTAAGCGTCTCCATCACCTCGAAGCCGCCGATCTCCGGCATATTGATATCAAGAAGAATCAGATCCGGCGTATGCCTCTCCAGGTATTTATACGCCTGTTTTCCCGAATTGACGGCCACGACCCGGTATTTTCCCTCCAAAAGCTGCTGTGCCGTTGCCAGCGTCAGCCTGTCATCATCAATAATTAAAATTATTTTTTTCATTCGTCCCCCAACAAACTATGTATGGTATTACTTTTGTTTTATTATACGCTCTTTGTGGACAAAAAGCAAACAGATATCCGACTAAGTATCTTTGCTCATCTCCTTTTTTAGCCGACGCATAATCTTTTTCTCCAACCTGGATATGTACGACTGGGAAATTCCCAAAAGTTCCGCGACCTCCTTCTGTGTCAGTTCTTTTCCCTCAGCGCTGCCAATGCCAAATCGAAGACGAATTATAGTCTGCTCTCTCTCGGAGAGTTTAGAGATTGCCCGGATCAGCAGCTTTCTCTCTACCTCATTTTCCAGATCCTTGTAGATCACATCCTCATCCGTTCCCAGAATATCGGAGAGCAGAAGCTCATTGCCGTCCCAATCCACATTCAGGGGCTCGTCAATGGAAACCTCCATCCGATGCTTGTTATTTCTTCTCAAGTACATTAAAATCTCATTCTCAATACAGCGGGACGCATAAGTTGCCAGCTTGATGTTCTTCTCCGGATTAAAGGTGTTGATGGATTTGATCAGGCCGATCGTCCCGATCGAGATCAGATCCTCCACCCCCACGCCCGTATTGTCAAACTTTTTCGCAATGTACACCACAAGTCTTAGGTTATGCTCTATTAGAATCGACTTAGCTTCGTCTTCATATTCTGTTCCCAGATCGTTTATGATCTCATTTTCCCTCTCGCTCTCAAGAGGCGGCGGAAGGACCTCCGCACCTCCTATGTAATGAATATCTCCCTGTCTGTTCATCAAAAGCTTTGGTTCTCTGTGCACCATCTTAAACTGAACTTTACCGGGAATTGCCACTTTCAAAACCATTTTTTTCCCTCCTAGTTTTCTAATAACCCGGGGTGTAATAGCATTTGGTAATCGCTCTCCGGCGAGATACCCGCGTCACAAACAGCGACAATGACGCCCTCTCTTTTGATCGTGTATCCCGCCTCCTCTATCGATATCTCCGGCAGCTCATAGGCTGAAAGAATCCCTTTCTCCTGTCCCACGCTCCGATAAGGGACTGCGTGGTATTTCTCCGGCCGCAGGCAGGAAGCCAGGCTTGCGGCTGCCCGCCTGCTAATGACGCTCACAGGCGCACCGCTTATGGGATCTGTCAGGTGATTACCCGTGTCCACAAGGGCGCTGAGTCTGATCTCCTGTCCCAGAGCCGGCACATAGAGACGCACCGTCCGCAGACAATTTTGCTCTCTGCGCATCAGCCTTTTTAGCAGGAGCTTTAAAAACCGGCAGGTCAAGGCGCCCGCCGCCAGGGTGATCCAGAAACTTCCCCTCACCTTCATAACGGGTCTGAACCGATTGAGAATCCATATCATGGCTCCTCCCAAAAAAAAGCCGGCCGCCGCCATTGCAAAGGATGCTTCCAAAAGCCTGCGCATACCGTGGATCCGATAGGTGAGACACATCATTACCATACTGACAGGTACTGCGCTAAGGAGGAGTCTGCCTCCCGCCGTAGAAAACGGCAGGCATAGCGCAAAGCAGCTTATTCCGGCTCCCACCAAAGCCCCCAGCCATCGTCTCCGGTGCGTGGCAGTACACCGTAACAGTAACCCGGCCAGGGACAGCAGATACAGGTTCATCATCGTTTGCAGGATGAAAACACTGTCAATATATAATTTGTAATACACATTCCACCTCCGTATTTCTCTTTCATTATAGGGAAAGCAAGGCGCATATTCTGTCAAAAGCAGGGAGCATTTCCCCTATTTTTGCAGACAGATAATAACAAAAATCGATCTTCCTCCAGGTACCCGTGCGCATAAGAAAACCACAGGATATTCTCCTGTGGTCTTATCATATTCCTAATTTCTATTCGATACTGCCGTATCCTATTTTCTAAGGAAACTGGGGATATCCAGTGACTTTTCTTCCACTGAACTCTTGATATCGTTGGTCTTCTGGATACCGATGGGCTTTAATCCTGCCTGCTTAGCCTGTCCGCCCTGGGCTGTGATGGGCTGTTTCAAGCCTACGCCGGGCGTCACAAACGATCCAACGCCTGTTCCCACCGCGCTCTTGCCCTGAAGGGAAGTGGGGGTTATGTATCCGCTCTTAAAACCAAGTCCACCCTGTCTGGCTGCCTTTTCCTCGATGCCCGTAGCAATAATCGTTACATTACAGGTATCCGTCATGCTGGAATCGTACATCGCACCGAAAATGATATTTACCTCGTCACCCGTTAAGGATCTCACATAATCGGAAGCATCAGAGGCATCTGCCAGAGAGATATCCCCGGAAACATTGATGATCACGTGCGTCGCTCCTGTGATCGTGGTCTCAAGCAGCGGGCTCTCCACTGCCATCTTTGCAGCCTCTGCCGCCTTATCATCTCCCTTACCGGTGCCGATACCGATGTGGGCGATGCCCTTATCCTTCATAACAGTCTGTACATCGGCAAAGTCCAGATTGATGATGGCAGGCATATTAATCAGATCCGTGATACCCTGCACCGCCTGCTGCAACACCTCGTCCGCCTTTTTCAGCGCCTCCGGCATCGTGGTACGCCTGTCCACTATTTCCAAAAGTTTATCGTTGGGAATAACGATCAGCGTATCCACATTGTCCTTGATTTTTTCAATTCCTGACAGCGCATTTGTCATTCGCGTTTTGGCTTCAAAGCGGAAGGGCTTTGTCACAACACCCACAGTGAGGATGCCCATATCCTTTGCCAGCTTGGCCACCACAGGAGCAGCGCCCGTCCCCGTACCGCCTCCCATGCCGCAGGTGACAAACACCATGTCCGCGCCTTTTAAGGCCTGTGCCACTTCCTCTGAACTCTCCTCTGCCGCTTTCTCACCGATTTCGGGCTTTGCGCCTGCGCCAAGTCCCTTAGTCAGCTTCTCTCCGATCTGTAAAAGTCTGGTTGCCCTGCACAACTGAAGCGCCTGTTTATCGGTATTGATACCGATGAATTCCACCCCGTCAATTTCTTCATCAATCATTCTATTTACAGCATTATTGCCCGCGCCGCCAACACCAACTACAATGATCTTTGCCGCGGACTCCGCTTCGTTCGTCTTAATCTCCAGCAAGGTGATTCCTCCTTCTGTCCCCTCATACTACAAATAGACTAATATAGTTTATCATATAATTATTTTGCTAAGTTCGCAACCTATTTTTTCTTTTTTATGTCTTTTTCTTTTGATTTGACGGTTGATTCCGCCGTCAATCCTGCTCAAAACTGTAGGTTTTCGTATCATCACTGTACTCTCTCATGTTCAAAGTGCCACTTTTTCCCAAGAGATCCGGCAAAATATACTGAAGTTTCATGATTTTTTCATCGATATCCCTATTTTCACCCAGATCGACCTTCGCTTCTCCGAAATACAGTGTCACCTCATAATTGGCATTAAAGTAGATGCGGTCCGCCGAAAGATCATATTTCGCAAGCTGCTGCGTAATATTCAAAATTTCGTCAAAAAGCTCCGGCTTGTCCACCGGAAGTCGCTCGTGGAGGATCACATGGTCAAAGTTCAGCCCCGTCACCTGCGGAATCCCTGCCGTCTCCTCCTCGGAGGTCTCCACCACGATGCCGTCCTTATCAAAGTACATATAGCGCCCCAAATATCGTACATAACCGGCCAGCGCCTTCTCATACACCGTGATACGGATCGTGTCCCTGGCCTCGATATTCACATCCATGGTCTCCACAAAGGGAACGCCCTCGATGCCTTTGTCCCGATATTTCAGGGAAAGAAAGAGGGAATTGTCTCCAAATCGTCCCCCCATCACCATCTCCATGATCTCCTCATTCGTATAGTGAACATTGCCATCCACATGAACCGTCGTTACACGATAATTATGGATGACATAGAAGGATCCCCCAGCAAAGACCAGGAGCAGACAGGAAAAGGCCGCCGCCAGAATACCGATGCGCTTCGTTCTGCTAAAGCGCACTTTCTCCGGTTTCTTTTCCCGTTGTCTGCCCCTTTTCCCTTTCCGTTTCTCCTGCGTCGTCTCTCCGTTCTTTACAAGACGCAGGTTTGTGTTTCTCTTTTTCTTTTTCCCTGTCTTTTCGCCGCTCATTCGCAAACTTCGTCCTCATCCCTATCGGATCTATGCCAGCTCAATGGCTGCGCCAAGCTCTCTGAGACTCAGCGTAATATCTTCGTATCCCCGGTCAATATAATGACGGTTTGTTACAATACCGGTGCCCTCCGCCGCAAGAGAAGCCACTACAAGCGCTGCCCCGCCCCGTAACTCCTGCGCCTCCACAATGGTGTTATGCAGCGGATACCCTCCGTGGATATAGGCTTTTGTGCCTGCTATCTGAATGCAGGCGCCCATCTTTACAAGCTCCGGCACGATTCGAAATCGATTTTCAAAAACCTTCTCCTCGATTCGGCCACCCTGCCCGGAACATGCCATCACCACCATGAAAAGGGATTGTAAGTCCGTGGGAAATCCCGGATAGACTGCCGTCGTAATGCCCTCTTTCAGCTTTCGGTTCGCCCGCCCTTCTATGAAAAGGCCGTCCGCTTCCCTATTTGTCCTGGCGCCGAGCTTTTCCGCGCAGGCAATCACGCTCTCCATATGCGCACAGGGCGCATCCTGCAAAAAAACACGACCGCCCGTGCAAAGGCAGGCTGCCAGATAGGTCCCTGCCACGATCCGATCAGCAGGCACACGAAACCGTACCGGATGCAGGCGCTCCACCCCTTCTATCACCAGGCAGTCCGTACCGGCGCCCTCTATCTTTCCTCCGGCACAGATCAAGAACTCACATAAAGCCTGTATCTCCGGTTCTCTGGCTGCCGGATGGATCACCGTCTTTCCTTTCGCCAAAACCGCCGCCAGGATCAGGTTTTCCGTGACGCCTACGCTGACAAAAGGAAGTTCCTGCATTGCCCCCGTAAGCCTTGCTGCCGTAGCGCAAAAACCTGCTTCATCCTCCTCAATCACCACGCCCATGCGCCGCAGCGCATACAAATGCAGATCGATCGGCCGCTTTCCAATCACGCAGCCGCCCGGATATTCCATCGAAACTTCCCCCATGCGGGCAAGCAGCGCGCCCAGAAGCATGATGGAGGAACGCATGACACCTACGGAATCGGCCGGCATATCACATTCTGACAGTCGTGTCGTATCCACACGGATGACATTCCCCTCCCGATCGACCTGACAGCCAAGGCTGCGCAGAAGCCGCAGCATATGATATACGTCCGCGATGTCCGGACAGTTCTCTATCTCACAAATTCCGTCTGTCAAAAGGGTTGCCGCCAAAATTGGCAGTGAAGCGTTCTTAGACCCCTGTATCCTCGTTTGTCCGCAAAGACTCTTTCCACCATAGATACGAACAGCGTCCATAAAATTACCTCTGTTTTACTTTTATGACCTATTCTATCTATATGGATTTTCGACAAAAAATTATCTTGTCCTTACAAATCTTTCAGACGTATCCCCTTGGCCACACTCAAAGTCAGCCCTATTTCTATCAATAGGAACATCACCGACGAGCCGCCATAACTGATAAAAGGCAGGGAAATACCTGTATTGGGAATGGTAGCGGTGACCACGGCGATATTTAGGATCACCTGCACCGCAATATGAGCCATCACGCCCACCACCAGCAGCGCTCCATAAAGATCCGGCGCGTTGTTTGCTATGATCATCAGCCGCCAGATCAGCATCAGAAACATAAGGATGATCGCGATCCCGCCAAAAAGCCCCAGTTCTTCACAAATAATGGAAAAAATCATATCATTCTGTGCCTCGGGCAGGAAACCGCGTTTCTGCATACTCTGTCCCAGTCCCTTGCCCAAAACGCCGCCGCTGCCGATGGCATAGAGCGCCTGTATGGTCTGAAAGCTCTTATCGTTCGCGTAAGCCTCGGGATCGAGCCAGGCCAGAATACGGCCGCCTCGAAAGTCCAGCTCATCCACATGTGCCTGCGCCGTCTGCACCACATAAAACACTGCCGCCGCCGCGCCCGCCAGCGTAATACCCGCCAGAAGAAAAAACCGCTTATAATCCGGGCAGGAAACAAACAGCATCAGCACTGCAATTCCCATGACAATGATCGCCGAGCTTAAGTTATTGGTGATCTGCCACAGCATGAGAGCCACCGGAACCGGGCATAACAGCACCGTCAGAAAGCCCTTGTTGCTTCGTACGCCCTTACCCAGCTTACAGATCAGACTGGACAAAAACAAGATCATGCCCAGCTTCGCCACCTCCGCTACCTGTAGGGAAATCGGACCTATGTAGAGCCAGCGCGTTGCGCCGCCGGAGCTGTATCCGAAGGGAATGATCAACAGGATCAGCACCACGGATCCCAGATAAGCCAGTACCGAAAACCGTTCCCAAAAATGATAGGGAATGTTCGCCACCACCATCATGGCCACCAGCCCCAAAATGGAGGCAAAAAGCTGCTGCCTCAGATAACGGGTGGAATCCCCCAGCTTCTGGTTCGCTTCATAAGAACTTGAGGAAAACACCATCACGATGCCGAAGCCCACCAGAAACAGCACGATGAACAGCAGGCTGTAATCCATGAATTTCTCACCCTTATCCTGTTTTCTGCGGGAAACGCTTCTTTGTGCCACTAATCGTTCTCCTTCATTTTGTTTACCATTTCCTTAAACCGTTCGCCCCTGACCTCGTAGTTGGGAAACATCCCCCAGCTCGCACAAGCCGGCGAGAGCAGTACCGCGTCCCCCGGCTCTGCCCGCTCCACGCAGACCGCAAAAGCTTCCTCAAAACTGTCTGCCAGCACGATATCCGACAAGCCGTGGCGCTTTGCGCAGTCCGCGATCTTCTCTCTGGTCTGCCCGATCAGCACCAGACACTTGACCTTACCGTCAAAGGCCTCGATCCACTCGTCATATTCACTCTGTTTATCATAACCGCCGCCGATCAGCACCGTCGGGCGGTCCATGGCCCGAATCCCCTGGATCGCCGCATCGGGATTGGTCCCCTTGGAATCATTATAAAAGTCGATGCCGCGCTTTGTGGCCACAAACTCGATCCTGTGCTCCACGGGCGCAAAGTCCCTGATTACGGAAAGGATGGTCTCCATTGGCACGCCCATCGCCTGTGTGATCGCCATGGCCGCCATCACGTTCTCCGCGTTGCAGATTCCCTTAAGCTTCATCTCGCGGACGTTCATCAGCCGCTCGCTTACGCCGTCCTTTGCCTGAAAGATTTCCTCCCCTTCCAGATAAAAGCCGTCGGTAAGCCGCCGCCTTGAAGAAAACCACATTACCGAAGCGGGGCAGAGGCCGCCAAATTCTTTTGTATACTCATTTTCGTAATTCAATACACAAATTTCCGTTTTTGCCTGATTCCTGCAGACCGCCTCCTTGGCCGCCGCATAGTTTTCCATGGTATGATGGCGATTCAAATGGTCCGGCGTGATATTTAGGATGGCGGAAACTTTGGGACAAAAGCGCTCTATCGTCTCCAGCTGAAAACTGCTGATCTCAGCCACCGTCACGGTCTTTTCCGTTGAAGCAAGCGCTGTCAGGGTGTAGGGATTCCCGATATTGCCCACCACATCCACATGTTCACAGACCGCCGCCATGATCTCCCCCACCAACGTGGTGGTGGTGGTCTTGCCATTCGTGCCTGTGATGGCGATCACGGAACCTTTGCCAATCTCGTAAGCCAGTTCGATCTCGCCCCAGATCTTCACGCCCCGACTGCGAAAATCATCCACAAACGCCGTGTCTGTGGGAACGCCGGGACTCAAGACCACCAGCTCGACCGCTGCCTTCTGATCCTCCGCAAGCGTGCCGATCGCGATCTCGGCTGAAATACCCGGTTTCAGCTTTGCCTGCACTTCTTCTGCCGTCAGCTTCTCATTTTCATCAAACAAAAGCGGTTTGGCCCCCACATGGTACAGGGCTTCCACCGCCCCGATCCCGCTGATGCCGGAACCCACCACCAGAACTTTTTTCCCTTTTAATGCCGATGTAACCATTACCATACCCCCATCAACGCAACCAGGCACAGCAGCGCCGTCACAATCGAAAACACCGCCACCACCCTTGTCTCCGACCAGCCGCAGAGCTCAAAATGGTGATGGATCGGCGCCATCTTAAAGATCCGTTTGCCGCCCGTCATCTTAAAATACGACACCTGCAGTATAACCGACACGACCTCCAGCAGATAGATAAAGCCCACGATTGCGATAAAGATCGGCATCTGCATCATATAGGCTGCCGCTGCTACAAAACCGCCCAGCGCCAAAGATCCGGTATCGCCCATAAAGACGCTTGCCGGATGCACATTGAACAGAAGGAAACCCAAAAGAGCACCCACCACCGCACAGGTGATCGGCTCGATGCCGCTGTCCGTCCCGATCGCCACCACCGTAAAGAAGGTCGCCACCAGCACAGTCACGGAGCTAGCCAAGCCGTCCAGCCCATCCGTAAAGTTGGTGCCGTTCACCGTACCGATGACAATGAAAAACAGGATCGGGATATTCCACCAGCCAAAATCCAGACAGGTCCCTTCCAGAAACGGCACCTTCATCTCCAGTGACACTTCCGTATAATGCAGCAGATAATAGACAAAAATCCCTGTCACCAGCACCTGCAGACTGAATTTCTGCCAGGCTCTAAGCCCCATGGAACGCTTTAAGACCACCTTGATATAGTCGTCCAGAAATCCTACCAGCCCAAAGCCCATCGTGAGAAACAGAACCGGAATGATGCCCGGATAGTCACGCACAAAAAGTAAGGATGCCGCCACCACACTGATCAGAATCAGGATGCCGCCCATGGTGGGGGTACCGTTCTTTTTTAAGTGGCTCTCCGGCCCTTCCGTCCGCTCCGTCTGCCCCACTTTAAGACGCCTTAAAAAAGGGATCACGAGCGGCCCCAGAAATACGCTGATCGCGAAGGAAACCATTACGGAAATTAGAATAACACTGTTCATTCTTGCCCTCTTTTATTAGTTATTTCGATCCGTATAAGCAGATTCGGAATGCTCCGCATTCCTCATTCGCTTTGCTCGTCATAAGCCGCCATCGGCAGATACGTATACAAGCATCCATCTGCCGTTGTCGCCTTCTGACTCTGCTTATACGGACATTCTACTACATTTCCTCCAAATAGGGAAGGATGTTTTCAAATAGCTGTTTGATCACAGGCGCGGCGATCTGTCCGCCGTAGTAGGTTCCCTGCGGATTATGGATGATCACCAGTGCCAGCACCTGCGGATCGTCTGCCGGTGAAAAACCTAAAAAGGAGGCGATATATCTGCCACTCCCACGGGGCAGGGTCTGGCTGGTGGCTGTCTTTCCGCCCACGCGATACCCTTCTACCGCGCCGTTTCGACCGCTCCCGTCCGCTACTACCTGCTCTAAAATATAGCGCATGGTCTCGGAGGTCTCCGCCGATACCACATCATTTCTCACCGGGTAGGTAAAGGACTGACTGTCCGTCCCGTCCGCCGTGACTGCCCGCACCGCGAAATGCGGCGTGATACGCCTGCCGCCGTTTACAATGGAAGCAGCCGTAGTTGCCAACTGGATGGGCGTGATCTGAAAGGACTGCCCGAAGGAGATGGTCGCAAGCTCCACAGGCCCGATATTTTCCATCTTGTGCATGATGGTGCCCGCTTCTCCGGGCAGGTCAATGCCCGTTTTGTCAAGCAGCCCAAATTGTCTGAAATAGGAGTAAAACCGCTCCACTCCGATCCGTAACCCCACCGTGATAAAAACAGGGTTACACGAATTCATGGTACCCTGCACGAAGTCTTCCGCACCGTGGCCGCCAACCTTGTGACAACGGATCCTTCGATCCTCGACCATGATGAAACCCGGACAGCTGAAGGTGTCCGTTGGCTTCACCGCGCCGGATTCCAAGCCTGCCGCCGCCGTGATGATCTTAAACGTGGAACCCGGCTCGTAGGTATCGTTGATACAGCCATTTCGCCACATGGCGTTTAGCAGTTCCTGCCTCTTTTCCTCGGAAAAGGCCGAAGCATCCATGCCATTAGGCAGCGTGTAGGGATTGTTCAAATCAAATTCCGGCACATCCACCATGGCATAAATTTCCCCGTTCTGCGGATTCATGACCAGAATGGAAACCCGGTCAGCCTCCTTGGTCTCCATCGTCTGCAAGGCAAGCTGGGTGGCATAGCTTTGGATATTGATATCCAAGCTGACATAGAGGTCTCTGCCGCTCACCGGTTCTACCCGTTCCTCCCCCTCCTCGTCCTGCTCCACACCCTTGGCGTCCGTTACCGTTAAGATGGTTCCCGCTTCTCCCTTGAGATATTCCTCGTAGATCACTTCCAGTCCGATGATGCCCTGATTATCCCCGCCCGTGAAACCGAGCGCCTTGGAAGCCAGCGTGCCATAGGGGTAATACCGCTTATAATCCTCATCCACCTTAACACCGGGAAGCGCTCTTGCCCTGATGGCGTCCCCTGTTTCTTTGTCTACATTGCTCTTGATCTTTTCGATGGAAGAATACTTTTCCACCCGCTTTCTCACATACTCCTCTGACAAACCAAGTTCTTCGGAGAGAACTTCCACCACCTCGTCCGCATTTTTGATCTGGCTGTGAATGACAGACACCGTACAGACTGTCTTGTTATCTGCCAGGATTTTGCCGTTTGCGTCTATGATACGTCCTCTGGCCGCCTTGATGCTCCGTTCCCTCTCGTGAAGCTCCTTCGCCTTCATGCTGTAATATTCTGACTGAAAAACCATCAGATAAACAAGTCTTACTGCAAGCCCCAAAAAAACAAGCGCACACAGGAAAAAAACCGTCACCGTCTTGCTCCTGTGATAGGTCTTGTGGCTCATCCTGTCTTCCATCAATAGAGAAACCTCACAAAAAGGCTTTACTATAATTTATTATCCTTTTGATGAGGTTATTCTCACTTCCCGTTATTCTGTTCCTTCCGATCCTTCCTCTTCTCCCTGCGCAGGCGGCTCCCCAGACGTTCCTGTCTCCGGCGTTTCTCCCAAAAGGCTGCCGCCGCCCATCACCGTGCCCAGCTCCGGATCGATGTAGGCGCCCGTCTCAGGATCAACCAGAAAGCCTGTCTCGGGATCTTTCGGGAAATTTTTCCACGATTGATCCGGCTTCGGCGCTTCTTCCGGCTGTTCCTCACTGCCCTCTTCGCCTTCTTTTGGCGTCTCGCCTTCCGCTCCTTCTTCCTGCGTTTCCGGCTCAATAGGATTACCGTCCTCATCAAGCGCAGGTTCTTTCTCCGCCCCCTGCGGCGTCCTGATCTGGATTTCCAGTTCTGCAAGTTCCTCCCGCTCCTTATCGGAAAGTTCCTCCGTCATAAAGATATTCAGATAAGGCAGCACTTCCGTCAACACCTTTTTCACAATACCCGTCGCATGTCTCGCATTATCCTGCTGCCCCAGCGGCACATTCGGTCTGTCCACCACCACATAGATCGCGATCTGCGGGTCGTCCGCCGGCGCATAGCCCATGAATGACACCACATACTCCTTATTGCCTCTGGGCAGGGTCTCCGCCGTCCCCGTCTTGCCGCCGATCATATAGCCTGCGGGTCTCGCGGTCTTTCCCGTTCCAAACTCCCCTGTCACTACCGTATTACAGTATTCCAGGATGGTATCGCTGGTGGAGCGTGATATGGTCTGCTTCAAGAGCCTCGGCTCGATATTCTCGATCGTGGCCCCATCCGCCGTCGTGATGCGGGAAGCCATGTGCGGCGCATAGTAGTTGCCGCCGTTGATCAGAGAACAGAATCCCGTGATCATCTGGATCATGGTGGCGTTAAAACTCTGTCCGAAGGAATTGGTGGCAAGATCCGTCATGCCGATATTGCTTTTATTATAGACCATGCTGGCCGTACGCGCCTCACCCGCCAGGTCGACATTTGTCTTTAAGCCAAAGCCGAAGGTGTGCTGATAGTCCACAAACTTCTCTTTCCCCAGAGCAAAAGCCACGTTCATCAGCACCACGTTGCAGGAGCGCTCGATTCCCTCCTGCACCGTGAGTACACCGTCACCGAATGTCTGGTGGCACTTGATATTATGATCGCCCACATGAAGCTTTCCCTCACAGAGATAGGTCTCATTTCCGGTGATGGAGCCGCTCTCCAAGGCTGCCGCCACCGTAAAGGGCTTGGAAACGGAACCCGGCTCATAAGAGTCCACGATACAGAAATTCTTCCACAGGCCGTTCAGATGCTGGTACATCAACTGATCGTCCATCTCAGCCAAGGCTTCCTGCGTTACGACTTCCCCGCTCACCTTTTTGCCGTCCTTGTCAAGAAGCGGCATTCCCAAAAGGTTGTCAGTATTTCTGACATCATTTAAGTCAAAGTCGGGATAGCTAGCCATCGCCAGGATACCTGCCGTATCTACATCCATAATGATACAGCCCAGATTCTGCGCGCCGTTTCCGGGCCTGGCGTTATCCTTATATTCTTCATTGTATGCCCGCAGATATTTCTCCACAATGGTTTGAATGTTCGCATCTATGGTCAGCTGAATATTGTTGCCGTCCCTGGCAGCTATGGTCGTCCGCTCCAATGTCGAATCATCGTTCAAATAACCGTACTCTCTGCCGTTTGTACCACTGAGGATCTCATTGTAATACTCCTCTAAGCCATAAGTGCCGGCATTATCCCCCGTGGTGAAACCAATCACGTCGCAGGCAAGCCGTCCGTTCGGGTACTCTCTCTTGTATTCATTCTCAAACCACACCCCTTTTATGTTTGCGCCCTGCTCCTCATCCTTGCAGAACTCCTCAAACGCCGTCTTTTCCTCATATCCCACCCGCTTTGCCATCACATAGTAGGAGGAATCCGGATGGGAAGCAATATAACTTCTCACCGTACCGGCATCAATAGCAAAAAAACGGTTCAACGCGCTCAAGGTAGGCTCCAGATAATCCTCTTTGCGAAGCAGAAGCTTCGTGTCCAGGATCACGTTGTATACCTTGTTGCTGACCGCCAAAACCGTACCGTTTGCATCCACGATCTCGCCGCGCTTAAAGGGTATGATCGCAGAGTCATACTCCTGATGCGACAGCACCTGCTTCTTATACTCCTCACCGTTATCCCTGTTGATCAGAAATAGCCGAACGGAAAGCCCCACAAAAGCCGCCAGTATAAATAGGAACAATACCAGCAGCTTTTTCTGCATCTTGATCGTAAATTTTATGACATCACTTCGTTTTTTTCTCTGTGCGCTCAAAAAATCACCTGCTTATTCTTTCTTGGGGATCTCCGCCATCTGCTTCACATAATCGCTGTTCTCACTGGCAAAGGAGATGATCTGTCCCTCTCTCGCATACTGCATTCCCAGCTCCTGGATCGCGGTCCGCCTGATTTCCTCCAAATCCACGCTGCTGTTGATCCTGCTGTAGTCCTCCTCGTTCGCGACCTTGAGCTCATTGAGCTGCCGCTCCAGCGCCGCAATGTGCTTCACGCTGTTTGTGATGTCAGACTGCAGACCGATATAATACACCAAAATGATGCACGCGCTTGCCAGCGCAGCACTCAAAAACAGGACATAGCCGGCGCTCATGTGCTTCGCGCGCTCCCTGTTCTTCCTCACCGTATTGCTGACCTTTTTAGGAGCCTTCTCCGGCATCTTCCTGACAGGCTGTGCCTTCCTGACCGTATTGCCCTGTACATAATAAGCATTCCGCTGCGTTGTCTTCATTTTCTGCTTCCCCTCAATTCTTTTCAAATACCCTGAGCTTTGCGCTCCCTGCCCGTTTATTCTCCGCGATTTCTTCATCTGACGGGAGAATCGGCTTTCTTGTCACCACTCGTCCCTGCGATACCTTGCCGCAGACACACATCGGAAAGTCCGGTGGGCAGGTACAGGGGTTTTCGTTGTTGCGAAAGGCTGTTTTTACGATCCGATCCTCCAGCGAATGAAATGTGATCACGCAAAACCTGCCGCCCGGATTTAGGAGGGCTGTCAGCTCATCCAGAGAATCCTGAAGCACTTCCAGTTCCCTGTTGCACGCAATCCGTATCGCCTGAAAGGTCCGTTTGGAGGGATGTCCTCCTGTGGCCCTCATCTTAGCCGGAATCGCCGCCTTTATGATCTCATTCAATTCTCCTGTCGTCTCTATGGGCTTGTCCGCTCTGGCTGCCGCGATATGCCTGGCGATATTCTTCGCAAATTTCTCCTCACCGTAATCTTTGATGATGCGATACAACTCTGCTTCGGAACAATTGTTTACAATGCCCTTTGCACTCAGAGCCTGCCTTCTGTCCATCCGCATATCCAGCGCCGTGTCATATCGGTAGGAAAACCCTCTCTCCTCGTTATCCAGCTGATAAGACGAAACTCCCAGATCCAGTAAAATGCCGTCCACTTTGGATATCCCAAGACCGCTTAAGACCTGCGGCGCATTCACATAGTTGTCGCGGATAAACGTCACCCTTTCCCGATAAGGAGAAAGCCTCTCTCCCGCCGCCGCGATCGCTTCTTCATCCTGATCGATACCGATCAGCCGCCCGCCCTCCGTAAGCTGTTTTGCTACCTCACAGGCATGTCCGCCGCCGCCCAGCGTGCCGTCCAGATAGATGCCGAACGGCTTTACATTCAGATTTTCTATCGTCTCTTTCAGGAGTACCGAGGTGTGGTGAAATTCCATCTCAATCAAATCCCCAATCCCAATTCCGCCATGTGCTCCGCGATCTCGTCCATATCGTCAAAGGCCGCCGTATCTTCAAATCGTTCTTTCCCCCAAATCTCGATCCTGCTGCCTACGCCCACCAGCACCACATCCTTTTGCAGCGCTGCAAACTCCCGCAGGACATTGGGGATCAGGATGCGTCCCTGCTTATCCACTTCCGCTTCTGTCGCTCCTGCCAGAAAGAAACGTACAAACTGTCTGGCTTCCTTATTGGTGATGGGCAGGGTTCTTAATTTTTCTTCAAAGAGCTTCCACTCCTCGTTATCATACACAAACAGACAGCCGTCCAGACCCTTGGTCACTACAAAAAAATCTCCCAAAAGCTCCCGAAACTTAGACGGGACGATCAGCCTGCCCTTTGCGTCGATTGTGTGATTGTATTCTCCCATGAACATCCGCAATCACCCTGCCCGCAGGTACCTTGTACACTACGCTTTCTCCGGTTAAAAGTGGTCTGCCACAAAAAGAGGATTTTCTGCCACTTCGTACCACTTCACTCCACTTTTCACCACTTTCAATCCCATTTTATCCCATTTGCGGGGAAAATGCAAGGAAAACATGGAAAAGAGCACACAAAAAAAGAACACAGACGTTTTCCTCTGTGCCCTTCTTTGCCGGCTTTACTACTGATTCCTTATTTTGTTTAAGTGGCGGCGGATAAGAATGTCTGCCGCGACGGATACGATCACCAGCGCGATTGCCAACACCTGCGAGACGGCAATGGTGGTGTGGGGGATGAACAGGGTATCGGTGCGAATGCCCTCGATCCAGGCTCTGCCAAGTCCGTAGCCTCCCAGATACAAAAGCCATTGTTCCCCCTCGAATTTCTTGTGTTTTCGGTACAGAAGCATCACGGTTAGCAGCGCCAGATTCCACAAGCTCTCATAGAGAAAGGTTGGATGCACCTGGATGTAATTGATGCCCTCCGTCATATGAGCGGCTATCTTTTCGGAGATATCGCCTGTCCTGACCATTTCTGCGGGAAGCCGCATCGCCAAAAGGCTGTCCGTGTATTCTCCAAAGACCTCTCTGTTTGTGAAATTCCCCCATCTGCCGATCACCTGGCCAAGTACCAGCCCCGGCACGCAGATGTCCGCCAGCTGTAAAAAGCTCTGTTTCTTTTTACGGCAGTAGATCCACAGGGTAAGAAAGGCGGCAATCACTGCACCATAAATAGCCATCCCGCCCTTTCGCGTGTTGAAGATGTCACCCAGATTATTCTTATATCGATCCCAGGAAAAAATCACATAATAGACCCTGGCTCCAATAATGGAAAAAATAATGGCATAGATTGCAAAATCCCAGATAATATCGGGATTCAGTTTTTCAAGATTCGCCACATGCGCCGCCAGCAGCACACCTGCCAGTACACCGATGGCAATGATCACACCGTAAAGCGCAATCGAAAAGCCAAAGACGGTAAAGGTCTTTGGCACATTCTTCAAATAGATTCCCAAATTGGGAAAAGCGATGTCCATGGTTCCCATGATATCCTGCATATTGTATCTCCCTAGACATTAAAGCGGAACAGGATCACATCCCCGTCCTGCACCACATAATCCTTTCCTTCCATACCAACAAGTCCCTTCTCTCTGGCTGCCGCAAGGGAGCCCTGCTCCAGAAGATCTTTGTAATTGACAACCTCCGCCTTAATGAAACCGCGCTCAAAATCAGTATGTATCTTTCCTGCTGCTTGCGGCGCTTTGGTGCCGATCTTAATGGTCCAAGCCCTTGTCTCGTCCTCTCCCGCCGTCAGGAAACTCATCAGTCCCAACAACGAATAGCTTGCGCGAATCAGCTTTTGAAGACCAGACTCCGAAAGGCCAAGATCCTCCAAAAACATGGCCGTTTCCTCCTCGTCGAGCTCCGCGATCTCCTGCTCGATCTGCGCGCAGATCACAAACACCTCGCTGTCGTTCTCCGCCGCAAACGCTTTCACCTTCTGTACGCCTGCATTATTCGCGCCATCGTCCGCAAGATCCTCCTCCGCCACATTGGCCGCGAAGATCACCGGCTTATAGGTAAGCAGATTATATGATGTAAGAAGCGCCAGCTCGTCCTCGTCATCCGTCTCAAATACCTTTGCTAATTTCCCTTCTTCCAGATGCGTCTTAATCCTCTCTAACAAAGCATACTCTTTTGCCGCCGTTTTATCCATCTTGGCTGTCTTGGCTATCCTGCGCTCCAGAATCTCGATATCGGAAAAAATCAGTTCCAGATTGATGGTCTCGATATCCCTCAGCGGATCGATGGAACCGTCCACATGAACGATATTGGAATCCTCAAAACACCGCACAACATGGACGATCGCATCCACTTCACGGATGTTGCTTAAGAACTGATTGCCCAGGCCCTCCCCCTTGGAAGCGCCCTTCACCAGTCCTGCAATGTCCACAAACTCGATGGTAGCAGGCGTCACCTTCTTGGAATGATACATATCTCCCAGAAGCTTTAAGCGCTCGTCCGGCACCGTCACAATGCCGATGTTAGGGTCGATGGTACAGAAAGGATAATTGGCGGATTCCGCGCCTGCCTTGGTCAACGAATTAAAAAGGGTGCTCTTGCCCACATTGGGGAGCCCGACGATGCCTAGTTTCATATTTTCTTAATCCTCCGTGTTTCCACAAAATAAAAGAGCCTTAACAGCTATGATAGTATAGCACAGTAAGGCTCAAAAGTAAATTGTGGGATTTTACTTGAATATTTTCACACTGCCGCCACTCTCCCCCACAAAAGCGATATAACCGTCCGGCGGAAGGTCGATGGTGTCAGCCGCGTCCTTGACGTGGGTGCTGTACAGCAGCTCACGGAACTTGTTGTAGACGAATACGGCGGAGTTGTCGGGACGTTCGACCGCGATACTCTTTCCGCCCAAATCTTTCCCGACGCGGTACCATGCGGCTTCACCGCTGTGAAAGGGAATTTCGGAGATATCGGCGGTAAACACCGGGAGGCTGTCCACACCGCGGCAGCGCGTCCCGTCGCTCATATCAAGGGAGGCTGCCGATGTTCCATCCGCAAAGGTCTGCCGGGTGATCTCTATGTCAAACAGATCTCTGTTTGCACTGCTCGGTATGGAAGTAAAGAAAAGGGCATGATCTTCATCGGTCAGCTTTTCCGCTCTTGCCCCCGCGCTGTTTTTTACCAGAATATAGCCGGGGAATGCCTCATCTGTCACGACCCGATAAAACGGACTTTCATATTGCTGAGAAGTCCATTTTTCGTTATAGGTAACAAATACCGTCTGCGAAAGCTCATCCCAGCTTTGCGCTGTACCGGGGGAGACGGGATTTTCCTCCATTTTTTCCCCTGTGTACATACTGTCGAACGTATTTCCAAGCCCCGGGTATACGGTGAACTTATCCGTTCGGATAAATATTTTGCCATCCTTTTCCTCGAAATAAACGATCTCTCTGTCTGCCGTCATCCTGCCGCTGTCATTTACCTTGACAAATCCTCCGTCCTCGGTATATCGGTATCTTTGGGGCAATGCGTTGTCAGTGCCCAAGTTCTCCTTGTACATAGCGGTATCGTCAAATGTAATCCTGTATATTCCTGAGCTGTATATATCGCTGATATAGTATAAACCCTCATATTTTTTAGCATGTTCGGAGATGGTGTCCGCTATTTTCGGCTCGGTCGGCGTCAGATCGCTTACCGCCTTTCCCCGTTCCTCAAGCGCCACGTCCATCAGGGCGAACGCCATCAGTCCCGCGTATTGGCTGCTGCCATTTCCGGCGGTCAGCACCGCAGCGCTGATCTGTTCATCGGGGGCGACAAGGAGACACGAGTTCATATACGGCAAATCTCCGCCCTTGCCCATGACCTTTATGTTTTCCTTTTCGTACTTGACTTGTTCCACAAAGTCCCAGCCAAGACCGTAGCCCTCATATTTTGCGTCATCATTCCAGCGGGCGGACATCTGTGTTTTGGCATCATCGGAAAGCAGAATCTCATTTCCGGTAAAGAAAGCGCTGCCGAAATTTGCCACGTCAGAGGCGGTGGCATAGATGCCGCCCGAACCTGCCGCCATTTCATAGGGATATTCGATCGGCAGAGAGCCGCGATAGAGAGATACCTGTGTATCGCCCAAATCACCCGCATACAGGCTCCATGCCGTTCCCGTATGATCTGCGCCTATCTCTTGGGCGATGTAATCTCTCACATAATCCGTAAAGCTCATACCGCTGACGTTTTCTACGATATGCTCCATAAGACTAAAGCCCATGTTATTATAGCAGGCATATTCCCCGGGATCAGCTTTCAGACGCAGCCCCGACACGATATCAAATGCATTGTCATGGGTGAAGCTGTCCACATCTTCATAGAGATAATGGTTGATAAAAAGCCCCAGAGGTATGCCCGATGTGTGGTTCATAAGCATGCGCACGGTGATGTCCCTGTACCGCTCGTCATCCATCCTGAAATCGGGGAGGTACCTTGTGACAGGAGCGTCAAGTTCAACCTTTCCCTCGTCAACAAGCTGCATGACCGCCAATGTGGAATACATTTTGCTCACAGACGCAATGCAATATATTCTTTCCTGCGAAGCGGTTTTTTCGGCTGTCAGTTCTGATTGTGCAGGTTCGGCATGTACCGCATTTCCAGCAGATACGCATACCGTTCCCGCCATACATAAAGCGGACATTGCCGTAATCATCTTTTTCTTCATCATTTCCTCCATGTCGGAGCATCTTTTTGCGACGACACGCGAGCAAAATCTCAAATTTTACTCTGCGATTCCGAGTTTGTGGCTCCGATACAAACTCGCGATTGAAAAATAAGGTCATCAGACTTATTTTTCAATCTTTCCTCCATTCCGAAGCGTTCTTTGCTGAGGAACGCACTCTCATTCCGTCATAAGTTCGGTCACGGATATTTTTCTGATACTGCCCGCGCTGATGTAGGTGACGGTCAGACAGTATAGCACAAGCGCTGCCGCCGCGCCGATGATCAGCGGCAGGCTTTCGGGAATCTGTACGCCAAACCCCGCCATCCAAAATATGCGCTGTACCCGTACCGACAGCACCGCAGCGATGCAGGCAGAAATGACCGTTACAGGGAGAATGCGCAGGGTAAGCTGCAGCATAAGTTCCCTTGACGTATAGCCCATACTTTTCATGATACCAAATTCCCTGCGCTGTCTTTTTACGGCGGATACGGCTATAATGCCCAAGATCACTGCTACCACAACGGCGATGAATATCACAGCCCAGAGCGAAAATGTCTTTGTGACCGCGGCTATGGATGCCATCTGGGATTTTGCAAGAACCTTCATGGAGGATATGTCCTTTATCATGAAATGGCTGCTGTTTCCGCTGATGACGGTATCTCCTATTCTGATCGCATAGTCAACATCGGTAACGCCGTACTGCGAGATCAGCACCGCCATTTTCTCGTCCGCTTTCGCTCTGATGCGCTCCTCAAGACTTCCCTGTGCGGACTGTGCATACGCCGCGTCCTTTGCGCTTGCGCCATACAAAGATGTGAGCTTATCCGTGAAAGCAGGGCGGTCCTCCTCGTTTTTGAGGGTAATCTCCACGGTGTTCGGACGGTCACTTGGACGAATGCGCCGGTAACCGTCCTCTGTCATGTAGACGCTCATGCTGTCGTTGTTCATGGCGGAGACAATGCCTGTTATGAGATAGCTTTTTTCACAAACATCACCCTTAAGGATAATGTTGTCGCCTATGTGTCGGTTCTCGGTCTCCTCTCTCTTTGCGGATATCATGATCTCGTTGTCGTATGCGGGAAAACGTCCCGTTTTAGGGTGGATATTATCTGTGAGAGAAAAATCGGAGTAGGAAATTACAGTTGCATTCTGATTGCTGCCCTTAATCTCCACCTTATTAAGCATTGCATGGGTCAACAGAACCTTTTCCACTTCGGGGAACTTACGGATCTCATCGCAGAAATTTTCCCCGTTCACTCCGCTCATCATGGTCATACTTATGTCGGGAATCTCCATTCCCGTAACCCCCAAAAGCCCGTCATAGCCGCTCTTGAAAAAGTCAAAGAGGTACACACTGAACATTACGGCAACTCCCGCGGCGATGATACAGATACCCGTACCGATATTGGAGCGGAGATCGCTGCATATGCCCTTGAAGGCGAGACGGACATTGATGCTGTGTCTCATTTTTTCAAGAGGAAGTATGTTTTTCCCGAAATGATGGGTCTTTATGCCCTTGCGAAATGCCACGACAGGAGGGAACTTTTTCACTCTTGCCGCCCTTGACAGCGCAAAAAGCGTGACAAGGGCTATGATCGATATTACCACGATAAAAATGCGGAGAATATTCACATCCGTATGCACGTCACGGTTAATCATACCCCTTGTGAGCGTATCCATGACCGGAGAAAAGACTGCCGCCGCTATGCCGCCGGTGACCGCGCCGATGCCTCCTGTAAGGATATATTCACAGATGTAGGAGCAAGAAAGCTCACGGCTCGTATACCCCAATGCTTCCAACACGCCGATCTGCACCATCTGTTCCTCCATATCCTTTGAGATCTTGTGAAGAATAAGGAAGAGTGCGCATATCAAGGTGACAACGGAAAGAAATACGCTCATATACAGAAACACATAAAGAAAATTGGTTTCTGACCATTTCTCCGTATCTTTATCAAATAATATTACGATACTTGCAACACTTTCATTTGACCTTGCGGAGCATTTTTCATAGTATTCCTCATATGAGAATTGCTTTTCCGTGTCAAATGCTATCAAGCGGTATTCCTCATAGACAGTGGACAGCAACACCATATCATCATCTGTAATCACACATTTTAACATATGTCTGGAAGAATTATACAAACCCGTGCTGTAAAAACCTGCTATGGTAAAAGGGTAATTTCTGCCGCCAGAGACAAAAGTAAACGTATCCCCCGGGGCATAGCCGGCTGTGATCTCAAAATACTGGGGCAGCCATATAGGATGGGACAGCTTTTCGATCTCATTATCGGGGAGAACATTCAGTTTCTTGAAATTCTCTATCTTCCGCTCTGTACTTTCGTCTGCAAAAATTATGTTGTTGGCGGTACTTTCACCCTCCTTTGATATTGTTGACGCAGCCATGCCGACAAGTACCCTGCTTTCCCGGACATCGCTCACTTGGTATTCTTCTTCCAGAATATCACGATAGATATCGCGATATTTGTCATCTTCAAATAACAATATAAAATCAGCGGAGCCTGTTTCCTCAAAGGCGCGGTCAAAAGCGCTGCTAATCTGAGTCATGCTGACGGCAAAGGTCGCCATGAGAAATGCCGTGACAAGGGTGAGAAAGACTATTGCAGCCGCTTCACGCTTATTTTTCTTCAAATTGAACAAGGATAATCTGCATATCTTCATAAGTGCCTCCATGTCGGAGCATCTTTTCGCGACGACACGCGAGCAAAATCTCAAATTTTGCTCTGCGATTCCGAGTTTGTGGCTCCGACACAAACTCGTGATTGAAAAATAAGGTCATCAGACTTATTTTTCAATCTTCACCACCCCATCTCGTCAAGGAATACAGTCAGCTTTTCACGGCGCTCTTTAGGATCGTCCCCTCCGTATTTCGCCATTCTGTGTTCGCCAACCACCTTGCCGTCGCGCAGATAGATGACCCGTGTCCCGCGCAGCGCGGTTTTGATATCGTGCGTTACCATAACGATGCTCTGACCGTTCTCGTGTACCTGCGTAAAGATGTCGAGAACGTCCCTGCCCGATGCGGAATTGAGCGAACCAGTAGGCTCGTCCGCGAAAAGAATTTTCGGCTCATTGATCACAGCGCGCACGATTCCGACACGCTGCGCCTCACCGCCGGAAAGCTGGTTTGGATATTTCTTCTGCATCTCTTCCGTAAGCCCCACTTTTGCGAGCAGCTCCTTTACCCTTTTGATCAGCTCCGGAGAGTTTTTCTGCACGACAAACGCACCCGTCAGCACATTGTCAAGGACATTCTGATTTTCCAACAGATAGATGTTCTGAAAAACGAAGCCGCAGTTTTTTCTCCGAAACACCGCAAGCCAATCGTTCGTATAGTCCGAAATCTCAGTGTCACCGAAAAATACCTTTCCCAAAGTGGGCTTATCCATCCCGGAAAGCGCGTAGAGCAGGGTGGACTTGCCCGAGCCCGAAGCGCCCATGATAACCGTAAAATCACCCTCCATAATCTCCAGATCGAGGTTCTTGATCACGTGCTGCTGCGTGGCACCGTTTGAAAAAGACTTGCACAGCTTCTCTGTACGTAAAATAGGGATCATATATCACACTACCTTTCCAATACATGATTGTCGTATCTTATGATAGTATTATACATGATCCCGTTTGTGATTTCCTTGTCAGAATCTTGTCAAATTCTTGTCTTTTTCTTAACCAAGCGGCTAACTGAGCGGAATGAGCAGCGTTGCGCACAGCCCGTTTTCACTCCTGACAGACAGCTCTCCGCCCATTTTATCCATGAGTATCTTTGCGATATACAGCCCTAAACCGCTGCCTTCCCTGCCGCCATGTTCCTTTCCGCGGTAGAATTTATTGGTAATAAGCGCTATCTCATCTTCGGGAACTCCCGGGCCGCTGTCACTGATCGACATCTCGAGAAAGCTCTCGTCAAGACGGAAAGAAATGTCTATGGGCGTGCCTGCGTATTTGTAAGAGTTGGCTAGGATATTGCCAATGACCTGCGACAAGCGCAGCTTGTCCATATGCACAATGACCTGCGGTATTTCGGATATACGCACAAGCCCTCTGTCATCGTACTCAGAGACGATCTGTGCTATCACAGCGGCATTTTCGTCCGCGCATTTTACCTTGAACTCCCCCAAGTCCTCCAAAGTGGAAGAAAACAGGTCGCCTACAAGCAGCGCTATTTCATCCGCCCTTTTATAGATGTTATTCATCTTCGCGATCATATCTTCCGTGACCGTTATTTCCTGCCCCTCATTCTGCGCAAATACCGCCGCCATCAGCTCAGCTGTGAGCTTAATGCCCGTCACAGGCGTTTTCAGGTCGTGGGAGAGCGACGCGATCAGCTCACGCTCTTTTTTCTGTAAGTAAAGCTCTCTTGCTCTGGACGCTTTCAGCTCCTCCCGCATGATATCAAAGCTCTCCGAAAAAGCGCCGAACAGATTGCCCTGATCCATCTCAAGAGGCCGGTCAAGGTCACCCGCTGCCACATAGGACGCAAAAGCTTTCATCTTAGCAAAGGGGAGTACGATCCTTTTGCGGATATACGCCCCGAAAGCCGCCGCCGCGCCGATCAGGAGAAAACCGCATACACAGTAGACCGCGATGATGCTTATACGCAGACGGTCGAAGCGCTTGTTGCTGTCTGTGAGCACGACGCTGCCCATTATCTGATTGTTTTCTATGATATAGGTATAGGGATAACGCCTCTGCATTGCCACCTTAACGGTTATCTCTTCCGAGCGGTCGAGACGATTGTCATAAATCACATTCCCGTCCGTGTCAAGTATCACATATTCCCGTTCCGGCTCTGTGTTTTCAGGCGGCATATCGCCTAAAACCATCTTATGCGCAATCTCATTGAGCAAGAGCACATCATCATTATTTTTTGAAAAACCATCCGCGCCTGTGAGCTTCACCACCGCAAACAGCCCGACAGCGAGCAGCAGCACAAGAAACGCCGTAAATCTGTAATATCCTTTCATAGCGCTGTCTCTTCCATCAGGTAACCCACACCCCATACGGTTTTTATGAGCTGCGGTTCTTTCGGGTCAGCTTCGATCTTTTCACGCAGATGCCTGATATGTACGGCGATCGTGCCCTCGTTGATATAGGCATTCTCCCACACATCCCTAAGCAGCTCGTCCTTGGAAACGACCCTGCCCCTGTTTTTGTAAAGATAATACAGGAGCTTGTATTCCAGTGCCTTGAGGGTGATTTCCCTACCGTCCGCAATGATCTTGTGCGTATTTGTGTTCAGGTACACTTCACCTGTCAGTTTCACAAGGCCATCCTCATTTTGCTGAAAATTCCCGACATCGTGCACAGGATTCCGCGTCCTGTCGTATCTTGAGATGGCAGCTTTCACCTTGGCAAGCAAGACGCTGAGCGTATAAGGCTTTTTGATATAATCATCGCCGCCTATGTTCAGAGCGATGAGCACATCATCGTCGCTTGTCCGGGCGCTTATGAAGAAGATCGGCAGGTCATAGTTTTCCCGTATCTTCCTGCAAAGATCGAAGCCTGACTCTTCGCCGAGATTGATGTCAAGTAAGAGCAGAGAGACATCGCGTGTTTCAAGAAAAGCTGCCGCATCGGCATAGCTTGTCACATAGGAAGTCTTTACGCCAAAAATATTGAAATATTCGGAGGTAGCCGCGGCTATCATCTCGTCATCATCTATCATCAGGACTTTATAGCTTTCCAAATCCATAGCTCATCCTATTCCTCCGTGTTTCCTAAAAATGAAAAGCCTTAATAGATATGCTAGTATAGCATAGTAAGGCTCAAAAGTAAATTACGGGATCATAGGTGGATAAGGTCAGCAATGTATCTCCGAACATGGAGCCGTCCTTCATGTTATGGCCGTTGTCTCCTGTCCCCACATTTATCTCTCTTACCATTTTTCTTAATTCTTCCTGCTGTGCCCTGTGCCACACAGACTGACAGTATGTCTGCACGATTAGGATCAGGCATACTGTCATTATTGCAAGAAGAAGCATCTTCTTTCAACACTAGGATTTCTTGCATCGTATAGTCTGGCTGCTCATACTTTTCTTTCGTATAATCACCAGTACCCCCCCCTTATCAAATTCTTCCAAATATCTTGCCATTCCTATCGGATTCTTCACATCTACTTTACAAAATATTTTTTACACATACGCAAAAATTTTATATCTGTTTTTAAAAATATATCGGCTCCTGCCTCTGCGCTTGCAAGGTGTAAACTGTCAAATGCTTTGATATTAGATATATTCATGATTTTTGTATTGGAGCGCCGTGATCCTGTTTCTCCGCTCGACGATTCTTACCCTGCACCAGATCATACGGCGTATTACGGATATGCGCACGAATCTGGTCTTGCAGGCGGAATACGCAAGGCAGCTTGACAGCCGCCTGTTGGCACAAAAGGATTTTTATGAGGCAAGAATTTCCCATGAAAACGCGCTCCGTTCCCTGCGTCATGACATGGCGGGGCATCTGAACACATTGGCTGTATTGCTTGCGGATGATAAAACGGCGGAGGCGAAAAAGTATCTGCACGGCATTACAAAATACCATAAGGAACAGGCTTCTGAGCTTTTCTGCAAAAACCCGTATATGAACGCGATCCTGCAAAATTATGCAGGAAAGTGTAAGAAGCAGCAGATCGAATTAGACTGCCATATCGAAATCGGGGACGAGGATCTGCCCATTACCGAGCTGTGCCTGATCTTAAATAATGCGTTGGAAAATGCGGTGGAAGCTTCCCTGACGATACCTGAAGAAAAGCGGCTCATCAAGGTGCAAGCGACTATCCGCCAGGATCTGTTTTTACTCCGTGTCAGCAACCGCTTTGAGGGATGTCCTGCAACGGCGGACAGATGGAGTACCGCGTTGGGGACTGTTCGGCAACAATCGGCAGTCTAAGACAAACAGAATATTCTTTACTGATTGCAACCGCAAAAAATTCTTTGCGATTAGTCCACTCTTCCAAATGTCCATAGGAAAATCTGCTGGTGAATGCCTGCATCTTTTCCATATTTTCTTTCGCATCTGCATATGTAATCTGCTTTCCGTTGAGTTCAAATATGGTATCTTTGGAAAAAAAAACGGTCATAGCTCTTCGTATTATGAGAATTTAAAACATCTGCAAAATTCCTCGTATAAATTCCGGCAACTCCTTTAACATACCAAGGACAAATCATAAAATATAGCGCCGTACATGCAATCATAATCATGATGATTTTCAAATATGATATCTTTACCCGCATGGCTCAAATGTTCTCCCTTATAAACTCCCGGATCTTTTTCGCATAAGTCTCATAATCCGTCATTGCGCTGTTTGCGTGATCCGCGCCCTCTATCAGCAGCCATCTTTTTGAAGCATGGCAGGCTTTGTACAACGCTTTTCCCATAGCAGGCGGGACGATGGAATCCTGACTGCCATGAATAAACAAAATGGGGATCTCCGTCCTCCGAACAGCCTTTAATGCCGTATCCGCTTCCGTGTCAAAATGTCCGAACAGGCGAGCCCCCAACCTGATCAGCCAATAAAGCGGTTTTACGGGAAGCTTCATTTGCCTTACGGTTTGTTTGATGATATCCGCCGGTCCCAGATAGCCGCAGTCTGCTATGATTCCCCTGACATTCCCCGGCAATCCAAGGTTCGACGCCATCATCACGGAAGCCGCTCCCATCGATACTCCTGCAAGAATGATATCCGTATTTTCTCCGTATCTCTTTACGGCAAATTCCACCCATGATTTACAGTCGCATCGTTCCCTGATCCCAAAAGTGATCGTCTTTCCCTCACTCTTTCCATGCGCACGCTCATCCACCATAAGGAGCGGATAACCATTTGCCCGGCACAGCTTAAAAATGCCATACCCGTCCCATGCCGACGTCCCGTGATAGCCATGAAAAAAGAGAATCAGCGGCGCATCCTTTTGCCCATAATACAGCTTTCCGTACAGCTGCAAACCCTCGATCGAAACAATATGGACTTCCTCACCGGGAGCATTTTCCATCTCCTCTATGACATGAAGCATTTTGTCCTTATGCGCCCGATACAGATCACTGTCCGGAATCTGCCGTACCGTCGGGCGCAGTCGGCGCGGATAGCAGAATACAACGCGAAACAAACCGTATACGGATAAAATTCCCAGCAAAAATGCGGAAGACAGAGCGACAATTGCTTTCTTCATCTTCTGCCCTCCTTGCTGCGCCTCTTGTTTTCATACATATAGGCATCCGCTCTTTTAACGACATCTGAAAGATCAGCACCGCTTCCCAGCGCAAAACCAACCGCGCTCGATATCGAAATTTCAACCTCACCATGATCCGCATTCAATTTTTCCTGTACGAATCGTATCACGCGTTCCGATTCCCCCTGTTCCGGGTTATCTATGATCATTAAAAATTCATCTCCGCCGATCCGATACACGCGACACCTGTTACTTGCCTGCGATGCCAGGGCATAGGAGAACTTTTCTATTGCCAGATCCCCCATACTGTGTCCCAATTTATCATTGATCATTTTCAGGTTATTTAAATCCCAAAACAATACGGAAATTTCTTCAATAGACGGATAATATTCTGCTGCCATTTCCTCGTACTTGTTTTGATTAAAGACCTTTGTTTTGGCATCTGTCCCTTTCAGATAGGTAAGTTGAGCGATTCGATAGGCATCCTCATTGCTGCTGACAACCATATACTGCATCATCACGGAAAACACAAACATAATGATGCTTCTTGGAAAAACTTCAAATACAACGATAATAAAAATCGGATTCTCGTTGAACGGTATCTGCAGCGCGCCACCTGCCATTTGTTCCAGATACCAGCTTCTGACATGCTGACTCTGCAAAAGAATATTCAAATCGCAGAGTCCATAAAAAAAGCTTGCCAGCGAGCTGATCAACATCGTGACCGTATTTACCGCAAACGCAAACCAGATGGTGCTGCGTCTCCTGTACTGCATTGCAAAAAGCAGGGGAATCACATAGGCAAACACTGCATGAAATGATAAAAAGGAGGCAATCACTCCGGAAACGACGCAGATCAATGTCAATAGAAAATATTTGATCCATGCCCTTGTAAGATCACTTCTGATAAAAATAAAAAAGGCCGGAATAAACAGGACGACATTTGATAAAAATGCGATGGTCGTCAATTGTTTATCCACCTCAAAAAATCCGGTCACCGTAAGCAGCCAGATAAAAGCAACCGCAAGTAAAAACCAGATAAAACTTTTTAGCGTACGTTTATTTGACTTGATTTCCTGATAAATCAATTCCTGTTGATATTGTTCCTTAAAACCTTCCATCACAAATCCTTTTTCCTATGGCAGACATATTTCTTATGAGTTCCTTTGCCGCTAATGATGCCGAATTTCATGATATCCCGGTCCCCTGTATTTCCAAAAAACGAGCCTTATCAGCTATGATAGTATAGCATAATAAGGCTCTGTTCATCAAGCATTATCATCTCTTTTACATCACAGAAAATTTCAGCCAATAGAATACATATTTTTTCCCTTTCCTCTTATGCAGCGTCTGCATCAGCCTTTCCCTTTGCCTGAAGCATTCTTCCAATTCCCGCTTGCCGGCCTCAAGCGTCCCATACAGACAGCTTTCATACGTCTCAATAAACCCTGTCGCTATTTCCTTTTCATCCTCATCCCTTTTGACCCGTTCAGCCAGTTCGTGATACGTTTCAAAGCATTCTCTTTCATATCCGAGCATAGACAGGATCCGTAGATTACGCATTACTGCCAGCTGGTACCTGTCACCTATGCTTCTGCGTTTTTCTCGATGCTTCTCGCTCAGCCTGTCTGTGATAAAGATAAGCACCCCCACTGTCAAAATAAGCGCTCCGCAGATTCCGATAAATCTGGCTGCCCTTCCTAATTCCCTTAGTTTTTCGTCCCTTTCTTTCCTCTCATCTTCCTCCTCATCATTCAAAAATTCCTTATTGCCAAACGAATACTCTCTATCTGCAGACTCCTTCGTCTTATCAGCGCCTTCCTTTTGCTCCTTCCTTTCAGGCTCCGCGGGATACCGTCTGACACCGTATCCCGGAGTCGGCTCAAAGGGGATCCACCCCTTGCCTTCAAAATACACTTCCGGCCAGGCATGCGCCATACCGGAATAGACCTCCGTCTCCTTTTCGTTTCTCAGAGGAACGCTAAATCCCTGCACATATCTTGCCGGGAATCCCTCCGCTCTTGCAAGCAGTACGAACGCCGTCGCATAATAGGTGCAAACCCCCTCCTGTTTCTCCAGCAGAAAATAGTGTAAAAAACGCTGTTCATCCGTCACTTCTTTTGGCAAGCCGCCGGGATCGACATTGTATTCCATAGCAGCCAGCGCCTCCTCTATGCAAAACAATCCGTCGATCTCGTCCTCTGCGTCTTTTGTAACAAACGCAAGCCATTCTTTTGTTTCCGGATCCAATTTCGTTTCCGGCAGATACCGTTTTCGCATGTTTTCCCTATATGCGCCAAGTTCCGCAAGTGTTATTTCTTCCTTTGCATATGTCTTTACCGTACTCTCCCATAAGTCTGCCTGTTTTGTTCCGTCGCTTTGCAGAAAATCCCGCGTCGTCTCTCTGCCCATATTCATCCGGCAATATTGAAACGTATACTCTGTGCCATACCCTGCCTTCTTGTCAAACACTAGCTCTGCCCCGCTTTGCCGGTACCTTGCTTGTCCCTCTATCTTCCATGTCTTAGAAGGCGCCAACAGATAATCGGTATGAAAATGTCGGTATCCCGCTTTTGCCCGGATGTCGTTATAATAAATCAGATGATCTGTATCTTCTTTTGCATACGCCTCCAATGCACACACTGTTTCCATCGTATCAAACAGCCTCTCCCGCGCATCACCCTCCTTCGTACCGCTCCACTTGCGCCCGTCAAACACATCATAGATCTTCCCTGCAAGATACAGGGGCTGCTTCTTACCGGAAACAGTCTCGATCACCATAATATTTTTATCATCCGCCACGGTATTGGAAAAAAGCGCTGCACTTTCAGAAAACCCGCTGATCGATCCGTCCATATCCTCATCATTTCTGTTTACCAGATTTTCCGCATAAATCGTGATTCTTTCTTCCATTCGCAGATAAATATCCTTGAGCCACTGCCAGCTATACGGCGTCTGCGGCGCCGGCATCAGAACAAGAAAGCCAAAATACAGTATAAAAAACGGCACAAGCCACACGATATAAGCATGAGAATTTCGCTTTTCTCCATTTTGGCTCCTGTGCCATACTAACTCGGTCATCGTCATAACGACATACAACAGCAAAAACAGGACGCCGATTTTGGGCACATATCGCTTTGCAAACAGCGAATAACAAAGCATCCCGCACAGAATAACGGAAAACGATACTTTGATCAAAACATATTTTTCAAATAAAAGCTGCAAAACGCAGGCAGACACAGCCAAAATAAGTGTCCCCAGGTAACTGCTCTCAGACAAGATCCACGTGCCCAACTTTTCTTTTCCCATTACTCCGGACACCAGAGCAAGAAACGGCACGGCGATCAAAACCGCATAGATGCGCTGTCTTTTAGGAAGCTCCCTGACGCCAAAAAATAACCCCTCTGTCAAAACCAATACGGCAAAATGCTTCCAGGTCACACCGGTCGCTCCATAAAAATCAGAAACATACAAAATGATCGCACTCGAAAAGACGCCTGCACTAAGCAGCCGATAAATGAAAGTAAAAATCGCTCCCTTCCCCTTCTTCATCACAGTATCTCCTCAAGCTTATCCTGCGGCGTAACCGCGATGATCCGTCTGTTTGCATTGCTCATCGCACAAAAATCGTCTATCCTGTCTTCCGTAACGACATAAAGCACAACGATCACGCCGTTTTCCGAAATCTGTTTCGTCATGTCCAAGATTTCCAAATCCGGTTTTTGCAGAATAAAAAAGACCACCTGCTTGTCAAACGCTGTTCCTTTGCCAAGGACATGCCTGATCCGGCTGATCGTATCCGCCGCGTGATCAAATTCCAATTCCTTGATCAGCTCATAAAAATCCCCAAACTCTCCCACCCCGTTTATTTGGTGCGCCATAAACGAATCCCGGCTGCAGGATATGTTGACAGGAATGTTTTTTTCACAAAGAAAAAGGACAAGCGACAACACGGTTTCCAACAGACGATTTTCCAGCGGAAGATACTTTTCCGGCTCCTCATCATATCTGTGCGTATCAAAAAAAAGAAGCACCCCTTCTTTTTCCTCGCCGGTCATTCTTCTTGACATAAGTTTCTGTGACCTTGCCGTTGCCTTCCAGTGGATCTGCTTCAACGCATCACCATTCACATACTCTCTTGTAACAATATCCTGTTCTACCGCCTGTCCCAACCGCTCTCGCTGCATCGTGGCACTTACATCCGAAATACTCTTTAGCTCATGGATCCTGATCAGTTTAGGCGCAACGATCACCTTTTTTGTTCCCTTCACTTCGCACCGCACACGAAAAAGTCTTAAGAAGTCCGAAATGGTGACCTCTTTGATCCCAACTTCGTATTCCCCCCTGTATCTGCATACAAAGGAGGTTTCATAACGATATCTTTCTCCCGGAAGCAGTTCATATTCCATCTGATCCGGCACTTCCTCCACATAGGAAAAGTCCGAAAAAAAGGTGATACCAATCGCCGCAAATGCGAATTTATCTTCATTTTGCAGCACAAAATAATACGGCACCGACTGACCACTCACGATATTTCTGCTGCCGATCTCCTGATAAACTTTATAGCGAAGCCATACACAGACAATATAAAGGAGCGAAAAAAACGGCAGAAACGTAAGGGCGAAAAAAATACCGTAGCTTACCGTTCCCCCGTAAAAACTGATCGCTGCCAATGACAAAAGCCATAAAATGCCCAAAACAGCCCTTCGCGCTCTCATACAAACAATGTGCCCCTTTCCCTATCTGTGCACTACGCAGTCCCCTTTCGCATATCTACACCGGTATCTTTGCTTTGATGATCAGGCTGTTTAAAATCTTCGCCGCATCTTCTTTTTCGATTTCCGCCTTTGACGACAAGCTCAGTCGGTGCAGCAAAACCTGCATGGCTATGGCTTTGACGTCATCCGGTTTCACATAGTCCCTGCCGTCTAAAAAGGCTTTTGCCTGAGACGCCCTGACGAGCGCTAACATGGCCCGCGGACTTGCTCCGATCACAAATCGTTTTTCTTCCCTTGTCAAATTTATGATATCCTCGATGTAGCCAAGCACGGTATCTTTGACAGTCACCTCCGCCACCTTTTTCTTGATTGCTTCCACGCTTTTTGCATTGCACACAGGACTTATTTCGGAAATTACCTTTCCGGCAAGAAATTCCGCCGCCATTTTGATTTCCTGCTCCCTGTCCGGATAGCCGATGGAAAGTTTCATCATAAATCTGTCCATCTGCGCCTCCGGCAGCGGATAAGTCCCCAGATATTCTACGGGATTCTGCGTTGCAATCACCATGAAAGGCAGCGGCAGCGGATATACGATCCCATCCACTGTCACCTGATTCTCCGACATTGCCTCTAACAGGCTTGCCTGTGTCTTCGGCGAAGTTCGGTTGATCTCATCCGCCAACAGGATCTGGTTCATCACCGCGCCCGCCTGATATACAAACTCACCCGTTTTCATGTTGTAGACAGAGACTCCCACCACATCTCCCGGTAAGGTATCCGGTGTAAACTGGATCCTGCCGAAACTGCATTCGATCACCTGTGCGAAACACTTTGCCAATGTGGTCTTTCCAATGCCGGGCACATCTTCCAGCAGCACATGACCGCCCGCCAAAAGACAGATCAGCATATTCTCGACTACACTCTCTTTTCCCACAAAAAAACCGTTTATGGAATCCTTGATCTCGTTTGCTTTCTCATACTGCCACATAATGTGCTCCTTCAACGATTAAAATATTTTTTCTGTGCCGGAACCCTCTTTCCGCTTTGCCACCACCACCAGCCGCCCGTCCTACACATGGTAGGCGCAGGTGGATAAGGTCAAAAAGGTATCCCCAAACGCCGCCTCTACGCCTGTATCGTAAAGAGACAGCTCCTTGATATTGCCGTAAAAATCTTCAAATTCTTCCTGCGTATCCGCCTCGTAAAACTGATAATATTTAAACACATCATCATCTGCGTCATAGACCTGTGAGCGGAACACCGCAATAATGTCATAGGTGCGCTCCTCATAAAGCGTGTCAAAGGAAATGGCGGGATGCTCTTTATAAAACTCCTCTTTCAAATACAGATCCAAGTCCCCGAACATGGAACCGTCCTTCATGTTATGGCCGTAGATCATAAAATTTGTCCCGGCGTCAAAGTCGGCCCTCTCTTTCACGCAAAGGCAGCCGTACTTGCTGTCCTCTCCGTAAAAATCATGGTGCAGATAATAACTGTCATCTTCGCACTGCATGACAGGATAATCGATCTTCATACCCTCTATGGAAAGCCAGCCCGCAAGGTCCTGATTGATTTCATACAGTTCCGTATAACGTCCCAACATCTGCGGCTGATCCACGGCCTGTCCATCGCCATCCACTTCATTCGATTCCCTTACCGGCTGTACGCCGCCATCTTCCGCGTTCGGTTCCTTCAAATTCTCCGACGCAGATACGCTGATTCCTTTTAGCGCGCCGTCATTTGCGGTAAGATATTCCACGTTTAGCTCTCTTACCATTTTTCTTAATTCTTCCTGCTGCGCCCTGTGCTGCACAAACTGACAGTATGCCTGACCAATCAGGATCAGGCATACTGCCATTACTGCAAGAAGAAACATCTTCACGATCTTACTTCTCTTATTCTCCATAGATCTCTTTCCATTCTATGTAAGTTTTCCTGCATCGTATCGTCCGGCAGTCTAAACGAAATAATCTATCTTGTATTATAACAAAAATACCATCCGTTTACACTCTAATATTTTACCAAACTTGCGGGAATTTTTATGTCTTCAGCAGTCTTTTTGAAAACCAGATTACCGCATATACATAAAGTATGCCTGACCGATTGGGATCAGGCATACTGTCATTACCATCAAGAAAAAACATCTTTACGATCTTACTTCACTTATTCTCCATAAATCTCTTTCCATTCTGCGCAGGTTTTTTACCGATGCTGTGATTGTATACCAGCAGGATAAAAATCGCCGCCAGCGCAAGATATCTTCTGATCCTTCCGCCCCGTTTTCCCCATGCCACAAGATGGGAAATAAGCTCTTTCTTGGTCCCCTCCGTCATGCCTCTCCTGCGGTCCGCAAAATACAGGAGCAGATAGGTAAAGCCCGCTATCATGGAAAGTGTGACCGCCAATTCGATCGGCGTCGCGTCTCCGGTCTTTGGCTCGTTGTCTTTCCCGCCCGACTCCTTATTGCCGCCGTTTTCCACACGCACGCGTACGATGCCGCCATCTGCATCTGCCACATCCTGCCAGACAATGGCATAGGTAGAGAAGCGGTCCGTCTCTATGGTGATGGTATCTGCTTCATTGTCCAGATCAGTCAACAATTCTGCCTTACCGTCATGCACGCGGACCACCGCAAAGGTCCTTGTTTTTGTACCGTCGGTATATCAAACAGGCAGCCGAACGCAGGGGAGGTCAGATGGAATACCGTGTTGGGGACGGATTTTTTGTGCTGGATGTGACTCTGCGGGTAGGTACCCAATAATTCACTCTTCCCAATGATCAATTACAATTCTATAAGCGTCTCTGATATCTTTAATTGCTTGAACATTATCGGCGTCGCTGCTTCCTTCAACTACTTCAATCCTGTCCGCAGCATCATTTAAAACATCCCATGCATCATTCATTGCTTTCACATCGTTTTCAATTGCTGCAGAATGTATAGATTTTACAGCCCATTCTGCGGCATTCTCATAACTCTCAATCGTAGTGTCGATTTCATCCATTTTTTGATAAAAATCGCCTGCATCAATATAACAAACGCCTATCAACCTGCGATTTTCTGCAGTTTGAAGTGAATCGTCTGCCTCTATTTTGCACTTTATAGCTTCTTCCAATTCATATAACGCACAGCCATATATCTTGTTTATAATACTGCTATTCTCTTTCTTTTCACTTTTTTCTATCCAAAAAAGGAAACACATATATAGTTCATTTCCCAATAACACATTTGTTTCGTAGTTATACGGAAGATCTTTCTCCGTCTTGCCAACGACATTCCTTTTCAAAGCTGATAAAATAATCGCTGCCATCATACCCGAGCGCTCATCCTGCGAAATATCGTTATCAGCAATACCACAATATTGCTCCATATTTTCCATGAATAAATCTTCTTCCGGAATATATTGTTGCAAATGATTTACCGTTAAATTCTGTATGTAGCTCAATACCTCCATGCTTTTCTCTAAATTTACCACAAACGATTCTTCTTGATCAGCACTGACAGATGATGCTACCTTTAGATTGACTGCTACAAGTCCATATAATAACACCACCATAATGACTGATACCGCTGCGCATACCGCTTCCTTTTTTCTAAATAACGCAAAAATAACAGCACCAATCAACAAAAACACATTTGTGATTATCATTGCAATACTTTCCATAGCGTCCGCGAAAGAAGCAAGACACACACTGCTTTTCCCGATCCTTGTTGACCAAGAGCACAGAAAACATGCATACAAAATATTTGCCAAGAAAAGAGCTGTTGGTATCAGCCAAATTAGTAAACCTGATATATTCTTTTTCCTCTTTTTGGGCCTTTGTTCATTATTCGTCTCCTTACGAACAGTTTCTTTCGTTTTTCCGTTTTGCTGAGTTTTATTGGCAAAACGCTTTTTCTTATTCTGTTTTGCCATGTCTTTCTCACGCAAAAAGCCTGCATCGCATAAACCCTTACAGTTTATTACGCACAGGCCTGTCTCTCCTTATCCTTATTTTAATACCTCTTATTCTTTACTGTGCTTTAACTCTGTAATATCATGTTCGTATTTTTCTCTCTAGTCTCTTGAAATTATTTGCGTCATAAACGCACTCAACACTTTATTGCCCGCCATATATCTCATAAACCAATTGTTTATATCCTGTTTGTCCAAATGCTCAATGCGCTTTATGATAAAACATATTGAATCAAAAAGTTTATCTTCCTGAGATTCATCCGTCTTCTGCTCTTTCTCTTCTTGTGACCGCCGATATGTCCTGACTATATTGGCTAATCTGTCAAATACACCTATCAGATTTTCCTCGTTGTTTCCTGCTTTTAAGATTGGAATAAACGCTTCAAATCGCTCCATAAATCTGGTTAAGCGAGCCTGTAAAATACTATTTTGTGCCAGCATCTCCAATATCATCATGCTGTACTTTTCACTGTCATACAATAAAAGTTTTTCAATTCCTATGATAAATTCATCTGCCAATTCTTCGCCCTTGCTACTCCTGATATCCTGACATTCCATTCGCTCAAGCAAAGCGTCTTCCAATTCAATTTCCCATTCATCCTCATATAAACTTTTTATTTCTTCCAGTACGTCATTTATTTTCTGTTTTAGCTGCAATTCTTCATGTTGTACAATCTTTATATTTTCATGTATGTCCTGATCCTGATTACAGCTCTCCAAATATCTTTTACATAAATCAGTCAAAAAATAATATCTGAATTTGCCCTCATAGTTACTGTCTATCAACTTATATTCAAAATTATTAAATTTTACCAGCCTGTTGGAAAGCGATGCTACAGAAGTGCTTAATGCAGTGGCCAAATCTCCATGATTAAGTTTCCTGTTCCCGGCTAGTGTCAGAATCACATCCATTCGGCTTTTTGTCAGAAAGCTCGAAATTTTCTGTTTGCACACTTCATCTAATGCCTCTTGATATATCTTTTCTTCCGGTAGCACTTCAGTTCACCCTCCTTTCCTTCCTCTGTATCTATAATACTACACTGTGTTTTAGTACAAGTCAATATCATTTCACTAAAATAAACTATATTTTTGTTTACTTCATCAAATTATTGATATTTTTTCAAAACGTTAACTCCCCTACGATATGACTTCATTTAATATTTTTTATCCTAATAAACTTCCCATCACCTCTTAGAATAAATGCCATATTAAAAACAGAAAAGTAAACTAAATAGCTTAAAGCGCACTGCCAAAGACAAAATTTTCAGATTTAACCTATGATCGAACTTTTGCCGGCAAACATGTAAAGCATTGTATCTCTTGTCTGTTACACAATAAAACCGCCCGGTAACAGGATTGAGTTCCTGTTATCGGACGGTCATCTACTTTTCTTAATAATCAACGCTACATCTTTTTATCCGTATAGTCAATAGAACATACCATAGAAAAAATCATAAAAAGGCTGCATGAAACACCGTAATGCCGCATCTCCATTCTATTCCGACGCCAGCGTAAACTGATCCACCAGCTCCTTCAAACAGGTCGCCTCCGCGGAAAGCTCCTCGCTCGCCGCCGCACTCTCCTCGGCGGAAGCGCTGTTGTTTTGCACCACAACCGAGATCTGGTTGATGCCCTCGGATACCTGCACCACCGACTCGGACTGTTCGCTTGATACCGTGGCAATGTTATCGATTGCCTCCACCACCGATTGGATGCTGTTCACAACGCCCAGCAGGACGTCAGCCGTATTCTGGGCAATCTCCGTACCGATATGTACCGCCTCCGTGGAATTTCCGATCAGCTCCGAAGTATTCTGCGCCGCCTGTGCGGATTTTCCGGCAAGGTTGCGGACCTCCTCCGCCACCACAGCAAATCCCTTGCCCGCGGCTCCGGCTCTCGCAGCCTCCACTGCCGCGTTCAAAGCAAGTATATTCGTCTGGAACGCAATGTCGTCTATGGTCTTAAGAATCTTCTCTATCTCCTCGGAGCTCTCCTCGATCCGTTCCATCGCTTCCACAAGGCTCTGCATCTTCTGGTTGCACAGAAGCACTTCCTCACCGGTCTGATGCGTCTGACTCCTTGCCTCCAGCGCGCCGCTCGCCGTGTTCTGCACCTGTTCGGAAATCATGCTGATCTGCGATGCAAGTTCTTCCACCGAACTTGCCTGTTCCGTGGTGCCCTGACTAAGCGACTGGGCGCTCGCCGCAAGCTGATTGCTCGCTTCGGACACTTCGTATGCGGAATGATTGACCTGGCGCATGGCGTTGCTGAGCGATACTTTCAAATTACGCATGGAAAGCAGGATATTCCGGAAACTGCCCACATACACCTCCTCGTGGGAAGTATGGATATCCATATTCTGATTCGCCATTTCATTTAATAAATAATCGATATCTTTGATTACAATACTCAATCCTTCCACAAGGGATGCAGTGGATCTTGCAAGTTCTCCTGTCTCGTCTTTATTGGTGATTCGAGGCATCGGCGTCTCCAAATCGCCTTCCACAAGCAGCTTCATCCGATTCACACACTCCTTCATAGGGCTGCTGATATTGATAGCCAGTGTCAGCGCAATGAGAACGGAAACAAGCACGGCAATCCCAATCACCGTTAGATTCACCACGATAGCATCCCGTGTGGAAGCGAGATAATTGATCTGCGGTGCCGTCACCGCAATACTCCAGCCATCCGTATCCGGCACGGGCGCATATGCTGCGAACATTTTATCCTCACCGCTCGTATAGCTGCCGAATCCATTCTTTCCCTGACGCATCTCGCTATGGATCGCCGCCAGTTCCTGCAATGACGGATCCTGCTTCGCCTCCTCCTCTATATTCTGCACCGTGATCGTCTCCAGCGTAATATCCGCGATCGTTTCACCCGTTTTATTGATCATGTAGGCACGGCTGTTTTCACCGATCTGAATCGCCGACACGATATCATTCAAAAAAGTCTCCTGAGGCACAAAATAGACCACACCTACAATAGAGGATCCATTATTTTCTTCCGCATAGAGAGGCGCCGCAACCATAATGGACAGCTGCCCGGTAATTTTGCTGATCAACGGCTCCGACACATAAATATTTCCCTGTAATGCCTGACGCACATATTCGCGGTCAGAATAATCTTTACCGTCAAAAATACTGATGCCGTCCGCGCCGATGATATTGCTACGCTGGAAACCATGCATGGCTACGCGCTCATCCATGATCGCCTTTTTCTCCTCCACCGACACATCAGAATCGGCAAGCTGCGGAATATGACCGACCTCCATGACAACATTCTTGTAGGACGCAAGCTCCTGCTGGGCACGTCCCGCCGCCAGAACCGCGGTTTCACTCATCATCTGCTCCACGGTCACCATGGTGCTGTTGTAATTGAGTGCAATGCTGGAAGATCCGGACGCTACCAATCCTGCCAGAACTGTTAAAATGAGACATAAGGTGATTTTTGTACGTATGCTTTTCATGTCAGTACCCCCTCATTCCCATTATAAAAATTTCGATTACTGATTGTCAAGACCGTTCCTACATTTTTACTATTTATCATTATTTCGCATTTATGTGTCCGCTATTTTCCTCTTTAATAACGTTTTCTTTCACCGCAAATACCTTTACTCCACTGTCTCGATTGCCCCCACGATATCCATCCGCGCAATCGAGCGCAGGGGAATCGCCGTCGCCAGCAGGCAGGCCAAAATGGAGATCACTGCTGCCTCCAGGATCGGCAGCCACGGTATGGCAGTAAACTGCAGGCTGTCCGTCGCAGCGGCATCTACCACCACCGTGCAAAAATAACCCAAGATCCCACCAATGACCGACGCGATGATACCATAATAAGTCCCCTCCCATAGAAAGGTTTGGTACAGGCTTCCCACGCTCATGCCGATTGCCCGCTGCATCCCGATCTCCGCCACGCGGGTGTGAATGTTGCTGTAGACGGTATTGACGATATTCAAAATGCCGATCAGCCCGATAAAGAAAATGAGCCCATAACACAGCAGCCTGATCTGCTCGAAACTTTCTTCCAGTTGCTTGGTCGTCATCTGGTAAGAAAGCCAATGACTGCCCGCGTTTTCTTTACACCAGGAATCCAGCCAGGTTTCAAACTGTTCTCTGTCCGCATCCTGCTTTAAGGTCGGGTAAACCTCCGCATAGCGGTCGTTTCCTGTCAGCTCATCATATGTCTCGTCACTGACCATGATCTGCACGCCGTTGATAAAGCCCTCGTTGTTGATCGTAACGGCTCCCTCGGCGATCCCGACAACGCGCAGCTTTTTCCCGTTCACCGTGATGATATCATCCCGTTTGAATAGGCTGCCCTCATAAGTCTGTCCCTCATAGGAGATGGGAATGGGATTCTTAACGATGCACGCCGTCCCCGCCAACAGCTCGGTCTTATCATCTTCCGTCAGCCCCTTCACTGCCGAGCTTAGGCGGTCGTCATTTAAGCCTGCGACGCCAAACGCCTCCCACGACTGCAATGCAAAGTCAAGTTCGATCTGGATAGTTCCATTTTCACCATGCGAATAAACGGTCAATTTGGTCGTCGCTAAATCCGCTACCTGCTCCTGCGCTCGGAGCCTGTCGATACTTTCAGGATCAATCCCAAGGTTTTCGTCCGTGACCGCATAGTCCCCCAACTTCATTTCCTGCACGCCTTTGCTCGTATCAAGGAGAGTCACACAGCTTTGCAGTGCCACAAACACCGTGATGCTCATAATCAGGGAAAGAATCGTGATCACGGTCCTGCCGCGCCCGCGCTTTAAGTTCAGACGCGCATAATAAGCTTCAAAATTGCGGATGGCTTTTGCTTGACGGCTGCGTCTCTTGATTTTTACCGCCTGCCCGGACATGGCGACTGTCGGAGAAACGCGCGAAGCATAGCGGGCCGCAGGAAACGCCGCCGCCATCGCAAAAAGCAGCGTTATCGCAACACTGATCAGATAAGGCCAAAAACTGTCAGAGGTCGTCTGGCGAATCGTCTGCGCCAATTCTCCCGCGCTGTCTGCCATAAACAAATCCGGATTCAGGACGCCTGTCGCGGCTGTGAGGATTCTCTTGGCTGAAAGCGCACCAAACAGGAGTCCGAAAGGAATGCCGATCCCGCACAAGGCAATCAATTGGATCGTAACAATACGGTAGATCTGTCCTCTCTCGCCTCCAATCGCCCGCAGCGTCCCATACTCTTTGATGCGTCTGGTAACAGCAATCTTCAGGATATTATAAATGACCAACCCTGCGGCAAACAAAACCAATACGCCGACCATGATGCCTGCAAAAGCCATAAAGGAAAAGCCTGTATCGGTATCGGAACTGCCCGCCTCCCGATAGGAAATACCGAGGGCATCCAATAAAATCCAGTTATACTGAATATATTTTTCTGCAACGCCAAGGCGCTCTGTCAGTTCATCTATGATTGCCTGAAACTGCAAAGTATCCTTTGTCTTACAATACGTGGAATACAGCAGAAATTCCTCGGGCAGAAGCTGCTTGGCTGTCCCCTCTCCCGCCACGGCACCCACCGTTCCCGTAACGTAGCCGGTATAACTGGCTTCCAAAATGCCACAGACCGTATAATCAGCCGCGTACGAATAGGCGGGTATCGATCCGTCCAGCAAAGAGATTTCTGACTGCAATGTAATGGTATCGCCAATACCGACTTCCTGCTCCAAATAAGGCAGAATATTTTCCGGCAGGGCGATCTCCATCGGAGATACGGGCAAACGTCCCTCTTTCACCTTACCGATTGACGGATAAGCGTCCAGCGCATTGCCCAAATATTCCCGCACAAACAGCTTCAGACCGCTACCTGTGATTTCCGTAAAACCGACATTGATCAGACTGCCCACATCGTAAAGTCTGTCATCTTGTTCCAACTGCCGCACCTGTTCCTCGCTAATTTGATGAAACGTGGCGTAGCGGTCGCCGTTTAACGAGGACGCCTGCTCGATCCGCATAGCCTGCAAAATGCCCAGAGACTGCCCGATCGCCGTCGTCATACTGCAGGAAAGAATGACCGCGATCAGAATCAGAACCGCCATCACTTTTTGTGCTTTTATTTCTTTTACTGCTAAAGATAAATAGGATTTCATGCCGTCACCTCCGCAAGTTCTCCGTCAATAATGGTAAACCGCCGCTCCGCCATCTGCGCGATCCGCGCGTCGTGGGTGATGATCACCAGCGTCTTTTTCATCTTTTCCCTGATATCGCAAAGCATCTTCATCACCTCGCTGCCGCTCTTGCTATCCAGATTTCCCGTGGGTTCGTCCGCAAAAATGATATCAGGCTTTGCAATCAGCGCCCGTGCGATTGCCACGCGCTGCTGCTGCCCGCCTGACAGTTCGTGCGGCAGATGGGAAAGGCGCTTTTCCAGTCCCAAAAGAGAAGACAATTCCTCCAAATAAGCCTTGTCAGGCTGCTTTTTATCTAAAAGCAGCGGCATCATGATATTTTCGCGTGCCGTTAGAACAGGCAGCAGATTGAACTGCTGAAAAATAAAGCCGATCTTCCTGCGGCGGAATGCCGAAAGTGTTTTATCACTGCCACGGTGAATGTCGGTGTCGTCGTAGAGCACCCGTCCGGAAGTGGGCGAATCCAGCCCGCTGATCAAATGAAGCAGCGTGCTTTTGCCACTGCCCGAAGGTCCCATGATGGAAATAAAATCGCCTGCCGCGATCGTCATGGACGCGTGGTTTAGGGCAACCACCTTACTTTCCTGCGTTCCGTAGATTTTTGAGATGTCTTTGACTTGAATCTGCATAATAAACCTCCTTGTCAGAGCAGTTTACTGCGAAGACACGCGATGAGAAATTCGTATACTGCTTGCAGTATTGCGATTATCTCATCTGCGATTCCGAGTTTGTGGCTCTGACACAAACTCGCGATTGAAAAATCAGCACATCAGTGTGATTTTTCAATCTGTCTCCTTTTCCTTTTCTATTTGCTGACAAGGAGAGTGTAACGGACAAATCTCAATTATTTATCAAAGTTTAGGAGATTTTATTGGATTTTTATGACAGCGCAGACTTTCGCGCCAGATATGCTTTTTTGCACCGTTTGGGTATGCTTTTTAGTCGTTGTGTCCTGCACTGGAGGCTTGTTTTGAATCGATAAAGTACCGCCGTGTTTTTCGCATAACAGGGCGCAGATATAGAGCCCCATTCCAAAATGTTCCGCTTCTTCCCTGCCTTTCTGAAAGGGCTGGATTCCCTTTTGTAACAGACTGTCGGGAAAACCGCAGCCGTCGTCTGACACGGTGAATAACAGATTTCCATCTTCAATATTGCAGTGTATCGTTATCACATTCGTGGCAAACCGCATAGCGTTGGCCACAAGATTCTCCGCGATCTGAAAGAGGATCGACTTGTCAAGCAGAATATCCTTCTCCGATTTCTCCACCAGCTCCGTTGTCTGAAAGTGAATCTCCTTTTGGCTGTCTGCTCCAATCAGGTGCATCATATTTTCCAATTCGGAAAGCAGGCTGTCCCATTCCGTCACTTCTCTCTGTACCGCGATTTCTTCCAGCTTTTGAATGCTGCTCATGGTTTCCACATACTGTTCGATTCTGTTCGTATAATCTTCGATTCGCTGTAGATGCTTCGCAAGTTGTTCTCTTTGCTTTCTCTGCTCCTTCTGCTTAAGGTGTTCTTCCTGCTCTCTCGACTCCCTCTGCTGTTCCGCATCTGCCACATCGTCAGCCACGGTATTTTTCGCTAATTTGACGGAGCCTTTTAAGACCGTGACAGGATTGCGCAGATCGTGCGCAAACGCCGCATTCAGTCTTCTGCGCTCCTCCGCCTGCCGCCACAGTTCGCGATTATTGGCAAGCAGCGTTTGACGCATGGTCTCAAAGGCGGTGCAAAGCTGCCCCAACTCGTCCTCTGATCCTGCCTTCATTTCAAAATCAAGGTCATTGTCGATAATGCGTTCGGCCCCTTTCGTCAACGCCTCGATCGGCTCCCGCAGTTTCAGACGGTAAAACATTGATGCACTGAGAAACAGGGCGCAGATATAGATAACGATCGGCAGGATAATCTGCACAGCTGACAGAATTTCCGCCACCGTTTCTTCTCCCGCACTTCCCGCCTGCATCTGTTTAACCACGACCTGCTCAGACTGCTCATCCACGATAATGCCGATACCCTCCGCCGCAAACTGTGACCGCAGTTCCGCGCACCCCCAGATAGCAAGCAGCGAAAGAATCAGCGCAACCGTGATATTGAGAAAGGCAATGGTAAACAGCGCCTTCTTTAGTTTCATCTGTTTCAACCGTTCCATTTATAACCGACTCCCCATACCGTCTCGATATAACTGTGCATCGTGTACTGTGCAAACTTGGCGCGGATCTTTCTGATGTGTTCCATCACGGTATCGCTGCTGCCGTCGCTCTCCCATCCCCACACTGTTTCATAGATCCGCTCCCTGTCAAAAATCTGCCCGCTGTAGGTAGAGAGCAGTTCCACGATATCAAATTCCTTTTTCGATAAGGCAATGGGCTTTTGTCCGATCGTGATCTCCCGTTTCGTATAATCAATCGCCATATCGCCGAAAAATCGCAGGCAGGTAACTTCCTGTCTGCGGTTCTCGCGCCGCAAATGGGCGGCTACCCTCGCGCCAAGTTCATCCAGATCAAACGGTTTTTCGATATAATCGTCCGCGCCGACGGAAAAGCCTTTGATCTTATCCGCCTTTTCCATGCGGGCAGTCAGAAAAAGGATCGGACAGGTGATATGCTGACGGATATTCTCACAGACCGTCAGCCCGTCCATATCGGGCATATTGATATCCAGAAGAACGATGTCGGGAACCTGCTTAAGCCGTTCCAAAGCCTCTTTTCCGTTATAAGCGGTCGTCACCTGATAGCCCGCCTGTTCAAAATAACTTTGCATGACGGCGACAATGCCGGGTTCGTCGTCTACGATCATGATTTTTTGACTCATGTATGATTTCTCCATATCAGAGCATTTTGCTGCGTTTTCCGAAAACCGTCTTAAATACTTGCAACAAACTAAATTTCAAATAAGCCTCTGCGTTTCATCCATTTTAACATCATAGTATCTCATAAATCTCAAAAAATTCTCAAGTTATTATCCGCCAAATCCTTTCATCCACCACAGAATCGCTTTCGCAAACCGTCCTTCGATATCATGAAAGTGCCCGCCCTCGTTCCAAGTAAAATACACAAAGCCACCGTTATCCCTATCTGCCCGCAAAATGCTTCTGTCTCCTGCTTCGTCAAACTCACCTGAACGTCCTAACTGCCCATCCAGAATCTCCCTTACCCGCTGCGTGCATTCCGCCACCCTTCCCATGCGCGGATTTTTGCTGCGGCTCTCCTTTTTCCCGAGAGACAGATACACCCGCAGATCTGTCCGCATAGGTTTTTCTCTCTCCATAAAATCGCCAAAACCGTCATACCAAAGCGACCCTGAAAGGCTGGCGATCGCACCGAATACATTGGTTTTGTATATGGTGTAGACCGCTGTCAGGCCGCCCAGAGAATAGCCAAACAGCGCCGTATGCGCTGCCTCAGGCTTGGTGCGGTAATGGGCATCCATGTAGGGCTTTATCTTTTCTGTCAGACAGAATAAGTAGGCATCCGCCCTGCCCTGCGGCGCTTCCTCGCCCGCGCGTATCGCAGGGGCTGCCCAGGGCGTAAAATCATCGTTCCAGCTTTTTGGTTTGATACTTAAAAGAATAAAATCTGTCCGCACGCCATTCTTGACTAGAATAGTCAATATCCCTTCCAACGGAATCTCACCGTTGACATAGGCGGTCGGGTAACGTACTGTGCTCTCATCATAATTTGGCGGCAGATACAAACAGCAGTCAAATCCGGCAATCTGCAGTTCTTCTATGCGGTGCTCCATACAGTATCCTCTCTTTTGCCTCGATTCAGGTCATTGCAAAACGCATATTTTTCAATCACCTATCACCGTCTATTTTAGCATAAGGGCCTCCCAAAATACCATCGAATGAATACAAATCTACACATCCAAATGTAGAAAGACAGTTGACATTTCGGTATCGGACGTCAAGAATAATAGTAAAATGATAAAATAAAATAGCAAACCGGTAACACCAAAGTACGCTCTAAGGCCGCATTTTTCTGCGCTGCAACCGTCAGTTGACAAAGTTCCAAGCCGCCTGTATGGATAATTGCAGAGACTTTTCCTATAATCGAACCAGTCAAAGGATGTCGGTGTAGGAAACGAATCATGACAAAACCAAGGTCATCGATCAAAACTCGTGCCAACCGGCATCCAATGACGAAAATAAAACGGTAGCGTAAGAAAGGATAAAACTATGACGCTTGGAGAAAAAATTTACAGATTAAGAACAGAACATGGTCTTTCTCAAGAGACCTTCGGTGAGAAACTGGGGGTATCGAGACAGTCGGTGTCAAAATGGGAGACGGACCAGTCGGTCCCCGAGTTAGATAAGATCGTGGCAATCAGCGATTTTTTCGGGGTCAGCACGGACCAACTCTTAAAAGATACGGAAAACGTACAAACAACATCATCCACGGCACAGGTGTCGTCAGAAAACACTTTCGATTTGGAAGATATGTCTCCTGAAAGCGGCCTTTTGCGGGTAGAATACCGTCCCGGGCGCAGACCGCGCTTTGAATATAAGAGCAAAAAAATGGTCGGGAATCTACCCCTTGTGCATATCAATGCGGGCATCGGCGGACGGGCAAAGGGTGTGATTGCCATCGGCACGGTCGCGCAGGGCTGGTTTGCCATTGGTCTTGCTGCCATGGGCGGCTTCTCGATCGGCATTGTCTCCCTGGGGCTGCTCTCCCTTGCCGTGTTTTCTTTCGGCCTACTTTCATTTGGAAGCTTTTCCTGCGGCGTGATCAGCTTTGGCGCCATTGCAGTCGGTATTTTTTCCATGGGAGCGCTGACCTTCGGACAGTTTGCCTTCGGCGCCTCGGCTCACGGTGCACAGGTGGCGATCGGGGATGTGGCAAGCGGCAAAATAGCGCTCGGGTATTCCCGCGCCACAGGCCTCTACACGCAGATCAGCAACAGACAGCCGTTTGACTATGAGAATGCCTGCCGCGCCATCGATGAGCATGTATCGTCAAACTGGCTCTTTTTCAAGACCTGGGCGAAGGGGATGATCAGGTGGTTTTAACCCTGTAAACCGCCTGCTCATTTCGCAGACTATGCCAAAATAGCCATAATCATCGGGGAAGTCAGACGAATTGCAATCTGCCGTTTGACAAGCCCCGTGATTTGCCAGCTGCTTTTTCCCAGATAGCGTATGATTTGATCATTTTTAGCCACCCTGTCTGCTTGTTTGCAGTAAATGATACCAAATCAGCGCAAAAAAGACACCTACCAGCGGTAGAGTGCCTAAAAACCACTAATTAGATGTCTAATGCTTCCCGGAATTTTCTTTTGTTCATCTTTTACCAACAAAGTATCATATAATTTTATGCTGGCATCCTTTGAAAAAATAAAATCAACAATATCCCCATCTCTGCTTCTTGCAACAGATGAATCTTCAACTCGTAAAGACATTGGCAGAAAAAAGTCATTGATTTTATTTCCATTGGCATCTATATTTTCAGTTAACCCCAAAGTAAACTCAAAATTTGTAACACTTAACTTATATATCCATTGATACCTCGTATATAAAGAGGAGCGTGATGAAAACCACGCTCCTCTAAAAATCATAAAAAAGAGTTTTCTGCTGGTTGTCAGCCTCGGTATCCAGTTAAGATACCCTAAACGACGTGGAAATCATTAAGTCCCCCACGTGGACTACAGCCCTATCCAAACTGCCCGGCTCGATGTCCAAGTCAAGACATCTAAAGAAATGGAAATTTACCCTGCTCCATCTGCAGCACAACTTTTAACGATGCTCTTACATCGAAAGCATTTCTGCTCTTACCTATATTATACGCAATCTGTCAGAAAAATCAACTAAACGGTAAAAAGAAATATTTATTTCTCATCCACCAGCAGGATCAGCCTGTCGCCGCCTTTGATGGCAAACAGGTCCCTCGCCTGCTTAGGGATGACGATCTGTCCGCGCTCCGAAACGGTGACCGAACCGAAGATGTGCTTCCCTTTCGGGGCAGGCGGCAGCACCGTCATCATTCTCTTCCTAGCCGTCAGCTCCCATTTTCAACTTTCTCCGCTCACATCATCAAGCCTGCGTTTCCTTCTTTTTTCTAATCCCCAGCACCAGGCATCTGATCACGGGTATCCTGCGCATCGCCTCATACCAAAGGGGTGTGCAGACAAAGACGATCAGCAGCGCCGCCAGATAAACCGCCCACACCGGGAGCGCCGTTTTCTCCTTCAGATAATAGCAGGGAATCGCGATAAACGTATAGTGAAGGACATAGAGTCCAAAGCTGATTTTCGTCATATAAGCGCTGAATCCGTTCTGCCTATCACAGTACTTTTTTGCAGACCCCAAAACGCCAAGGACCATCAGCCACGCATAAGCGTTAGTAAAGAAGCTTTTCAGCACATGATCTTCCGTGTAATTTTGCCCGAAATAATACACGGTATAAGCGACTCCTACCACTATACCGACAAGGAGAGGCGGCAGTCCATACTTTGCAGGTGTCTCCCGGACGTTCTCATGAGAAAAGATATAATATCCCAGCAGGAAAGCAATCAGATAAATGCCAAAGCGGTACATCGTGATCACCGGCATATTAAGGATCTGTGCGCCTCCCCAAAGAGGCAGCACCAACAGCAACAGGAAAAGAATATTGCACTTCTCTCCCAGTTTCCACAGGCAGTCCTCTTTATCCATTTTCTTTACCAAAACAATCAAAAGGGAATACAGCCACAAAACCTGCGCAAACCACAGCGGGCCTGTACCAGAAAGAGCCGCGACGGGATATACCAGAACGGGATGCCTTACCGGAGTACTTATCCAGCGCGTACCTTGCACTGATACCCGCGATCACAAACAACAGCACCATGAACCATGGATAAACAAAATAAAGAAACGCGTCCTGATACTGTACTTGGGCAAATCCGCCAACACCACCCAAAACGCCTACAGCATTGAACGCATAAAACACATGGTAAGCCATCACCAAAAGAATCGTCGCCCATCTGATATTGTCCAAATAATATTTTCGCATAGCACCCTCCCGCAAACATACTTTTCATACTATTGTACACTATATTTGCGGAAGCACCACCAAGCAAACGCGGCACATTGTTTGGAAATATGTCATGTTTAGTTGCAAAAAGCGATCAAAGACGATATTCCTCGTCTTATTCCCCTAAAGCCGCATATATTTTCCCCGAATCCAAATTTCGATACACATGATACCCTTCCAACGGGAAGTCTTTCATCTCCTCGACAGACTCCTCCCGAAATCGAATCGGATACTCCTTTTTCAAAACCAGATAGTCAACACACGCTAAATTTGCATAATAATCCCCCGTCACATCACAGACCATCTGCTCTGAAGCAAGATCAATCACCGTATCTTCAAGCGCTTTCTGTATTTCTACGCTGTCGATATCACACACATAAAAAGGAAGGTCCATATAAGTGTCAAACAGCCTCTTATCTTCCGGAGACGTATCTGCTCCCACAGAAAAAAGCAGGATGTTTCCCTGTAAGTTTTTCAGATATTCATTGGCCAAAACTGCCTGCTGCCGCTCCTTTTCCTGAATGCCGTACCTGTAATGTCCCGCGCAGATCCCTGCCGCGCTGTTCACAATATTGACCGCCATAAAAAGAAGGCCAAACAGTTTCAAAAACATTGTCCTGTTTTTCTGAAACACCACATAACCGATGATCACCGCTGCCGCAAGTAGCAGCCGCAGCAAAAACAGCGCCGCTTCTGATCTGCTCAAAAACCTTGCAAACAATTCATAGTACAATAACGTAGAATTATCCGCCAGGAAACTTCCGCCCCCTGATCCCCCGATCAACAGCAGTGCAAACAAAACGATACAGATACCCATGATGAAGAAACGCCGTTTATCGTTTCCGACACTTTCTTTTTCCACACAGTCTGCTTTCCTAATCCTGTCCGCCATCAGAATATAGAAGGGAATGATAAGCGGTTCCAGATATCGCATATGAAGTCTGGGCGCTCTGCTTCCGAAATCTTCCGGCAGCGTTATCATATAAGCAACCGTTGCACATCCAATTAAAAAAGAACACAGCAAAAAAAGGAAAAACCAGGACTCTTTCTCCTTTTTTCGGAAACACACAGTCGGTACGAAAATGGGAAAGATACCAAACGCCAGCACCGCAAATACGACTTGATAGATAAACCCATACAATAAATACCTTACTTTTTCCCATGACAGTTTTAGATACAGTACCTGTAGATTGGTACTGCTATAGGAATTGTGCAGACCCTTGAACGCTGTCCCCTTCATCAGCAAAAAGCAGACAATAAAGCTCCCTACAAACACTGCTAAACAGATGATTCCCCGCCTTACTTTCCCCGCTTCAAAACCTGAAATACAATATAAAAAGAACACCAAAAGATATGCAATCACAAAATACAGGGCAATCTCCTTATTCAGATAGGTCAGATAACAGAGAACCCCCAGCAGCACATTTAGGCACAGTCTTTCCCGAAAGTTTTCTGTACAAAAAATGCGCCATACCAGAAAGACCACCCAGAGTGAAAGCGGCAGATAAATCACTTCACTCATAAAATAAATCGTATACACAAATGCCGGAAATGTGAACCACAGAGCCAACACTTGCGCAATCTGCTTATCTTCTCTTAAAATGCTGCGGCACAACGCGTAAATCGGAACAACGGAACTTGCCATGAGCAGACTGTTCAGATACCCGACCATCCGAATCTGATGCGCCGTTGATTTTAAGAAAAAGGCCAGCATGATACAGATACTATACAAAATCTTCTGGAAATCACTTTCCGCTCCATGAAGTTTTAGTCCCTCTCCGGCTGCCAGACTGCGCCCGATTCCCACATACCGCAATTCATCCGGATATCCGCTGATCACTTTAGGAAAATCGCTGATTACCCCATAAAAAACTGCGCTTATTAAAAACAAGAGCAGACTGACAAACAGATACTTTCTATTCTGTAACGTTTTTACCGCTCGCGCTCTCACCAATTGTCTGCCCCTTCTACCTGTATTTTTTGATCTCTTTCAACTCCTGATACAAAACCTTATAATTCTCATACCGCACCCGGCTGATCGCACCCTCCTCCACGGCCTTCTTGACCTTGCAATCAGGCTCATTGATATGGGCGCAGCCCCGAAACTTACAGTATGGCTCATAGTCACGAAACTCCGGATAGTACCCGCTAAGTTCCTCTTTCGTGATCTCCGAAATATCCAAGGAGGTGAAGCCTGGCGTGTCCATTATGTAGGTACCCTCTCCTAAAGCAATGATCTCCGAATGTCGGGTGGTATGCCGTCCTCGCTCAATCTTTTTGCTAATTTCTCCCGTCTCCATCTGTGTTTCGGGCGAAAGCAGATTGATCAGCGAGGATTTCCCCACACCGCTGGGGCCTGCCAGCGTAGTCGTCTTTCCGGCAAGCATTTTCCTTACTTCCTCCACGCCCCTGTTTTCCTGCACGCTTAAAAATAACACCCGATATCCGCAGGTCTCGTATGCTTTCTGCAAGGCTTCTTTCTCCGCAGGAGAAGCGATATCTTCCTTGTTAAAGCAGACGATGGTGGGAAGTTGCTGCCGTTCCATGCGGATCAGGAATCTGTCAAGGAGATTAAAATTGGGGTTCGGTTTCACGATGGCAAAAAGAATGAGCGCCTGATCCACGTTCGCCACAGCAGGACGCACCAGTGCGCTCTTTCGGGGCAGGATACGCCTGATGTTGCCAAGCATTTCCGCATCATCCAGCACATCCAGCTCCACATTATCGCCCACCAGGGGCTTTATGCCTTCTTTCCTGAAAATTCCCTTCGCCTTGCACTCATATACGCCCCTTCCTTCCACATGGACATAATAGAAGCCGGCGATCCCTTTCATGATTTTTCCCTGCATACACTCACGTCTCTTCTATGAAATTGACCTGTCTCTCCACGGTCTTGATCTCAGAAGTGCCCTCCTGCGTCGTCGTCTCTCCGGTCTCAGGGTCGGTGATGGTCGTGGCCTCCGTCGTCACCGTAAAGGTGAAACGGATAGTCCCGGAAGGAGACTTGATTCCCGTATAGTTGACCGCTACGGGAAAGCTTTGCGTCTCGGTGCTTAACAGCTGCGTGCCGTCCTGAGTAGTGAGCGTCACTGTCACTTTCATTCCGCCCTGATAAGCCGGATCCTCCGTGGGCGCCGTGATCCCCTCAGCATAGCGGTAGGTTTTCTGGGAAGGTCCGGTACTGATCTTCAAATCAACAGGAGTTCCCCTGTCCACATAGGAACCGACTGAATAACTCTGATAGCAGACTAAGTCTGTGAGCGCAGCATCTTCATGCTCGGTCTGGGTCACATTGCCCACGGCAAGTCCGCTCTCCGTCAGGCTGGCCATGGCATCCATCTCTGTCATGCCGATCACCTCAGGCACTCTGACCTTATCCTCCTCCGCCCCCAGGCTCACGCGTATCGTGATACTGGACCCTGCAGAAGCCGTGGTATCCGCCTCCGGCGACTGCGAGATGACAAGTCCTTTCTCCACCGCCTGATCATGGCTCTCCGTCACGTTTACCACAAAGCCTTCCTTTTCCAAAATAGAAGTGGCTTCCGCCTGGGATTTCCCTGTCACAGAAGGCACTTTCACCCCTTCGGCCGCCTCTGCCACTGTGAGAATCACGTTCGTCCCTTTATCGATCATCAGACCGTCCTTTGCGCTGGCCTTAAGTACCGTTCCTGCGTCGTGGGACTCATTTACCTCGTAGCGGATTTCCGGTATAAGGCCGCGATCAAGAAGGGCTTTCTTTGCCTCATCCACGTGCATTCCCACCACGCGGATCATCTCCACCTGCTCGGTCTCCTCCGTCTGCTCCTCCCTCTCTCTCGGCTGACCAAAGGAAAACACGCCCATGGTCCTTCCCACCATAAATATCAGGATGCCGCCAATCAAAAGCGCCGCTACCACAGCCAAAATGGTAGTGATCTTTTCCATCTTGGGATCGTAGTCTTCCTCGTCGTCCTCCCAATCCTCGTCTTCTTCCTCCTGATATTGCCGTTCTTCCGCCCGGTTGTCCTTGCGCAGCCGCATCGCCTCGTCCATGGAATCCCTGCTCTCCGACTGCCGTTTGATCTGCACCATATCTTTGTCCGTGATCATACGGGTGCTGGCTTCCTCGTCAGGCTCCGTCACTTTGACAAAGTCCTCATCCGGATTGATCAGAGACTGCTTGAGATCCACAATCAGTTCTGACATGGACTGGTATCTTCTGTCAGGGCTTTTCTGACAGCACTTAAAGACGATCTGCTCCACACAGACCGGAATCTCCGATACATATTCTCTGGGGGAGGGAAATTCCTCCTGAATATGCTTGATTGCAATGGCCACCGTGGTCTCGCCGTTAAAAGGCACTCTGCCCGTGAGCATCTCAAACATGGTAACACCCAGGGAATAGATATCGCTTTTCTCGTCGCTGTATCCGCCTCTGGCCTGCTCCGGGGATGTGTAATGCACGCTGCCCATGACATTGGAAGTGATGGTATTGCTGGTAGCTGCCTTGGCGATGCCAAAGTCCGTCACCTTTACCTTGCCTTCCTTAGAAATAATGATATTCTGGGGTTTGATATCCCTGTGAATGATATGATTGTTGTGCGCCGCCTCAATGCCCATTGAGACCTGGATCGCAATGCTGACCGCCTCTTTTACGGAGAGTCTGGCCTTTTTCTCGATATATTTCTTGAGAGTGATGCCATCCACCAGCTCCATGACGATGTAATGGTTATCTCCCTCCTCACCCACATCGTAGACGTTGACGATGTTAGGGTGCATAAGCCCCGCGGCCGCCTGCGCTTCAATACGAAATTTCGATACAAAGTTAGCATTTTCGCTAAATTCCTGTTTTAAGACCTTCACCGCCACAAAACGGTTCAGTTTATGATCTTTCGCCTTATATACATCTGACATGCCGCCGGTCCCGATCTTCTCCAGGATCTCATAGCGGTCCCCTATCATCATACCTATCTTAATCATGTTCTACCTCGTCTGCCAAGAGCTCGATAATAACCACCGAAATATTATCCTTGCCGCCATTCATGTTGGCTGTCTCCACCAATTCTTCTACCCTGTCCCTGAGATTACCGCCGTTTTTAATGATCCGCAGTATCATCTCGTCGTCCACCATATTAGTCAAGCCATCAGAACAAAGTAAAACCATATCTCCTGTCTGTAATTCCAGATTAAAAAAATCAACCTCTACATCATCCTTTGCCCCCACTGCCCGGGTAATGATGTTTTTATCGGGATGATTTCTGGCTTCCTCCCTGCCGATCCCGCCCATGCGGACCATTTCCTCCACGAGCGAGTGATCCACCGTGATCTGCATGATCTCATCATTCACCACATAGAGTCTGCTGTCACCAACGTTTGCCACCTCTAAATAACGACCGATACAGGCAGCGGCAACCAACGTGGTTCCCATGCCGCTCAGCGAATCATTCTCGCTTGCCCGCTGCCGCAAAACCGTATTTGCCTTGGTGATCGCCTGCTCAAATATCTTGACAGGGCTTTTCTCAAAAGAAGCGCCTATCTCCTGCACCACGGTCTCTACCGCCAAAACGGAAGCATAATCGCCCGCCTTGTGACCTCCCATGCCATCTGCCACAATAAAAACGTTGGGCAGATTCCCCACAGGGGTCTCAGAGCAATAAATAAAATCCTGATTTAATTGTCTTCTTCGCCCGATATCCGTCAGCGCATAAGACCTGATCACGGCTTTTCCTCCGTTTTCAAAATTTGCATATTTTACCAATTACCCATGTTAGCATATTCCCTGCCAAAAAGCAAACATATTAGGTATCGGCTCTTTTCCCATCCTCCAGAAACCGCCTTCTAAGCTGTCCGCAGGCGCCGTCGATATCCCTGCCAAGCTCTCGCCGTACCGTCGCGTTTACACCTTTTCTTTGAAGCGTTTCCGCAAAAGCCTCCACTGCCCTTCTGTCGGACTGCACATAGGCTCTCTCCCGCACGGGATTGACCGGGATCAGGTTCACATGACAGTTCATACCGCGGATCAGGGCTGCCAAAGTCTCCGCATCCTCTCTCGTATCGTTCACATCCCGCACCAGACTATATTCAAAGGTGATCCTTCTGCCCGTCTGCGCAAAGTAATCGCCACAGACCTCCATCAGCTCCGCCAGCGAATATCTGTCGGCAATGGGCATTATTTCCCGACGTTTTTCATCCGTCGCCGCGTGTAGGGAGAGCGCCAGCGTAATCTGCAGCTTCTCCTGCGCCAGTTCCCGCATCTTCGGCACCAGACCACAGGTGGAAACAGTTACGCTGCGCTGGCTGATGTGTAAACCATTCTCATCCGTGAGCAACGTAAGGAAGCGCAGCAGATTCTCATAATTATCCAAAGGCTCCCCGCTCCCCATGACCACTACATTGGAAACCCGCTCTCCCGTTTCCCGCGTGATCGCATAAATCTGATCCAGCATTTCCGCCGGGGTCAGGTTCCTCACCAGTCCGTCTATGGTAGAGGCGCAGAAACGGCAGCCCATGCGACAGCCTACCTGGGAGGAGATGCAGACAGAATTACCATGTTTGTAGCGCATCCACACACTCTCCACCACATTGCCGTCCTCCAGCGCAAACAGATACTTTTTGGTGCCATCCACGGCAGACTCCTGCACCGCCACAATAGGAAGCGCCGTATAAGTATAGCTTACCCCACATTGCTCTCTCATAGCCAGCGGAAGGTTTGTCATCTCGTCAAACCCGCGCGCAAGCTTACGGTGCATCCATTCGTAAAGCTGTTTCGCGCGAAAAGGTTTTTGCCCCATTTCTTCCATCTCTGTCTTAAGTTCTGCCAGCGTGAGGGACTTAATGTCTTTTTTCTCCATAGTAACCTTTCACTTTGCTTTTACCAGCCGTGCCATAAAGAAGCCGTCCGCCTCATGGATCCCCGGCAAAAGCTGCAGAATCCCGCTCTTGGCCTCATCCTTTAACGCATCCGGCAGCCGCTGCGCCATGCTCACACGTTCAAAGCCAAAGGACTCGCAGATCCACGCCGCCATCTTTTCATTCTCCCCCGGATTCAGGGTACAGGTACTGTAAAGCAGCGTGCCGCCAGGTTTGAGATAATCAATAACATTTGTTATTATTTCTTTCTGTAATGCCTGTATCTCTTTCAGGGATTCCCGCGTCACCCTGTACTTGATATCCTGCTTGTGGCCGATCACGCCCAGTCCCGAACAGGGCACATCCGCCAAAAGCACATCCGCGCGTCCCAATAGATTCTCGTTTCGCATCCGCGCATCCTGCACCAGCACGGAGACATTCTCCGCCCCCAGCCGACACCTGTTCTCCTCGATCTGCTCCGTCTTATGGCTGCTTACGTCGCAGGCAATGACCGTTCCGTCCTTCCCTGCCTTCTGCGCCGCGTGAAGGGCCTTTCCGCCCGGCGCCGCACAGACGTCGATCACGGTGTCTCCGGGTTTGATCCCCGCCGCCTCCACCGCCAGGATCGAGCTCACATCCTGCACCGCAAAAAGCCCCTCTGCATAACCCGCGAGCCTGCGAATGCCCTCTACCCCCTGCACCGTCACCGCACAGGGATGATAGGGATGCTCTTTAACGGTCACGCCCGCCGCTTTCCAGGCCGCAAGCAGGCGTTCCTTCTCCTCCTGTGTCATTCCTTCCTTGAGACGCAGCCCCACTGGCCGCCGCTCCAAAGACGCCGCCAGAATCTTTTCGCAGACATCCATTCCATAGGCATCCCGAAAATGCTCCACCAGCCATTGCGGCATGGAATAATACACCGACAAGTATGTCTCAGCCGCCTTCTCCCTGTCAGGATACGCAATCGTTTCCCGCCCTCTGGCAATATTTCGAAGAACGCCGTTCACATAGCCCTGCAGGGACTGAAAGCCGCGCTTTTTTGCCAGCTTCACCGCCTCGTTGCAGACCGCCGCATCCGGAATATGCTCCATAAAAAGCAGCTGGTAAACGCTCATGCGAAGAAGCGCACGAATCAGCGGTTTCATTTTAATAGCAGGTGTTTTCGAATATTGGTCCAGCACATAATCCAGCCAAAGCCGCCTCTCGATGGTCCCCTCGCTGACCCGCTTGATAAAAGCCTTCTCTCTGCCATCCAGATAATCGTACTTATCCAAGACCGCCGCAATCAGGACATTGCTGTATTCTGTTTGTTTTTCCAATTCCAGCAGGATGTCTAAAACTGCCTCCCGCCCGTTGATCCCTGCCACGTCATAGTCTCCCGTCTTTTGTTCCCGCCGCCGTCATTCTTGTCACTGCTTCTAGTCGCGTCTCCGATTCCCGCCAAACATAAGGATCAGCCGCAGCAACTGTAAAATAGCCGAGGTCGCTGCAGCCACGTAGGTCAGAGCTGCCGCACTTAATACCTTTTTACAACTTCTCACCTCGTCATTTGCCAGCATCCCGTAATCTCCCAGCATTGCAAGCGCCCTGCCGGAAGCGTTGAACTCTACGGGCAGCGTCACCACCTGAAAGAGCACCGCCAGCGCAAAGACCCAGATACCGATCTGGATCAATACCTGATTCATGCCCAAAAACGCTCCCAAAATGATCAGGGGAATGCCCGCTTTGGAACCGATGTTGGCCGCAGGCACCAGTTTCGAGCGGATCTGTATAGGCGCATAACCCGTGTTATGCTGCACTGCATGGCCGCACTCATGCGCCGCCACGCCGATGGCCGCCACGGAATCTGAGCCGTACACGGTGTCAGAAAGCCGCAGCACCTTTTGCGTCGGATCGTAATGATCCGTAAGGCTGCCACGGATATGCTCCACCCGCACATCATAGATCCCTGACATCTGCAGGATCCTCTGCGCTGCCTCCGCGCCTGTCATGCCCGTCCTGCTCCTCACTTTAGAAAACTTATTGTAAGTGGAGCTGACCCTAAGCTGCGCAAAGATGCACAATACTGCCCCAATCAACACCAGAAAATATGTCGGGTCAAAATAGTAACCGTAACCATAATATCCCATCTTCGTTCCTCCGTATTTTGCTTAGATTCGCAACACTTCATCGCTGCTTTCCCGGTCCGCGGCGCTACATGTTTCTCTCAAACATTTCCCCCGCCTTCACGGGATAGCCGAGCAGAAAGTCCTTCACCGCCATGCGCTTCTTTCCCTCCGGCTGCACTTCCAGTATCTTAAGAATCCCGCTCCCCGTCTGCACGTAAAAAGCGTCCTTCTCCACACGGACCACCGTGCCGGGCAGGGCATTTCCCTTATCGGACACTCCATTTTCGGCTGCCAGCTCCTGCCCTGACATCGCGCTTTCTGCAAGATCCTGCTCTAAGACCACTTTTTCTTTCCAGATTTTCAAGGTCTTTCCGCGAAAACATGTGGATGCCCCCGGCCAGGAAATCAACCCTCTGATCAGGCAGTCCAGCTTCTTAGCCCCCATCTGCCAGTCGATCTTTCCCATAGACTTATTCAGCATCTTCGCATAGCAGGATTCCGCGTCATTTTGCTTTACAGGCTTTACATCCCCTGCCCCGATCTTTGCGAGCGCCTCCACGATCAGCTGTGCGCCCGCAGCTGCCAGCTTATCATGCAGGGTATCCGCCGTCTCGTCAGCGGCGATCTCCACCTCAGTCCTCCATAACATATCCCCGGTATCCAGCCCTTTATCCATCTGCATAATGGTAACGCCTGTTATTTTTTCTCCGTTGATGATGGCCCACTGGATGGGTCCCGCTCCGCGATACTTCGGCAGAAGCGAAGCATGGATATTCACACAGCCGTACTTTGGCATCGCCAGGATCTCCTCCGAGAGGATCTGCCCAAAGGCGGCCACCACGAAGATATCCGCCTCATAAGTGCGCAGTGTCTCTATCGCCTCCGCCTCTTTGATTTTCACGGGCTGAAAAACCGGGATCCCATGCTGTCTCGCACATGTCTTGACCGGGCTCATCTGCACTTCCTTGCCTCTGCCCTTTGGCTTATCGGGCTGTGTCACTACCGCCGTTACCTGATGACCGGCTTCCAGGATCGCCTCTAGAGCCCCCACCGCAAAGTCCGGCGTACCCATAAATACTACCTTCATCGCATTCTCCTTTTCTGCGCAGATACAAGTTTACGGCAAGTAACGCACAGACACAAATCTCGCAGTTAAATATATTGGTTTTTAATCTTCCTGCTGCTCCAGATCTTCTGTATTGACAAGCGGTCCATGCACTTTCTCCACATACAGATGACCCTCCAGATGATCCATCTCATGGCAGATGGCTCTGGCCAGAAGCTCCGTCCCCTCGATCTCATAAGGTTCCATATTCTCGTCATAGGCAAGCGCCTTCACATAATTGGGCCTGGTCACCTTGCCGCTTTTTCCCGGAACGCTCAGGCAGCCCTCATAGCCGTCCTGTTCCCCGCTTGTCTCCAGTATCTTCGGGTTGATCAGCAAAAGGGGATCCTCTCCAGTGGTATCGATTACGACGATACGCTTCAAAATCCCTACCTGAGGCGCCGCCAGTCCTACCCCGTTTTCCTCGTAAAGCGTCTCAAACATATCGTCGATCAGCTCCTGCAAACGGGGTGTGATCTCCGTCACCTCCTTGCAGCGCTTCGCCAATACGGGATCTCCCATCTCTCTGACTTTCCTTGTTGCCATGTTACCGTTTCCTCCTATCAATAAGTATTCATCGGGTCAAAGTCAAACTGTACTGACTGATTTTTCAACGTCTGTTCCTTGCAGAACTGCTCCAGTCTGTCCTTGACCGTTACCAATGCCGCGTAATCACTATGCCTGACATAAAGGACATGACGGTAAACATCCGAGAGTTTCCCAATCGACGCTTCCGCCGGACCGATCACCCGCAGTCCCCTCACGCCCTCTGTCTCCTTTTTGACTAACTCAGTCATTTCAGTTCCCAGCCGCTCTCCCTCTTCCTGCACGCGGGAGAGGATGAGTACCGCCAGCATATGTTCCACGGGCGGATAACCCATCAGCTCCCGATAGGCGATCTCCTCCCGATAAAATCCCTCATAATCCTGCTTTGCTGCATACACCACGCTGTAGTGATCCGGGCGATAGGTCTGTATCACCACCTCGCCGGGACGTTCTCCCCTTCCGGCGCGTCCCGCCGCCTGTGTCAAAAGCTGAAAGGTCCGTTCTCCGGCCCTGTAATCATTTTGATTCAAAGACAGATCCGCCGCCAGCACACCCACTAACGTCACTTTGGGAAAATCATGTCCCTTTACGATCATCTGCGTTCCCACCAGAATGTCCGCCCGCTCATCCGCAAAAGCGGAGAGTATCTTCTCATAACTCTCCTTCGTGCGGGTTGTGTCCCCGTCCATGCGCAAAACCCGTGCGCCCGGAAATGCCTTATGAATGGCCTCCTCCACCTGCTCCGTCCCCGCCTTAAAACCCATCAGATAAGGGGAGCCGCAGGAAGGGCACTTAACGGGCTTTCGTTCCTGATAACCGCAGTAGTGGCAGATGAGCATCCCGTTTCTGTGTTCTGAAAGGGATACGTCGCAGTGGGGGCATTTCATCACGTGCCCGCAGGAACGGCATGAAATAAAGCCCGCATACCCTCTCCTGTTTAAGAATAAAATAGTCTGTTCCCCTTTTGCAAGCCGCTCCTCCATCAAAGCCGTCAACTTTCTGCTGAATATGGAACGGTTGCCCTCCCGCAGTTCCTTCCTTAAATCCACGGTATGGACCGCAGGCAGCATGCTCACACCAGGGCGCTGCTTCATCTCATACAGTTTATATTGTCCCTGAAGCGCCCGATAATATGCCTCCAAAGAAGGCGTCGCCGAACCCAGCACCACACTTGCCCCGCTGCGGACGGCAATCTCTACGGCCGTCTCCCTGGCGTGATATTTGGGACTTGACTCGCTCTTATAGCTGCCCTCATGCTCCTCGTCCATCACGATCACGCCCAGATTGGCAAACGGTGTAAAGAGTGCCGAGCGGGGACCGATGATCACATCGATCTCCCCGGCCTTGGCCCGTTCGATCTGATCGTACTTTTCTCCCGCAGACAGAGAAGAATTGATGACCGACACCCTGTCCCCGAAACGCTTATAAAAACGCAGAAGCGTCTGATACGTCAGGGCGATCTCCGGGACCAGCATAATGGCCTGCTTCCCCATGGCAATCATTTCCTCAATAATGCCAAGATACACCTCCGTCTTGCCGCTGCCCGTGACGCCGTGTACCAAATGCACGCCCGGATGTCCGGCACGGTGATCGGCAAGCACTTCTTCTATGATACGCTGCTGGGTCTCATTCAACACAGGGCGCACCTCGTTCCTGTCTGTTACCTTCACAGGATTGCGATAAAAGGCCTCCTTCTCAATACAAAGATACCCCTGTTTTTCCAAGGCCTGTAACGTGGCGGCAGCCACATGAAGCTTCTGTCTGATCAACTCATATGGCAGTTCTTCCTCCGCCTGTAATGCCGTAAGCACCCTCGCCTTTGCCCGTTGGTGTTTTCTTTCACATTCTTCGGCCGCCCGGGCAGTCTCCTCCGCGGAAAGGCACCGCAGCACCTTTTTCTTTTCCAACGGTTTCTGTTTCTGCTTCACGGGCAACACGGTCTTTAGGGCGGCAATGGTGGTGGAACCGTAATTGCTCTTTAACCAGTAGGCAATCTCAATCTGCCTGCCCTCCACGGAAACGGCCTTTTCCTCCACCGCACTGACTGCCTTGATCTTTTCCGGGGGATAGTCCGGCCTGGCCGAAAGGTCTACCACATAGCCCGTCTTCTCCTGATTCCCTTTCCCGAAAGGCACACGCACCTGTACGCCCGGCTTTACCGCCTCCGCCAGTGCATCCGGTATTCGGTACTGAAACACCCGGTCCACCTTCTCATGTGCAATCTCTATGATGACATCCGCATATCGCTTTGTCATACCCTCTCCTCTAGAATCTCCTGAATCAATACTCTCTCATCCATCGGATATTTGACACCGTTTATCTCCTGATAGTCCTCATGGCCCTTGCCTGCCAGTACAATGATATCTCCCGGCTCCCCGTGGTCAATGGCGTAAGCAATAGCCTCTTTTCTGTCGCAGATTTCCACATATTTTCCGTCCGTCTTCGCAATCCCGATTTTAATATCATTAATAATGGCCTGCGGTTCTTCCGTCCGCGGGTTGTCGGAGGTAATGATCGTCAGATCCGCCATCTTGCCGCTGACTTCTCCCATCTCGTAGCGTCTGGACTTCGCCCGGTTGCCGCCGCAGCCAAAGAGACAGACCAGTCTGTGCGGATGATAGGCTCTAAGCGTCTCCAGCAGGCTCTTTAAAGCCATGGCATTGTGGGCATAGTCGATCATCAGCGTAAAGTCATCGGAAACCCGCACCATCTCCGTCCTGCCCTTCACCTTTGCCGCCGCAAGCGCCTTCTGTATCCCTTTTTCGTCCACGCCGAAATGCCTGCAGATAGCGATGGCCGTCAGCGTGTTATATACACTGAATTTCCCGGGAGAGGCTGTCTTGACGGATAGCTCTATCAGTCCTTTTGTGGTAAAGGCCATTCCCAGACTGCCTCCTTCGTTTAAGAAGGTGATATCCTCTGCCCGCAGATCGGCCTCCTGATCGATGCCGTAGGTTTCCAGCTGACAGGTACAGTCTTTTGTGACTTCTTTCCGGTGGGCATCATCGGCATTCACGATCCCCACCCTGCACTGCCTGAATAACAGGCTCTTACAATGCAGATAATCGTCAAAGTCCTTATGCTCGTTTTCCCCGATGTGATCCGGTTCCAGATTTGTAAAAATACCGAAGTCAAAGACAAAGCCCTGCGTCCTGTGCAGCATCAGCCCCTGCGAAGACACCTCCATCACCACCGTATCGCAGCCCGCGTCTGCCATCATCCGAAAATACTTCTGTACCAGATAAGATTCCGGCGTGGTATTTTCCGCAGGAATGTGGGTATCTCCGGCAATGATCTCGACCGTGCCGATCAGCCCCACCTTTCTCCCCGTCTGTTCCAGAATGGCCTTTACCAGATAGGCGGTGGTGGTCTTTCCTTTCGTGCCCGTGATGCCGATGATCTTCATCTGCCCCGCGGGATGCCCGAACCAGGCCGCCGAGACAAATGCCATGGCGTAACGGGTGTTTTCCACCCGAATCACCGTCACGTCTGCCCCTGCGGGCAGTTCCACGTCATGCTCTGTCAAAAGCGCCGCCGCACCCGCGCGCACCGCATCCGCCGCATATTGGTGGCCGTCCGCCTTTGCCCCTGGGATACAAATGAACAGGCAGCCTGCCGTCACCTTTCTCGAATCATATATGACATCCGTTATTGCTTTGTCTGTCGTTCCACTTACACATTCGTAAGATAATCCCTCTAATAATTCGTTTAAAATTGCCATAGATACCTCCTGTCGGCATTTTATTCATTATATAGTAAGATAGCACGAAATCGCTCTTTTTGCAATTTTTCCCTTCTCTTTCGCCTCTCTTTAAGCTTTCTTAATCTTTTTTTATGATTCCTTCACAAACTAAACACAGTTTGGACACAATTACCCTTTATGATAAATATCAAGATAGTTGATGAATTCACTATCTCCCCCTCATAAGAAAACTGCGAAAAAGCCCGGTGCACCCGGGCTTTTTCGTGCCCATTCATACCGCATACTCGCAAATCCGCGCTTTCAGCGCTCTACGTCCGATTTCATCGGACATTTGCTCGTTAGCGCCGCAAGAAAAACAAATGTCAGCTTCGCTGCCGCTTGTTTTTCTTTTGCTTAGGCGCCATAATCCTGCATCACCATCTGCAGCGACTCGACTCCTCGATACACATTGATATCGGGGTAATAAATAACGCTAACGACTATGGCACTGCTGCCCGCGCCGTACAGCCTGTCGAGCTCCTCCTGCCCAAAATGCTCTGCCAAAAAGGCGTGCCACCGCTCCAGATCGCCAAAATACATCATATCGTACTCCCGTCCGTCCTCATCGGCGATCCTGTATTTCCCCACATTGCCATTTTTCCCTAAGATCCTTCCCCTGCGCACCCTGATCCCCTTCTGGGCAAAGACAGGCTTGGGATTGCCATTGCCAAAAGGCTCTAAGAGCGCAATCTGCCTGACAAGCTCCGGTGTCACATAGGACATGGGCATCGGCACGTCGATATGTATGACTTCCACCAGATCTTCAGCTGCAAGCCCGCTGTGCTCATTCAAAAAGGCGCGAAACGTCTCCACATTCTCCTCTGGCATGGATACCCCCGCCGCCATCTTATGTCCACCGTATTTTGTAAAAAGTTCCTTGCATTCGCTCATCTTATCGTACATATGATAAGCCTCGATCGAACGTCCCGATCCTTTCACGCCTTCTTCCGCCCGCGTCAGCACGAAAACAGGCTTATGATAGCGCTCCCTGATGCGTCCGGCGATAATTCCCGCCAGACTCTCATGGCAGTCCGGCAAAAAGATGACCAGCACAAGGTCGTCCTTAAGCGCCGTCCCTTCGATCATCTCTATTGCCTGCTCCGTTCCCTGCAGCGTCATCTCCTTTCTGCTGTCATTCAAAGCCTTCAGCTCTCCTGCGATCGTGAGTGCTTCGCCTTCATCCTGCGTGCGAAACATGGCAAGGGCCCTGGCCGCCGTATCAAGCCGCCCTGTCGCATTCAGGCAGGGGCCTAAAACAAAGCCGACGTGGTACCCTGTCAACTTTTTCTGCGTCAACTCGTTTACCGCCAGCAGTGCGCGCATTCCCGGATTCGCAGACTGTTCGATCCGCCGCAGACCATACTTTACCAGGATGCGGTTTTCATCAACAAGCTCCATCACATCCCCTACCGTGGCAAAACCCGCAAAAGCCAAAAGCTCTGACAGAAACGCTGCCGACTCATCTTCCGATAAAACGCCCTTTCCGCTCATCCTGCGCAGATACAACTCCATTAGTTTATATGCCGTCACCGCGCCGCAGATGCCTTTATCAGGGTAGGGGCAGCCCTCCCGTTTCGGGTCCACCACCGCATCCGCCGCAGGCAGCGTTTCCCTGCGGCTGCCATCCGCCTGCACCTCATAGGGCACCTCATGGTGATCCGTCACGATCACCGTCATGCCAAGTTCTTTGGCAAAGGCGATCTGCGGCAGTGCTGCGATCCCGTTATCGCAGGTGAGGATCGTATCGATTCCCGCCGCCTTCGCCTCCTCTATCAGCCTGTCATTCAACCCGTAGCCGTCCGTGATACGATGCGGAATCACCGCATCCGCGAGGGCGCCGCAGCGTTCCAGCACAGCCACTAAGATATAAGTGGCGCAGACGCCGTCAATATCATAGTCCCCGATCACCCGAATCTTACATTTCTCTATCGTCTTATCTACCAGGATATCCACCGCCTTTTCGGCATCCCTTAAAAGGGAAGGGTCGTAGAAATCGGCCGTCGTACCGTGAAGGAACTTTTCTATGGCTTCCTCTCCTTCAACATCCCGATTGCGAATGATCCTGGCGATCACCGGGTCGATTCCGAAACGCTGCGCTATCCCCTTAAAATCCGCCTTCTTGGCAGACACCATCCATTTTGCCATAACCCTGTCCTCTCATGCCTTTCTAATACTGTCACATCTTCCCGAAAAAACACCCTCTGAAAAAGTCACAACCTATTGTAACATTTCCAGAGGGTCATTTATAGTACTTTATTATTTCAGTTCAGCCAGACCAAATCTATCCGGCAAATCAAGCTTGTATGCATTATTTCTTTGTCTTCACCAGCTTCGTGCGGAACACATACCAGAGTGCGCCCGTCAAACAGATGGAGGAATACGTACCGCTGATGATACCAGCCATCAGGGGCAGCGCAAACTCTCTGATCGAGGAAACGCCGAACACTTCCAAAGCAGCAACCATAAAGAAGGTCGTCAGGGAAGTGAAGATACTTCTCGTAAGCGTCTGGGTAATACTCCTGTTGACCATCTCCTCCAGCCCATCCATGCCGCGCAACTCACGCATGTTTTCACGCACGCGGTCGAAGATAACGATGGTGGCATTGATGGAATAACCCACGATCGTCAACATACAGGCGATGAACGTATTGCTCACGGACACTCTGACGATCGCATAGAAGGCAAGCACCACCAGCACATCGTGCAGGAGCGCGATCACAGAACTTGCACCGAAACGAACATCCTTAAAGCGGAACCAGATGTACAGAAGCATCAGCACCGTGGACACCAGAATTGCCTTGATTGCACCGGACTGCATCTCGGAGCTGACCGTCGCGCTGATGGTCTCTGCCGTAATACTGCTCTCGTCCACGCCAAAGTTATTCACCATCACCTCGTTAAAGGCTTCTCTCTCCTGCACATTCAACGTTCTGGTCTTAATAATAATATCATTGGAGCCGGCCACCTTCGTAGTCATCACGTTGCCGTCTCCTGTGATCTTCTCAATGTGGGGAACGATCTGCGCATCGATTTCCTCAATGCTCATATCTTCGTTCAGCGTCATGGTGGTTGACGTACCGCCCACAAAATCCAGACTGAAATTCAGGGTCATACCCGTGTTTGCTTTGCCAATGCCCATGGCCACAAAACCTGCCAGAATCGCCGCAAGGGAAATACCAAAGAAAAGATATCTCTTGGAAAGGAAGTTGATCGTCTTTTTCTCTTTGGTCACACCGTAAACCTTCTCATTCTGAATCCCCAGCGCATAGAAGACATTGACCAGGAACTTCGTCACCACAAGCGCCGTAAACATCGAAAGGATGATACCTAACATCAAGGTGATGGAGAAGCCCTTGATCGTACCGCTTCCCATAAAGTAGAGCACCAGACCTGCGATCAGGGTGGTGATATTACCGTCTAAAATAGCGGATAATGCCTTGTTGAAGCCGATCTTGATCGCGTTCTGCAAGGTCTTTCCGGCCGCAAGCTCCTCCCTGATACGGGCAAAAATGATCACGTTCGCATCCACTGCCATACCGACGGTGAGGATGATACCCGCGATACCGGGCAAAGTCAACGTCACTTCAAACGCATACATCAAAATCACCAGAAGCTCCGTGTACAGGCACAGTGCCAAGGAAGCCGCCAGACCCATGATATAATACACAGCGATCATGAAAACAATCACCAACGCAGAACCGACCGCCGCCGCGATCAGACTGGTACGGATCGCCGCCGAACCAAGCTGTGCACCCACCACGTTAGACCGCAGTTCTTCCAGTTCAAGCTTCAGTCCGCCGATACGGATGGTAGAAGCAAGCTGTTCCGCTTCCGCCGCCGTGCTCTGCCCTGTTATGACTGCATTACCGTCAGTGATCGCCGAGATAACATTCGGCACGCTCACAAGTTCTTCATCGTAATAGATGGCAATGGTCTCGCCATTCTCATAAGCCTTCGTGGTCGCGTCCGCGAAAGCCTGTTTTCCCTTTTCATTAAAGGTCAGGGATACCACGTTTTCCAGATTGCCCATGGAATCCTGCTGCGTTCTCGCCTGCGCACTCTCCACTTCCGTACCGGTAAGAACAATGGAACCGTCGGCCTGCAATTCTTCAATGGTTTTACTCAGCTGATACTGCGGAACCAGATTTCCCTCCGCGTCAATGCCGTAGCCCATTTCATAGTTGTTGTTACCGGCACTGTCCGTCTGCGCAATAAAGTAAAGGCTTCCAGGCTTGCCAAGTTCCTCTAAGATCGCATTGGCATCGGTAACGCCGGGAATCTCGATATTGATCCGGTCGCTTCCCTCCTGATATACCTGCGCCTCCGTGCTGTACCCGTCTACACGCTGCTGCAGCTTGTAGATGGTATCGCTCATGTCCTCCGCGCTGGGATCATCGTCTCCCACCACCTGATAGGTGATACTGACGCCGCCCGCCAGATCCAGTCCCAGCTTGATGCTTTCCGCTGCGCCCGACTTGTCCGAACCGACACCAAAGATTGCCGTATACCCCAGCAGTCCAAGGATCAGCAAGTAGACGATCAGACTGACAACCGCTTTGCTCTTTTTCATAACTAATTCTCCTTTTTTCCTGATGCGAAAAATGCAACTGTGTAAATCATTTAGGGAGAATGCGAAGCATTCTCTGAATCATCGCTGCCGAGCGATGATTCCTTATCGGCAAGCGCCGCTTTTATCATGATTGCGCATTCGACACGTTTCCTTTGGAGTTCACACCCCAGCTCATAGGAGCCGTTCACGTCGCCGCTCTCATGGTAGGCGTTGGCCGCGCAGCCGCCGCTGCAATAGAATTTCGCGAAACAAACTCTGCACGCTTCTTTCGCGTAGACATTGCACGCCTTAAACTTCTCCTGAATATCCTTACGGAGGATTCCTTCCCCCACGTTTCCCATGAGAAATTCTTCCTGCCCCACAAACTGATGACAGGGGTAAAGATCTCCCCAGGGAGTCACTGCCAGATACTCCGTGCCCGATCCGCAGCCGGATAACCTCTTAGCCACGCAAGGGCCACCTTCTAAATCTATCATAAAATGAAAGAATTGGAAACCCTTTCCTTCTCTTTTTCTGCGAATATATTCCAAAGCCAGCTTATCATACTCTGCAAGGAGCTTCGGCACATCCTCCATGCGAAGCGCGTAATCCTCCGTTTTATCCGCCACCACAGGTTCCACGGAAATCTGCTCAAAACCCTCATTTGCCAAATGGATCACATCCTCGGAAAAGTCCGTATTGTTGTGCGTGTAGGTGCCACGCACATAGTAATTCATCTGGTTCCTGCTCTCGGCTGCCTTCTTGTATTTCGGAAGAATTTCATCATAGCTGCCCTGTCCGCCGCGATGGGGCCGCATACGATCGTGAATCTCCTTTCTGCCATCAATACTTAAAACAAGATTTGACATTTCTTTGTTGGCAAATTCCAGGATCTCATCATTCAAAAGCACGCCATTGGTGGTCAGGGTAAAGCGGAATTTCTTATGATGCGGTTCTTCCAGAGAACGGCCGTAAGCTACCAGCTCCTTTACCACCTGCCAGTTCATAAGCGGTTCCCCGCCGAAGAAGTCCACCTCCAGATTCACGCGGTTTCCGGAATGTTTCACCAGAAAATCGAGGGCCTTCTTTCCCACTTCCAAGCTCATCAATGCCCGGTCTCCGTGGTACTCGCCTTCCCCTGCAAAACAGTATTTACAGGCAAGGTTACAGTCATGTGCAATATGAAGACACAGTGCCTTCACCACAGTTTCCCGCTTTGAGAAGGCATCGATGTAGTTTTCGTAGACATCCTCCGTAAAGAGCTGCCCCGCCTCCTTTAGGGAAAGCAGTTCCTCCACGATCTCTGCCGCCTCTGCGGGCCCCACAGCAAGTTCTTCCGCTGCCTTCTGCGCGATTTCTTCCTTTGCTTCCACCCCCTGCCCTAACAGACGCTCCACAACAGAAACCGCGTCATAGGCAGGCTTGTCCATCACATGGACGCTGCCACTGTTAACATCCATTACAATATGATAGCCGTTACTGATATATTGATGTATCACGATTTTTCTCCTGACTTTTATCTTTCATCACAAGTTCAGTCCACCCCAACAGTGTGGCTGAACTGTTGAAACACGCAGACGGGCAGCCCCGTCATACGCCGTATGCCGAGCCTGCCCTGTTTTCTTATCGTTTTTTCCTCTTTTCCACTTAACTGCCTTCCTGCGTGATGGGCGAAAAACTTATCTTGCCTTCTCGCAGCTCTGGTTGCCTACCGTGCAGGAGGTCTTGCAGGCAGACTGGCAGGAGGTCTGGCACTCACCGCAGCCGCCCTTCTTCATGGATTCCTTCAAATCTCTGGTCGATAAGGTCTTGATATGTTTCATCGGTATGTCCTCCTTATGTATAAACTTGCTCATAACTTTTTGTAGTATAACACAATTTTTTTTTCGCGTCTAGTATGAGTTGCCAACTTCATGCACTTCATGCAAGCATGATTTGCCGGGCAGATTCGGTCTGACTGAACTGTTGACTCAGGCCAGCATCCCCCCGAGTGCCCCGCTGCCGGCGCAAAGGAAGAATACCGTCATCATATTGCCTGCCACATCCTCCAGCCCTTTATTGACTACCAGGGACACGACCACCAGGATCCCGAAATACAGTACGCCCATGGCAAGTCCCCAGAGATACTTACGCTTTCCCTCCCGTTTCCCCGCGAGCAGCCCCGCAAAAAAGGTAACGAGTATGTAAATTGCGATGATACAGACAGACACGACCTTTTCAGACAATCCAAAACGGTACAGCATGAAAGCCAGCAGCAAAAGCAGACCTGCCGTCAGCACATAAGCGCCCAGCATGCACTTGATGACAAAGACTGCCTTATCCATATAGAAATCTTTTTTTCCCATGATGATCCCCTTGTCCTTTCTCAAACTTTCACACACATTCTTTCTACTTCTATGTGTATTCCCAAACGCGGAAAAACTTGACACAATCTTTTGCTTCTAGTAAGATAATTAGGCAATCTGTTTCATAGAGTTCAAATCATATCAAACATATAAGGAGTGCATAGCAAGTGGATACCGCAGGTGCCATACAGATCGTTTCAGTGGCTGTTCTCGTGATATTATCAGCCTTTTTTTCTTCCGCAGAGACCGCGTTCTCGACCGTCAACCGCGTGCGGCTGCGCACCCTGGCCGAAGAAGACCACAAAGGAGCCATCCGTGTACTTGCCATACTGGATCAGTACGGTAAGATGCTGAGCGCGATCCTGATCGGCAATAACATCGTCAACCTCTCCGCTTCCTCTGTGATGACCACCTTTGCCATCAATCTTTGGGGCAGTAAGGCTGTCGGCATCGCAACCGGCGCCCTGACCTTAACGATCCTGATGTTCGGCGAGATCATCCCCAAAACCTGGGCTATGCAGCGCGCCGAGTCGATCACACTTATGTTTTCCCCCCTCATCCGCCTTTTGATGACGATCCTTACGCCCGTCATTTATTTGATTGACAAACTTTCCAACTGCATTCTGCGTCTCTTACATATCAGCTCCGAAGGCAATAACTTTCACATTACGGAGAAAGAGCTGAAAACCTACGTGGATGTCAGCCACGAAGGCGGCGTGATCGAATCCGAGGAACGGGCTCTGATCTACAACGTTTTCGATTTCGGGGATACCGTGGCCAAGGACATCATGATCCCCCGCATCCAGATGACGACCGTGCCGTTGACCGCCACCTATCAGGAAATATTATCTACTTTCCAGTCGTGCATGTTCACACGGCTTCCCGTTTATGGAGACGACCCGGATCATATCATCGGCATTGTCAATATCAAAGACTTTATTCTGGTGAAAGATAAGGAAAAATTCAGCCTCAAGAAGATTCTGCGGGAGGCTTATTATACCTATGAATATAAGAATATATCAGATCTTTTGATGGAGATCCGCGAACGATCCTGCAACATCGCCTTTGTCTTAAGCGAGTACGGCGCGACTGTCGGCATGATCACCATGGAGGATATCATCGAGGAACTGGTCGGCGAGATCCGCGATGAGTACGACGCAGACGAGGAAGAATTGATTCAGGAAACCGAGGAAGGTCAGTATTTGGTGGAAGGCGGCATGAAGCTGGACGACTTAAGCGACGCCCTCAATATTTCTCTTGACTCCGAAGATTATGATTCCATCGGCGGCCTCTTTTTGGAGAAGCTGAACCGCCTGCCCGAGGATCAGGAGACCATCGGGCTGGAAAACGGCATCACCTTAAAAGCCTGCGGCGTACAGGATAACCGCATCGTGAAAGTGCTGATCACGCTTCCCCCGGAAGAAGAAACGGAAGAAGCTACAGCAGATTCATGATCGCCTCGATCTCTGCTCCGTTATCCGGCGCCGGTTCCACGATCTCGTGTTTCCCGTCCTTTGTGATCCTGGCAATAAATTTTCCATCCTTTGTGTGTTCCAGGGCATAATACTGTATTTCTTCCGTGTCCCGCATAAGGGCGGCATAAACCCGATAACACATACCCTTCTTATTGACCACATCCGGCATATCCAGACGGGTAAGCTGTATCTTGTCCGTAAGATTTAGGATCATCAGCGAAAAATCATCTGCCCGAAAACTGCACTTGGTCTCTTTCGGATATACCTGCTCATAGAAGCGCATTATCAGAGCGCCTTCTTCCCGCTGGAATTCCTCCAGCCCCTGTAAGCCATTTGTAAATAAATATTTCGGTAATAGATAAAGCGCCACCCTGTTGTGGGCAAAATTCCGGAACTGCTCCTTAGTCAACTGGACGGTCTTGATTTCTGCTGCCGCCTTCCTGCGCTTATCCGCCACTTCTAAAATCGACTGCGTTAAAATCATCAACTCACTAAAGGGATTGATCACGATTTCCGCTACCTTATCCTGATTTGCCATATACATGGCAACGCAGGACATGAACGGCATGGCAACCACTGAGGGACTCATCTTTTCCGGCGGAATCTGCGCAATTGAAGTAAAAATGGGCAGGGCCTGCTCCCCTGTATCTTTTTTCAAAAGGCAGGGTAAAACCTTAGTCTCTTTCGGGAACGCAACGACTTTTCCCTCACGCAGCTGCTCCGTCAATTCCGGCGGAATATCTTCCAAAGGCATGGTCGGCACTATCACAATGGATTTCTCCAGGATTTCCATCACCTTCACATAGCTGTCCTTCTCTTTATTCTCACGGAAAACCGCTATCGCTTCTTCCAGCGCTGCATTCTCTATTTTCTGTTCCGGCATATTTTATGATCTCCATTCCAACCTATGATAACATGATAATATCGGATATTACTCCGACTCCTTCTCCGGTGCGGGCATCACCACGATCTGCAGCTCCGCAAGCTGCTTCTCATCCACCGTTCCCGGTGCCTCCGTCATCAAGCAGGACGCATCCTTCATCTTCGGGAAGGCAATCACTTCACGAATGTTGTCCGCATGAGTCAAGAGCATCACAAAGCGGTCAAGGCCGTAAGCCAGTCCCGCATGAGGCGGCACCCCGTACTTGAAGGCGCTTAAAAGGAAACCGAACTGCTCCCACGCCTGTTCCTTCGTAAAGCCCAGCACCTCGAACATTTTCTCCTGAATATCATCCTGGTGAATCCTGACGGAACCGCCGCCAAGCTCCACCCCGTTCAACACGATATCGTAGGCCTTCGCCCGCACCCTGCCCGGGTCGGAATCGATATACTGCCAGTCCTCCTCCATGGGCATCGTGAAAGGATGGTGCATCGCCATAAAGCGGTTCTCCTCCTCGCTCCACTCAAGCAGCGGAAACTCCACCACCCACAGGAAGTTGAACTGCGACTCATCGATTAGACCAAGCTGCTTTCCAAGCTCCACTCGCAGCGCGCCAAGCACACTGTAGACAATGTTTTTCTTATCTGCGGCAAAGAGGAGCAGATCGCCCTTCTCACCCTGCATTGCCTGCACCAGTTTCTCCAGTTCTTCTTCTGTCATAAATTTCGCAAAGGAAGACTTATAGGTGCCGTCCTCCTGCACGCTTAAGTAAGCCAGACCCTTTGCGCCATAGCCTTTCGCAAAGTCCACCAACGCGTCGATCTTTTTACGCGGCATGGCCGCCTGTCCCTTTATATTCAAGCCGCGCACGCTCCCGCCGCTTTCCAGTGCGGAAGTAAACACACCGAAGCCACAGCCCGCCACTATTTCTGACACATCTGTCAATTCCATGGCAAAGCGGGTATCAGGCTTGTCGGAGCCAAACCGATCCATGGCCTCCTGCCAGGTCATGCGCGGCAGGGGAAGCTGCACATCCAGCCCTATCGCTTCTTTGCAGACATGTTTGATCAGCCGCTCGTTTACTTCCAACACATCGTCTACATCCACGAAAGACAATTCCATATCCGCCTGCGTAAATTCCGGCTGCCTATCCGCACGCAGATCCTCGTCACGGAAACATCTGGCGATCTGGAAATAGCGGTCGTAGCCGGAGCACATCAGAAGCTGCTTGTAAAGCTGGGGCGACTGCGGCAGCGCGTAAAAATGTCCCGGATGCACACGGCTGGGCACCAGATAATCCCTGGCTCCCTCAGGCGTAGACTTGCACAAAATCGGAGTTTCGATCTCCAGAAAACCCTCTTTTGCCATAAAGTGCTGCATCTCGGAAACGATTTTGCTTCTAAGCATCAGTTTTTCCTGAAGATCCGGCCTTCTTAAGTCCAGATAACGGTATTTCAGGCGAATCTCCTCTTTTGTCTTAGAATCCGCCTCCACCGGGAAAGGCGGCGTCTCGGATTCCGACAACACACGCACCTGCGCGGCACGAACCTCAATTTCGCCCGTCTTCAAATTCTCATTAACGGCTCCCGAGCGCTTCTCCACCTTACCGATCACGGCAATCACAAACTCGCTCCTCATCTTCTCCGCTTTGGCGAACGCTTCCGCGCCGCAGTCAGCCTCCTCAAAAATGATCTGCAAAATGCCCGAACGGTCGCGCAGATCCACAAAAATAATGCCGCCCTTGTTCCTCTGTTTCTGCACCCATCCCATTACCGTCACTTCTTCCCCCACGTTCTGTAAGGAAAGCTCCGCACAGCGGTGCGATCTCTTTAAGCCTTTCATTGATTCTGCCATGATTGATTTTCCTCTTTTCTGCGTTGGTTATCCTATTTGTCCCATATCACTGTGTTTTGATGCTGTTTTGTAATCGTCTACCTTTTTAGTTCTTCCTTGTAGAACTCCTCAAATTCTTCATATCCCTGCGCGGTCAGCTGTTCCTTTTGGAACTTTTTATTCTTATTCATCCTGGCTACCAAAATCTGATTGCCGCTCTCCCGCTCTTTCTGCGCCTTTGCCATCACCTCGCACAGTTTCTCGGAAGGCAGCCCTTTTTCCATCAGATAGGCAATTTTCTTACCCGCCTTCGGCACTTTGAAGCCGCTCTCCAAAAGAAGCAGGATGATGCGCTCAAATCCAATCGAAAACCCGCAGGCAGGTACGTCGTTGCCTGTAAATTTTCCCACCATCTTATCGTATCTTCCGCCGCCGCCGCAGCTGCCGCCAAACTCCGGCATATCGATCTCAAAGATCGTGCCTGTGTAGTAGGACATGCCCCGCACCAGCGTGGGGTCAAACACCAGCTGAAAGAAGTCGCCCTTGGTCGCCTCCACACTGTCTATGATCTCCTGAAAGCTCTCCATGACACCATCGGCAAGAACACCTGAAAGCTTTTCCGAAATATAGGCGATCGCATCGTCCGCCTGTTCCATGCCCGTAAACAGCGCCAGATACTTGTCCACGCTCTCCTGCGAAAATCCCGCTTCCAAAAGCTCCGCCGAGACACCGTCCTTTCCGATCTTATCCATTTTATCTAAAATGATAAACACCTGATCGTAATCTTCTTCGCCAAAGCCGCTGTAAGCCGCCATCGCTTTTAGGATCTGCCTGTCGTTGATGCGGATGTTGAAGTTTTTAAAGCCGATCCTGCCAAGCGTCGTGGTGGTGGCTAAGATCAGCTCGATCTCCGCCAAATTCGATGCCTCCCCCAGAATGTCGATGTCGCACTGCATGAACTGGCGGTAACGCCCTCGCTGGGGCCTGTCCGCCCGCCACACATTGCCCATCTGCAACGCCTTGAAAGGCGCGGGCAGCTCGTTTGCGTGATTGGAATAATACCTCACCAGCGGAACCGTCAGATCATAGCGCAGACCGCCGTCCGTCAGGTCCTCCTCACTCTTTGCTTCGTCGATGCGCAGCTTCTCGCCCCGCTTCAATATCTTAAAGATCAGCTTCTCGTTCTCGCCGCCCGCCTTGCAGTTTAGATTCGCAAGATTTTCCACGCAGGGCGTCTCGATCGAGGTAAAGCCAAAATTCCCGTAAGTCTCTTTGATGATACCAATCACATAGTCGCGGATCTCCATCTCCTCGGGAAGGATATCCTTCATGCCTGTCATTGGTTTTTTGCTTAAAGTCATAGTTTCCTCCTACTGGCGAAGCAGTTTACTGCAACGATACGCGATGAGAAATTCGCGAAGGCGATTTCTCATTCTGCCTGATTGAAAAATCAGCACATCAGTGTGATTCTTCAATCTGACCTCCATGCACATTTCGCTTGTTAGATTTTACACTCTTTTGGACAGTTTTTCAAGATGCGGGATATAGATAGGACAAAATAATAGCCGGAGCGTCACCCCGGCCATAAAATCATGCTGCATATGCAAATGTCAATTCTCCGCCGTTACATGACAGAGCATCCAGTCGATCGAGGAAATGTCGAATCTGCTGCCACAGTGCGTACACTCGCCATACTCCCAGCAGATCAAGGTACGCACCGCAGTTTGCACACTGTAATACATCGGATCTATGCGTGGTAGTGACTTCTTTTCTTCGTTTCATTCTGACCGTACAGGCTGTCCTTCTCTTAACAAGCTTTTCACCCTGCGCACAAATCAGACGCACCTTCAGTCTCATCTCCACATAAGTAAACACCTCGTCCGCCCATACCCTGCTTGCTTTGCAGCTCAGACAGTCCACATCGAGAATCTTTGTATCCTGACAGTTTTCCACCTCGGAAATGCAGCCTAAGTCCGACGGCTCTGCGGATAAAAACCAAAGCTTCATATAGGATTGCACCAACCCGTAAAATTCCGTGTGGGAAAACTGTGGATCCCGTTTTCGCATCTCATATCCCACTCTGTTTACCCTTTCTCTGGAACTCTGCTAGGAAATCAAAATCAGCACAAACAGGAAATTCCCTAAAAACACGCCCATCACAATACACATCGGGGCGCTCGCCAATGTCCCCAACAGGATCATTATAAATGTACCCATGACCGTATCAAATACAAGCTCACCCTCGCTGATCAGATCAATCATTCCCAAAGAAAACGCCCAGATCATAAGAATAAGGAAAACACCCATGATAAACCGCCGCTGATACCAATCCCCTGACATTTCCCCGTCAATCGACACAATCTTTTTATGTACCTCGCGAATCCTGACTGCGGCACCGCATTGGGGACAGCCCGCGTAATCCTATGTCATATCGATCAGTGCGCCTCAGCTTTCGCAGTAGCGCGTCTTTTCCTTCCCGTATCCGGTATCCGCCAGAACATACTGCTCCTGCAAATGCTCTTTTACCTTCAGGATCGGCGCATCGCCACGGTAAAAGACCTTTGTCCGACAGATCGGACTGTGATACTGAATGCGTTTCAGATTGCCATCTCCCGAAGAAATCGTATAGTCTTTCTCGCGCTTTGACATCAGCTTAAATTCTTCCCGCAGGCTCACGCCGTGATCCGCCATGTCACGGTTTGCGAGACGGTTTCCGTACCAGTAGGGCCGGGTGGTGTAGGCGATACCGTCCTTGTCCTGTTCACGGGCTTTGCGGTACTCTTCGACGATGGACTTTACTTCCCTTTATTCGGAGGGAGTTGTATGAGGTTTTGGGGAGTTGGAATGGCATGGGAGCCTCCGATCATATATTGAATATTTGTGGCTAAACAGCCAGAAATTTTCAATGAGTCAAATACTATATTTCTATTAAGCTTCTTCTGCATACCGCCGCCGATAATATTCCATCGTTCGATAATCCAGAATATCCTTCATCTGCCGCCTAAAAGCATCTTTTTTCACTATCTCTGTAAGTTCCTCTCTGACTGCCAGCGCATAGCCTTCCCGTTCCACAAAAAATCCTTTCCCTGAAGCCTTCAAAAAATGAATCGGCATACTCTTTGCTTTACTAAGATGCTGTTTGTCCGTTATTTGTTTGTATTCCGCAAATGACTTATCAGGCGTCAGGTCCTTCCAGTTTGTTCCCGTATTAAAAAATTCTTTCCAGTCTGCCAAGACTTCCTCATCCGTCACTGCCATCCGCACAGTTCCATGATTATAAAAACTATACAAAATTGGCATCTTATAAACCTTCTGCATATCCGTTGTCTCAATCAATGACAAAAATTCCCGCCCGATGCTATCATATACTATTTGTTCGTCCTCCGATAACTCATGCAGATTATGTAAAAAATTCATATATTGCCGAAACGGATTCTCTTTTGCGTGCTGCACACAATACTGATAGATATCATCCTCCATGTAAGTAAACAGCTCCATCCTCGTCGGAACCTTATTTTCAAGCAGTTCTTTTACCCTGTAATATTCCTGTACGATCCTCTCTTTTGCCGATAAGTTCTTTTTCTCCATCTCTCGGAAAAGATCGACCAGCCGCATATCAAAATCCACGATACAATCGTCTGGGTATTCTATCCTGTGATACTCTGCCGCTGTCCGCTCACTCAAATTTTTGTCACCGCTTAAAAGAAACGGTGCACGACCTGCCTTTTCATAATTCCCGATAAAGTCCAGCACATTTAAGTATTCTTTTCCTCGATAGGTTCTCAGACCTCGTCCAAGCTGCTGCAAAAATATGATCGGCGATTCCGTAGGGCGCAAAAACAGTACCATATCAAGCGCTGCAATATCAACGCCCTCATTGAACATATCCACTGAAAAAATAACCTCAATTTCCCGATTGTTCAGTTTGCTAATCGCCTGATTTCTATCCTCGGAAAAGGCGCTGTCCGCGTTGCAGTAAACCGCCACAGCCTTTACGCCCCGCGCGCAAAATTCCTTTGCCATTTCCTCTGCGTGCTGTCTGGAACAGCAAAAACCTAACGCTCTTTTGGAAGGATACTTTTTGTAATATTTATAAATCAGATTGTATCTTTTGACATTCCCGATGTAAGTCTCATTCAGCTCTTTCTCGTCATAATGGCCTTTAAGCGGTAACGGCATGATGAAATTCATCAATTACCAGATAGTCAAAATAATCCGCACTGAAATACTCCGCACTCAGATATTCCTCCCTGCCGAGTGTCGCCACCGAAGCAAAGATAACCGCTTTATCTGTATCTTTGTGCTTGCCGTCAAAAAAGCCATAGTCGTCCGACTGTCTTACATTTCGAAAAGACACCGCCGCCTGTTGCAAGATTTCTTCACGGTGCGCCACAAACAAGACTCGTTTATACGATGCCGAATCAAAGGCCGCAAGATAGGTCTTTCCAATCCCCGATTCTGTCAACCCCTTGACACAAACTTTTTTGAGAAATTTTTCTTGAAAATAAAGGCTTTCCGCTCCATCCCCTGAAAAATAAGGACAGAGCGTATTTCTTAAGTGTCAAAAAATTTGCTTGTTGGTGTAATAAATGTGTCAACACAATGCCAGAGGACAATTATGCATTCTTAAATTTTTGAATTATGGCGGTATTAGCACTTCTAACACTATCAATATATTTTTCCATTGTTGAGTCAAATGAAATAATGTAGGATTCCGTATTTGTCAAAACAGACTCTCCTGGACGAATAGGTCTTACATAACCTAAACATCCGGCGCACATCATATCAAAAATATCATTCTTTTTTAATTTCTGTCCTCTATCATACCAAGCTGTGAACATTACATTTCTTAAATATTCTGTCTGAAATTTATTATAGTGGTGTTTTTGAAACATACCTGATATCTTTGTTTTTGCCTGTTCAAGAAACACTGTATTACTCTGTAACTGGGTTACAAGTCCCGGCATAGTTCCATTTATTCCATCAAAGCCTCTTGTGACACTTTCATCATATGCAGCTTGGATAGCTTCAATGATGTCAGAACCTTCATCTCTACAAGCAATACATCCAGCAAGTATAACATCTATAATCTGGCAGGCTTCATTAAGTTTATCAATGTATTTTGTTTTAAGAAAATTCTGTTCTTTATCCTGTTCATATCCTGTCTTCAACACATCCTTGAAGACTTCAATAATCGTATTACCTTCTTCTCTGGCTTCTTTTCTTCCTAAGAAATTCCAAACTCCTTTTTCTTCTTTTTCTGTAAAGTCACCAATTTCTTCCAACCGGTATTCCAAATATAAATTTTTTGTAATCTCATAAAACAAATACGCAAATCGACTTTCAACACCAATTTTTTCATCAAGTAGTTTATATGCATATTTCTTCAAGGAAAAATCATCCATAAAATAAATGCATGTTATTTCATCTTCACTGATACAATAATCAGGAATATTATTGAACAGCGGTAATCCTTTCCGCAATCTAAACTCTAATATTTCTCTTAATCTTGATGAATCATCACGAAAATGAACCATAATTTCTATAAAAACAGACGTAGGCAAGCTCTTTTCTCTAATTGAATCTAAATACTTCGATAGCTTCGCTTCATTCACATGCGTTGATTCGATCAACCCTAAGTTACATCTTCCTATATATGAATAAAATGCATTTGCATCTAAAAAAATCATCACGGATACCCCTGCCATTTCTTATTAGCCATATTTTTTTCAAAACTCTCAATCCTGTTGAGATTTTTTCACTTCTTCCTCTGCCATATCATACAACTCAGCCAGTTTTCTCTGCAGGATGCTCTTATCAATCAGTTTTGTCTTATACTCAGCAATCATTGTCTGAGACAGGCTTCTACTCAGAGAATATTCTACAACATCCGTGTCAGCATTTTTGCAAAGAATCATTCCAACGCTTGGATTCTCCTGCGGTTTCTTTATATCTCTGTCTAATGCTTCCAGATAAAAATCCATCTTTCCCATATATTCCGGCTTAAAATCATCAATTTTTAAGTCAATTGCAACCATATTCAGGGACAAACTTTAATACAATGTTAGCGATACTTTTTAGCGAACAAAGTACAAGATAGGGTGTCTATGCACACCATTTTTTCTTTGCAACCACTATATCTTGCGTTTTTATATCTCAAAAATGAACACCCCTATATCCCGCACTCTATCGTGAAAAAGGCATCTATCATAAACGAAGAAAATCCCGCAGGCTCACATAATGAAACCTGCGGGATTACTCTATCTCATGCTATATCATGTGCCTGCGGTCAAAGACCTGTTCCATTCTTGAAAACTCTGCTGGCAGACTGCGCTGCCAGTATCCTTTTATCTTCCGTGCCCATTATGCCGCCTTCCATTCGCGTTTCTTTACCTCAACCGTATTTCCGTCCCGGAAAGTGAATACCATTCTCATATCCTCAAATACCGTTACAAAATCCACCGTTGTATACCAGAGCTCCTCGTCAAATTCTGTTACCAGCCCGGCACTGCTTTCCAGCTTTTCGAGGAACATGGCGATCTTGGTATGCTTGGCACTGCGCTCCAACCGGAGCTCCCCGATCTCCGCCAGCCGTATCCTTGCCGCCTCGTACCGCTCACAGTATCCGGCATATTTCCGCTCATATTCTTCCTGATCCATGGCTTTCTGTGCATTATCCGCAATGACCTTCCGGATCAG